>CAJURT010000029.1 GCA_910588875.1 uncultured Lachnospiraceae bacterium
GACTGTCTCCCTCTTATATGTCAGGGGCAAAAATCGCTATTTCCCGATTGCCCCTCTTTTATACCAGACATGCCAAAGAGCAGGGATTTTGGCATGCTGCTGAGGCAGAAAGAGACTCCGAGAGTACATCTGTGAGGAAAGGGGGAACTATGGCGAACAGGAAAATGTATGTGATAAGCGGGGGGATGATCCAGTGTGACCTTGCGAATATGGTATGCATGCCGGCATTGGGGAATGCCAAAAAACATGAGGTGAAGAGTATCTGGGCAGATTCGCCCATCACCTGCATGCTGATTGAAAATGAAGAAGGGCTGGTGCTGTTTGATACCGGCTGCCATCCCGATGCCATGAAGGGGCGCTGGGATGAAGGGAACCGGCTGCGGACACCGGTGTCTGTGGGAGAGCAGGAGGGGGTGCTGGCGGCGCTTAAGCAATTGGGTTATTGTCCGGGGGATGTCAGATATATCGTTCTGTCACATCTTCATGAGGACCATGCGGGATGCATTGAATTTTTTCCTGAGGCAAAGGTACTGGTAAGCGACCGGGAACTGACCGGGGCGATGAGGCTCTATGCCCTCCATGGCGAAATGGGGGGATATATAAAAAATGATATCCGGGCCTGGCTGGAAAAAGAGATCAACTGGCAGCTGGTTGGGGACGAGGAGGAAGACCGGGAACTTTTGGAGGGGATCAGGATCCTTAATTTCGGGGCAGGGCATACCTTTGGGATGATGGGGCTTTTGGTGGCTCTCAAGGACAGCGGGAATTATCTTTTGGTTTCTGACTGCATCAACACGAAGGAGAATTATGGGCCGCCGGTACGTTTCCCGGGATTAGCCTATGATACGATTGGTTACCAGAAGACTGTAGAGAGAATCCGGAGGCTGGAGAAACAATACCAGGCAAAGGTGTTGTTTGGCCATGATATCGGGCAATACCGGCAGCTGAAATTTGTGCCGGAGTATTACACATAATTGCTGCAGGATGGCGATACAGGCATCATCCTGTTTGCGAAGGGAGGAAGGATGAAGGACATAGTATTGGAAATGAAAGATATCCACAAATCCTTTGGCCAGGTGGAGGTACTTAAGGGGGTGGATCTGACCTTGCACAAGGGAGAGGTTCTGGGGCTGATCGGAGAGAACGGGGCAGGGAAATCCACCCTGATCAAAATTCTCTGCGGCATTTATAAGGCCACGTCAGGGGAGATCCGTATCCATGGGAAAAGGGTGGATATCCCGGATGCCCAGGCGGCACAGAGGCTGGGCATCAGCACGATCTACCAAGAATTGAGCATAATCCCGGAACTGAATGCGGCTCAGAATATTTTCCTTAACCGGGAGCAGGCAAGGGGAAAGGGGCTGTTTGCCGGCCTGCGGGAAAAAGAGATGGTAAAGGTGGCAGAGGAGATTTTATCCGGGCAGCTTAAGGTGAATATGGACTTGGGGATTCCCTTAAAGAGGGTGAAGCTTGCACAGAAGCAGATGGTGGAGATTGCCCGTACCGTGTATGCGGATGCCCAGATTATTATCATGGACGAACCCACGGCATCGCTCCAGGCAGCGGAAAGGGAGCAGCTGTTTAGGGTGATCCGGGAGTTGAAGGCCAAAGGGCGTTCGGTTATTTTTATTTCCCATCATCTGGAGGAACTTCTGGAAATCTGTGATACTATCCTGATTCTCAGGGACGGACAGAAAGCGGATGAGGCTCCGGCAGCTGAGTTTGGCATGGACCGGATTATCTCCGGGATGGTGGGCAAGGAACTGAAAAATAAATATCCCCAAAGAAAGAGGCAGCTTGGTGAAGTGCTTTTAGAAGCAGAGAATATTTCTGACGGGAAAGCCTTTGGGGATGTCTCCTTTGAACTCCGCCAGGGGGAGATCCTGGGGATTGTGGGCCTGGAGGGATGTGGGAAGAATGAGGTGGTCCGGACGCTGTTCGGGGAACGCCAGCTGAAGGCGGGAGCCATCCGGGTACGGGGAAGGGTTTACCGCAACAGCATCCGCGGTGCCATGGCAGCAGATATTGGGTTCCTTCCGGCAGAAAGGAAGGTGGAGGGCCTGTTCTTAAAGCAGGATTTGGCCTGGAATATGTCTGTGGCATCCCTGAAAAAGCTTTGCCGCTACCGTACCATCCGCAAAGCCCAGGAGGACCAGGCAGCCAGGGATTTTATCGGCCGACTGAATATAAAATGCAGCGGGAGCGCACAGAGGATTGCTTCTTTAAGCGGAGGAAACCAACAGAAGGTGATGCTTTCCCGCTGGATCCTGGCGGATGCACAGGTTCTGCTTTTAGAGGAACCCACCAGGGGGATCGATATCCATGCCAAGACGGAGGTTTACGAAACCATAGGCGCCTGTGTGGCAGAAAAAAAAGGGGTGATCGTGGTTTCCTCAGAGGAGGAAGAGGTGATCGGGATCTGCGACCGGATCCTGGTGATGAAGCATGGAAAGGTGGTTGCCGTACTGGAGGCAGCAAAAGCAACAGCAGAGGAGATCAAACAATATGCAGTCTGAGAATAAGATTTGGAAAAAAATAGTGAATATTGACGGAATCGGAATTATTTTTGTGTACCTGGCGGTGTTTATTTCCCTCAGCATTGCCTGCCCCAATTTTTTGAAATTTTCCAATATCATGGTGGGGATACGGCAGGCGGTCTATACGGCGATTGTGGGCTTTGCCATGACTTTCGTCATATCCCTGGGCGGGATTGACCTTTCCGTAGGTTCCACGGTGGGAATTTCAGGCATGGTGCTGGCAGCGATGATCCTGGGGGGACAGAACATTTACCTGGCGATACTGGTGGTGCTGCTATTGGGGGCCCTCATTGGGCTGGTTAACGGGATTTTGGTGACAAAGCTGGGAATGGCATATTTTATTGCCACATTGGGGACCATGAGTATTTTAAGAGGCATGATTTATGTATACACCAAGGGCATTCCCCTGTACGGGCTGAAATATCCGGAAATTCAGTTTTTTGGGCAGGGATATATCGGGCCGGTGCCGGTTCCCATCATCCTTACCCTTCTGCTTTTGGCGGTTAGCTGCTATTTGTTTTACAAAACGCGGTTTGGACGGTATACGGTTTCCATCGGAAGCAATGAGGATGCGGCACGGCTGGTGGGGATCCATGTGGATAAGATCAAGATACTGGTCTTTGTCCTCAGCGGGGTATTCTGCGCGGTGGCAGGGATTATCCTGGCATCACGGAGTGAGGCGGCAGTCCCCACAGCAGGAAATGCCTATGAGATGGATGCCATTGCGGCAACGGTGATCGGCGGAACCAGCATGTCCGGGGGAAAGGGCAATATGCTGGGGACAGCTTTGGGGGCGATCCTGATGGCGACAATCAAGAATGGCCTGAGCCTTTTGAATGTAAATACGTTCTGGCATCAGGTGGTAATCGGCCTGTTTATCCTGTTTGCGGTTGCCCTGGATGGATTTGCGACAAAGAGAGCGGAAAAGGAATGATTTAGATGCTGAGGATTTTGATAGCAGACGATGAGGTAAGCATAATCCAGCTGATCCGAAAGCTGATTAAGCCCGGCCTGCCGCATGAGATTGTAGGCGAGGCAACGGATGGTAAAAGTGCCCTGGAACTGATTGAACAGAGGCATCCGGATATTGTGGTTACGGATATCCGGATGCCGGGTATCAGTGGCATTGAACTTCTGCGGGCAGCCCGGGAACGGGGGATACCGGCAGAGTTTATCATCATCAGCGGATACAAGGACTTCTGCTATGCGAAGGATGCGATCAAATATGGGGTGGCAGAGTATTTGATAAAGCCGATCCGGGCGGATGAACTGAACGGGGCTCTGGAAGCGATTGAGGAAAAACAGGGGGAGCGGGAAAAGCTGCAGACCAGGATTGCGGATATGGAGCAGGCAATTGCCCAGGACAAGGCCAGGAAGCGGAGGGAGGTTATGGCCTCCTATGTGCGCCGTTTGGCAGGGAGGGCTGCTGAGGAGGCGGATTTTGCCTGTGCCTGGGAAGAAATCTTTCACATACAGCAGGGGATTTTTGCGGTGCTGATTTTAAAGCTGGATGTGGAAGAGGCAGTGGAAGAGAGTTTTTTAAGCAGAAACCTGGAAGTCCTGGGAGACAAATATTACCGGGCTGTCCGGGAGGATTGCTTTGATGTGGAAATGTACTGCAAAGATACCCGGTGTTATCTGCTGATGCATATGGAAGAACAGAAGTACCCGGGGATCCTAAGAAAGGTGGAACTGCTCTTAAAGGACAAGATAACCCCTTACAATCTGTACCAGGTCAGCGCAGCAGCCGGCAGTGTGGAGAGAAGCACAGGGCGGCTGGAGAATGTTTTTTCCAGCGCGGATTATGCGATCCGGCAAAGGCTTGTTGGCGGAAGGGGAAAGCTGGATGTCTGCAATGAAAAAACGGATTTCCGTATGCCGGTACAGCTTTCCGGGGAGGCGAGGCAGCAATTGGACCATATCCTTTTTGACAGGGACGAAACGGCATTCCGGGAGTGGTATGACAGGGCTTATCAGGAAGCCAGAAGGCAATTCCGGGAAAATCCCTATTATCTGAACCAGTTTTTGGGGGCAGTGGCCTGTTATGCGGAGGCGGCCCTGTATGCCAGGGATCCCCAAATAGGTGAACCTGCCGGAAGTTTTTGCCTTCAGGTTTTCAAACGGGCGGATTTTTGCTGTTCCAATGAAGAACTTTATGAGTTATATGGGAAAATCGCCGCGGAACAGATGGAGAAGGCCAGGCAGATGCACAAGGATGGCGTCAGCCGCCCGATTAAGTGTATGAAACAGTATATTCAGGGGCATTTTGCTGAGAATCTGCTGCTGGAGGAGATTGTGGGTGCGGCAGATTTATCCTATTCCTACGGGAGCAGTATGTTTAAGAAGGAGACAGGGCTCACGATTACCCAGTACCTTACCCAGGTGAGGATGGAAGAGGCACAGCGGCTGATCCGGGAGACAAGCTTGACAATCAACGAAGTTGCCTGTAAAGTAGGATATACGGATACCAGATATTTCAGCAAGCTGTTTATTAAGACAGTGGGGATCAAGCCGGTGGATTACCGCAAATTTTATAGTTGACATGGAACATGACTGGAAGAGGGAAACGGAGTTTATCAGCTGCAATACAGTTTTGGCATTTACAGGAAATGCAGTATTTTCTGTGCTCTACTTTGTGCTGCCTTTTTTGGCAGGTAAAATCCATGGAACGCTAAGGCCCATGATGCTGGCGGGTATTTACCTGGTGGCGGAGATGGGCTTTTGTCTTGTTTATTTACAGCTTTTGCGAAGGCCGGTAAATCAGATGATGGAGGCGGTGAAAAGGGCTTCCCAGGATGAATATGAGGCGCAGAATCTGCGTTCCCAGGCGGAGATCTACGCACTGCAGAGCCAGATCAACCCTCACTTCCTCTACAACACATTAGATACGATCCGAAGCCATGCGCTGTTATGTGATGCCAGGGATATCGCGGCCATGACGGAGTCTTTGTCCACGCTGTTCCGCTATAGTATCTCGCGTCCGGGCGAGATGGCTACTCTAAAAGAAGAACTGGATAATGTGAAGAATTATCTTCTGATTCAGCAATACCGTTTCCCGGACAAGGTGGAATATCTGGTGGAAGGAACGGAGGATGAGGCAATTTTGAATTATCAGATGCCGATCCTTACCATTCAGCCGATTGTGGAGAATGCCATCCATCATGGGCTGGAGATGAAGATTGGGAAAGGGCATATCAAGCTGCGGGCCATCCGGACGGAAGACAGGATTACCTTGCTGGTCAGCGACAATGGGCTGGGAATGAGTGAGGAACGGCTGGAACAATTGCGCCGGAACCTGGAGGGAACCAGAGAAGGGCAGGAGATGTTTTCCGGGGAGGAGAGGCGGAAAGGAGCAGGCATTGCACTGGCCAATGTGGACCGGAGGCTGAAATTCTATTATGGGCGGCAGTATGGCCTGCGGATCCGGAGCACCTTGGGGGTAGGCACGATGGTTGAGATCAATTTGCCCTTTGAAGCGGGGAAACAGAATGAAAAGAGAAATCGTCAGGGTTGAAGGGCTGAAAAAGTCTATCCATGGAAGCCAGGTGCTGAACGGCCTGAATCTGTCCGTCTATGAAGGGGAAATCCTGGGCATGACCGGCCTTAGCGGCTCAGGGAAGTCCATGGTAGCCCAGATCCTGGCAGGCAGCCGGGGCTTTGAGGAAGGTGAAATCTATATTGAAGGCAGACGGAGCGAGGGAGGAAGAAAGCCGGGGCGGCCTGGCAACGGCATTTACCATATCCGGGCAGTGCCGGATCTGTTCCCCTGCCTCACGATAGAGGAAAATGTCTGTCTGATGGAACCGGGATCCGGTGTGGGGGTTTTCCCTGCCCGGATGCAGCTGCGCAAGGTTAGGGAGGCGGCACATGCCCTGGGTATTCTCCTGGATACCAGGGCATCGGTGAACAGCCTTAGCCTGTATGAGAAGCACCAGGTTTCCTTGCTGCGGGCATTTTACCTTCATGCAAGGCTGGTCATTGTTGACAATATTACGAATGATTATACCGAGGAGGAATTTCGCCACCTGGGAAAACTTTTGCTGGGATTAAAGAAAAAGGGGGTCAGCATTCTGCTGATTGAATCCATGCCGGAACTGGTGACTTCTTTTACGGACCGCCTGGTAGTCCTGCGGAACGGGAGGGATGAGGGGATTTTGTTTCGGGAAGAATACGGCCAGTATGACATCAATAAAATGATGTCCGGGGATTACCATCTCCCAAAAGCAGTGGGCAGGGTGGCGGTAAGCAGGGAGCAGGAGATCCTGATGGAGGTCTGCCGGATTCACGGCAGGGGATTACAGGGGTTGAGTTTCCATCTGAACAAGGGTGAGGTTGTAGGGTTTACCGATGAGGAGGATCCGCTTTGCACCAGTATCCTCCAATTGTTTTTAGGGGACGCACGTCCGGAGGCAGGAGTTGTCGTTCTGGAGGGGGAGCCGGTGAATATAAGGATGGGAAGGGAGAGTTTGATTGAATTGGGATTCGGATATGTGGATTTTTACAAAAGCAGTGTGTTTCCGCAGCTTTCCTTTAAGGACAATCTGACCATCACCAGCCTCAACCGGCTGACATCCCGGACCATGATCCATACCCGCCTGGAAAAACGGGTGGTGGAGGATCTGCTAAAAGCGCTGGATTTCCCAAGTGAAAACATCAAAAGGCCGCTGAGCGAGGTCAGCAAGCGGGAACAGCTGGTTGCTGCCCTGTATAAATGGATCCTGAACCGTTCCAAGGTGGTGGTGTTAAACAATGTGCTTTCCGGGACGGACATGATTATGCGGAACATTGTGGGACAGTTTTTAAATGAATTGAGAAGAAGAAAGGCAGGGGCACTGCTTTTTTCTCCTAACACGCAGGAATTGTATGAATTGTGTGACCGGGTCTATAAGGTGCGGGCAGGCAGGGTGGAGGATGAGATTGTGGTGGGGAGTGGGGAAGGCAGCAGATAAGCATCCGGCGGCTCTGCCGGCAGAGGAGGGGGGATAAAGATTGGAATTGGCAGAGAATAAAGTAGTTCTCCGGACAGTGGAAAGACAGGACAGAGGGATGCTGGAAGAATTGATCCAGGATCCGGAGATTGCCAAAGTGACGGGAGGCTATCCCAGCCCTCCATCCTATGACCATCAGATGGATTGGTTTTGTGCCCGGGAAGGTTCTGCCTGCAACCTGCGTTATATCATTGCTGATAAAGATACCCCCCAGGCTGGCCTGGGGATTATCTTGCTTTCCCATGTGGATTGGGAAAACAAAACGGCAGAGATTTATATTAAACTCAGGAAATCTGCCCGTGGAAAAGGATATGGGGAAGGCGCGGTAAATGCCCTGGTATCCTTTGCATTTTGCCAATTGCGCTTAAAAGTTATCTGTTCCCATATATTGGAATATAATATGCCCTCCAGAAGGTTATTTGAGAAGTGCGGTTTTTGCCTAAAGGAGATACATAGGAGCAGGGCGGGCCAGGAGGGAAGCTGCAGGAATGTATATTGCTACGTGTTATGCAGCGGCGATTCCTGCTGCCGGGATGTTTCTGGCGGGGATTGAGAGGCATGTACAATTTTACCGTCCTTGTTCATCTTTTCCAAATCCCTTGTCTTATGGGAGAGAACATGGTAGAATCAGTTTTACATGCCGAAATCCCATGGCATTGATGGACAGGAGGACAAAATTTATGGAACAGAACCAGAAAACAGATTTATTTGAACGGACACCTATCCCCCGGGCAGTGGCCCAACTGACAATTCCCACGATCTTAAGTTCCCTGGTGATGGTGATCTATAATATGGCGGACACATATTTTGTAGGGATGGTAAACGACCCGATCCAGAATGCGGCCGTAGCCCTGGCATCTCCGGTGCTGCTGGCATTCAATGCTGTCAATAACCTGTTTGGCGTGGGAAGTTCCAGCATGATGAGCCGGGCACTGGGGAGACGGGATTATGAGACTGTGCGGCGCAGTTCCGCTTTCGGGTTTTACTGTTCTCTGATCTGCGGGATAGTATTTTCCATGCTATGCCTAACCTTTAAGGGACCATTGCTGGTGCTTCTGGGAGCGGATGCCAACACTGGGGCAGCTACCGGTGAATATTTGCATTGGACGGTGATCTGCGGCGCCGCACCGGCCATTCTCAACGTGGTATTGGCATACATGGTGCGATCCGAGGGGGCGGCGTTCCACGCCAGCGTAGGTACCATGAGCGGATGTATCCTGAATATTATCCTGGATCCCGTCTTTATTCTCCCATGGGGGTTTAATATGGGGGCGGCCGGCGCCGGGCTGGCAACCTTCCTCTCCAACTGTGTGGCTTGCATGTATTTTTTTGTCCTGCTTTATACGAAGCGGAAGACCACCTTTGTGTGTGTGATGCCCCATAAATTCAGCCTGGAGAAGGCGATTGTATTGGGAATCTGCGGGGTGGGGATCCCGGCATCGATCCAGAATCTCCTGAATGTGACCGGGATGACTATCCTGAACAACTTTACTTCATCTTATGGAGCGAATGCAGTGGCGGCAATGGGGATTTCCCAGAAGCTTAATATGGTTCCCATGCAGGTGGCGCTGGGATTTTCCCAGGGCATTATGCCGCTTATCAGCTATAATTATGCCAGCGGGAATATTAAGAGGATGAAAGAAGGGCTTCTCTTTGTGGCTAAGATTATGCTGCCGTCGATTGCAGCGGTGGCGTTGCTGTATTATTTGGGTGCAGGGAGTCTGATTGGCGCTTTTATGAAAAACGACCAGATTATTGCCTATGGAAGCAGGTTCCTTCGGGGCTTTTGCCTGGGGCTGCCCTTTATCTGTATGGATTTTCTGGCAGTCGGCGTATTTCAGGCGATTGGAATGGGAAAGGCGGCGCTGCTGTTCGCTGTCTTAAGGAAGATTGCCCTTGAGATACCAGCCTTGTATGTATTAAATTATTTCTTCCCCCTTTACGGGCTTGCCTACGCCCAGTTCACAGCAGAATTCGTATTGGCCATGGCAGCAGTGATGATGCTGTGGAGGATTTTCGGGAAACTGCAGAAGTGACGGGTTGAGTTTTTCGTAAAATGGTTGGGGAGACTTGGAGATTATACGATAAAAGGAGGCGAAGCATGAGCAATGCTTCCGCCTCCTTTCGTTCGCCCGGCATGGGCGGACCTGAACGGGTGTATGTATGGATTTAGTCTCTGGCAAGGGTGAAACTGCTTACCAGCTGTTTCAGGCTGCTGGCCTCTGCGGAAAGCTGCTCACTGGCAGCAGCGCTTTCCTCGGCAGTGGCACTGTTGGTCTGTACGACGGAGGATATCTGGTCGATGCCTTCTGTGACCTGTTCAATGGCAACGGTCTGATCCTCTACAGCCTTCACAACAATATCCATCTGGGTGGTCACATGGCCGGCAAGGACACTGGTTCGTTCCAAGGCCTCAGTCACCTTGCCGACTGCCTGGCTGCCTTCGGTGACAGCAGTGATGGAACTGCTGATCAGTTCCTTGGTGGCCTTTGCGGCTTCATCGGATTTGGAGGCAAGGTTGCGCACCTCGTCAGCAACAACGGCAAAGCCTTTGCCCGAAGAGCCTGCCCGGGCAGCTTCCACGGCAGCATTCAGGGCAAGGATATTGGTCTGGAAGGCGATGCTTTCAATTGCAGCGATAATCTTGGAGATCTCTTCGGAGGAGGTGGATATCTTCTCCATGGCTGTGTTCAGTTCCTTGACATAATCCACGCTGGTACCCAGCTGGGCTCCGGCCTGCCCTACGAAATTGCCTGCCTCCTCGGCAGCGGCAGAAGTCTTTTTGGCAGTGTTGGAAATGTCGTTGATTGTGGTGGCCAACTCTTCCACGGAACTGGCCTGTTCAATCGAACCCTGGCTCAGGTTCTGGGCGCCGGTGGAAACCTGGCCGCTGGCGGAGGAGACCTGGCCTGCAGAGGTGTCGATCTGGCGCATGGTATTGCTCAACTCAACCTTCAGGTTGCGCATGGAACGGAGGATGCTCTGGAACTCGCCGACATAGGCATCCCGGTGGGAGGATTGGATATCGAAATTCTTGTTTGCCATCTCGTTTAACAGATATCCGATATCTTTGATAATGGTGTTCAGGCCGGTTACCATATCGGCAGTTGACCGTGTCAGTACCGCTGTCTCGTCCTGGCCATGGGTCTGGGGAACGGGGGATTTGAGGTCACCCTCCACCAAAAGCTTCATCCGCTCTGCGCAGGCACGCATGGGGATGCTGATATTGTTGGACAGCTTCAAAGCCACCACGATGGAGACCAGAACGGAGGCCAGGATTACGACTATGTTGATCAGGATGCCAAAATAGGTATTTGCCAGATATTCTGTTTTCAGGGCCGTCACGGCAACGCTCCAGCCGTCTGTGCTGCCCACCGGGGCATAAGCGGCGAAACGGATCCCATCAGAACTGTGGAAGCTGCCGAAGCCGTTTGCCCCCTGGCGCATGTTCTCATGGAGGCGGGCCAGTTCCTTAAGGGAAGAATTGCTCTGGGCTTCCTGTTCGATATTCTGGGTGGTGATGGTATCCAGGGTCACATCAGCGATGGTATATCCGGATTTGTTGATCATATAGGCACGGCAGCTCTTAGCCACCTTGATAGAGGAAACGATGTCATTTAAGAAGGTTTCCGGCGGTACAAAATAGACCACACCTATAATCTGGGAACCATGGTTCCCGTTCTCATAGAGGGGCGCTGCCACCATGATAGAGAGTTCCCCCGTGATTTTGCTGATCAGCGGTTCGGATACATAGACGTTCCCCTTCATGGCTTGCTGTACATACTCACGGTCAGAATAATCCTTGCCATCAAAGATACTGTAGCCGTCCGCACCGATGACATTTCCCCGTTGGAAGCCGTGCATCTTGACACGCTCATCGATAATGGCCTGTTTTTCCGCAACCGGCACGGATGGGTCAGACAGCTGCGGGATACAGCCGGTGTCCATAGCCACATTCTTGTAAGCGGTCAGTTCCTGCTCAATACGTTCTGCCGCCAGCACGGCGGTCTCGCTCATCATCTGGTCCACTGTGGCGATTGTACTCCTGTAACTCAGCACAATGCTGGATGAGCCAACTGCCACCAGGGCAATCAGGACTGTTGCCATCAGGCATACTGTGATTTTTTGGCGAATGCTTTTCATCTCTTTCCTCCTCAGCGGAACACTTGGGTTGCATTCAATTTGTGAGAGGTTTTGTTAAGTGTTCGCTTTTTTGTTTTTTTGGTGCGATGGGGACAGCGGGGGGACTGGTGTGTGGGAAGGAGCATGGGGAGGCGTAGTGGCCTGCATGGGAGTGGTTCATAAGCGGGCTCCGCAGTGGCTCGCTTCCGCTGCGCTCCAGTTCGCTCACGGGCCTTTCGGCCCTATGGAAAAAAGCAGGTGCAAATTTTCTTACATGCGAGCATGACGAAAATTTGCACCTGCTTTTTTCCGCACTGCTCTTCGCTTTCGTGTACATTATACCATACCATATGCCGATACGTCTATCGGACTATGAAAAAAGTTCTAAATCATTTTGATTTTAATATCTGCCGGTTGCTGGTTGTAGGTATAGCTGATGTTATTATAGGAAACCTCCCCTGTTTTTTCAGTTCCTTTGCCTGACTTCCTGTGATTTGGCTCCTGCGATAGTTCCTGCGATTTTCAAAAAGATGTTGACAAATGCCGCATTATGTGATACCCTATAGAAGTTGCAAAGATAATTCTTTAGGGGAATAGTTCAATGGTAGAGCGGCGGTCTCCAAAACCGTAGATGGGGGTTCGAGCCCCTCTTCCCCTGCTTAAGGAGAGCAGCTGAAGCCGTTTTTGGCTTTGGCTGTTTTTTTGTCTGTCCCCATGGGCGGCTGGCTGCCTTTGGAAGGGGAAAGGGCAGGGAAAAATCCTTGTTTTTCTTGTAAAATGTGGATTTTTTGGCTTGCGTAGAGGGGTTGGGAATTCATTTTTTAGTATATGCTTTTTGGTGGAAAGGGCTTAAGTGGGAATTTACATAAAAATGAAAAATGATAAAGGGGAGAATTTGGGAGAATTGTGCAGAAATATGAGGATTATCCTGGATATGGCAGAATTTGACTTTTTAGGGCTAAAGTGGTATAAAGTGGATAACACCAATAGTGGTGTTCGCTAAAAAGGAGCTGTGTATGATGAAGGAGAGAAAGATCAAATTAGTAAGCATCGCGGATGCAAAGGCATTCGTGACGGCAGCCATGAAGTGCGATTTTGATGTTGATGTGTTTTACAACCGTGTTGTCATCGACGGGAAATCTATCCTGGGCGTACTGAGTATGGATCTGACCAAGACTCTCAGTGTTAGGCTACACGGGGAAAACGAGGAATTTGAGGCATATCTGGAGACAATTGCGCCGTCAGATGAAAAAATCGCATAAAAAATGAAGAATGGTTAAACAATAATGGCAAGGGGCAGGCAGCACAAGAGAAGATTGTGGCTGCCTGCTTTTTTTCGGAGGAAGGTAATATGTGCCGGTGAAGTTTTTTGCCGGATTGCAGGGAAAGAGACCAATAATGCATGGGGGATATTTATGGGATACGGGGAAAGGAAAACCGTTAAGATATCTGTCCGGAGCCTGGTGGAATTCGTGATGAGGGGCGGGGACATTGACAACAGGAGGATGGGCGGGGCGGATAAGGACGCGATGCAGGCGGGAAGCCGGATCCACCGCAAAATCCAGAGGAGGATGGGGGCGGATTATCAGGCAGAGTTTACCTTGAAGCATGTGGTGGATCTGGAGGAATACCGGATTGCCATTGAGGGGCGTGCGGACGGGGTGATAAGCAGTCCGGAGGGTACGGTGATTGATGAGATCAAAGGAGTCTTTCTGGATGTGTCACGCCTGGAGGGGCCGGTTCTGGTTCATCTGGCACAGGCTCTTTGCTACGGATATATCTATGCCCGGCAGCATAGCCTGGAACGGATTGGGATCCAGGTTACCTATTGCAATATTGAGACGGAGGAGATCCGGCGTTTCCGCCAGGATAAAAGCTTTGAAGAACTGGAGGAATGGTTTGGGAAGCTGGTTGGGGAATATAAAAAATGGGCGGAATACCAGTACCAGCATGGGATCCTGCGGGAGGAATATTTGCGGAGGCTGAGATTTCCTTATGAGTACCGGGAGGGGCAGAGGGAACTGGCGGCGTCGGTATACCGGGCGCTGAAAATGGGCAAGAACCTGTTCATCCAGGCACCTACCGGGATAGGAAAGACATTGTCTACCGTGTATCCGGCGCTGAAGGCCATGGGGGAGGGGCGGGGGGAAAAGCTGTTTTATTTGACGGCCAAGACCATAACCCGGAGCGTGGCGGAGGAATGTTTTGAATTGCTCAGGGAGCACGGCTTGTTTTTCAGCACAGTCACCATCACAGCGAAGGAGAAGCTGTGCCCTCTTGAAAAGGCGGAATGCAACCCAGTGGCCTGCAGCCTGGCAAAGGGGCATTTTGACCGGGTAAATGGGGCGGTGTTTGACATTATCCATCAGGAAACCGGAATAACCAGGGAACTTGTCCTTCAATATGCAAAAAAGCATCAGGTCTGCCCCTTTGAATATTGCCTGGATATCAGCAACTGGGTGGACGGCATTATCTGTGATTACAATTATGTTTTTGACCCTAACGCCCGTCTGAAGCGGTATTTTGGAGAGGGGGTGTCCGGGGAATATCTGTTTTTGGTTGATGAGGCACATAATCTGGTGCACCGTGCCAGGGAGATGTTTAGCGCAACCCTGGAAAAGGAAGATTTCCTGACTGTAAAAAGGATCCTCAAAGGAAAGGCCGGGAAGGTGGAGAAAAAGCTGGAGCGCTGCAACCGGCTGCTTTTGGAGATGAAACGGGAATGCGGCGGGTATCAGGTGAAGGAGGATATCAACCTGTTTGCCGGCAGCCTGATGGAACTGTTTGGGGAGATGGAAAACATGATGGAAGACCCGGACGCCGGCAATGGCCTGGCGGACTGGGACATGGTGCTGGATTTTTATTTCCAGGTGCGCCATTTCCTCAACATGTATGAAAACCTGGATGAGCATTACCGCATCTATACGGAACTGGGAAAGGATGGGGAACTGGCCCTGCGCCTTTTTTGCATTGACCCCTCCCGCTGCCTGTCAGACTGCCTGGAAAAAGGGCATGGGGGCATATTCTTTTCTGCCACGCTGCTGCCGGTATTATATTATAAGAACTTGCTGTCCGGAAAACCGGGGGACTATGCGGTTTATGCCCATTCACCGTTTCCGCAGGAGAACCGCCTGCTGATGATCGGCTCGGATGTCAGCAGCCGCTATACCAGGCGGAACCAGGGCGAATATGGCAAGGTGGTAGACTATATCTGCGCGGTTGCAAGGAGCCACAAGGGGAACTATATGGTGTTTTTCCCCTCTTACCGCTATATGGAGTCCGTGGAGGAGCAGCTGCAAAAGGTTGGGGACGGCTCCTTTAGCTGGAGTATGCAAAAGGGGCGGATGACGGAAGAGGAGAGGGAGGCTTTCCTGGCAGATTTTGAGGGGGAGCGGGACCGTTCTTTTGTAGGCCTTTGCGTGCTGGGAGGGATATTTTCCGAGGGGATTGACTTGAAAGCAGAACGCTTAGAGGGCGTGGTCATTGTGGGCACCGGGCTTCCCATGGTGTGCACGGAGCAGGAGATCCTCAAAGGGTATTTTGAGGAGCGGATGGAGAATGGCTATGATTATGCCTACCAGTACCCTGGGATGAACAAGGTGATGCAGGCGGCGGGGCGTGTGATCCGGACCGGGGAGGACCGGGGGATCATCCTGCTTTTGGATGACCGTTTTTTATGGCCCAGGGTACAGGCGATGTTCCCGCGGGAGTGGTCTGAGTATGCCCCGGTCACCCGGAGCACGGTATCCGGGTGGCTGGAGAGGTTCTGGAACGGGGAGGGTTTTCGCCCCTCATAGCATATCCATGAACTGCTTTGCAGCCTGGGACAGCGGCAGGTTCTCGTTGGAAGCGACCACCAGCTGGCGGGCAGGGACCGGCTCGCTTAAGTCCAGCAAAAAAAGGTTGGGGATATTCCCCGGCACACAGTAATCCGGGACGAAGGCGATGCCCAGCCCGATCCGGGCGAGGTCGATCAGCAAATCGTTGCTGCTCAGTTCGATCTCCGGGACCAGGTCCAGCTGGTGGCGCTGGAATAGGCTGTGCAGGAATTCGCTGGTGGTGCTCTTGCGGTCGAGCATCAGGATCGGGCAGTCTTTCAGTTCCTTTAAATGGATCTTGCGGCCTTTTAAGTGCCGGTATTCTTCATTTGCCACGAACACATCATGGAATTCGCGTATGATCCGCACATTCTGGGTGTTGGAGAGGCCGGAATTGGGATAGTTGGTGACGCAGAAATCCACCTGCCCGGATTCTAAGAGTTTTGCGCAGGCAATGGAAGTCTGGTTGGTGACCTTGATGTGGATCTTAGGGTAGCGGCGGTGGAATTCTTTTAAGTAAGAGACCAGGTAATAGCGGCAGATCGTGTCGCTGGCGCCGATACGCAGCTGGCCTCCGCCTAAAGTATTGGCCTCTAAAAGCTGGTTTTCCCCGCGGCGGATCAGGTTCATGGCCGGTTCAATGTGCTTAAGGAGGATTTCGCCCTCGGGTGTCAGCTGTACCCGCTTGGTGCTGCGGATAAACAGGGGCTGGTTTAGCTTTTTTTCCAGGAGTTTGACAGACTGGCTGACCGCGGACTGGGAAATGAAAAGCTGCCTGGAGGCCTCGGAGAAGCTTAGGGTGTTGGCTACATGGTAGAAAACTTTGTATAGTTCATAGTTGATATCCATGATTCGTGCTCCTTATAGGTGGTGATTTTATTTTACCATAGATGGGGGGGAGGGTAAAGAGGAACCAGGGAGGTATACCTCCGAGGAAGGTACGCTCCCTCCCGTCCTCGGGGGCTGAACACTGTCTTCCGTGAATAAGGTGCGTGTCCCCTTGTTCGCGGAGGGTACCGATGGCAGATGGCCAGGAACTTGCGTTTGCTGTGGGGATGGTTAATTTTTTTGAAATATTGCCGATATACTGATACAAGGTTAGTGTGTGTTTGAAAATTGCTTTCTGCCAGATGTGCGTCATAATTTGTGGGAGGTTTGAGTCAAATGAAGGGTTCATAGTGGGCTATGTAACCTGAATTTGACCCAAAGATACCGCAAAATGGGGCGTGCAGATGGCGGGAATGGATTTTCAAACACGCTCTAGTGTACTGACACATTTACTTTCAGCCAAATGATGCAGAATGAATTTTCAGTCTGCAAGGCGGCGGGGGGCGATACCCTCGCTTCGCTGGGGCAGGCTCTGCGGTGGCGTTATTGAGTAGGGCCAATGCGGCAGACGGAAATTCGGGCAGGCCATTTGGCGAAACAGGAATGTGCCAGTACACCAGTATATGTGCTGCTGCATTAGATTACCAAGGAAATACATTGAATTATTGAGGAAGATATGGTAAGGTAATAGAAGTTTGAGAAGAGCAGGCGGCATACCATAAAGGAAAAGGATACCGGATATGAGACGATATCAGAAAAAGATAGCAAATGAATATATCCAGTTGCTGGAGCAGGCACATGGCGCGGTGAAGAAATCCATGGAAGCCCGGGACGAGGGGACGGTACTGGATCTGCTGGGGCAATGCCAGGAAGCCGCTATCCAGCTGGGAACCATGATTGAGGCGGAAGAGGGAGAGGGCTTTGCGACGGTAAAGCTTCTGGAGGATTACTGTGAACTGGTATTCCAGGTATATACTCTGGTGACCCAGAAACAGCCTTTGAATCCGTCAAAAGTACATAAACAGCTGAAAAAGCAGCTGATCCCTATCGACAACAGCATCAGGCAGGATATACAGGAGCGTCTTGAGGTGGTGTTCCTTCCTTATAAAGTTTCCATGTGGGATTCCCTAGAGAGCGTGTGGATGGCAGCGCAGGCGGACGAGGACTGCGATGCCTATGTGGTTCCAATCCCTTATTTTGACAGGAACCAGGGCGGGGATTTCGGGCAGATGCATTATGAGGGGGAGTTATACCCGGAGTATGTGCCGGTTACCAACTACGAGGATTATGATTTCGAGGAGCGCCATCCGGACGCTGTATTTATCCATAATCCATATGATAACTGCAACTATGTGACCAGTGTACATCCTTTTTTTTATTCTTCCAATTTAAAAAGGTTTACCGACTATTTAGTATATATTCCTTATTATTCTACATCCGGGGGCATGAGCGAGGGGCAGCGCAGGTGCCCGGCTTATTACCAGGCAGACTTAATTGTGATACAGGCAGAGAAATACCGCAAATTTTTTGATGAGGCATTGCCCCAGGAGAAGCTGATGGCATTCGGCTCGCCGAAGTTCGACCGGGTGGTTCGGCTCTGCAAGAATCCCCCGGCACCGCCAGAGGCCTGGAGGGAGAAGCTTACCGGGAGGAAAGTATATTTTTATAATACCAGCATCAATGGGATGCTGGGGAACACGGAAGGTTTCCTAAAGAAGATGGAATACGTGTTCCGCTGCTTTGAGGGCAGGAAGGATGCCTGCCTCTTGTGGCGGCCGCACCCGCTTTTGGAATCCACGTTTGAAAGCATGAGGCCGCAGTATAAGCCGGTGTATGATACGCTTAAGCGGTATTTTATGGCAGGGGATTTCGGGATCTATGATGATTCGCCGGATATGACGGATGCGATCGTGCATTCGGATGCCTATATCGGGGATTCGGCCACATCGGTGACTTCTTTGTTTGGGATTGCAGGGAAGCCGCTGTTTGTGCTGAACAATAATATCCACACTGCGCCGAAGGAGGACGACTGGCGCGGGGAAGTGATCCGGGGATTCTTTGTGTACGGCACCCATGAATGGATGGTAACCCAGGGCAACAAGCTTTACCATTCACCAGGGAAAGATTTCCAATATGAATATTGCTGTGATTTGTCAGAGTATGCCAGGGGCGATTACTATATCTGGACGGTGCGGGTCAACGGGGAGGATTACCTGTGCCCGGCCAATGCCCAGGATATTTTGGTGCTGGACGGGCAGGGAGAAGGCGGAAACTGGATTAAGAAAAGGATTCCTCTGAAGCAGAGGGTGGAGCAGCAGGGGGCATTTTACGGAGCCATCGGCTGCGGTGACTATCTGTTTTTGATCCCCAATCAGTACCCGGCAATGGTAAGGTATGATACGGTGAAAGGAGAAATCCGGTATTTTGAGGGCGGCCGGGATGTGTATACCGGCATTGCTGAAAACGGGGACCGGCGCATGGGCGGATATTGTGTGCTTGACGGGAAGCTATATCTGGCTTCGCCGACGGATAACCGCGTGCTGGTGATGGATGCGGCTACGGGAGAGCAGCAGGTTGCGGCCGTTAAGGCCGCTGGGGCGAAAGGGCGCTGCGCGCTGGTTTCGGACGGCAGGGAGATCTGGTGCCTGCCGTTTGAGGGGAAGACGGTGGTAAGATGGCACCCGCAGTCCGGCAGTATCCAGGAATACAGCAATTTCCCGGATGGGTTAGCCGGCAAAGATCCGGTGCATGGGCATGAGTGCGAGGAACGGCTGTTTGGCTGGGCTGCATTTTACGGGGATTATGTGTATTTTTCGCCGGGGTGGGGAAATATGTTTGTCCGGTTAGATAAGAAGAGCGGAAAGATGGCAGAATGGCAGCCTGGCTTTGGCAGGCAGGAAAAAGAGAAGAACGGATATTATATTTCCTGGTCAAGGGAGACCTTTGTAAGCCCGGCAGAGGGTACAGGAGGAGAAGAGTATTTATTGTATTCCCCCTATGACAGAAAGCTTTACCAGGTTGGGCTTAAAACGGGCAGCAGTGAGGAGATCCGGATCGGGTTTGAAAAAGAGGATCTGCTGCGGGGGGAGGCCGGGTTCCAAAAGGGATCCCAGTGGCTGCAGTATTGCTGCATGGAGGGCGCTTTTAACTCCTTGGCAGATTTCCTTGACGGGAATATCACCGGCCATGCCTTTGATAAGCAGAGCCAGCTAAAGGCCTACGGTTCGGTTGCCGCGAACCACGACGGGACGAGCGGGGAGAAGGTTTATCGCTTTGTGCAGGAAAAATTACGGAATCGGTAAGGAGGAAAAAAACGTGACAAAAGTGATCACCTATGGCACGTTCGATCTGTTCCATGAGGGACATTACAGGCTTTTGCAGAGGGCAAAGGAACTGGGGGATTACCTGATTGTGGGGGTCACCACGGAGGAGTATGACCAGACGAGGGGCAAGCTCAATGTCGTTGATTCCCTGATGACCAGGATTGAGAACGTAAAGAAATCCGGCTTTGCCGATGAAGTGCTGATCGAGAGTTCGCCAGGGCAGAAGGCGCTGGACATCCAAAAGTACCAGGTGGATATCTTTACCGTGGGCTCTGACTGGGTGGGGCAGTTTGATTACCTGAATGAATACTGCAAGGTAGTTTACCTAGAGCGGACAAAAAACATCTCCAGCACGATGCTGCGCGCCCAGAAGGCGAGCATCCGCAGGATCGGGATCATCGGCACCGGCAGGATCGCAAATCGGTTTATCCCGGAGGCCAAGCTGGTCAGCGGGCTGAATACGGAGGCTGTGTATAACCCGCATGCAGAGAGTGCAAAACGGTTTGCCCGGAAGTGGGGGATCGATGCGTACGAGGACCTGGAGGCGTTTTACCAGGCAGTGGATGCCGTCTATATCGCCTCCCCGCACGAAACCCATTACGGATATATTAAATCAGCGCTGGGGCACGGAAAGCATGTCCTTTGCGAAAAGCCCATGGTGCTTGAGAAAGCCCAGGCGGAAGAACTGTTTGAGTATGCCAAGGAGCGCGGCCTGATCTTATTTGAGGGCATCAAGACGGCTTACTGCCCGGGTTTCAGCAAACTGCTGGGGATCGCCTGCAGCGGGATGATCGGAACCGTGCGGAATGTGGAAGCCTGTTTTACCAAGCTGGAAAATCCCCAGAACCGGGAACTGGTTGACGTGAAGCATGGGGGAAGCTTTACGGAACTGGGCAGCTATGTGATGCTGCCGGTGATTAAGCTTTTGGGGAGCCAGTTTGAGGATCTCCGGTTTGACTCCATCCGCGGGGAGAACGGGCTTGATTTGTTCACGAAGGCATATTTTAGATACCCCGGCGCGATGGGGACAGCAACCTGCGGCCTGGGGGTGAAGTCCGAGGGAAGGCTGGTGATCTCAGGAACCTTGGGCTATATCGTGGTGGAGGCGCCTTGGTGGAAGACGGCTTACTTTGAAGTCCACCACGAGGATCCGCGGGACGTGGAGAAGTTCTCCGAGCGTTTCCTGGGGGATGGGCTGCGCTATGAGATCAGTGATTTCCTTTCCATGATCAATGGGAGCAATAAGAGTGAGTTTAAGCTGTCGCGCGGGGATTCGGCGGCGTTGGCTGGGGGGATGGAGAGGTTTTTGGCGGGGGAGGGGCGGAAGTAGCAGGATTATTGTTTGATCTAAGATCGCGGCTTCGGATGCTTTGAACTTTGAAAATTTCATGCTTTACAATAGATTTTGTTGATTTATTGTTGGATTGTATAAAGTTGTGTGGAGTTTTGAAGTGAAAAAGAAAATTAGAATATGAGAAGATAGAAGTTTGTTAAAGAAATCTGATGTAAGTATGAATTATTGTATTTTGCATCAGATTTTTGAATATCAAAAGTTATATTACGGAATTGTATAAAGATAATGTTCAACCAATAGTAAAATCATATAGAGGGATTTAGAATGATTCAGTTAGATGGGAATATGCTTCGCCAACTTCAGATGATTCAATTAGAAATGCTTATTGAAGTGGACAGGATTTGTTGGAAATGTGGAATTCACTATAACATTATTGCAGGAACTTTGCTGGGCGCTGTCAGGCATGGGGGATATATTCCATGGGATGATGATGCCGATATTGCGATGTTGCGCCCAGAGTATGAGAAGTTTCGCAAGGCGTGCAAAAAAGAGTTGGATAAATCAAGATTTGTTTTCCAAGATCACAGAAATACAAAAGGATATCGTTGGGGATACGGGAAATTGCGTAGAAAGGATACGCTCTTTTTGCGGGAATATCAGGAGCATATGCCATATATGCAAGGGGTTTTTATTGATATATTTCCATTAGACGGAGTGCCAGACAATTATTTTTTGCGGGGTATCAAGAACTTCGAGTGTTTTTGTGTGAGAAAAATTTTGTGGTCAAAAGTTGGGAAAATTGCGGAAAGAAATTATTGGAAGAAAGAACTATATAAGTTGCTGGATAAGATTCCGGTAGAGGCTGTATTCCGGTATTATCATAGGATGATCTGTAATGCGAATCAGAAAAAGACGCGAATGGTTCGTATTTTGATGTTTCCTACTCCTAATAACGAATACGGATATTATCGAAATTGGTATGAAAATAGTACGGATACTGTATTTGAGGGGAAGACTTTTCAGGGCATTAAGGATTATGATAGCTATCTGACTTTTAAGTTTGGGGATTATATGGTATTACCGCCAGTGGAGAAACGGAAGGTGCATCCAGTCACTAGGATTAAATTGATATAGTTAAAATGATGCATAAGAGAGATAGGGAGTTTTAATATTGCGGATAACAGATATTCAGCATTGCTGCGTAGGGGATGGACCGGGGATTCGCACAACAGTCTTTTTGGCAAGGTGTAATATGCGTTGCTTGTGGTGCCATAATCCAGAAGCAGTTATAGAAGAGGTGTTTGGATATTCAGTCAAAAATATTTCAGAAGAAGAATTATTTGAAGAAATATGTGAAGATAGAATGTTCTTTAAAAATTCCGGAGGAGGAGTGACATTTTCTGGAGGAGAACCGATGCTGCAACCGGTTGAACTAAAACAAATATTAAAAAGATGCAAAAATGAGAATATATCAACTGTGATTGAAACAGCGGGGAATTATCCTTTTAAGATGATAGATTCAATTTTAAAGTATGTTGATTTGATTATTTTAGATTGCAAAGCTGTTTCTGAAGAAATTCATGAAAGATGTACAGGAGTTTCAAATGAGCAGATTTTAGAGACCACTAAAATGTTAAGTAAAAGCAAAAAGAAGCTATGGATACGTATTCCTATTGTTTGGGATATAAACATTTCTGTAAGGGAAATGAATAATATTGGAAAATTTCTTGAGCAGATAATGCCAGAGCGGGTTGAATTAATGCCATATCATAAGATGGGGATATCTAAATATGACAGATATAATTTAGATTATCAGCTAAGGAAGATAGAACCTCCAACAAAAGAACAGTTAGAATTGTGCTGTGATATTTTAAAACAATATGATATTAATGCAATATATGAATAAAAGGTATAAATTTATATGAAGAAAATATCGGTAATAATTCCAGTGTATAATACAGAAAAAGAATTACGAAAATGTTTATATAGTATTCAAAACCAGAGTTATTCAAATTTGGAAATTATTTGTGTTGACGATGGTTCTAGTGATGCTTCTAGTGTAATTATAGATGAATTTGCAAAATTAGATCCACGCTTCAAGACATTGCATCAACAAAATGCGGGAGAGAGTAATGCAAGAAACAAGGGATTAAAAATGGCAACAGGAGAAGTGATTGCATTTTGTGATTGTGATGATTGGATAGAGTTAAATATGTACGAAGTATTGATGCATGAAATGGAAAAATATCAGTTGGATATGGCAGCGGGGGGATGGTGTAAAGAAATTTCCAGAAAGTCGGATGTGATTAAAAACAATTCATCCGTAACAGATGCGGTATTTGGACGAGACCAATTATTAGCGTACCTTTATATAAGAGATAGATATCGTGGATTTGCATATATGTGGAATAAACTCTATAAAAAGGAAGTACTGAAGGATACAGACGGAAAAATGTTATTATTTGATGAAACTCTTTCTTTAGGGGGGGATGTTGTCTATTTAGCTAAAGCAGCATTGAACGTATCAAGGGCAAAATATATAGACTATCCGTTTTACCACTATAATCAAAGGGAAAATTCGGGATGCCATACAGAAGATGTGGAAAAATTAAGAGATTGGTTAAAGGCATATGAAATAGTAATAAAGGCTTTTGAAGATAAAAATATAGATAGATATATCATTGATTATGTAAAACGATTTTTAGTTTATCACAGTAGCAATGCTGTAGAAATCGCAGTCAAAAAAAATTTGGAAGAATCAAAAAATAGTTTTCAAAATATTATGAAAAAATATGAAAAAGAATATTTAAAGCTGAATAGTTCTTATCCTGAAAGAATAGAACGATATTATCGGCTGTTGGAATCTTAGAGAGGCAGGATCTATTTATGAAATGGAAAAAAAGAGGTCATGAATTCGATATAGTATACAATGAGATTGAAAGTAAAAATGCATTTTATCTGTTTGGGGCAGGTGATTATGGACATCAGTTTTTGAAGATTTTTAAAAATGAGATAGAACTTAAAGGATATATCGACAATAATAGAGAAAAACAAAAAAGAATAATAGAAGGGTACTATTGTTATGATTTGGATGAAATAGAACTGTTGGACTCGGAAGCAATTATTATTACTATGTCTCAAATTGCGAGAGTTCAACCGATCAGGCAATTGGAAAAAAAAGGTTATGTCAAAAATAGTGATTTTTTTATTATTGAAGAATTTTTGTCTATATATTATGTTTATAAATATAATAAAATTTATTTTTCCAGTATTTCTTTTTTACCGAGTACAGCATGTAATTTGAAATGCAGGCATTGTTTGAATTTCAATCCATTTGCTAAAGAATATTATATTCGAGAATGGAGCGATTTGAAGACAGATATAGATTTGTTTTTCTCTTGTGTGGATTATATTATGCTTTTTCATGTGAGCGGCGGTGAACCATTGCTTTATAAATATACTCCAAAATTAATAAAATATCTAGATGAACATTACGGAGATAAAATAAATACTCTTCGGTTGGTTACAAACGGAACGATCGTGCCGGAAGATACTGTTTTGGAACAATTGAGTCAATGCAATGTTGAAATAACAGTAGATGATTACCGGAAGGCTGTCCCACAATATAGAGAACAGTTTCATGATTTGATTAAAAAATTAGATGCTTATAAAATTAAATATTATATCAATGAAGCGGATTTTTGGATAGATTTGGCACCGGAAAAAACGGATTATTCAAATTTGACGGATTTAGAATTAATACAGCATAGATCCCAATGCAATCAATCATGGCAAGAATTGCGTGATAGAAAGTTATATAATTGCAATTATGCTGCATATGCAACTGTGGCAGGAATTGCTGGCACACAAGATATGGAAGAGGTTTTTGAACTGGAAAATTTTTCTGAAGAAAATAAAAAAGAGTTGATTGAATTTAGACTTGGGTACACGAATAAAGGATATACAAATTTCTGCAAAAAATGCAGAGGCTTCACGCCTGATAATGACGAAAAAGTTAAACCTGCATTACAGGTGCAACCGGGAGAAAATCATGATAATTACTTATAATGATCAGGTACGCCAAGTACTAAAGAATTATATAACAGATTCCGCCCAGATAGTGATTTATCCGTTTGGTAAGAGGGGAAGACAGCTAAAAAAGATATTAAACAAGGAATATTTGATAAAAGAAAAATATATAGTAGATAATTATTATATTGGTGAAAACACTGTTATAAAAAGCGATGAATTGTTGCCATGTTTATCAAAAGATATGGTAATAATGATATGTTGCGAAAATAGAGAAGCGAAAAGACAGATAAGGGATACTTTGTCAAAAATACCGGATTCTCAGATTGTAGATGTTTTTCCTAATGACCGGATATACATATCAAATCGGAAAGAAATAGATATACAGGCATCTATGCTCACAGATCTAGAAAATATTTTTCATGGACTTCAAAGGCTGGTTTTTGGAAATGATATCGCAATATATTCAATTTTGAAAAAATATGATAAAGAAATATTAACAGAGCAATTTGAGAGATATTGTACGCAATATATTTCCAGTAAATCATTACAAAGAGCATATAGTTTATTGCTGGCTGCGCTTTTAAAGGAAATTTGGGTGGATGATGCAGAATGTTTATTGGGAAATGCAGGATATCGTCATGTCAATAGTACATACCCTCTGAATGTGTATGAAGAAA
Source organism: uncultured Lachnospiraceae bacterium (assembly GCA_910588875.1). Lineage (GTDB taxonomy): Bacteria > Bacillota > Clostridia > Lachnospirales > Lachnospiraceae > Brotaphodocola. Next base: position 25,620 of record CAJURT010000029.1, read on the forward strand.
TTTGGAGTTTGGAAAAAAAGAATAGGATAAGTAAAGCGGAAGCTGCTAAAATAGAAGATGCTTATGAAATGCGGTTATTTACTAGATTTCCAGGAGGGCATGTGGTTCCGGGATATGAAGCTATTCTGAAAAATGGATTAAGCTGTAAATTATTACAGGTAAAGAATAAGTTAGCTGAGGAAAATAATGATATTAAAAATTTGTTTTATCAGTCGCAATTTATAGTTATTCGAGCATTACAAGAATTAATAAAAAGATATATAGATATGGCTTATGAGCATTCAGACATAAATATAAAATTAAAGAAAATAGCTAGAAATTGTGAATGTATCCTGTATGATGCACCTCGTAGTTTTGAGCAGGCGCTTCAATTATTATGGTTTTTTCATGAGTTTATGATATTAGAGGGAAATATTAAAGGGATATCTCTTGGAAGAATGGATCAGTATTTATATACGTTTTATGAACAAGATATGAATATAAATATTATAGATGAGAAACGCGTAAAGACACTGATAAATTCATTTTGGAAAAAATTATCCTTTGACAGAAAGGCATTGTCATTTCAAAATGTTACGCTGGGGGGGAGAGATAAAAGTGAGAATCCGTTGACAATTTTTTTCTTGGAAGCACAGATGGAAACACGAGCCAACCAACCAATGCTATCGCTTAGAATTGATCCATTCACTTCAGAAAAAGTATGGAATAAAGCATTAGAAGCTATTTCTACAGGGATGGGAGTACCGGCTTTATTTAATGATAGGATTGTGATACAAGCTAAAGAGAGAAGCGGGATGGATAAGGAAGATGCAGAAAATTATTCAATTGTGGGTTGTGTTGAGCCGTCTATTGGAGGGAAGGAATATTCGCATACAGAAGGATTAAGGTTGAATGTAGCTAAAATTTTAGAATTGATGTTGTTTGGGGGCGTATGTCCGGTAACAGGAAAAAGATATTCGCTCGAAAATACGATTGAGTTAATAGAATATTTGGACTTTAAAGATTTTTATAATCAATTCAAAAAAGAGTTATTTTATCTTATACATAATGCATGTTATTTATTAGATTTGGCAGACTTTTCTTATAGTGAAGAATGGCCAGCCCCATATTTATCTTTATTTATGGAGGGAACGCTGGAAAAAGGAAAGGATGTGACTAGAAAAGGGACAAAATATTGTAATTTATCTGTAAATTTTGCTGGAATGGCTAATGTTGTGAATTCTTTAATGGCAATAAAAGTTATAGTGTTTGAGAAAAGGTTAATACCTCTTACGGATCTTCCCATGATTTTAAGCAAAAATTTTGTGGGTTATGAACATATTGAAAAAGAAATATGTAACATACCTAAATATGGCAATAATAAAAAAATAGTGGATGAATTAATGAAGGAATTAGTAGAGGATATTATTTTTGCTTTGGATCAATGTAATATCAATAGATATTTTCAGGCAGGGTTTTATACAGTAGCACTTCATGCAGAAATGGGAAAATACATGTTAGCATCTTTTGATGGAAGAAAAAAAGGAATGGCATTAGCAAGTTCTCTGTCACCTGTACAAGGGACTGATGCTAGAGGGCCATTAGCTGTTTTTCAATCAATTACTAAAACTCCCATGGATAAAATGTCAAATGGAATGGTATTGGATTTGCGATTTAGTCCTTCATTTTTTACTGATGATGGAAAAAGAAAATTGAAAGACGCTATATTAACTTATTTTTCTATGGGAGGAATGGAAGTGCAATTTAATGTTGTTGATCAAGAAACATTGAAGAAAGCACAATTATTTCCGGAACAGTATAAAAATCTATTGGTTAGAGTTTCTGGGTTTAGCACTTATTTTGTAGAATTGGAAAAAGAAGTCCAAAATGAAATAATTTTGCGATATATAAATGCAGAGGTATGAAGAAAGATGAGTATCGATAAATTTGTAATATGGGGTGTTGGTGAGAGAGGGAAAATTATAACAGGATTTTTACATGAATATCAGATCCTTGCCTATATCGATTCAGATATAAGTAAGCAAGGGGCTTATTATTTAAATCATCCAATAATAAGTTTTGAGGAATATCTGGAAAACTTTAATGACTATTTTATAATAGTCACACCTGTAAACGAAGAACAGATTTTAAACAAGCTACATGATCACCATATTAAAAAATATTTTCGGATGTCACAACTTCCATCTGAAATGCAGGGATATGGGGATGTGAAATTTTTAGAAAACATAGAAATTCCTGTAACTAATATGGGGAATAACATTATCTTAGGTACAACTTTATATTCCTGCATGTTATATAAAAAAATAAAGGATATGGGATACAAAAATGTTTATTTATTGGAAAATCCTGAAGATGAAAGGATAAGTTTGATCCGAGAAAATTTTGAATTCGATACGATATCACAGATAAATGAAGAGGATATTCTCATTTGTACGATTGCGACAGAAATATCGAAAAATAATTGCAAAGCAAAGAAAACAGTCGATCTTTTTGATGTATCTGACTTATTGCCCCAATATTATAATCGGGATATAGAAGCCTTCCGTAATAAACATTATAGCGAACGGTGCTTTATAGTTGCCACAGGACCAAGTTTGAAACAAGAGGATTTGAAAATATTATCAAAGAATAATGAGATATGTTTTGGTGTAAATCGCGTATTTTATGTTGATGAAAAAATATGGAAACCACAATATTATGTTTTTTTAGACAGGTTGGGAATGAAAGAATATTGGGATGATATTGCTGCCTATGATGTTGATAATAAATTTATAGGGGATTCTTACTGGAAAAATGTGGCCTATAAAGGAGAGATGCATGTAATACATGCTGTTACAGGGCATAGCTTTAAGATTCCTCCAAAATTTTCTGAAAATCTAGAAAGAAAGGTGTATACATATGCGACAGTGACTTATGCCGCAATACAAATAGCAGTATATATGGGATTTTCAACAATATATTTATTGGGTGTGGATTGTAACTATAGTAATAAAAGAAACTATTTTTTTCAAGAAGAGAAAAGGGACATCTATAATCACTATGAAGACCGTATGTTAATGGCATACGAAATAGCAGAGAATTATGCAAAAAGCCATAACATAAAAATTATAAATGCCTCAAGAGGAGGAAATCTAGAAGTGTTTGATAGAATTGATTTTGATAAAATTTTTATATAGGAGATATAATAAATGACAGAAAGAAAAAAAGAATGCCTAAAAAATGTAATAAATTTTGCCAGTACTTATAAGAAAGTGGCTATTTACGGGGCTGGTAATGTTGGGGTAGCATTGCAAAAAGATTTAAAGGATTTGGGGATAAACATACAATGTTTTATTGTAACCTCGCGTACTGGTCAAAAATCGGAAATCGACGGTATTGCTGTGCTGCAACTAAAGCAATTGGAAGAATTAAATGAATGGGGAATAATAATAGGTGTATCACTGGGGAAAATATCGGGGATAGAGAGGGAATTACGTCAATATGGAGTTTCAAATTACATTACATTGAGCCAAGAATACATTGATACAATTTTAGAGGAATTCAATCTACCTAAAATGGAAATAACAACGGTTATAGGATGTTCGGTTAACTGTAAATATTGTCCGCAAAAATTATTAACAATGCAGTACTGGAAGGACGATAAACAGAGAACACGGGAAATGTCACTATATACATTCAAATGTTGTTTAGAAAAATTGCCTTTAAACACACAAATTTATTTTGCGGGAATGAGTGAAGCATTTTTAAATAGAGATTGTATCAAAATGATAGAATATGCGGTAGATAGAGGATATCAGGTAGGAGTATATACGACATGTGTAGGATTAAGCCGCGTTGAGTGTAGGAGATTAATTAATATGCCTCTGAAATCATTTATACTTCATGTTCCTGATGAGCACAATTATGCACATATTCCGATAACAGACGAATACTGGAATGTTGTTAATATGCTATTAGATGCAACTAAAAAAGATGGGACATTATTTATAGATTCGGGGTCTTGTCAAGGCGTGCCATTAAAAGAGTTTATGAATGTGAACAATGGAAGAATAAGAATAGAATCTTATTTACATGATCGCGCAGGAAACTTAATGTCAAAAAATGAAAATATGGATTCTTGCGGCTATATAGATGGGGAAATATATTGTTACCATAGCAGAGATAGACTGGATCATAATATTTTATTGCCGGATGGAACAGTATTGCTATGCTGCATGGATTACGGCATGAAACATCCTATAGGGAATTTGATGGAAAATACGTATGAAGAGATAATAAACGGTGAAAGCTTGAATGATATTAGAAAGTCTCTAAAAGATGATGGAAGAGATCTTTTGTGCAGGAAATGTACGTATGCAATAAAATGTAAAGTGGATGCCAGGCGTTTGCCGGAAGGGATTAAATAATTTGAAGAACATAGATAGATCAGAGTATATTAACAAATTGCAAAATATTTTTGCAAATTATTCTTTCAAAGAGGATGATTTTAACAAATTGATTTTTTGGGGGAGCGGAGCAACAACAGAAATGTGGTGGGATGATATGATGGATATAAATCTTGTTCCGCAATATATAGTTGATACAAAAAAGGCATATAGGAAGTATAGAAATTATAATCTTATTAAACTCGATGATTTGATGAATATAGAAGATTATATAATTGTGGTTATGACAACAAATCCTTACACCTATCAGGAAATTCTTTCAGAAATCAAACAAATGGATATAAAAGTTAGAATGGTGTGTTCTTGTGCGGCAATATATTATTGGAATCATCGTGAAAGAATGGAAGCTATGCTACAAGTATTGGAAGATGAACATTCGTTAATTTCATTAGTGGCTATGTTAGAAGCAAGAGTAAATGGAACATTAATAGAAGAAAGTATTGTTGATCATAGACAATATTTTTCTCTGCATCGTTTTTCGTGTTTAAATCCGAAAGAGGTTTATATTGATGCGGGCGCTTTTGTAGGAGATACTTTAGAACAGTTTTTATTTGAAAAGTTTGCAACTTTTGATTCCTATTATGCATTTGAACCGTTAAAAAAGAACTATAATGCTTTAGAATATCGTGTAAAAAGATTGGAAAAAGAGTGGGGGATAGAAAATAAGATTATTTGTATCAATAGTGGTTTGGATAAGAATTCCGGAAAACAGGAAATTCTGTCTGCGACCCCTGTAAGCGCTCAAATTGGAAATAATATAAATAAGGATGATGCGGAAGTTATAAGAACGGTATCAATAGATGAATATTTTGCAGAAAAAAGGATCTCTACGATAAAGGCAGATATCGAGGGGAAAGAATTAGATATGTTAAAAGGAGCAGAAATTTCTATAAAAAAATGGAGACCAATCATGGCAATCAGTATCTATCATAAACCGTCAGATTTATTTCAGATATTTGAGTGGATAAAAGAATATGGCAGTGAGTATAAATTTTCAATTCGTTGCCATACGGCAAACGGAGGCGATACAATCCTATATGCTTATTAATTAAATATATTGAGGAATTTGGGAGAGGATCATGAATAAAGAAAAAATAATAGTTATTATACCAGCTAGGTATCAGTCAACTCGTTTTCCTGGGAAGCCGTTAGCCTTATTAAATAAAAAACCAATGATTCAGTGGGTATATGAAAATGTAAATGGTATGGAAGATGTTTGTGAGACATATGTAGCTACAGATGATGAGAGAATATTAAACTGTGTTAACGGATTCAACGGCAAAGCAATAATGACGTCAAGCAAACATCGGAGTGGGACAGAACGAATTTGTGAATGTGTTAATATGCTAAAATTGAACGAAAATGATATTATTTTGAATATTCAAGGTGACGAGCCGTTGATTCAAAAACAAATGGTGCAAGAATTGATTTCTACGATAAAAGGAAGTGAATTCTATATGGGAACCTTAAAAGAGAAGATAAAAAATATAGACGATATAGTAAATACTAACATTGTTAAAGTGGTTACAGATATTAATGATAACGCTATTTATTTTTCAAGATCTCCCATTCCTTGTTATAGAGAAAAAACAGAAAAAATGTTTTATTATCGTCATGTGGGGGTATATGCATATAGGGTTGGTTTTTTGAAGGAATATATAAAATTAATACCGTCAGCCCTGGAAGCAGCAGAATCTTTAGAGCAATTACGAGTTATTGAAAATGGACTTAGAATAAAGGTGAAAGAAACCAGATGTTCGTCAATTGGAGTGGATACAAAAGAACAATTGCAACAGGTTGAAGAAATAATGAAAAGAGAAGCGAAATGAACAATAAATTTATTTTATTAGCTGGTCCTTGTGTGATTGAATCAGAGATAATGGTTCTAAAATTAGCTGAAAAATTAAAAAGAATAGTAGAAGAATTACCAGTAGATTTTTATTTCAAAGCATCATTTGATAAGGCAAACAGAACAAGTATAGAATCGTATAGAGGACCAGGATTGGAAAATGGAATTCGGATTTTAGAAAAGGTTAAGAATGATTACGGGGTAAAAATTGTCACGGATATCCATGAGCCGTACCAGGCGTCTATGGTTAAGGAAGTATGTGATATTATACAGATTCCGGCGTTTTTATGCAGACAAACGGATCTGCTGTTAGCTGCTGCTAAGACAGGGAAGATGATTAATGTTAAAAAAGCACAATTTCTGGCTCCCTGGGATATGCAGAATGTTGTTCAGAAAATAGAAAGCGCAAATAACAAAAACATCATACTCTGTGAACGTGGAACGAGTTTCGGATACAATACCTTGGTTGTTGATATGACATCGATTGTAGAGATGAAAAAGTTAGGCTATCCAGTTATATTTGATGGGACACATAGTGTGCAGAAACCAGGAGGAAATGGGAATTCTACGTCAGGGAATAGAGAATATGTACCATATTTGTCTATGGCGGCTGTTGCAGCAGGTGCAAACGGACTTTTTTTAGAAACACATGAGGAACCGGAAAATGCCTTATCTGATGGCGCGAATATGCTTCCAATACAAAAAACCAAATCTTTGATAGAACACTGTTTAGAAATACAAAAGTGTTTATAAAGAAGGTATGGCAAACATGAGGTAAAGAAATGGATAAACAGAGAAAATTAGAAATTGCAGAAAAGGTTTTTGAACAAGAAATACGCGCATTACTGCAAATTAAAAACACATTGGATGATGTGTTTGTAAAAATAGAAGAAAATTTGATTTCGTGTAAAGGGAAAGTTGTGGTATGTGGAATGGGGAAATCGGGACACATTGCCCGGAAGATTTCAGCAACCTTATCAAGTTTAGGAACTACTTCTTTCTTTTTACATCCTGCTGAGGCTATGCATGGAGACTTGGGAATGGTTTCAGAAAATGATATTATTATTCTAATTAGCCATAGTGGGGAAACGGAAGAAATTTTACGTCTTATACCATCTTTAAAAGTAATCGGGTCTAAAATTATATGTATTACAGGGAAAAAAGAGTCTGCTTTGGCAAATGAATGTGAGATAGTCCAAGTTCTTGAAGTGGAGAAAGAGGCTTGCTATTTGAATCTGGCACCTACATCTAGTACGACTGCTGCGTTAGTATACGGAGATGCTCTGGCAGTGGTTTTATCGGAAGACATAGGATTTAGCAGTACTGATTTTGGCCTATTTCATCCTGCAGGTACTCTAGGGAAAAAAACACTGATTAAAGTTAAAGATATTATGGCAAGGGACGAGAATCTTCCTATAGTATGCAGAGGATGTAATATTACAGATGCAATAATGGAAATGAGCAAGAAAGGTCTAGGAGTAGTGGCCGTTGTAGATGAGGATAAAAAGCTAATAGGAATTTTAACAGATGGTGACTTGCGACGTGCGATTGAGAATAAAGCAGATTTGTATGGTGATATAATTGATACCATTATGACAAAAAATCCTAAATATATTTTTGGGGATATATTGCTTGTAGATGCATTAAAAAAGCTGAGGGAAAGCAGATTAAACAATTATCCGGTAGTTGATGAAAAAAGGGTAGTAGTTGGAATGATTACATGGCAGATGATTATTCGTGAAGGGATTGTTTTATAGACGATTAATGTGAAAGGGAGATCTAAGCAGTGAGGTTCTATAATTGCGATATATATAAATTTAAAGAACTGATACAAGACAAAAAACTTGTTTGTTTTGGGGCGGGACAAGCATTAAGAAATTTCATAAATTATTATGTCGATGAAAATATTGAAAAATATATTTATTGTATAGCGGATAATCAATGTGAACATATAGGGAAGAATATTCAATTAAATAGTGTAACAATTCCTTTAATAAATGTAAAACAATTGATAAAAATGGAGGATATAATATTATTAATCTCATGTATGGATATTTGTGGAATATATGAACAATTGAATTCCTATATTAGCTTTGAAAATGTTGATTGTTTTGCTACTAGATATATTATGGATGAAACGAATAATAGAGAAGAAAAAAAAAGATATTACCCGGAAAATTACAGGATTGCAAAGGAGCAAAAAATACCTAAAATAATTCATTATTGCTGGTTCGGAGGAAAAAAAGTTCCAGAAAATAATTTAAAATGGATGGAAAGTTGGAAAAAATATTGTCCAGATTATGAGATTATTAGATGGGATGAGACTAATTATGATGTGACAAAAAATACATATATGTATGAAGCATATAAAGCTGGAAAATGGGGATTTGTTTCAGATTATGCCAGGTTGGATATTATTTATGAGCATGGTGGTATATATTTAGATACAGATGTGGAATTGCTAAAGAATTTAGATGAACTGCTCTACCAACCGGCTTTTTCTGGTGTGGATGGTTCCCGGAATATTAGTCTTGGTTTAGGGTTTGGGGCTCAAAAGAGAATGCCTATCATTAAGGAACTGAAAGGTTTATATGAGAAAAGATCTTTTAAAAAAGAAGATGGGAGTTATAATTTGACACCGGCGCCTACCTTACAAAAAGAGTTTTTTAGTAGAAAAGGGTATGTCAATAATGGAGATTTTCAAATTATAAGTGAAATGGCAGTGTATCCGGAAAAAGTACTGTCAGCTAAATCCAGCTTAACGGGAAGGATCATGCCCAGCAATCATTCATTTGCAATTCATCATTATGATGGTTCATGGAATGAACAGAAAGTAAAGGATCAATTTGAGAAAAATAGCGAATTATTAAGAAAGATAGTTATTACTATTTAAAGGACGTATGGTTCAATTGAAGGGAGAAATAATTATTAGCAGATATTTATAGAAATAAATTATGAAAGGATATTGAAATGTTATCAGTAGTTGTTCCGATTTACAATGTGGAAAAATATCTATCAAGGTGCATTGATAGTATAATAGATCAAACATACAGGGATTTGGAAATAATTTTGGTTAATGATGGCTCTACTGATAGGAGTGAGAGTATATGCGAAAAATATGCAGAAACAGATAAAAGAATTAAGGTCGTACATAAAGAAAATGGCGGTTTAGTAAGTGCAAGGAAGGCTGGAATAAGAATAGCAAAAGGACAATATATTGCTTTTGTTGATGGGGATGACTGGATAGAGGCCGATATGTATCAAAGTTTAATGGATATAATTGAGGAAAAAGGAGTCGATTTAGTTGATTCTGGATATATAAAGGAAAACTGTGGGATAAACAGTAAACAGACATTATGTACAGCATTTTATAATTTGGATAGCAATATGAAGCATAAGTTATATAGAGCCTTATTAAGATTAGATCATTCTATAAAAATAAATCCTAGCATTTGGTCTAAAATTTTCAGGACGGAATTGATTAAGAAATGCTATTTAAATGTTCCGGATGATAGATCATATGGGGAAGATCTGGTAAATTTAATTTATTGTATTGCAGAGGCGTCATCAATTGGCCAGGTTGAGGAAGCATATTATCATTACATATATCGTAATGATTCTATCGTTCATTCATTAAATTTGAGATCTCTTGAGAATGTTTTTGAATTATGGAAATTGTGCAAGGAAATTATATTAAAATATGATCAACAGATATCTATAAACGAGATGGATCTCGTATTATTTCGACAACTTCAAGGAGTATTAACGACATGGGATAATAAGGAAATCGGTTTATTGCAACGTTTTATATTTCCGCGGATGGATTTGCTGTTTGGGAAAAATATAGTGATATATGGGGCAGGTAAGGTGGGGGAGGATTATGTTAAGCAAATATCAAAAAATGAAAAATGCAACATTGTAGGTTGGGCTGATAAAAAACATGATGTATACAAATTCGCATATAGAAAAGTTTACAGTATAGAAGATGTTTTAAATAAAGAATTTGACATAATTTTAATAGCAATTAATAATAAAAAGATTGTTAATGAAATTAAATCTGAATTGTTAAATCTGAAAATACCTGAAAAAAAAATAATGTGGTATGCACCTCATCAACAGTTTTAAAAGTTATATGTTTTTGCCGATTAAAAATAGGTTTAGAGGGATAACAATAGGACAATGAAGAGATTGGGGATTTATTGTTTATACGAGGCATCTGGTAAGATAGGGGAATCTGATAAAAATACAATAATTGAATTGAGAAGTGTAGTAGATAACTTGGTTATAGTGATTAATGGTGTTATATGCCATAGTGAAGAATTAAATAAGTATGCAGATAATATCATATATAGAGAAAATACTGGGTTAGATATTGGAGCATATAAAAGAGTGATTTTATCAGATGAGTATAAAGATGAGATAGGAAAATATGAAGAATTAGTACTGTGCAATAATAGCTTTTATGGGCCATTTATTCCATTTGAAAAAATTTTTGAAGAAATGGAGGAAAGTAAAGCGGATTTTTGGGGGATATCTAGTTCGGAAAAAAATTTAGTACAACATATACAATCTTATTTTTTGGTGTTACGTCAAAATATTATAAAAGAAGAAACGCTTTTTTATTATCTGGATAAATGGGTTGATGAACAAACGATAGACTATTACAGCGCCTGTAGTGTTTTTGAAAATGGATTATTTTGGATGTTGAAAAAAGCGGGATATATGTACGATGCTTTTAAACGAGATATCGACTGTAACAATTATTTTAATCCCTATGGAAGCGTGAAAATTGATAAACTTCCTATATTGAAAAAGAAGATTTTTTCAAAAGAATTTTATGATAAAGAACAAGCGATAAATGCCCTTTTTTATATTATGAAAAATTACATGTATGATATTACTTGTATATTGGATGACGCTAGTTTTAATTATGGAATTAAAATTAGTATGGAGGACGTATCGAAGAATAAGGTTAAAAAAGCAAATAAGGATTTGTTTCAAAGAATGGATATGGTTGGAAGAGAAGAGGTGGAGGAATTTATCAGTTCACAAAAACGAGTATATATATATGGGAATGGGAAAATAGCAAAGCATATTTATAGCTGCTTTTTTTTTCGGGAGGGGAATCCTGCATTACAGGGTTTTGTTGTATCTGATGACCAGAGTCTGAAAGAGAAATGTTTTCGAGGATATCCAATATATAAATATTCGGAACTAAAAGATATAGAAGAAATAGCTCTATTAATAGCATTGAACAAGGAAAATACTAAGGAGATTATAAACAATTTAAATGAAAATAATAAAATAAAAATATTATGGAAAGAGTGAAGCGCAATAAGGATAGATTGGGAATTTTCGTGTTTTATGATGTTAATAATGTATTGAATGATTATGTGTTTTTTCTTTTAAAAAGCATCAAAGAATTGGTGAATAAGTTGGTTGTTGTTATTAATGGTGGAAATAAACAAGAAACAATGGAAAAATTGTATTGCTTTACATCCTATCTTTATATCAGAGAGAATATTGGATATGATGGAGGCGCTTATAAAGATACGTTTTTAATATTTCTTGCAGATGAGAAATGGGAATGTTGGGATGAAGTGATTTTATTTAATGATACATTTTATGGACCTTTTTTTTCATGGGGGCATATTTTTGAAAAATTTGAGAATATAGATGTGGATTTCTGGGGATTAAGCCGCTGGGTTCAAGGGGAAGAAAAAAACTGGGGTTGTGAAATTGCAGAACATGTTCAGGGATACTTTATTGTAATAAGAAAAAGAATGGTTCTGAGTCCATATTTTATGGAGTTTTGGAGACAGTTGCAATATCCTCTTACATATCAAAGGGCTGTAATAAACTTTGAAGCAGAGTTTACTAAATTTTTCTCACAAAAGGGTTTTCTTTTTAAAACATGGTTGGATTTAGTAGGTGGAAATGTTTTATTGCATAAAGGTGAAGTGGTATATTTAAAACATGCCGACTTATTAGTAAGTCAATATGATTTCCCGATTATAAAAAGGAAAGTATTTTCAATAACTAATTTTTCAAAGGTTTATAATGCTTTGAAATATATTGAAAATAATTATTGTTTTGATACAGATCTTATTTGGAAACATTTAAAATATTTGGATAGGGTTCGAGAGTTCAAACCATTTTCCTTTAATAAAATGGAGGAATTTTATAACAATCATAAAAATATATACATTTACGGTTATGGAAAATGGGGGCATGAAATTGAAAAATATTTTGAATATCAGAAATGGAATGTTGAAAAATTTGTAGTTTCTGAACAAGAGTGTAAATCAGATAAAGTGATTAAATTTTCAGAACTTGATTTAGAATCAAATGATGGGTTGATTTTAGCATTAGGACGTAAAGCATTAGGAGAGGTTTATCCAGTCATTAGTCAAAAATATAAAAGAGGGCAGTTGTTATTGCCAGAGTTTTAGAGATTCTCAAATTGATGGAGGAAAGGAGTAAACCAATGGACAAAATCGACCAGGCAATACAAAAAAAACATCATATATCAAAAAATAAAACCCTAAACCGCCAAACCTGGCAAGAATTTGAAGAAGCCTTAAAAGGGAAACGGTTATTTTTATTTGGCGTTGGTAATGGAGCCGATTACTACTATGAAAAATATGGACAAAATGCCTGCGCAGAAGGAGTTATAGAGAATGATCAAAGCCTTTGGGGAGTTGATGCGCAGGAAATTATCTCAGAAATGGCAGGAGATAATTACCAGGATGTCAAGATCACAGATATTTCTGTCCTGAACCAGTATTCTGCCGAAGAGGTGGTTATATTAATCAGCAGTTTTCGATATTATTCAGAAATAGCAGAACAGTTGGAGGAAGCGGGATTTAGCAATTATTTTGCAGTTTTGCCTATGGAGGCAAACCAAAGGGGAGGGATGGTAGACCCTGGGAGGGAAGACAGGATTTCTTCCTATACAAGAGAAAGTGATAAACAACCGATTAATAAGAAGAAAATTGTCTTTTTGGCCATGTGCGACTATGCCGGACATGGGAAAGAAATTGCCAGGCAATTATTGAAACTTAGGGATGATCTGGATCTTGTGTGGGTAGTAAAGGATTTGCGCAAAAGGGCACCGGATGGGATCCGGCGGATATCGCGGCGCAACAATAAAAGGTTCATTTATGAGATGTCAACTGCCGGCATATGGATATGCGATACTGGAATCCCTTCGCAGATAAAAAAGCGGGAAGGTCAAGTTTATATCCAGGTCAAACACTGGGCCAGTGTGACATTAAAATCTTTCGGGTATGATTTGGCGAGGTTTCGTCAGGAGAAATCGTTGATTGAGTTTTGTGATTATGACAGCAAGATTATAGATTATATTATTACGGGAAGCGAATTTGATACAGCGACATGCAGGAGAGGGTTTGCATTTGAGGGAGAAGTGTTCCAGGCAGGCTCTCCAAGGTCAGATGCGTTGTTTCATGGTTTAGAATACCGGGAGACAGTGTCCCAATATTATCACTTAGGGAAAGACAAAAAGCTGCTGCTGTATGCTCCCACATTCCGCAGCAAAAAAGGGGGAGAATATATTCCGCAAGCCAGCCATATTGACTTGGACTTCGCTAAGGTTAAGGAAGGATTGGAGAAAAGATTTGGCGGGGACTGGCTGATCCTTTTGCGCTTACATCCGGTTGTGGCAGAAGAGAGCAAGAAATTGGATAAACCGGAATATGTGGTTGACGTAAGTGATTATTATGACAGCGAGGAATTGGTTGCTGCCTCTGACATCATGGTTACTGATTATTCCAGTATTATGTTTGAACCCGCCTTTGTTAAAAAACCTGTTTTTTTGCTTGCTGTTGATAAAGATGAATATATTGACGGGGAAAGAAGCTTATTGATTGAGTATGACCATTTGCCCTTCCCGACCGCAAAATCGAATGAGGAATTGGTCAGGAACATAGTATGCTTTGGCCAGGAAGAGTATGACGCAAAGGTGCAGAGTTTTCTGGATGAATACGGGGTTCACGAGGATGGACATGCAGGGGAAAGAGCGGCGGGGTTTGTGTCCAGGCTGATTGACAGGTGATTTTAAGAAGTGTGGAGGGAATGATATGGTTCCGAAAATATCGGTTATTATGCCGTCTTTCAATGTGGCAGGCTATATAAGGACATGTATGGAAAGCGTGCTTGGCCAGAACCTTTCAGACATCGAGGTGATTGCGGTTGATGCAGGATCTACGGATGGCACATGGGAGATTTTGGAAGAGTTTGAAAAAAAGGATTCAAGGCTCCGTGTGATAAAGTCAGAAAGGAAAAGCTATGGATATCAGGTGAACCAGGGGATCAGCCTTGCGGTGGGAGAGTTCGTTGCAGTGGCGGAGACGGACGACAAGATTGCCCCTGATGCATATGAGATATTGTACCGCGTTGCACAGGAAACCGGGGCGGATTATGTGAAGGGAGTTGCCGAGGTTTTTATGGAGACTCCGGTAGGTGAGGATATCCGCTATGAGATGAGAATTTATCCAAAAGACCAATATGAGGCAAATGAAGGGAGGATTACAGTCATTCCCAAGGAAAGGCCTGAATTGGTGCTATTGGATTATTACCTGTGGAATGGAATCTATAAAAGGGAATTTGCAAAAAGGATCCGTTTGAATGAATCTGCGGGGGCGGCATATCAGGACATTGGATTTATGATACAAGTTCATAGCAATGCCAGGCTTGCCGTATATCTGGACAAGGTAGTGTATTATTATAGGAAAGATAATGTGAATTCCTCCTGCTATAACAGGAAAGCATTCCGTTATCTGGCGGAAGAGTACCATTATGTAAATCAATTTTTGGAAAAAAGGGGAACAAAGTGGCAATCTGCCTGCCTGTGTAAGATGTTCCGGCAAATGAATGCACGTTTTCAGATCATGGGGCAGTCGGGAGAATTCTGGCAGGAGGCATGGGGGGATATCTTGTTTTTGGCAAAGCAGATAAAAATTGCAGTTGATCAGGGGCTGATAGCCAGGCATATGCTAGATGAAGGGGAATGGGATGACATGGAATGCTTGCTGGAAGACCCGAAACAGTTATTTGGCCGCTATGAGAAAACATTCAGGGAAAGGAAAGAGCCTCTCCAGAAAATACTTAATATAGTGGATATTCAGGAGGCTGTTATCTTTGGCTGTGGGAAATGGGGAAGATTTTGCCATATTTTGCTTGAAAACAGGCGGCGCGGGGCAGTATTGGCCTACTGTGATAATAATGAGACTATATGGGAAACAAGGGTTCAGGGCATTCCTGTGTTGGATCCGGAGAAGGCAGTACAAAAGTATCCAAAGGCACATTACATACTGGCCAGCAAATATAATGCCAGGGAATTGAAATGCCAGCTGAAGCAGATGGGGATTGGAGACAGAAGCATTTCAGAATACACAGCAGGCCTTGATATGCAGATGATGAATATCAAATGAGGATAAGGAAAGGAACCAAGAACCAATGGAACCAAGAAATGTAATCCATGAACTGCCCAAAGGCCTGCTTTGCTGGTATGAATTCCATAAGGGAGGCCGGGCCTTGTTTGTCACAGGCGGCGACCCTGCCTGCGAGGTGCTGGCGGAGGCGCTGGCGGAGTGCGGCCTGGCAGTAGACTGCGCAGGGGCAGACGAGTTGGCATCAGGAGGAGGAGAACGGAGGGAGCAGAGCCTGCAAGGGCGGGCAGCACAGGAAAAGCGGGAAACCGAGGGGGGAGAGGCCGTCTGCTATGACGTGATCGTATTAGTTGGTGCCCTGGAGCGCAGCCAGGCGCCAGCCAAACTTTTAAAGATACTATATGGGATGCTGAGCCCCAAGGGCAGGCTGATTCTGGGGGCGGATAACCGTTTGGGTATCCGCTATTTCTGCGGGGATCGGGATGTGTTTACAGGGCGCAATTTTGACGGCATTGAGAACTATGTGAGGATCAATGCGGCGGATATGGGGCAGCTGAAAGGCCGGGCATATGCGCGGGCGGAACTTAAGCAGATGCTTAAGGCGGCGGGATTTTCCCAGTACCGGTTTTATTCGGTGCTTCCCGGGTTGGTGCGGCCGCAGGCAATATTTGCGGAGGATTATCTTCCGGAGGAGGAATTGGAGGTTCGGATTTTCCCGCAGTACCATTATCCGGATACCGTATTCTTAGAGGAGGAACGTCTGTACACGACGTTGATGGAAAACGGGCTGTTCCATACCCTGGCGAACGGTTATCTGGTGGAGTGCCCCATGGACGGATGCTTTGCCAATGCCTTGCAGGTGACCCTGTCTATGGACCGCGGGGAGGAGAATGCGCTGATGACGGTAATCCGCCGGGATGGCAAGGTGGAGAAGCGGGCACTCTATGAGGAGGGGAAGAAAAAGCTGCAGCAGATGATGGAGAACCAGCAGGATCTGCAAAAACATGGGGTGAGGATGGTGGATGCCTGCCTGGAAAAAGATGCTTTTGTCATGCCTTATGTAAAAGGGGAGTCTGCAACGGATTACTTCCGGCGTATTTTTTTTGAGGACAGGGAGCGTTTTTTAGAACAGCTGGACGGGCTATGGGATATTATCCTGCAATCTTCCGAGCATGTGCCTTATGAGGATGTGGACTGGGAGCATTTTGAGCCGGGATGGGAGAAACGCAAGGCAGATGACCCGGGCAAAGACAAGTGGAGGAAGGCGGCTTTTGGAAGCAAGGAGGAGCAGGAGAATTTAGGGGTAATCCTGAAACGGGGTTATATCGACCTGGTGTGCTTAAATGCCTTCCATGCAGAGGGGAGCCTTGTCTTCTATGACCAGGAATTCTATGTGGAAAACTTGCCTGCAAAGGTGATCCTGCAAAGGACAATCGACCTTGTTTACTGCGGCAATACGCGGATGGAGGCTTTATTGCCGAGGGATCAGCTGCAAAAGCGGTACCATTTGGAGGAATACAAGGATCTGTGGTACCGGTTTATCGGAAGCTTTATGGCAGATTTGCGCAAGGAGAGGGAGCTGCGGGAATATCATCAGATGTACCGCCGGAATGCGGGGATCTTACATTCTAACCGGCAGAGGATGAACTATTCGGAGGAAGAATACGGGCGTATTTTCCGGGATATTTTCCGGGGGACAGAAGGGAAGAGGATCTACCTTTTCGGCTCCGGCAATTTCACGAAAAAATTCTTGTCGCAGTTTGCTGGCGATTATGAGATTGCAGGGATTCTGGACAATAATCCGGGAAAATGGGGGACAGAGATGTCCGGCATCCCGGTCTTGCCGCCGGACAAACTCCAACCGCTGGCGCCGGAGTCTTATAAGGTGATTATCTGCATCAAAAATTATGTGCCGGTGATGAGGCAGTTAAAGGCATTGGGGGTAAAGAACTATGGGGTATATGACTGGAACCTGGAATATCCAAGGAAACTCCCGGTGCCTGCCGGGAAAAAGGACGGGGAGGATCCGGGGCCGAAAAAATACCACGTAGGCTATATTGCCGGGGTCTTCGATTTGTTCCATGTGGGGCATCTGAACATGTTCCGGCGGGCAAAGGAGCAATGCGATTACCTGATCGTGGGGGTGGTCAGTGACGAGAGCGTGATGAAGAATAAAAAGACCATGCCTTGTATCCCTTTTGCAGAGCGGATGGAACTGGTGCAGGCATGCCGGTATGTGGACGAGGCGGTGGAGATCCCTGCGGACTATGGGGATACGGATGAAGCCTACCGCCGCTACCAGTTTGACGTGCAGTTTTCCGGCAGCGATTACGAGGAGGATCCGGCCTGGCTGGCAAAGCGGGAATATCTGAGGAAACGGGGGGCAGACCTGGTGTTCTTTCCTTACACGGAGACGACTAGTTCGACGAAGATCAAAGCGGTGATTGCGGGGCGGCTGAAAGAATGATATAATGCCAGGGAATGGACCATGTGGAACAGATGGCAGCATTGGCGCTTTTGGGAGAACAAAAAAGATTGATCCGGATGCTGGATGGGGAAGGGAGTGCTAAAGAGGAGATGTGTAAAGCGATTGATGACCTGATTGAAGACGGATGGATGCGGGGAAAAGCCGAGGGGAAAGCTGAGAGCATTTTAGCCTTGTTAGAGGAACTTGGAAACATCCCTGAGGGGTTGTCTGCAAAAATTAAGGAGCAGAGTGATGCCAAAATCCTGACCAAATGGCTAAAACTGGCGGCCAGGGCGAAGGATTTAGAGCAGTTTGGCCAGGAGATGTGGGAATGCTGCGGCTGAGGGGGGCAGGCCTTTAGGTGCACTCTGTGGACAAGACGAGGAAAGAGGTTTTTTATGAATATCAGTGTTTCACCGGCTGGCATCACGAATCCCAGAGTTCCCAGGCAGGGACTGCAGGATATTGCGGATGCCGGGTTTCATAGTATTTTTCTGGAAATGGGCATGTGCTGCCCGCCGCAGGAACTGGAACGGGCAGGGATGGCGGATAAAGAAGAGGCAGGGCAGCCGGAGGGCGTTTCGGCTGTGGAGCAGCCGGGGATGCTTGGCCTGCAGTTTGCGCGGATGGAAGGGCAGTGCAGGGAGAAGGGATTGGGGATCCCGGTTGCCCGAGCCCCTTACTTTTTGCGGGAGACGAAGCGGACGGATCTGTGGGGGCGGATGATGCAGATCCATGAGGAGAGCATCCGGTATTGCGGCACGCTAGGCTGTGGCTATCTGGTTGTGCGGCCTTGGCAGGAACACACGGGTTTTGCTTTGTCAAAAACCTCTTTGGGGTCGGAGTGGGAGGCAAACCGCGTTTATTATCTCCGTCTGGCGGCATTTGCCCGGGAGCATGGGGTAATGCTCCTCTTAGAAAACCAGTGCCGGTGGGTGAATGGCCATCTGGTTAGGGGAGTATGCTCGGATGGCAGGGAGGCGGCGGAATGGATAGACCGGCTGAATGAGGAGGCAGGTGAGGAACGTTTTGGTTTTTGCATGGATGTAGGGGTGTGTAATCTTTGCGGACAGGATATGCATGAATTCGCATGTGCGCTGGGGAGCCGCATCAAGGCGGTGATCCTGCGCGACTGCGACGGGCATCAGGAGAATTCGCTGCTGCCCTTTACCTGCTCGGTTCAGGGGAAGCAGCAGACAGACTGGCTGGGACTGATCCGTGGGCTGAGGGATATCAGCTTTGAGGGGGAACTGGTGTTGGATATGTCTGGCACGGCTGCTGGTTTTTCTCCGCTTTTGCGCCCACATCTGATATCATTGGCAAAGGCCACGGCGGAATATTTTTGCTGGCAGGCAGGGATCGAGGCACAGCTGAAAAAAAATCCGCTGGTGGTTCTTTTCGGCGCCGGGAATATGTGCCGCAATTATATGAAATGTTACGGGGAAAAGTATCCGCCTCTGTTCACCTGCGATAATAATGAAAAGCTTTGGGGCACTTCCTTCTGCGGCCTGGAGGTAAAGCCACCAAAGGCGCTAAAAAAACTCCCCCAAGGCTGCGTGGTATTGATCTGCAATATCTATTACCGGGAGATTGAAAGGCAGCTGCGGGAACTGGGAGTGGAGAATATCGGGTTTTTTAATGATGAATATATGCCGTCATTTTATTTTGACCGGCTAAAGGAGGTGTGAGGTGGCGGCAGGGAAAAACGGACAGGCGGACAGGGGGCTGGAGAGGCCGCTGGAACTTGGTGTACAGACGAAAAATATAGTGGAGGATGAAAACCCTGCGGCAGGATTCCGGATGATGAAAGCGGCAGGATTTTCCTGCGCGGATTTTAGCCTCAATTATTACCTGACAAATACCACGCTTTACCGTTTTGAGAGGAATGATTTTTTTGACCGCTCGGAACGGGAATTGGAGGAATATTTTACCCCCCACAGGCAGGGGGCAAAGGAGGCTGGGATCCGTATCCACCAGATGCATATGCCCTACCCGATTTATGTCCCAAACGGAAAACAGGAACTAAACGATTACCTGTGGGATGTGGTTGCACCTAAGAGCCTGGCAGTGTGTGCTTTTTTTGGCTGCCCTTATCTGGTGGTGCATGGCTTTAAGCTGTCCCGTAACTTAGGATCCGAGGAGGCAGAGTGGGAGCAGACAAAGCGTTTCCTGCAATCAGTTGCTCCGGCTGCACGGGAGAGGGGGATTACGGTCTGCATAGAAAACCTCTACAGCAATGTGGGAGGGCATTTGGTGGAGGGGCCTTGCTGCAACGGGAAGAAGGCAGCAGAGCGCATTGACCAGATCAATGAACAGTATGGCGCAGAGGTGCTGGGATTTTGTTTTGACACCGGGCATGCGAATTTGGTGGGGGTGGATTTTGAGGAGTTTATTACCACGTTGGGCGGGCGCTTAAAGGTGCTCCATATTCACGATAATGACGGGGTAAAAGACCTGCACCAGATCCCGTTTACCTTTACTAAGACACGGGAGAACACGGCATCTACGGATTGGGCTGGATTTGTACGTGGACTGCGGACAATCGGGTTTGGGCAGGTGCTGAATTTCGAGACAGCGCCGGTTCTGAATTCGTTTCCGGATGCCATAAAGGAGGATGCATTGGCATTCCTTGCCAGGATCGGAAACTGGTTTTCACAGGAAATTACCAGGGGGCATAGGTAAAGGGAGCACACGGGGGAATGACAAAACTTTCTGCTTGACTGCCATGCAAAAATATGGTATGACGTTTCATGGACAGACCCTAAGAAAGGAATAAAGGAATGATGGAAAAGAAAAAAGCAGTTCTGTGGGTGGACTGGGTGGTATGGGGGATCCTGATGGCGGTCCTGATCCTGGCCTATACATCGGCAGACCGGTTCCTTATTATGATTTCCCGCGGCGGGCAGATGATATTTGTGCCATTAGTAGTGCTGTTTTTTAACCATGTTGACTGGAAGCAGGCTCTCAAGGAGCGGGAGAGGGGGCTGATCCTCTGCGTGGCGGCCGGGATCCTGGTGGTGGTAAATATGTTTTTGGCAAAATCAGGGATCGGTGTGGTTTTCGACATTGCCAACTTGCTGCTGATCCTGTATTTGTCAGACAAGATAGAGATGGACGATGTGAGCCTTGTGATCATTATTGCAGGATTTTTGCAGATTTTATCTTATTGGACAAACCATGACGGGAGCGGCTACAATGCCAATACCATCAGCATGGTGGTATTTGAAGCAGCAGTCATATCAGCCTTGTGCGGCTGTTCCTTTTTGTCAAAATGGAACAA
The DNA here is from genome assembly GCA_910588875.1 of uncultured Lachnospiraceae bacterium. Taxonomy (GTDB): domain Bacteria; phylum Bacillota; class Clostridia; order Lachnospirales; family Lachnospiraceae; genus Brotaphodocola. Next base: position 47,071 of record CAJURT010000029.1, read on the forward strand.
GGGATGGCTGGTATATCTTTACCTGGCGGCAGCAATCCCGACGATGGTCTGGCCAATCGCTAAGCAGTTCAGGGGAAGGACCACCCTGGTAGCAGTATTGGTCATGCTGTTTTTCTTTTTGGCAGTTCCGAAGCTTCTTTGGCGGATCCGGGCGCTTTATTATGCGCTGATGTTCGGAGGGTTGTCGGTTACTCTGGCGGTGCCGGCTCTATTTACCAGGATTTATGTCAGTTATCTCAACCGCGGGCTGACATTTTCCGGCAAGGTGAGGATATTCGGGGGGCGGGAGCCGGTCTGGCTGCAGTTCTATGAAGCGTGGGCCGAGGAACCCTGGACAGGGATCGGGAATGACTATGCGGCAAAGATCCCGGATTTGCTTTTTTTCAATGTCCACAACGGATTGTTTCACATACTTATGGTATATGGGATCCCGGTGTTTTTGATTACGCTGGTTTTGTTTGGGATGGTGATTGTAAAGATCCGCACAGATGAGATAACGCTGGCTAAAAAGCTGGGGCTCAGCCTGTTTCTTGCAATGGTTGCCATGATGGCGACGGAATCCTATATTATCACATCATTTTCTAACCTGATTTTCTTTTTTGTGCTGCTGGTGATTTTCAGGGAAAATGGGGGAGCGGGGAAAGATGCTGCTCAGAATGGACAATAATCAGGTATATTGCGGGTACAAAAAGGCAGAATAAGAATTTGGGCGCTTGGAGAGCAGAGATATGCTTACAGGCGCTCTTTTTATATACAAAAATGGAAAAAAATTCCAATTAGTATATTATTTGGAAGTACTTACCTGGAAAAAGAGCTAAACTTAAGGTAATACCATAAATGGAAGGGTGTTGCTTTATGAAAAAGGAACAAGAATTATTGTCAGAGCGTATCGAGTATTATTGCAAAGACCGAAGATTATCCTATTACGCCTTAGCAAACCGTGCGGCGGTCCCGCTTACCACACTGATGCATATTATCAATTGTTCAACAAAGAATCCGGGAATTTTTACGATTCTGAAAATCTGCAGCGGGTTGGAGGTTAGCATAACTGAATTTTTTGATTCAGAAGAATTTGTCAATATTGAATTCGAGATTGAATGACGGGAAAGGAGAACAGGTATGGCAATGAAGAGTGAACAGGTGCTGTTGTCAAAAAGGGTGGAGGCAGAATCCCGGGCGAGGAGATTATCAGCTTATGCGCCGGCTGGCAATGTCCCAGCCGGGAAAGGAGATTTTAAGGGCGCGCGGGGGGAAAATGCGCTGAAAGGAAATGCGTCGGCGGCTGGTATGTCGGCGGCTTTCGCCGCGGCCGGCCAAAAAGAACTGAGGGACGCCCTGGGGATGGGAGAAAAGGAGATCTCCTCAGTGCTTTAAGAGGTGTAAAAACGAGGTGTGAGCTCCATTCAGTCATATTTACCTTTCCCCCTGCAGCATTTCTTGAATTTTTTTCCGCTCCCGCAGGGGCAGGGGGCATTTGCACCGATTTTTGGCTGTTCGCGGCGGAAGGTTCCTGTAGGGACATAGCCGGATAACATTTTCAGGAAATCTGCCTCTTTGTCAAATTCTTCAAGCCCGCTTCCTAATGAGCCGTAGCGCGCATCCTGGCGGGCTCCGAGAGCCACAGGTTTTGTGATGTAATCGCCACGCCTACCGGCATCTTCAGAATCGTTTAACAAGGTAAAAAATGCCTCGCGGGCAGATTCTGAATGGTAATTCAACTCTACATAGCGGAATAATTTTTCAGTCTCATCATGAGGAACCTTGTCCTTTAAAACATTTTTATGCATCGCATGGACGGCTGTTATGCAGGTGGTGAGGACACAGGTTAGTTCTGGATATTGTGATAAAATATGGTAGGCTTCATCGATAAGGTTTCCCAGCTTTCCGCCGTTTTCCTGAATGGCGTTGATCTTCAGGGTCTTGGCTATACCCCATGACATATCAAAGGCTTCGTTTAAATCCGGATCTCCAAGCGGAACCGCTGCCAGTTCTTTTTCAATCCTGTCTAGTTTCTCCAAAAGAGCCTCATGGCTGAGCGAATGGGATGGGAAATACTGCCATTGCAGTTCTACGGCTTGGCATCCCAAAAGGCGCAGGCGGACTTTTTGGTTCTCCGGCAACAGGACAGACAGCTTTTGGGCGGCCTCAAGCCCTGCCCCGCGGTATTTTTCCTTCTGCATCAGGAAGGCAAAATGCTCGATATTGAAGCGGGAATGTGCCAGGCACTCTGCTGCTTTTGTGTTTTGGTAACTGCATTCACTGGCCATTTTTTTGAATACAGAGGCAGCTTGCCAGAAATCACCGGCCAGGAGATAATTCATCATGGCAGCATTCCCGTTCTGCATTTTCAATAGGGCATTCCAGCTATCTTCCGGATTTTCTTTGATGAGGCAAGTCCATTTTGCCTTTCAGGTATAATGCTTCTTTGGCAAATCCGGCCAGGGACAGTTCTTTTATGTGCTCTTGAAGGGCAAGCTGTTTGAGGAACTCAGTTCCTTTTTCGCCGGGGACTGCCAGCATATCGCCGATTACCGCCATCATCTGCGATACGTTATATACAGACCATCCGCCGTATTGCCTGGCCACCAGATGGAGCCCGGATACCTTTAAGGCCGCCAGCATGTCCATGTCTTGGCTATGCGGATGGCCTTTAGGATTGGCGGCGGCATCTTTTTGATCCATATTTTGGCAGACCGAACTGACCAGGGATTGTGCGGCTTCCTGGCGCTGCTTTCCGGGAAAGGAATGGCTGGAGAGAAAGGAATCTACCTTTTCCCAGTCGGGGCGGTACAGATCAGGCAAAGCTTTGATATCCAGCCGTCCACTGATGTTTGCCCGGAGAAGGAGCCGGATCAAGGAGTTGCAGCAGGGCTGGTCGCCGTCTAAGAGCGAAAGCCACCGTTTTTGCTCCCGCCAGAGCAGATGCTGCAGCAGATCCTCAAAGGTATCGTAACGGGGAAGAGAAAAATCATTTTCTGCCCAGGATTCCACAAAAATCTGCACATACAGCGGGCGGAATTGCAGCTTCTCAAATTTTTGGCCATAGGCCTTGCGCAGTGCGGCATCCCTGCCGGAATCGGAAGGAAGGCCTTTTGCTGAGCAGACCGCGCCGATGAAGGAATCTACGGCTTCCTGCTCCAGGTCGCCGAGGTCGAGAAATTCTTCCCGGTAGGCTTCTCCAGTGACGTTTTGTAAAGGACTTTTTAATCAAATTCACAAAAAATTTATATTTATCCATCTTTATTTTTAGATAATAGTTTTCCCGCCATATAATAGAACCCGTTTCAACATACAAAATAACCTGATGGTTAAGAGAATTTTATTGAAATTATGTTTATAATTATGCTAGAATCATACTTACAAGTTCTGGTAAATTATTAACATTTGAAAGGATATGATTGTAATGGAGAAGTCTTTACCTAATGATAAGGAATTAGAAATTTAAATTTATTATTACACTTTCCTAAATAAAAATTGATGGTAGTGGAATCCTTCAATATCGAATTTGGGAAGTTAAGAA
>CAJURT010000030.1 GCA_910588875.1 uncultured Lachnospiraceae bacterium
AAAACGTTCTCAAGGGTAAAACCATGAAGGATTATATCGAAGAGCGGGCGGTGGCAATCGCTAATTACATCATAGACCACAATGCGACGGTGCGTCAGACGGCGAAGAAGTTTGGAATTAGTAAAAGTACGGTACATAAAGATGTAACTGACCGCCTGGAGCATATCAACCCGTCTTTGGCAGCCAGGGCAAGGATTGTGCTGGATGTGAACAAGTCAGAGCGTCATATCCGCGGTGGATTGGCCACCAGGGAGAAGTATCAGCACCGGCTGGCCATATGCAGCAAGCAGGATGACTGAGAAAAGGGGGAGAACCAGAGACCGCCATGCTTTTTAAGGCATGGCGGTTTGCCCGGATCCTCTATGAGGTTCGGCCCTCCCGGCTACTTTAGGAATACATGGATCAGTCTTTCATAAATCTTCCGATATGGCTGATAACGCATGGGAAGATCCAGCCAGGTCTTTTTATCTACAATGCTCTTCTTATGAGAAAAGGTATCAAACCCCTCTTTTCCGTGATAGGAACCCATCCCGCTTTCTCCAAAGCCGCCGAAGCCCATCTCGCTGGTGGCCAGATGGATAATGGTATCATTGATGCATCCGCCGCCGAAGCCGCAGCGGGTGGTGATTTTTCTGGCTGCCCGTTTGTCAGAGGTAAAAACATAAAGGGCCAGGGGATGGGGCAGGGAGTTGATCTTGCGGATTGCCTCATCAAAAGACTGGTATGTCAGCACGGGAAGGACCGGCCCGAAGATTTCCTCCTGCATGACGGCATCCGAAAAGGCCACGCCGTCCATGAGAGTAGGTTCAATCTGTAAGGTTTGGCTGTCCGAGGAGCCTCCGGCCACCACCTTAGAAGGTTCAATCAGGGCATTTAAACGGTCAAAATGTTTTTCATTGATGATTTTCCCGTAATTTTTATTGTTCAGGGGATGTTTGCCAAACTGTTTCCTGATTTGCTTTTTCAGTTCCCGGATCAGTTCGTCTTTGATTTCCTCGTCACAGTAAATGTAATCTGGCGCCACGCAGGTTTGCCCACAGTTTAAAAACTTGCCAAATACAATGCGGCGGGCGGCCAGGCGAAGGTTTGCAGACCGCTCTACGACACAGGGGCTTTTGCCGCCTAATTCCAGGGTTATCGGTGTCAAGTAGGCAGAGGCCTGGCGCATGGCCTCCCGTCCCACAGCCTGGCTCCCGGTAAAAAAGATATAGTCGAAATGCTGCCGGAGCAGGCAGGTATTCTCCGCCCGCCCGCCGGTAACCACAGAAACCTCCTTTTCCTCAAAGCATTCATGTATGAGGGTAAAGATGGCCTTGCTGGTACAGGGAGAGTAAGCGCTGGGCTTTACAATCACGGTGTTGCCCGCCGCAATGGCATCCACCAGCGGTTCCATTGCCAGCAGGAAAGGATAATTCCAGGGACTCATGACCAGCACTACCCCATAGGGGGCAGGTTTTTGGTAACTCCGTGAATGGAACTGGGCAAGGGGCGTGGGGACAGGGGTTTCTCGGGCAAATTTCCGGATGTGTTTCAGCATATAAGAGATCTCACTTAAAACCAGGCCGGTTTCGCACATGTAGCTTTCAAAACCACTCTTTCCCAAATCCCTGGAAAGGGCCTCACTGATTTCCTTTTCATGTTTTAAGATACAGGCTTTCAGTTTGGTAAGCGCCTGGATCCGGTAACCGATGTTTAAGGTGGCGCCAGTGAAAAACCAGGAGCGCTGTTTGTCCACCAATTGTTGAATTTCTTGTTCTGTCATAATTTCCTCCACAATTAAAAGGATGATACCTTGTAATAAAACTGCTCCAATTCCTTGGCGTCCATCAATACCGGAACCGGATAAAGGGGATTGGCTTCCTTGTCGGCGTAGCACGCCAGCTTTGGGATATCCGCTTTTTGGATCTCAGGGATCGTATTACTGATGCCGAAACGGGTTTTCATATCTTTTATGGCCTCGATAAAACGCCGGGCGGCTTCATCCCGGGGAGTATGGCGGCAGGCAAGTCCGGCGGCAATTGCAAGCCGGTGCAGTTTCCCGTGGATGGCCGTCCCGTAGGCTTCCAATACAAAGGGAAGCAGCACGGAATTGGCAAGTCCGTGGGGCACGCCGTATTCCCCCCCAAGAGAATGGGCAACCGCATGGACGTATCCCACATAGGATTTGGTAAATGCACATCCGGCATAATAGGAGGCCATCAGCATACGCCTGCGGGCATGAATGTCGGATCCGTCCTTAAAGGCGGCTTCCAGGTTGGCAAAGATCAGGTGCACGGCCTTCCGGGCAGCCTTCCTGGTATCCCGGGTCGTGGAGCAGCCGATATAGGCTTCCACCGCATGGGTCAGGGCATCCATGCCGGTAGTGGCGGTAAGGAAAGGAGGCAGGCTGACCGTGAACCGGGGATCCAGCACCGCATAATCAGGAATCAGGGGGAAGTCGTTGACCGCATATTTATGCCGGGTAACAGAGTCGGTGATAACCGCGGCCAGAGTTGCTTCGCTCCCGGTGCCTGCGGTGGTGGGGACAGCGATAAGGAGGGGGATCTGCCTTCGGATCTTTAAAATCCCCTTCATTTTGTCCAAAGACTGACGAGGCTTGGCAATACGCGCCCCCATAGCCTTGGCACAGTCCATGCTGGAGCCGCCCCCAAAACCAATAATAGCATTGCAGCGATGCTTGACATATAGCCTCCTCGCCTCCTCCACATTGTCAGTGGTGGGGTTGGCAACCGTACCGTCATAGGTAAAACAGGAGATATGCCCGTCAGCCAAGGCCTTTTCCAAGGGAAGGGCCAGGCCCAGGCGGGTAATGGCAGCATCCGTCACAATCAGCACGCGGGCACAATGATGCTGCTTTAAGATATCCGGCAGGTCCCCAACCTCAGAAACAAGATGCGGTTTCCTGTAAGGAAGGAACGGCAGCGCAAGCCGGAAGGCGGCCTGGAATGTACGGCAATAACATTTCTTAAAAAAATTCATGATAGGCTTATCCTTTCCACAAACTACCCCCATTTTATGACATCTCCCGGCATTTGACAAGGCCATATTAAGACAAGAATATGCTAAGAATATGTCGAGAATATGCTAAGAAAAGAACCAGCCTTGGAAGAAGGAACGGCAGGGGCCAGGCAGTGTCAGGCGGTTTCGCATTTGCAGGAATGTTAGGAGTTCTTAAACTTCCGGATTTTGCGCTGAAACAAAAATGCATACTGTCTGAGCGCAGCGAGTTTATGCATTTTTGTTTCGTTTTTAGCAAAAACCAGAAGTTTTAGAACTCCTTACATTCCGAAACCGCGAAACCACCTGACACTGCCTGGTCCCTGCCGTTCCTTCTTCCAAGGCGTACCTTTAAACGTTCTGATTCCCAATATTTATCATAAACCCGCCTTCCCCGGAATACACTGGTAGTAGTCAAATTTTATGGGAGGTAGTTATGGGCAGAAGGCTGAATGGAAAAATGGTATGGGTGGTCTTTTTGCTGTTTTGGGTATTGATGGTACGTTTCCTGACAGGGTGCAGTGTGGAAAAGGAAAACCAGGATAAGGTGCGTGACCTGGAGAGTACCGTGGTGGGGGAGGCAGACCTGCCCGAAGAATTGAAGAACCTGGTGGAAGAAAAAAAGGCGGCGCCCTTTAAGCTGACCTATAGCAATGACCAGGGGCTTTACATAGCAGTCGGGTACGGTGAGCAGGGCACCGGAGGATATAGCATCTCTGTTAATGAACTTTACCTGACGGAAAATTCCATTGTGATTGACACCGAGTTAAAAGGGCCGCAGAAAGGGGAGACGGTAGGAGTGGAGAAATCCTATCCTTATCTTGTGGTCCGGACGGAGTATTTGGAGAATCCGGTGATATTCCAGTAGGGGATGGGCAGTGGGGCTGCCTTTGGGAGTGAAAAAGGGCAGAACTGCCAGGGAACGGAGGATGAAAGGGCAAAAAAGGAAAATAGAGATATAAAATGATAATGAATATCAAAATCATTGACAAACAAGCCAGGCTATGCTACAATAGGAAAAACGGAACTCAGGCAGAGGCAGCATGGTATAGTTCCGGAGTGGCAGAAGAGAGGTGTGGATAGATGATTGATGTGATGATTCTCCTTGGGATTACAGGGGCAGTGGCTGCCGTTGTAGGGAAAAAGGTACGCAATATACGGGAGGGGAAGAGCGGCTGCGGCTGCGGTTGTTCCGGCTGCGCAGGATGTAAAACAGAAAAAGAATATCATCCGTAAGGTCAAATGGAAAACCGCCATGGCAGGGAGTTATGGCGGTTTTGTGTTAGGGGAAGGTTTAAGGAAAAGGCGCCAGATTCCTATTGACTTTCTAAATTTCAATGGATTACAATAGAGAAAAGCAGATATTGGAGATTCATTTATGATAAAAGACAATGAGAATGTTGAGGTACCAGAGGAAGAGGATTTTGAACTGCAAAAGCTGAGGGAACGGCGAAAGAGGAAAGCCCGGAGGCAATCCCGGCGGGTAAGGGCTTTCCAGAGGCTGGTGTGTATTGGCGTGGTCATGCTTTGCGTGGGAACGGTGGTGCTGGCCACGGAGACCATAAGGGGAAAGGGCATCAGGGGAACTGCGGGAAGGGAATCCCACAGGGCAGGGGCAGTCAGTGCGGCGATGCGGGTGCCGGAGGGGGAGGAGCGGCAGACCGCAGAGGTGAAACGACCCTGGGTGGAGGTTCCTGAGATGGGAGCGCTTTTTGGGATCCATGTGCAGGGGAAGGGCTGGAGCAATTATTTTGCAGACAATGCATATGGGATGGCGCCGGTTGGCGGATATATCACGGCGATCCGTGCCACATTACATAATCAGCCGGTGGGAATGCCGGGAACCATTGAGTATCAGGTGAATTTGAGCGGGAGCGGCTGGCTGGACTGGCAGACGGATGCCAATGAGGCTGGCGAAGCCTTGGGGGAGATGCCCCTGGAGGCAGTCTGTATGCGCCTGACCGGGGAACTGGCAGAACATTATGACGTGTTTTACAGTGTCCTGCAGGCAAATGCCTGGACGGACTGGTCGAAAAACGGGGAAGAGGCAGGCGTGTCGGGAGCAGGGCTGCGGGTGGACGGGATCCGTGTTTCCGTGGCAAGGAAGGAGAAGGAAGGGGATTCCTATGCCGGGGAGATTGACCCCTCAAGGCCGATGGTTGCCCTGACCTATGACGACGGCCCCTCAAAAAATACAACCCCGCGGATCCTGGCTGCATTAAAGGCAAACGGGGGGCGGGCCACCTTTTTCATGGTAGGGAACCGGGTAGGCAAACACGGTGATGTGATCCGGCAGATGGTGGCCCAGGGATGCGAGGTGGCAAACCACACATATGACCATACATTGATGACGAAGGTGGAACCGGCAGAACTGGAACGGCAGCTGGAACTGACCAATCAGGCAGTGGCCGATACAGGGGGCGTCACCCCGGTTTTGATGCGCCCCTGCGGGGGAGCCACCAATGATGTGGGGATGGGAGTGGCAGGGGCAATCTCCATGCCTGCGGTTTTGTGGTCAATCGACACGCTGGATTGGAAGACAAAGGATGCTCCCACGATAATTTCAGCGGTGCTGGACCATGTGAAGGATGGGGATATTATTTTAATGCATGATTTATATGAGGCGACGGCAGATGCCAGTGAGGTGCTGATACCGGAACTGGTTAAGCGGGGATATCAGCTGGTGACGGTCAGTGAACTGGCCTCTTACCGGGGCGGGATGACGCCTGGCAAGTCTTATTATAAGTTTCGTCCATAAGAGCATATTTTATCGCTTCCACTCATACTTTGGAAGTAGCCAGTTGGGCAAATGAGTGGAGGGGTAGGCTTGAATGACAATTATTTGGATGTAATGGAGCAGTATGAGGGAGAAATCCTGGAGGTACGCCGTGGGCGCGGGGCATGGATTTTCGAGCGTTCTGACGGGGTAAAACTCCTCAAGGAATATCGGGGCAGCATAAAGCGGCTGGAATTTGAGGAAACCGTCCTGGGGGATTTGAAGGCCCAGGGGATTGGCTCTGTGGATCAATATGTGAGAAACCGGGCGGGGGAACTGGTTACTGCAGCGGAGGACGGGACAAAATTCATACTCAAGGACTGGTTTATGCACAGGGAGTGCAACTTGAAGGACAGCCGGGAGATCCTGGCAGCAGTCACCTGGATTGCCCGGCTCCATCAGGCATTCCGTCGGATCCCCTGGCAGGAGGAGTGGGATATGGGCTCCATCGTCCCGCCCAGGCTGAGTGTGGAGATGAAACGGCATACCAGGGAGATGAAGCGGGTGAGGTCATTTGTCAGCAGCAAGAGAAAGAAGAGCGAATTTGAACTGTGCGTGATGAACCACTTCTCAGAGTTTTATGAGCAGGCCCTGGCTGCACAGAATGGGCTGGAATTGCTGGAGGAGAAACAGGACGAAGACCGCATGTTCCTCTGCCACGGCGACTTAAACCAGCATCATCTCCTGATGGGAGCCGGGGACGTGGCAGTGATAGAGTTCAACCAGATGCACCGGGGCAAACAGATGGCAGACCTGTACCACTTTATGAGGAAGGTAATGGAAAAGCACGGATGGGATGAGCGGCTTGGCCTGGCTATGACAGAAGGGTATGATAAGGTTCTGCCGATGGATTCAGAGGATCGGAAATGCCTTTACTATCTGTTCTTATATCCGGAGAAATATTGGAAGCAACTGAATTATTATTACAATGCCAACAAGGCGTGGACACCGGTCAGGAATGTGGAAAAGCTGCGCAGCTTAAAAGAGCAGCAGGGGGCACGGGTGCGGTTTTTAGAGAGGCTTCAGGGATAAAGGATAATTTAGATGGTTTTTGTGTCAGAAACCTTTTGACGCAAGAATCATCTTATTATATAATAGAAATAATTGGGGGCAGCGAAAGCGCTTTCCTAAACAGGTATCCGGAAAAAGCGCAGGGATCATGTGTTTGGCCGGATCAGCAACTCTGCCAGGGGGAGCCTGGCGGGGAGTATACAGGAGGGAGTATTTAAGTTATGAAGGATTACATGAAGATTTATGAGGAGTGGCTGGCAAATCCGTATTTTGATGAAGGGACCAAAGCGGAACTGAGGGCGATTGCAGGCGACGAAAACGAGATCAAGGAAAGATTCTACATGGATCTGGAGTTCGGCACGGCCGGTTTGCGGGGGATTATCGGAGCCGGGATTAACCGGATGAATATCTATGTGGTACGCCGGGCGACACAGGGGCTTGCCAACTATATTATCAAACAGGGCGGGGCTTCCAAGGGGGTTGCCATTGCCTATGATTCCCGCCGGATGTCGCCGGAGTTTGCCGATGAGGCGGCACGCACGCTGGCTGCCAACGGGATTAAGGCTTACAAGTTTGAGTCCCTCCGCCCGACGCCGGAACTGTCCTTTGCCGTGCGGGAACTGGGCTGTATCGCCGGGATCAATGTGACGGCAAGCCACAATCCGCCGGAATATAACGGTTATAAGGTGTATTGGGAAGACGGCGCACAGTTCACGCCGCCCCATGACAAGGGGGTGACAGAGGAAGTCCTGGCCATCGAGGATCTCTCCACGGTGAAGACCATGAGCGCTTCCGATGCCAAGGCAGCAGGGCTGTATGATGTGATCGGTGCGGAGATTGACAATAAATACATTGCCAATGTAAAGGCACAGGTGGTGAACCAGGACGCCATCGACCAGATGCAGGATCAGATAAAGATTGTATATACCCCTCTTCACGGCACAGGTAATATTCCGGTGCGCCGGGTGCTGAAGGAGATTGGATTTACCCATGTTTATGTGGTTCCGGAGCAGGAACTGCCGGATGGCGAATTCCCCACCGTCAGCTATCCGAACCCGGAGGCAGCGGAGGCCTTTGCCCTAGGGCTTAAGATGGCAAAGGAGATCGATGCGGACCTGGTGCTGGCCACGGACCCGGATGCAGACCGCCTGGGTGTGTATGTGAAGGATAAGAAGTCCGGGGAGTATATTTCCCTGACAGGCAATATGTCCGGTTCTCTGCTGTGTGAGTATGTGCTGAGCCAGAAGGCGGCAAAGAATGCTATCCCGGCGGATGGCGAAGTGGTGAAATCCATTGTCAGCACCAATTTGATTGACGCGGTGGCTGCTTCCTATAACTGCGAACTGGTGGAGTGCCTGACCGGCTTTAAGTGGATCGGGCAGCAGATTTTGAAGGAAGAGAATACGGGCGCAGGCCATTATATGTTCGGCATGGAGGAGAGTTATGGCTGCCTGATCGGCACCTATGCGAGGGATAAGGATGCTGTATCTGCCAGCGTTGCCCTGTGTGAGGCAGCTGCTTACTACAAGACGAAGGACATGACCCTGTGGGATGCGATGGTTGCCATGTATGAGAAATATGGCTATTATAAGGATGCAGTGAAGTCCATCGGGCTTTCCGGGATTGAAGGCCTGGCGAAGATCCAGTCCATTATGGAGACCTTCCGCAACGACACACCAGCCGGGTTCGGCGATTATCAGGTGCTTTCTGCCCGGGACTATAAGCAGGATACCATCAAGGATATGGCGACCGGACAGGTAAGGCCCACCGGTTTGCCGTCATCCAATGTACTGTATTATGATATGAACGACAATGCCTGGCTGTGCATCCGTCCTTCCGGCACGGAGCCGAAGATTAAGTTCTACTATGGCATTAAGGGCAGTTCCCTGGAGGATGCCGATGCAAAATCCGCGGCATTGGGAGAGGCGCTGATGGAGGTTGTAAATAAGCTGTTATAAAAGACGGCAGCCGCAGGACTAAGGTTCCTGCGGCTGTTCTTTGTTTGCGGAGGCAAGAAGCCAAGGCAAAGCCGGCTTGCAAAGATGTTACATAGTAAGTCCGTGAGGTGCGCTCTTCCCGTCTTCGCCGGTATTGACAAATACAACCTGGCAGGAGGAGTAGAGCCTTTCGGGGTTTAACATATCCCGGGCTTCCACCTTGATGGTCAGGCTGGTGCGCCCGACTTTAACCAGTTCGTACTGGAAGCAGATAACACTGCCCAATTCAGCCGGGGTGATGAAACGGAAGTCCTGGACCGCACACATAACCATATTGTTTTGGCGTCCCAATATCTGTACAGCCCCAAAAAAAGCGGCCTCTGTCATCCAGTCAGTCAAAACCCCGGAGTACAGAGAGCCATGGTGGTTCATTTGTTCCATTCTCACGTAATGGTGGGTGATTGTTTTCATCATTATGCGTTCTCCTTTTGCAGAGACTATACCATGTCCTCCGGACATGCTGCCCTCCGGGGGATGCACACGATTTGCTTTTGTGATTATCCGTCCTTCGGCCGGATGCAAATCGGTGCGTGTATAATCTCTATCGAGATTATACCACAAGGCCAGGAGGCAGACAAGCGTATTTTTAGAAGCTTTCCCTGCTTGCAGGAGATAGGAAAGTGTGCTACAATTTACGGGACAAGCAAGAAGAAACCTTTGGCGGCTGAAGCATGGAAGCAGGATTATTTAGGACAGGGAGGAACGGAGGAATATGGAGAATTTATCTTATCAGAGTACCAGGGGCGGGGAGAGGGGCCTGACGGCTTCCCGGGCAATTTTGAATGGGCTGGCGGAGGATGGGGGGTTATATATGCCTTCGCGGATCCCGAAACTGGAGATTCCGGCGGAGAAGCTGGCGGGGATGAACTACCAGGAGACGGCTTATGAGGTGATGAAGCTGTTCCTGACGGATTATACGGAGGAGGAACTGAAATATTGCATCAACTCTGCCTATGACAGCAAATTCGACACGGAAGAGATTGCACCGCTGCGGGAAGCGGACGGGGCATATTACCTGGAATTGTTCCACGGAAGTACCATTGCATTTAAAGATATGGCACTGTCAATCCTTCCCTATCTGATGACCACAGCGGCCAGGAAGAACCATGTGGAAAATGAGATTGTGATTTTGACGGCCACCTCCGGGGATACGGGAAAAGCGGCAATGGCAGGATTTGCGGATGTGCCCGGGACCCGGATCATTGTGTTTTATCCCAAGGGGGGCGTCAGCAAGGTGCAGGAATTGCAGATGGTTACCCAGAAGGGGGAGAATACGGCAGTCGTGGCGATCCACGGCAATTTTGATGACGCCCAGACAGGGGTGAAAAAGATCTTTGGGGATCAGGCTTTCGGAAAGCGCCTGGCAGAGCACGGGTTCCAGCTTTCCTCAGCGAATTCCATCAATATCGGGAGGCTGGTGCCCCAGGTGGTGTACTATGTATATGCTTACGCCAAGCTTCTTCACCAGGGAAAGATCCGGAATGGTGAAAAGATTAACATCACGGTGCCGACGGGCAATTTCGGCAATATCCTGGCAGCTTATTTTGCAAAGCAGATGGGGCTGCCAGTGGAGAAACTGATCTGCGCCTCCAATGACAACAAGGTATTATATGATTTCTTTCAGACAGGAACTTACGATAAAAAGCGGGAATTTATCTTAACCAGTTCGCCTTCCATGGATATCCTTATTTCCAGCAACCTGGAGAGGCTGATCTATGTGAGCACAGGCTGTGACGCCGGGGCGAATGCAGATCTGATGGAAAGGCTCAGCAGGGACGGAGCCTATACAATTACAGAAGAGATGCGGGAAAAGATGGAGGATTTTATTGGAGGATATGCCACGGAGGCGGAAAACGGGGCAGAGATCAAGAGGCTGTTTGATGCCACCGGGTATATGATCGACACCCATACCGGAGTGGCTTCCAGCGTATACCGGAAGTATGCCGTTGAGACGGGGGATGCAACGCCGACGGTGATTGCGTCTACGGCAAGCCCATACAAATTTTCCCACAGTGTTATGGAAGCGGTGTATGGGGATCAGGGCGGCAAGGATGAATTTGAGATTATAGATGAACTGTGCAAGGTGACTGGCGTGGCGGTTCCGCGGGCAGTGGAGGAGATACGCAATGCGGTAATCCGCCATAAACGGGAATGTGATGCAGAGGCGATGGAGAGCGTGGTGGCGGAGATCCTGGGACTGGACGAATAGGGATGGGATCTCCGGGGCGTACAAGAATCCGGGAAAAGATTGTGAAAAGTACCACTATCCAAAGAAAGGAAAGTGCGCTATAATAGTACAAGCTGCAGTTCCCATCTTTTGTGGGGGCTGCTGAGGTGAGTATAAATGACGAAATGGAGGATTATGAAATGTTAGTATCTGCAACAGAAATGCTGAAAAAGGCAAAAGCGGGACACTATGCAGTAGGCCAGTTCAATATCAACAATCTGGAGTGGACAAAGTCCATCCTGGCTACTGCCCAGGAACTGAATTCCCCGGTGATCCTGGGTGTGTCCGAGGGCGCAGGTAAGTACATGACCGGGTTTAAGACCGTGACAGAGATGGTGAAGGCGATGATCGAGGAGATGAATATTACGGTTCCCGTTGCGCTGCACTTAGATCATGGTACTTACGAGGGCTGCTACAAATGTATCAAGGCAGGATTTTCCTCCATTATGTTTGACGGTTCCCATTACCCCATCGAGGAGAATGTGGCCAAGACCAAAGAACTGGTGAGCATTGCTCATGCCATGGGATTATCCATTGAGGCAGAAGTGGGTTCCATCGGCGGTGAGGAAGACGGCGTTGTGGGTGCAGGCGAGTGCGCAGATCCCGATGAGTGCAAGATGATTGCGGATCTGGGGATTGATTTCCTGGCAGCCGGCATCGGCAATATCCATGGGAAATATCCGGAGAACTGGAAGGGGCTGAGTTTTGAGACCCTGGCAGCGATCCAGGAGAAGACCGGCGAGATGCCGCTGGTTCTGCATGGAGGTACCGGTATCCCGGCAGATATGATTAAGAAAGCCATCGACCTGGGCGTGGCCAAGATCAATGTGAATACGGAGTGCCAGCTGTCTTTCGCTGCAGCTACCCGTGAGTATATTGAAGCAGGCAAGGATCAGCAGGGCAAGGGCTTTGACCCCCGTAAGCTGCTGGCTCCCGGCGCAGCCGCCATCAAGGAGACCGTGAAAGAGAAGATGGAACTGTTCGGGTCTGTGGGCAAGGCCTGAGTGGCTGGTTAACATGAAGAACAGGAAAGCATATTCGGGAAACCGGCAGTAAGGTTTCCCGGATATACTGGGCAGAGAGGCATTTCCGATACAGGGGATGCCTCTTTTTGAGGAGTTTTAGAAAGAAATGACGTTTTTTGGGCCGAAATCAAGTCAAAATCAGGCAAAGAAACGAAATCCTGGGAAAAGAGAAAAAAGTGCTTGCATTTTTGGGGAAGATGGTTTATTTTAGTAGGGAACAAAGGTGTTCTTCCTTTAGGTAAGGGGAGGGCGCCTTTTCTGCTGTTGCGGACGGGCATGCCCCGCAAAAGCAGAGGTTCCTTAAGACTCCAGGGAGAGGAAGGGAAAGCATATGAGTGAGATTATAAAAGTTGCGGAGATATTTGGAAAGAATGTATTTAATGAGGTGGTGATGAAGGAACGCCTGCCCAAAAGTGTCTTTAAGAAGATGAAGAAGACTATCGAGGACGGGGCAGAGTTGGATCCTTCCATCGCGGATGTGGTGGCTCATGCCATGAAGGAATGGGCCATTGAGAGGGGGGCGACCCATTATACCCATTGGTTTCAGCCTTTGACCGGGGTGACGGCGGAAAAGCATGATTCCTTTATCTCGGCGCCGGATTCTGAAGGACGGGTGATCATGGAGTTTTCCGGCAAGGAGTTGATCAAGGGGGAGCCGGATGCCTCCTCCTTCCCCTCCGGCGGCCTGCGGGCCACCTTTGAGGCCCGCGGCTACACGGCATGGGACTGCACCTCACCTGCCTTTTTGCGGGAGGATGCGATGGGGGTGACCCTTTGCATCCCGACGGCATTCTGTTCCTACAAGGGCGAGGCCCTGGATCAGAAGACGCCGCTGCTGCGTTCCATGCAGGCCATCGATGCGCAGGCGCTGCGGATCATGAGGCTGTTTGGCAATACCACAGCGAAGCGGGTATGCCCGTCGGTGGGGCCGGAGCAGGAGTATTTTTTGGTGGACCGGGCGAAATACCTGCAGAGGAAGGATCTGATCTATGCAGGGCGGACATTGTTTGGCGCGATGCCGCCGAAGGGACAGGAACTTGAGGATCACTACTTTGGCGCAATCCGTGAACGCATCGGCGCTTATATGAAGGAAGTGAACGAGGAACTTTGGAAGCTGGGGGTGACGGCCAAGACCCAGCACAACGAGGTGGCGCCGGCGCAGCATGAGTTGGCTCCGATCTATGACCAGGCCAACCTGGCAGTGGATCATAACCAGATGGTGATGGAGACCTTAAAGAAGGTGGCGGGGCGCCATGGCCTGACCTGTCTGCTCCATGAGAAGCCCTTTGCAGGGGTGAATGGCTCCGGCAAGCATAACAACTGGTCCCTGACCTCGGATGACGGGGTAAACTTGCTGAGCCCGGGGGAGACACCCCACGAGAATGTGCAATTTTTGCTGGTGCTGGCGTGTATTCTGAAGGCAGTGGATGTTCATGCAGACCTGCTGCGGGAGTCTGCAGCAGATGTGGGCAATGACCACCGTCTGGGCGCCAATGAGGCGCCGCCGGCCATTATCTCCGTATTTTTGGGAGAGCAGCTGGAGGATGTGATCGACCAGCTGTGCAGTACCGGGGAGGCCACTCATTCCAAGAAGGGGGGCACCTTACGGACCGGGGTAGCAACTTTGCCGGATCTTGACAAGGATGCCACGGACCGGAACCGTACTTCCCCCTTTGCCTTTACGGGGAACAAATTTGAGTTCCGTATGGTAGGTTCCTCTGATTCCATTGCTCCTCCGAATGTGGTATTGAACACCATTGTAGCAGAAGCGTTTAAGGAAGCAGCCGATGAACTGGAAAAGGCGGAAGACTTTGACATGGCGGTCCATGATCTGATCAAAAAACTGCTTAAGGATCACAGGAGGATTATTTTCAATGGCAACGGGTATGCGGACGCCTGGGTGGAAGAAGCGGGAAGGCGCGGACTACCCAACATCCGTTCTATGGTAGATGCGATTCCGGCGCTGACTACCGATAAAGCGGTAAAGCTGTATGAGGAGTTCGGAGTATTTACCAGAGCAGAACTGGAGTCCCGTGCCGAGGTGGAATATGAGGCATATTCCAAAGTGATCAATATTGAGGCCAGAACAATGATCGATATGGCAAGCAAGCAGATCATCCCGGCGGCAATCAAATATACGACAGAACTGGCGAATTCCCTGAATGCCGTGAAGACAGCCTGCCCGGAGGCGGACAACAGCGTACAGACAGAGTTTTTGACAGAGACTTCCGCATTGCTGTCGGATATGAGGGTGGCTATGGCAGCGCTTATTGATATGACGGATAAATGCGGGAAGATGGAAGAGGGAAGGACGAAGGCTCATGCCTACCATGATGAAGTAGTGCCGGCTATGGAAGCCCTGCGGGCGCCGGCAGACCGGCTGGAGATGATTGTGGATAAGGAACTGTGGCCGTTCCCCAGTTATGGGGATTTGATTTTTGAGGTGTAGGGAGAGTTTTCTCTGATTGGGGCAGTCGGTTACTGACTGCCCTTTTTCCCGATAAAAACCATTATTCACGGATGCGGGCATTCTGCGGCCTTCTGTTTTGTGCCTCCAAAGCCAGGGTTTTCAGCCGGGTTCCCGTACATTTTCCAGATAAGAATACAGGGTCCCTTTGGAGATCCCCAGATATTTGCAAATCTTGTTTCCGGACTTTGAGATGAGAAAAAGACCTTTTTCATCAAAGTAACGGATGGCATCAAGTTTTTCCTGTTTACTCATTTCAGAGGAATCCTTTCCCAAAAGTTCCTGATGCTTTTCAATATAATAATCAACCAGTTCCCCTACATTTTTTGCAAAAACCTCCTTTTCATTATCCTGGGAGGACTGGGACTGGTATAGTTCGGAAAAATAGGCTGAGAGCTCTTTCATTTCTGTAATATCCGTATTAATGCAGAGGCAGCCTTCCACAGAGCCCTCTTCATTATAGATATATAAGGTGGAGGAACGGAAAACACGCCCATCCTTTAGGTGGGTGATATATCCGAAGGAGTCGTGGTTTTTCTGCCGTTTATCCTGCCGCAATATTTCCAGGCCTAAATTGCTTCCGCAGTCCCCTACCTTTCTTCCGGTAAGATGATTGTTTTCAATACCAATGATGGTACTTTCATAGTTGCTTGTCAGGTCGTGGAGGATAATTTCTGATTTGGAACCGTATTGGATGGCAAGCATTTTGATAAGACGTAAAAAGGTATCTTTGTTTTCGTATAAGCCGCTCAATTGTCTATCCCCTTTTTGAATAAAGTTTAAATATAATATGAATAATATTTTAGCATTGATAAATGGAAAAAACAAGTTTAAATGGGGAAACGGGCTAAAATAAAAAAATATTTTATCATAAAAATGATATTTGGAAATAAATGGAAAAATATTATAGTAAAATAATAACGGAGGATAAGCGGAAGGATGAAAAATAAAATAAAACTTCATTTCAAATTGTAAAACATTGTGATTTTTAAGGCAGAAATTGGGAAATGAGTTGAATGGGAGATAAAATTAGAAAAAAAGTATAAATAATGGGATTAATACTTGAAAAAAATTATTATTTCATGTATAATCATGTTAAGAAAATTATAAAAATTTTATACAAAAACAAGGTTGATCGAACTTGCAGTGATGCAAATAAGATAAAAACTATAATAAGGAGAAGAAGTGTTATGAGAAGAGCAAAATGGGCAAAAGGAATGGCAGCAATGACAGCAGCAGTAATGATGATTACCGCCGCCTTAACAGGGTGCAGCAATTCAAAGGCTCCAAAGACGGCAACGGCTGCAGCGCAGGAGACGGAGAAAGCAGCGGGTCAGCAGGAAACAGAGAAAGCAGCAGATGCAGAAAAGGCCGGGGGAGGGGCAAACGGCATCGAATACAAGGAGCAGAAGTTCCAATTGGGCTACAATACGGTGGAGGATTCGGTAAGAGGGGAGATGGCTAAGACATTTAAAGAATACCTGGAGACCCAGAGCGGGGGGAAGATCACGGTGGAATTGTTCCCGGCAGGAACCCTGGGTTCGGAGCAGGAGATGACAGAGATGGTTAAAATCGGAACCCTGGACTTTACGCTTCCGGGCTGCTCGAATATGTCGAATGTGGATCCCTCTTTCTCCTCCGTGTCCCTTCCCTTCCTGGTTAAGGATTTTGAGGAAGCCCATAAGCTTCAGGACGGGGAGCTGGGAGAGGCGTTGAAGGAACTGGCCCAAAGCTACGGGTACAAGATTTTAGGCTGGGGAGATCTGGGCATGGCACAGATTACCAACAACAAGAAGGCGATTAACAGTGTGTCTGATATGGCGGGGCTGAAGATGAGATCTCCCAATGAAGAGGCATCCATCAAAACCTTTGAAAGCCTGGGCTGTTCCGTGTCAACACTGGCTTTTTCGGAACTGTATTTGGGGATGAGCCAGGGAGTGGTGGACGGACAGTTTAATCCGATTGATGCCATCTACCAGCAGAAATTTTATGAGGTGCAGGATTATCTGGCCCTTTGCAACATTTTCTATTATGGCATTAACTTTGTGATGGGTGACAGCAAGTTTGCTTCTCTCGATGAAGATACCCAGAAGCTGATTCTTGAGGCAGCGGCTGAGGCTCAGGTGGTTTCCCGGGAATATGCCAAGGATGCGGATACCAGATACCTTGATATGATTAAGGAAGAGGGAGGCTTTAAGGAGATCACCACTCCGGATACGGCAGAATTTGCAGAGGCGGTGAAGCCGGTATACGATATATTTGCGGGGAAGGCAGACGAGAAGGTGTTAAAAGCAATCGGCCGGTAACATTTTAGAAAGATCACAGGGATGAGGAGATCAGGGATGGAGATTTTCAAAAAAATTGATAGAGGAATATACGTCTTTACGAATGCGTTGGGGATTGTTGCGGGAATCATGATGGCTCTGTTGACGGGCTTTGTATTCGCTGAGGTTCTCTGCCGGTATGTATTTAAGTCTCCGATTGTTGTTACCACTGAGATGACCAATATTCTTTTTCCGTGGATTGTGTCATTGAGTGCAATCAGCATTGCCAAGGATAACGGGAATACGGCTCTGGTTTTTATCAAAGAGAAATTCAGGGGAACATTCCGCCATGTTGCGGAGATCGCAGTGCACATGGTGATGCTTTACTTTTCTGTTTTTATGGCGGTAGCCTCTTTTAATCTGTCCAGTTCTCTGAGCAAGGAGATTATGGTTCTTACGGGTATCAGCAAAGCGCTGGTGTACGGTTCCATGTTTGTTGGATTTGTGGGGATTACCATAGTCGTGGGATTTAATTTATTTAAGTATATTATATTTGATATGGCGAAGATGGGAGGGGAAAGAGAATGATTTTTGTCATGTTTCTGGCATTTGCTGTTTTGATGATAATAGGGGTTCCCATCGCGTTTGCCATGGGAAGCGCATCCCTCTTGTTTATGCAGGCCAATGATATTTCCCTGGCGGTTGCGGCTCAGAAGTTTTTTTCCAATACCCAGTCATTTTCCTTTTTGGCGGTTCCCTTCTTTATCCTGGCAGGAAATCTGATGGTGGAATCGGGGATTGCCAAGAAGCTGATCAATTTTGCCAGTGTTCTGGTTCGCCAGCTTCCGGGAGGGTTAGGCTGCGTATCTGTGGTGACAAGCATGATTATGGCAGGGATTTCCGGATCTTCAGTGGCAGATGCCTCTTCTGTGGGAGCGATTCTGATTCCGGAAATGAATGACCAGGGTTATCCCAAGTCCTTTTCGGCGGCAATCAATGCCACCAGTTCCGTGGTGGGCATTATCATTCCGCCCAGCAGTACCATGATTGTTATTTCTTATATCACAGGGCTTTCTGTGGCGAAAATGTTCCTTGCAGGGGCGATTCCGGGTATCCTGATCGGATTTGCTTATCTGGCGGTGACGGTGTGGATGGCAAAGAAGAACAATTATCCCCGGGAGGAGCGTGCGGCAAGGAGCGAGGTCATTGCCGCCTCCATTGATGCGGCCTGGGCGATGCTGTTCCCTGTGTTTATGCTGGGGAGTATTATCCTGGGGATAGCCACTCCCACGGAATCTGCTTCTATCTGTGTGGTGTATTCTCTGCTTTTGGGGCTGTTTGTCTACCGTTCTCTCGACTTGAAGAAAATCCTTCGGGCATTGAAGGATTCTGCGATTGGGACAACCGTGGTGATGATGGTGGTGTGTACGGCCACGATTATGCAGTGGATTTTGGTAAGCAATAATATACCTACGATGATTGCGGATTTCCTGCTGGGCCTGAATCTGCCCTATGCGTTGATGCTTCTGGTGATGATTCTGATCCTCTTCTGCGCAGGGATGGTGATGGACAATGTGCCTAATTTGTATATTTTCCTGCCTATTTTTATGCCGATTGCCGTAGGGATGGGGATGGATCCTATTCATATGTCCATAGTGGTCCTTTGCTCTCTGGCCATGGGGCTGTTTACTCCTCCTGTTGGGACTACGCTCTTTATTTCCTGTAATATTGCGGGGATTTCTATTGAAGAGTGTGTGAAGGATCTGGTTCCCTTTTTCATCGTGGGAGGGTTGGTGATCCTGCTGGTGGCCTATTGTCCGCCTCTGACCATGTTCCTGGGAAATATGATGTAGAAGGAGAAGGAAAATGAAGGAATATGGCCGGATGGCAGTACAGCTGATGAAGGAACTGGTAAAGTTCGATACCTCCAATGGGCCGGGGAATGAGGGGCCGCTGGCAGAATATATTGCAGATATTTTGAAAAAGGAAGGATTTGCCGTTGAGGTTCAGAGGGTGGCAGAGAATCGGGGGAACATGGTTGCCTCTTTTGGGCAATCGGACCGCAATTTGATTTTAAACGGACACCTGGATGTGGTTCCTCCGGGCAGCGGATGGAACAGGGAACCTTTTCGCGTGACAGAACAGGAAGGGCGTTTTTACGGGAGAGGAACCTGTGATATGAAGGGCGGCCTGGCGGCAATGATGGCTGCAGCCATCAAGGTAAAACGGGAGAATACCCTGAAGAATAAAAATCTGGTCCTTGCTTTTGTTGCTGACGAGGAGATTGACGGAACGGGAACAAAATATTTTGCCAGGAATTTCAAAAAAGGGAAACAGAATATTGTGGTGATCGGAGAGCCGACACAAAATGAGATTCACGTGGCACACAGAGGGGTGGTGCGGCTCAGGGTGGGAATCTATGGAAAGCAATGCCATTCAGGGCGCCCCGGTGAGGGGGTGAATGCCCTTACCCTTATGGGGAGATTTCTGGTGGAGGTGGAGAACTGGAATCAGAGAAAGCAGAAATTAATCCAGCCGGTTCTTCCCCCTCCTACAGTAGCGGCAACAATTGCCGCAGGAGGGGTCAAGGACAATGTGATTCCGGGATATGGGGAGGTGGTCCTTGATTTCCGGACCGTGCCGGGGGATACGGCAAAAAGGCTGGAACAGGAAACGGATGCCGTGCTGAAAAGAATATTGGAAAAGGAGGCTGTTTCCTGGAAGATTGAAACATTTATTGATGTGGCCCCGGGGATGACGGATCCGGAGGCGCAGAGCGTGAAAATTGCGCAGATGGCATATGAGAGGCTGGGATGGCCTGAGCCTGAGATCACTTATTTTTCGGCCTGCTGTGATCTGTCCTGCTTTTTGTCGGAGGGCTTTGACGGGATCTTGTGCGGCCCGGGAAGCCTTGCCCAGGCTCATGTTGCGGATGAATATATAGAGGGGCAGCAGCTGGAGAGGGCGGTGGATTTCTATGAGAACTATATTTTATCTATGTGACGGGAAAAGGATCATTTTATGAGGGAGGATTTATGGATTGCAGGTATGAGATAAAGGACACATCAAAAATAATTACGCCGCAACTGGTCTATTATAAAGAGATTATCATTGAGAATATCAGGAAGGCGATTGATCTGGCCGGTTCGGCAGAGCGTCTGTGGCCTCATGTGAAATCCCATAAAACGGCAGGCATGGTAAAACTGCAGATGGAAATGGGGATAAAACGGTTTAAATGCGCCACGATTGCAGAGGCGGAAATGGTGGCTGACTGCGGGGCCGGGGATATTCTGCTGGCATACCCCCTGGTGGGGCCGAATATCCAAAGATTTGTATGCCTGGAGGAGAAATATCCCCAGCTGCGGTTCTGGGCAATCGGGGAAGATTACGGACAATTAGCCCTTTTGTCAGAGGAATCGTTGAAGAAAGGGATTACCACAAGGGTCCTTTTGGATGTCAATATGGGGATGAACCGCACAGGTGCGGCCATAGAATCGGCAGAAGAACTTTATGAGAGATGCGCCGGCCTGGAAGGCATAACCATGAGGGGGTTTCATTGCTATGACGGAAACCATAATGATCCGGATCCGGCAGCCAGGAAGGAGAAGGTGGCAAAAAAGGCAGAGGTATTAAAGGGGATTCGAAAACGGCTGGAAGAAAAGAAGCTGGAGTGTTCGGTCTTTGTTATGGGAGGAACCCCTTCCTTCCCCTGCCATGCAGAATACCCGGATGTGTTCTTGTCCCCCGGCACCGCATTTTTGCAGGATGCGGGGTATTATAAGAGGCTGCCGGACATGGATTTTATACCGGCTGCAGTGGTCTTAAGCCGGGTGGTCAGCCATCCTTCAAAAGACAGCTTTACCCTGGATCTGGGATATAAAGGGATTGCTGCGGATCCGGTTTCCCAGAGAGGGTATATTGTGGGAGGGGAGGAGTATGAGGCAGTGTTTCAGAATGAGGAGCACTGGGTGTTCCGCTTAAAGGAGGGGCAGGAGGCTTCCCTGCCTGAGATCGGGAGTGTGGTTTATGTGATTCCCACCCATATCTGCCCCACGAGTGCGCTGTATCCTTCGATTCCTATTGTGGAAAAAGGGGTTGTCACTGAGAACTGGGAAGTGAAGGCCCGTAACCGGAAGATTACGGTCTGAGTGGATGCTGTTGGAAAATATGTAGGGAAAAGAAAAGGAAAACAGACGATGGATATTTATGAGAGAATCAAAGAATTGGGATATGAACTTCCTCCTGCGCCGCCGAAGGGAGGGATCTATAAACCGGTAATCCAGGAGGGAAACATGCTGTATCTTTCGGGCCAGGGAGCCACCAGGAAGGGACAGCCTGTATTTTCGGGAAGGCTGGGAGAGGGATGTACGATTGAGGAGGGGCAGGAAGCAGCGGTTATCTGTACCTTGAATGGGCTGAGTGCACTTGACGAATATCTGGGGGATTTGAATAAAATAAAAAGGGTGGTAAAAATCCTTGCATTTGTGGCAAGCGCTCCGGGCTTTCATCAGCAGCCAAAAGTTGCAGATGGCGCCTCCCGGTTCCTGATGGATGTTTTCGGAGAGGAACGGGGAGTGGGAGCCAGATCGGCAATCGGCGCCAGTGAACTTCCGGGAGGCATTCCCGTGGAGATTGAATATATTTTTGAGGTGTGACCAGAGGCAGATTTACAACCGTAACCCTTCGGGATGCCTGGAGGGTTGCGGTTAAAGTGGGAGGAAAAACATCATGGGGATGGCAAAGACAGAGGAGTTTTACAGAAAGATCAGAAGCGGGTATGTAATCGGCCCCTTTATGAAGACCTGCGATCCGGCATTTGTGGAAGCGGCAGGATATGCAGGGATGGATTTTGTTATTCTGGATATGGAGCATGGCCCTGCCAGCGTGGAAAGCCTGCAGAACCATATCCGGGCAGCCCAGGTAGCCGGTGTCCTCCCGGTTGTCCGGGTGGGCAGCTATGGGGATATTTCCCGGGTGCTGGATATCGGTGCAGGGGGAGTGCAGGTGCCCCAGGTATCCAGTGCCAAAGAGGCGGAAGCGGTGGTGAGAGAAGCGAAATATTTTCCTCAGGGGGAGCGGGGGGTCTGCCGGTTTGTGCGGGCGGCCAGGTACTCGGCCCTGGAGAAACAGGAATATTTCCGGAGGGCGAACCAGGCCCTGGTAATTATACAGCTGGAGGGGCAGAAAGCCCTGGAGAATCTGGATGAGATTATGGAGGTTCCGGGAATTGATATACTTTTTATCGGGCCCTATGACCTTTCCCAGAGCCTGGGGGTTCCCGGACAGACGACCCATCCTGCTGTGGTGGAACAGATGCAGGAGATTGTGGAGAGGGCGAAAAAGAAACATATTCTGGTGGGAACCTTCACGGACAGTGAAAAAACCCTGAAAAGATGGAGTGATGCCGGTGTCCAGTATTTGTCCTATTCTGTGGACACGGGGATTTTTTATGAGGCTTGTGTGCGGGTGCGGGAGCGGGCGAAGCAGATGAACGCCTGCTGAATTTTAATCCCTGTATTGACATATTTACTTAAATTAAATATAATAAGATTAAAATATGTTAAAAAACGGGCGGTGAATTAAGATGAAAAAGGCAGTGAGGTTATCGGATATTGCAGAAAGGCTTCAGGTGAGCACAGTAACCGTGTCCAATGCCCTGTCAGGGCAGAAGGGGGTCAGTGAGGAACTGCGGGCCAGGATCAAACAAATGGCGGCGGAGATGGGATACCAGGTCAAGGGAACTTCCGGGGGCGGAAGCAAGAGGATTCTCAATGTGGGAGTCATCATCGGGGAGAAGTACCTGGGGCCTTATCCCTCGTATTATTGGAAGGTTTATCAGGAGTTGTCGCTGATTGCAGGCCTGCACAGTTGTGTGATCCTGTTTGAGGTGCTGCGCCATGAGCGGGAGGCGGCGCTTAAGCTGCCCTTATTTGCGGCAGAGCAGCAGATTCAGGGGCTGATTGTGATCGGGGAGGTCAGCAGGGAATATATGGAATTTTTGGACGGGCAGCCGGATTTTCCTGTGGTGATGGTTGATTTTATGATGCAGGGACTCCGCTGCCCTTCGGTGATGGCAGATAATTATTACGGCATGTATAAGATGGTGAATTATCTCATCGGGCAGGGGCATAAGGAGATTGCCTATGTGGGGACGCTGCTGGCCAGCAACAGTATTACAGACCGGTATTTTGGGTACCGGAAGGCGCTTTTGGAGAATGGGCTGGAGATGAACCCGGACTGGGTGATTGATGACCGTACCATGGAGGGGCAGATCGGGAATATCCGGCTGCCGGAACGGATGCCCACGGCCTTTGCCTGCAACTGTGATTTAACGGCCAGTGAACTGGTGAACCTCCTGGAAAGCCGGGGATATCGTATTCCGGAGGATATCTCGATTGTGGGATTTGATAATTACCTTTACGAGGGGCTGTGCGATATCAGCATTACCAGCTATGAGGTGGATATCAAGGAGATGGTGCGGTGCGCCATCAAGATTGTGGCAGCCCTTGCAGAGCATGGAGATGTACCGGCGGATATGAGGCTGGTGTCGGGGACGGTTGTAATGAAGGAAAGCGTGCGGCGGATGGAATAGGGGAACACCCTGAATGTGAGTGCTGCAACAGGGCATGGGACAAAATGAGAAGTCTTTGGCGGAAGGAGACTTCTTTTTTTGTGCATTTTTTATGCTTTTGCCGGGGAGAAGGAAGTCAAAAACAGTGAACGGGGAGGTAGAACGGGAAATCAGAATTGTTTTTAAGTTAAAAAGATTAATATAATAAACTTAAAATAAATAAGATTAGCTTAATTAATTAAAAAACCAAAATTAAATTAGTTAATATAGATAAAAATAGCAATAAAAATCATATAAACCTAACAAAATTACAAAAAAACCTCACTTTCCTATTGAAATTAAAATAAATCAATATTATAATTAATTTAAAATTAAATAAGAAGGGCGGATGAGTTTATGAAGATTAAGAAAATGGTTGCTTTGGGAACCTTACTGACGATGATGCTTTCGCTGGCCGGATGCGGAGGATCAGAGGATGGCGGCGCTGCGGCGGCGGTGGATCTTCCCAGTATTGATTCCTTTGAACTGGGGACGGATTATCAGGATGTGACGGCTTCCATCAAGGTGCTGACCAACCGGACGGATATTGTGGACACGGTTTACAAGGGATATGCAGAGGAGTTCATGGAACTGTATCCCAATATTACGGTGGAATACGAGGCGGTCACGGATTATGAGCAGGCCCTGAACCTGCGGCTTCCCACCGGGGACTGGGGGGATATCTGTTATATTCCCACATCTGTGGCTAAGAGTGAGATGCCCGAGTATTTCTCTCCTCTGGGGGATTTCACCACCCTGAATGAGATCTACAATTTCCTGGCTGACAAGAATTACGGCGGTATCCAGTACGGAATCCCCAACGGAGGGACAGCAGGGGGGGTTATTTATAACAAACGGATCTGGAAGGAGGCGGGGATTGACCGGCTGCCGGCAACACCGGATGAATTCCTGGACTGTCTGCAGAAGATAAAGGACAACACAAAGGCCATTCCCCTCTACACCAATTTTGCGGCGGGATGGCCCATGGGAGCCTGGGATCAGTACATCGGCGTTACGGCTACCGGAGACCCGGATTTCATGCTGGGGAATCTTCCTCACACAAAGGATCCCTTTGCGAAAAGGGAGGATATGTCAGGGCCTTATGCCGTGTACTATGTGCTTTATGAGGCGGTTAGCCGGAAGCTGGTGGAGGATGACCCGGCCAGCAGTGACTGGGAGGCTTCCAAAGGAATGATCAACAAGGGAGACATTGCCACCATGGTGCTGGGCTCCTGGGCGGTGGAGCAGTGCAGGGGGGCCGGTGCCGCTCCGGAGGATGTGGGGTATATGCCTTTCCCGATCACAGTGGATGGCAAACGCTATGCTTCCGGTGACGGAAATTATTCTTATGCCATCAACAACAAGGCCACAGAGGACAATCAGATTGCATCCATGGTTTATCTGAAATGGCTTTTGGAGGAATCCACCATGTTTGTGGATGAGGGAACCATCCCGGCATTGAAGTCAGAGCCCCTTCCGGATTCCCTGTCTGAGTTTGACGGGGTGGAGATCATCAGCAATAATCCGGCCATCGAGGGTGAGGAGTCCTTATTTGATGATGTGAACAATGAGAGCGAGGTTGGCATCAACAATAACGATTATCCGGATTGTGAGATTCTGGAGAGCGCCCTTTACGGGACAAAGGATCTGGATACGCTGATGGAGGAGTGGAATGCCAAATGGACGGCAGCCCAGGAGAGCCTGGGTGTGGATATATTGAAATATTGATGGGTTTCCAGGGGAAAGGAGAACAGAGAATGGAGAAAGGCGGAAGTGTCACAGGAAGGAAGAAAACATTTGCCGAGAGGATGAAGAGCAGGGAGGCGCAGCAGTTTCTGGTGATAGTTACCTTTTTGTTTGCTCCTCTGCTGCTGCTGATTGTATTTACTTATCTTCCCTTTATGAGAATGGTGCAGTTCAGCTTTTACAATATGAAGTACATCGGGCCGAAGAAGTTCGTGGGGCTGGCCAATTATATGGATGTGTTTCACAGAACGGAGATTTTCCGTGCCTTGCTGGTAAGCGTGTATTATATGGGAGGCGCCGTTGTCCAGCTGGGGCTGGCCCTGTTTTTTGCAACCTTGATGGTGTTTAAGGTAAAGGGGGAGTCGGTGTTTAAGGCGGCGCTGTTTTTCCCTTACCTGATCTGCGGAATTGCGGTGGGTTTTATCTTTAAGTTCTTCTATGCCAGAGGGTTTGTGTTTGACTCGCTGCTGCAGATGTTTGGGATGAAGCTGGAGGATATCCCTTACTGGCTGCAGGATCAGAGTATCAACAATGTGGCCCTGGCGGCAACCTCGGTGTGGCGGTACACGGGGCAGAACATGATTATGTTCCTGGGCGCCATGATGTCAGTGGACACGGATCTCTATGAGGCGGCAGCCCTGGACGGGGCCAACAACTGGCACAGGTTCCGGTATATTATCCTGCCCAGCATCAAGTCGATTATCGTGCTGAACCTGATTCTTTCCATCAGCGGTTCCTTAAGCGCCTTTGAGCCGCCCTATGTCATCACCAACGGTACCATGGGTACGGGGACGTATTTTGTCATCATGAACCGTCTGGCCCATGAGAATCAGAAGGTGGGCCTGGCCTGTGCCATGGCGATTGTGCTGCTGGCGATTATTATTCTCTGTACCGTTGCCCAGAAGCTGTTCTTTGCCTATGTGTTTGACAACGGGACAGATGACGAGTCCAGGGCGGCAGTGAGGAAGAGGAAAAAGGCGGAGCAGAGGAGAAGAGCGCAGAAAGGAGCGGCAGTGTGATGAAGAAAAAGAAAGGGCTTTCCCTGGTATTTGAAATATTGAAGTATGTTTCCCTGGTGTTTGCGGCGCTGTGTGCCCTGATTCCGGTCTGTGTGTGCGTGCTGACGGCTTTTAAGACGAACGAGGAGTATGCCACCACCTCGGTCCTGGATTTGCCCCAGTCCTTTCTGAATTTTGATAATTTTGTGACTGCCTTTCAGAAGGCCAATATGCTGCGGGGGTTTTTCAACACCGGGCTGGTGCTGGTGGTGGTGCTGACGGCTTCTATCTTTATGGGGTCAATGCTGGCTTATGTACTGAACCGGTTTAAGTTCCCGGGGCGGGCCCTGGTGCAGAATTTGTTTATGTTTGCCGCCCTCCTGCCGGGTATCGCTATGCAGGTTACCATATACCAGATCATGTATTCTTTGGGGTTGGTGAACCATCTGTACGGGTATATGATCGTGCTGATGGGCACGGACATCATTTCCATATACATATTTCTGCAGTTTTTTGAGAATTTGCCGGTGTCTCTCGATGAGTCGGCCATCATGGATGGGTGCACTTATTTCGGGGTGTTTTTCAAGATTCTCTTCCCTCTTTTGAAGCCGGCGATTATGACATCCCTGCTTCTTAAGGGTGTGAGTGTTTATAATGAGTACTATGCATCGAACCTGTATCTGCAGACTCCGAAGCTTAAGACTATTTCTACCGCCCTTTATACATTTACAGGGCCTTACGGGAACCAGTATAATTATATCTGTGCCGGGGTGCTGATTACCATTGCGCCGATTCTGGTCCTGTTCCTGGTGTTCCAGAAGAGGGTGTATGGAGGTATGGCAGCGGGGGCTGTTAAAGGGTGAGGTGAGGATCGATGGGAAGATGGAGGTCTGCGGTTTTTGCAGCGACGGTGGTTTTGGCGGGGTCTTTGGTGTGCCCGGTGAGGGTTTTTGGGGAACCGGAGGCGGGAGAAGTGAGGAGGGTATGGGATTTTGAGGAGGGAAACCAGGGCTGGGTGTATGATGACAGCTGGTCAGGGGACAGCTTTCAGGGAGGCGGAAACTGCGGGTTTGACGGGGAGAAGGGGATGCTGCGGCTGAACCTGGATTATTCCCTGAATACGGATAACAGCTACAGCCAGACGGGAATCTGCCTGGCAGAGGAGGAGGGGATTGATTTTTCCCCTTACAAGGTCCTGAATTTTGATTTGTATTATGACCCGGAGGCCTTTTCTACCGGGCAGCTGGTGGTGAAGGCATTTTCGGATAATATTTTCGGGGATCAGGGATGCAGGGTTATGGAGACACCGGCAGAGGATGTGGATGGGCTGAAACTGGTGAATGTGTCTTTAAGCTGTGATGAGAAGTATGCCCGGAGGGAGAAGCCGGGGAAGCTGATGATTTTGCTGATTGGTGAATATACGGATTACCACGGGTATATCTGGCTGGATAATATTACGCTGAGTAATGTGAAGAAGGAAAAATTCCTAAAGGAGACCAGGGTTCCGGTAAAGACAGAGACAGTGGTTTCCGGCAGCAGGGAAGCCTTGGAGGTGAACGGAATTGTTTCTCCCTATGCCAGGGAGGTGAAGCTGGCGGATCCGGGGGCGGACGGGCAGACAGTGGCTCTTTATCAATATCTGAAGGCAGTGGGGGAGTCGGATGCCGTGCTTTACGGGCATATGGAGGATACGGTGCTTAAGGCGGGGGCTGCGGAGTTGTCGGATTCGGATACGGAGGATGTGACGGGTTCCTTAGCGGCCATTGTGGGAATGGACTGCGGCGGCTTGTTTGGCGGATTTGCGGGCAAGTACAATGAACGGCATCCGGGGGCGGAGATTCCGGATACCAATGAGGGGAATATCAAGGCAGCGGCATTGTTTTCCAATGAGGCCATTGAGAGGGGAGCGATTATCACTCTGTCGAGCCATATGCCGAACTTCTCCGCCACGGTGAAACTGGAGGGGAATTTTGCCAACAGCTATGACGGGTTTGACTTTACACCGGCGGATTCTTATGTGCTGACCGGGAATTGTGCCAACCAGATCCTGCCGGGCGGGACCTTCCATGAGGCCTACCGGGCGCATCTGGATGTGATTGCGGATTATGTGAAGCAGGTGGAGGGACCGGTGCTGTTCCGCCCTCTCCATGAGAATACGGGAAGCTGGTTCTGGTGGGGCAAAGCCTTTTGTGACCCGGAGACTTACAAGAGCAATTACAAATATACGGTGGAGTACCTGCGGGACGAGAAGGGTGTCCACAATCTTTTGTACCTGTACGGCCCCGGCTCCGAGGCGGCCAGCTTAGAGGAGTATGAGGAGCGGTATCCGGGGGATGAATATGTGGATTTGGTGGGATTTGACACCTATGATAACAATCCTGTGCCGGATTCCGAAGGATATACGTTCCTTGAGGGTTTTGAGAACACCCTGAAACTGACGGATACCTTTGCCAAGGAGCACGGGAAGCTGATGGCAGTGACAGAGACGGGAATGTCCTCCATGAAGACAGGAGGAATCCCGGAGACGGGGAACCGGAGGCCGGAGTGGTATAAGGAAATGCTGGATATCATGGCCAAACCGGAGTATGACTGCTGCTATTTTATGCTGTGGTCGAATTATGCCAGAAGCGGCGGCTACTATTCCCCCTTTGTGGTGGAAAAGAGGGAAGGGGGGAAGTTGTTCGGCCATGAGTTGCTGGATTCCTTTATTGCCATGTACAATGATAAGAACAGTGTGTTTGCCCTGGATCAGGCAGGGGTGATGAAAGATATCCTTGGGGGGAAGCTGACGAAGCCGGAGAGCCTGCCCTATGGAAGGGCAACCGGGTATATCACTGCCCCGGTGGCAGGGGTGAGGATTTTGGAGCAACAGAAGCTGACGGCGCGGCTGAATGAGGAGGCAGAGAATGTGGAGTTTTGCCTGGAGGGCAGCGGGGAGCCGGTGGTGATTGCGGCCAAGACAGAGGGGAAAAGGGCTGAGGCAGTGCTGGATAAGGATACTCTGGAAAAACTGGGGGAGGCGGCAGACGGCAGAGTGGGGCTGTATGCGGAGGGAGAGAAGCTGCAGGAGGTGCGGGTGATCTTTAACATTGCCCCCAGGTCAGATGACCCTCTGCTCATCGATGATTTCGAATCTTATGCAGGCCTTCAGAACCTTCTTCTGGACAGCTGGAGCAGCAACAAGGACAGCGGATGTGAACTGAATATCAGCCTTTCGGATGAGTGGAAGCACGAGGGGGAATATGCCCTGAAATTTGATTATAAGGAGACCCGCAACGGCTGGGCGGGCTGTGAGTTTCCCAAGGAGGCGGACTGGTCGGGCTGCGACGCGCTGCAGCTGTGGGTAAAGCCCGACGGGAATAACCAGAAGACGGTGGTGCAGATCAGCACGGCCAGCGGCGGTTCCTATGAGGCGTACTTGCAGACGTACCCGGAGTATGCATCTGCCGCAGGCCCGATGCTGGTGACGCTGCCCTTTGGGGAGTTCCAGGATAAGAACGGCAAGGGCGCCCTGTCTTCCAAGACGGCATCAGATATCTCCGGATTCGGGCTTTGGGTCAATGCCATCGGGGATTCCCCGGCTATAGATGAGAACGGGGAGGTGCGGGGCGTGCTGTATTATGACGGTATCAAGGCAGTGGCTTCGGGAAAGGTTTCTCCGTCGTTTGAGGTGACGGAGCCAGGGGAAGACGGCTCCGGCAGCGGCGGTGCAGGCAGCCCTGGGGCTGAGGGCAGCACCACAGGCGGGGGAACAGGCGATGATGCGGGGAACAACACAGGCAACGAGGCAGCGGCGGAGGGGGACAGCGTGTCTGCAGGTGCGGCAGGCATTTCCTGGGGCATGTATGTATTGCCGCTGGTATCGGGACTGATCGCATTGGCAGCGGCAGGATGTGCCGTGGCGCTGGTGAAAAAGAAGAGAAAATAGGGATTTTGGGTGAGAGATAAGGATGGATCAAAGCAGGAGGAAAGGGATATGAGGCATATCAAAAAGCTGTGGGGAAATATGCTGGCGCGGAGGACTCTGTCCACGGTACTCTGCCTGACATTGGCGGTTACCTCCGGGGGAGTGTGCATTGCGTCGACCAATAACCTGGTGCAGGAGACCAGGGCAGCCGGGGGCCAGGAGGCACAGCCGGAGGGTGAAGCAGAGACAGCCGGGGTGCAGAAGACCAGGGAAGCAGCAGTGCCGGAAACTTCCGAAATGGAGGGGGAAGCCCTGGAGAATGATATCGGAGGAGAAATAGAGGCGGAGGAAGAAGACAAGAGATGCATCCATGAGTTTACCGCAGCCTGGGTGGGCTATGAGTGCAAGCTGACGGATTTTGTGGATGGCTATGAGCCTGGGGATGAGGTGAGGATCTCTGCCTCCTTTAACAAACCCGTTACCAGCCAGTTTGGGCTGTATATTGACGGGGCGTGGAACTCCTTCCGGGGCGAGGGCAGGAAGAGGAATATTACCCTGGTGCCGGACAGCGATTACCTGAATATCCAGATTTCTGACCTGAAGGGCCAGCCCAGCGTGAACCTGACTGAGGTTACGGCGGAGATCGTGCGCAAAGGGGAGGCAGATACGGGGAATTACCTGCACAAGTTCACCGGGCTGTGGCAGGGCTTTGAGACGAAGTTTTCTGATTTCAATCCGGATTATGAGCCGGGGGATGAGATCCGGGTGACGGTCAATTACAGCAAGTATGTGTCCAGCCAGCTGGGCATGAACATCGGCGGTGAGTGGAGTACCCTGGCCGGGGAAGGCAAGGAACTGGTTAAGGAGATGACGCCGGACAATGATTACCTGAATATCCAGATTACGGATATGTGGGCGAATTATAAGGTGGGAATCATTTCTGTCAGCGTGGATATCCTGAAAAAGGGGCCGGGGGCTCCGGCCTATGGCGGAGGGGGCCGTCTGGCTGCCACTCGGTATACTGAGCCGGGGGATTATGTGCTGTTCTCCGGGGATGCCAATGAGAAGTATGAGACCAATGACGGCTGGCTTCTGGACTGTGCCGATACGGACTGGATTACCTTAAAGTATTCCTGTGTGGAGGGCCATGAGAACTGGGGGATTATGGGCTGGGGCGCCACTGTGGACGGCCAGTGGGTGGACGGCCCGGGTTATAGCGCGGACAGTTCGGATTCCACGAAGGAGGTTACCCAGACCTTTAGTGTGAAATATCTGCGGCGGATGATGAAGATCACGCCTCAGAGCAACGTGAGTTATTTGAACCTGGGTTCCTACAGTGACGGGCGGATTGAAGAACTGACGCTGCATGTGGGGTCTGAGATCCCCCGGGAGAAATCCCTGTTCAAGGATGGCGCCCCGAACCAGGCGTGGGTCTGCACGGATATTGAGCGGATCCTGGATGCGCCGGATGACAAGTATCTCTGTGTGCAGTACCGCTGTGCCGTGTCGGATTTTAACGGCTGGACGATTTTAAACTGGGGCGCTTCGGTGAATGGGGAGTGGAGAAACGGTAAGAGTTATAAGGCTTCTTACAAGGAGGCGACCCGGGAAAAGATAATCAGTATGCGGATGGATGCGTTCCGGAACATGCTGCACTTAAGCTGGGAGGCAAAGGTGGATTCCATCCAGCTGGCGGCCTATAATGACGCACAGATTTTAGATATCTGGATCAGTGATGACAAGGTGGAAGATCCGGGGGAGGAGAAGAAGGAAAAGGAAGTGCGGGAAGCTTCCTACCATTCTTCAAACAGCAATGCCTATGGCCAGATTATGGGGAAAGATGGCGAGAAATATGACCAAAATATATCCCTGGAAAACTGGGAGTGGAAGGATTTGAAAGGCGCCCGGCAGATCATCGGGGGGTTGAAGGAAAATGTCCATCTGATCCTGGAGTTTGAGGCAGAGGATGGGGATGAGCCTACGCTGCAGTTCAGCATGGCAGACGGGAAGCAGCAGGGGGTAAAACCCACCTATGTATTGGGGAACAAGGCATTATTCTCTTTTAAGGATATCCAGGATGCTTTGCCGGATTATATGATCCCGCAGGAAATCAGCAATCTCCAGGTCAGTGCAGGAGAGGGCAAGATGACGGTTAAAACGGTAAGGGTCATCCAGGAGGAAGTGGACTTTGAACAAGAGCCCATTGGGGTGCTGACGGAATCCTGGAGCGGTTTTGGGACGCAGATCAGCAAGTGGCATTCGGATTACGAACCGGGGAAGGATACGGTTAAGGTGACCGTAACCTTTGACAAACCGGCGCCAGGGTCAATTGCCTTTAATATGGGAGGCGTCTGGAACAATGGGGGATCCGTGAACTCGGCTACCATCACCCGGACGGCAAAGCCGGATGACGACTATTTGGGAATCCAGCTGGGGGAGATGCCCAAGGGTAAGAGCCATGTGCTGATAACGGACATTAAAGTCGAGATTGTGGGAAAAATTAATTTTGATGAGCATGTGAAGGTGGAAGGAAAGCGCAGCGTGGGCATGCTTGCCTCCACAAAGAAAGAAGCGGCTACGGCAGTTCTGGAGGATGAGGAGATTAAGAAAGGGATGAAGGTGGTTTTTGATATCAGCAGTTCATCTTTATCCTCAAAGGAGCAGGCGGATGTTAAGGGGCTGTTTGGAAGCCAGGCAGGGAAGATTGGCATTGCCAAGGTTGTGGACATCAATGTCTATAAAGAGAAGGAGGGGAAACGGACAAAGGTCACCCAGACGAATGACCCGGTAAGCTTTAAGGTATCGGTGCCGGACGAACTGCAGAATAAAGGGTATGATTTTGCAGTGGTGGAAGACCATGCCGGAGAAAAGATTTACCTGGAGAAGCTGGATGGGAATCCCGCAACCGTTACCTTTGCAAGCAGCAAGTTCTCAAAGTTTGCGGTGGTGTATGGGGAGGCAGGGGCGTTTGACGGCCTGAGCGGGGCGGTTGCTGTATTCCGGCAGGAGTGGAATGGCTGGGAAACGCCCTTCAGCAGATTTAAAGGAGATTTTGAGGCGGGAAGGCCCACAACAGTCACATTGACCTTTGACAGGGAGGTTAAACCCAATATCGTCTACTATTCCCCCTGGACCAGGGTGGAAAGCGACGCTGCCAGGAAAACTTTCCAAACCACAATTGTGCCGACGGAGGACCGGTTAGAGATTGCCCTTTCCAGCCTGAATGGGAACAGTATGGCGAAGCTGATGAGTGTGAAGGTGGAGCAGGAAAAGGAAGTAAAGCCGGAAGCAGTCCACACGTTTAAAAAGAATGCATCCGGCCAATATGACAGCTTTGATTTTAAGTTGTCGGATTACGGAACTTATGTTGTTGGGGACACGGTCAAGGTGACCATTAAAATGAGTTCGGAATCTGGATTTAACGGAGCAGTGGGAACCAATGAAAACGGCAGCTGGAAGGATAAATCCTATGCCACAAGGGATGATAATTATGTGGAAGAGGTGATTTGGGAAGGAACCCCGGATGGGGACAGCATGCAGCTTCAGCTGCACTGGGCAGGGTCTGGGATTGTGGAGGTAAACAGCATTCAGGTGGAAAAAACCGGCCAGGCGGACACCAGCCTTCACACTTTCCGGAAGAATGACAAGGGTTCCTATGACGAGTATGTGTTTAAGCTTTCCGAGCACGGAGATTATGCGGCAGGTGACCCGGTAAAAGTCATCATAAACATGAGTTCCACATCCGGGTTTAACGGAACGGTGGGGACGAACGAAAAAGGGACGTGGAAAAACAAGGATTACACCACAAGCGGAGACAGCTATGAGGTGGAGGCCACCTGGGAGGGTGTGCCGGATGCAGACAGTATGCATATCCAGCTTTACTGGGCAGATGCGGAGACGGCAGAGGTAAACAGCATCCAGGTGGAGAAAAATCCGGATGTGCGCCTTCTTGTCCTTGATGATATCATCCAATCCGAGGATTATGTATATATGTTTACCGGGCCGGAGACCATTGTCCTGGAACTGGCGGATTATGATGATGATTATGAAGAAGGCCAGGGAGTGGCAGTGGAGATGAACTTCTTCTCGGATGGAAATTTCTGTGCCATGGTGGAGGATGCTGATTATGTGACGGCGAAGGTTCCGGATCCATCCGCCGGGGACGAATCCCAGGAGGAGATACAGGGTGAGGAATTGCCTGTGGCCACCGCTTCCAACGCCATGCCGGCAATCGCCACCGCTTCCAACGCCATGCCTGCAGCCCCAAGGACAAAAGCGAAGGCAGAGCCAAAAGCCAAGAGGGCAAATACCCTGCTGCAGGAAAAGGAGCAGCTTGACGAGGGCTTAGCAATCGCCACTGCTTCCAATGCGGAAGCGGCAGAGGCGACATCTTCCAATGCAAGCCCGGCTGAAACCGGCATTTATGTCGGCGGCACTGCGGGAAAAACCAGTGAGGTAATAGTTTACGAGAGTGAAGAGGATGGCACGCTGAGAATCAAATGGTTTGGGAATCCGCAGTCAGGAGCCATTGCAGTGACAATTTTGGATATGGAGGGGACACAGGTTAACATAGATACCATGGATGTGGAAGAAAAAGCGGGTGCAGTATCGGTGAAATCTTCGGTGGCGGCCACAGCAGGGGATATGGCATCTCCGAATCAAAAAAAGGAGGATGGTTCTGTGGAACCGGATCCGGCAAAGAAGGAGGATAGCCTGGAAGAAAGACTGAGCCATGGAAACGGTGAGGCAGAGGAACCAGAAGAAGAGCCCGGGGAGCCGGAAGGAGGATTTTTGGAACCAAAAGGGCAGCCCGGGAAACCGGAAGGAGAGTTTTTGGAAGCGGAAGAACGGTCTGAGGAGAAAGAAAGGGGATTGGAGGAGGATGCAGTAAAAGAGGATCCGATAGAAAATTGATGGGAGATTTTATGGGCGCCGCATTTGCGGCGCCTGTTTTCGTCCTGGGGCGGGAGGCGGATATGCAGGCAGGAAATTAATTTTAGGGTCAGTATTGCAAAGGAAATATTGGCTTGATACAATAAGAAAAAAGCAGATAAGCTGCTATGATGAAAGTGTGATTGCTGACCGGATGGGGGATCAAGCGGGAAAGGAGAAGAATGGGACTGTTTGGAAAAAGGAATAAAGGCAAGAAAGAACGGAGGACCAAGGAAGAGATGAGTGGCCAAAAGCCCTGCAATCAGGAGGGGCAGCAAAAAGCGCAGATGCAGGAGGCGGTATTGACGTTGTATGCCTGCAGAAAGGGCGTGGACATCGTGCCAAAGGAGGCAGAGGAAGTATTTTCGGAAATGAGGGAAAGGCTTTTCTTTCCGGATGAGGATGAGTTTGTCATTCAGCTTAAGGACGGAAGCAGCATCCGGTTCCACATGGAGGCGGATTCAGAAGAAACTAAGCTTCAGGCCATAGGAATGGCGGGATTCTTTGCCCGGGCGCCTTTGGAGAATGAAAAGGTGAAAGAGGCAGTTCTTTGCCAGATCCGGCTTTTTAACTGTATTGTTGGTATCAGCTTTTTGGTGGATGAAAATGAGAAAAGAACCAATTATATAGTGGGAGGAATTTATGAAATTGCAAAAAGGATCAGTGGATTTGTCCTTTATCCGAACATGCATCTGTTTCACTCGGACGGAAGGCTTTTGATATCGATTGACGGAAAGAGCGATTTTAGTGAGTATTATCCTGAGGCAAGCAGTTCATTTCTGGAACGGGAGGCTAAGGAACAGGAGGCTGACCGGGAGAGAAAGGGCCGGTCGATTGCCGTTTTAAAGGAAAAAGGTATTCCTTATATAGAGCATTTAAAGTGTGCGGTTTTTGAGGAGGAATGCCGTATACCGGATAAGGGGGAGATTATCCGGCGCCTGGCCTGTGTATTTGCCGCCTGTGTCCGGTCGGAGATTTATACCTGCGGCCAGTTTGAGGATTGTAAGAAAGCGGCGGCGGATCCCCTTGCAGACTTGGAGGAGGGATACCAGATATCCGGGTATTTGTCTCCGGAGGAAAAAGAGTATATGGAACAGGAAATGCCGGAGGCAGCAGACCACAATAAATTTGGCTGGCGATATGAGTGCTGTGCTGTTTTTCTCTGGGCTTTATCCATGATTGAGATGAAAGAGCCTGTGGAGATCTGCGATGCCGCAGAACTGGGGGCAGTGATGTGGAATCATACCTTTGAGAGTTTGATGGAGCAGTCTGTTTTGAGAAGCAGGGAGGAAATCCTGGATATGCAGGATTTGGTTCTGCGGTATCACTGGGCCTGTGTGGATGCCAGGATTCACCGCAAGGAACTTGGGATGCTGAATGAAGAAATTATTTACGAGTGGCATTATGCCCTGAACTGGCTTGTGGGGGCGGATGGGATCAGGGAATGGGATGAAGTGGTGACGAATACGTGAAGCAGTATGGTCGTGAGGCAGTATGGTTATGAGAAGGGAAAGGGAAGGCATGACAAAGGAAAACATGACAAAGGAAAACATGACAAAGGAAAGCAATGCAGGCAATTACAGTTTCCAGGTGGATTTGAAGGGAATCATCCGCCTGCTCAGTGAGAATCTGTATTCCAGCGGGGATGTGTTTCTGCGGGAACTTCTGCAGAACGGGGTGGATGCCATCGAAGCCAGACGGGGGGAGGAGCCGGGGTTTGCTGAGGGCAGAATCCGGATCCGGTATCAGCAGATGGAAAACCGCCAGGCCAGGCTGGTGTTTGCAGACAATGGGATCGGGCTTACGAGGGAGGAGATCCATACCTTTTTGTCCGTGATCGGGCAGTCCTCCAAGCGGGGGGAGATGAGGCGGGGAAGCTTTATCGGGCAGTTCGGCATCGGGCTTTTGTCCTGCTTTCTGGTGGCGGATGAGATCGTGGTGAGAAGCCGTTCGGTTCATGAGGAGCAGGCGTACCGGTGGCTGGGGCGCAGTGACGGGACGTATCAGGTGACGGAGGAGCCGGGAGACTGTAAGACGGGAGAAGAGGAACCGGGGACGGAGGTGACTCTGGTTCTGAAAGGCCGGATGGCGTCTCAGTACAGTGAGGAGAGGGTGCTCGGCCTTTTGAAGGAGTACGGCTTTTTGATACAGGTTCCGGTGGATTTTGAGGGGGCCGGGGGAGTCAGGAGGGTGAATGACGGGTTTATCCCCTGGAGGCAGTCTTTTTGCAGCAATGAGGAGATTCTGCGGTTCGGGGAGCAGATGTTCGGGGAGGAGTTTTTCGGCGTGGTTCCCATTTCCGGGGAGGGGCTTAAGGGGTATGCGTTTATCTCTCAGAGGCAGACCAGCGCGGCGGCGGAGGGAAGGCATAAGATCTTTCTCAAGGACATGCTGATCACGGAGGAGGGGAAGGAACTGATTCCCAAATGGGCGTTTTTTACCAGGTGTATCCTGAATGCAGAGAATCTGACGCCCATGGCTTCCCGGGAGGGGTTTGTGTCGGATCACCGGCTGGCCAGGGCCAGGAACGAGATTGAGAAATGCATCTTTGACTATTTCGTGGCTCTTTCCCAGTATGATGTGAATAAGCTGAAGCAGCTTACCATGATCCATAATGTGGCCATCAAGTCCCTGGCAGTGGAAAATGAGCAGATCTATCAGCTGTTTTTCCCCTTTTTGACGTTTGTGACCAGCAAGGGGAGGCTGACGGGATTCCAGGTGGTGGAGGCGGCGAAAAGGATGCCGGTGTATTACTGCACGGAACTTGACGATTACCGGCGGGCCTGCCCGCTGGTGGGAAACGGGAATGGGGTATTGATTAATGCGGGATATATTTATGATACCAAGCTTTTGCAGCTTCTGAAGCGGTATCAGCGGGGAATCCGGGTGGAGGTGTTTGACGAGGCTTCTTACGGGGAACTTCTGGAGGAGCCCACACCTGCGACAAAGAGGGAAATGGAGCCGCTTATGGCAAAGGCGGGGCGTGCCCTGGGGACGTTTCATTGCGGGGCGGTGTTAAAGCAGTTTGAACCGGCAGAGGTGCCTGCCTTATATGTGCCGGGCGGGGAGGGGTTTCTGGACCATGCCCTGGGGGAGGGAGGCTTTTCCGGGTTTTTGGAGGGTTTTGACCTTGGGGAGATCGGGATGATGGGGAACTTTGAGCCGGGGTATGGGACGAAGCTGTATATAAACGGCAGAAATCCCCTGATTCGGCGGCTGGCGGCTGTGGAGGATGAGGAACTGGCGGCAAATATGGTGCAGGTCTTGTATGTCCATGCCATGCTGGCGGGGCATTATACTCTGGGGGAGAAGGAGACGGAGGTTTTGAATACGGGATTAATCCGGCTGATGGAGTATGGACTGGGAGGGAATCTATGATTCTGAGAGAACTGAAGAGAGAGCGGGTGAAAGACGGCAGGCTGTGGGAGATGATTGACCAGGCCAATAAGCTGACTGCGGGGAGCAGCTATGAGAGTTGGGATGACAATATAGGGGCGTTGGCGCCGCTGATGGAGAGGATTCTGCTGTACGCACGGGAGAAGGAGGAATGGGAGATCTATTTTTGTGATATGGCGCAGCTTTTTTGGATGGTCCGCCGGGAGAGGGTGAGCGATATTCCCAGGGCGTTTAAGCTGGCAGAACTTTTTCACCGGGACTATGCTCTGGGCCTGGAAAAAAAGGATGACGGATCCGGGTTCAGACGGGTGGATATGGCAGCGCAG
This sequence comes from uncultured Lachnospiraceae bacterium, assembly GCA_910588875.1. Classification (GTDB taxonomy): domain Bacteria; phylum Bacillota; class Clostridia; order Lachnospirales; family Lachnospiraceae; genus Brotaphodocola. Next base: position 38,680 of record CAJURT010000030.1, read on the forward strand.
ATTCTGGATTTCTATCGGGAGTATCCCCAGATTGAGGATGAAAAGATTGAGATTATGCTGGGGATTTTCCGGAATCTGCGGGAATGGAAGGGCGGCAGGAATTATGCGAATTATGCCCAGGTGATGAGGCTGGCGTTTTTGAACCGGGATAAGGAACTGGCAGAAGAGGCGAAGAAAGAGGTTGAAAAGGTGGACGGCAGGTTTAACTGCTATGTCTGCTTTTATGGGAAGCCGATGCTGCAATATTACGTGCTGCATGAGGATGAGGAAGGGATCCTGGAAATGGCCTCAAAGATCTGTGAGAGATCAATTCCGGTAAAATACCACTGGTGTTTTGATAAATGCTCCCAGGCGAATGAGGAAGAACTGAAGTCCCTGGTACTCCAGGATTGTCTGAATACGGGGGAGGGCCGGATGTTTGCCCGGTTGTGGAAAGGGTGGAGGCAAGTGTTTGAGGAACCGGAGACTGGTGAGGGTAGGGATGCGAAAAAGGTGCTGCTCCATTCTCTTGCCGGGGACTGGTCCGGGCTTAAGGAGCGGCTGCGCCTGGCGGAGAAGAATGACCGGGACAGAAGAGAAGGAAAGGAGACGCCGCTGGATTGTCTGTATTGGTCACTTGGCTGGCATTGTTATTTCCGGATGCTGGATATGCGGGGAATCAAGGCAGTGGAGATGAGGCTGGGGGAGGATAAGGAGCGCCGGGAATGGGCTTGCCGGGAAGCGGCGGAATATTTTGAGGAGCAGGCGGATTTGCTGGGAGAGAGAATGGACCGGGCGCGGAAGCGGTTTGATTATGCCAGGGTGAAAAGGGCGTATGAGGAATGTCTGGTGTTGCGGGAGCAGGGAGCGTCTGCTGGGGAGAGAGACTTTGTGGGTGGGAATTGTCTGCCAGGAGCGCAAAGCTGCGGGAACAGGAAGTGATCGGATGGGGATGAATGAGGAGGAAAGTTATGATTCTGGGAGGTCTGAAGAGAAACCTTGTGGAGGACGACAGGCTGTGGGAACTGGTGAACCGGGCCAATCATCTGACTACGGGAAGCTATGAAAGCTGGGAAAATAATGCGCCGGTTCTGGTGCCATTGATGGAGCGGATCCTGGTGCGTGCCAGGGAGAAGGAAGACTGGCTGGTGTATTTTTTTGACATGTCCAGGCTTTTCTGGCTGATTCGCCGGAACGGGGTGAATGACCTTCGTCGGGCCTTTCAGCTGGCAGAACTTTTCCATCGGGACAATGCCCTCTATCTGGGGGAGGAGGCAGGAAAGTCTGCCCAAGAGTGGCGGGTTCAGGTCACGGCCCAGATTCTGGGATTTTATCTGGAATATCCGCAGATTGATGACGGGAAAATCCAGCATATGCTGGACATTTTCCGGGAGTTCCATGAAAGGTACGGGAGTGAATGGAACAATGGGGATTACCAGAAGGTCATGTGCTTGGCAAAGCTGAACCGGGATAAGGAACTGGCGGAGGAAGCGAGGAGAAAGCTGGAGCGGGGGGATTATGAGAACTGGTGTTATGTCTGTTATTACGGGCTGCAGATGATCGGATATTATGTGCTGTGCGAGGATCCGGAAGGGGTGGAGGAACTGATCGCCAGGCTCTGTGAGCAGGCAATTCCGGTCAAATACCGTTGGTGCTTTGACCTGTGTGAGTCGGCAAAGGAGGGGGAACTGGTGTATGAGGCTCTTTTGGATTGCTTGAAGATCGGGCGCGGCCGGATGTTTGCCCGGTTTTTTGCCAAATGGCGGCACCTGTATGAGGCGCCGGAAACGGGTGGGGAGAAGGTTACCTACCGGGTGCTTTTTCATTCTCTGGCCGGGGATTGGTCGGACTTTGAGGAACGGCTCCGCCTGGCGGAAAAGGACGACCAGGACAGGCGGGAGGGGAAGGAGACGCCTCTGGACTGCCTGTACTGGTCCCTTTGCTGGTATTGCTACTTTCGGATGCTGGAAAGGCGGGGAACCGGGACGGTATGGATGAAGCTGGGGGAGGATGGGAGCAGGGAGTGGACTTGCCTGGAGGCGGCAGCCTATTTTGAGGAGCAGGCGGATTTGCTGGGGGCACAGATGAACCAGGCAAGGAAGCGGTTTGATTATGAGCGTGTGAAAAGGACCCATGAGGAGTGCTTTTCCGGCGACTATCCGGTTCTCGGTGGGAAGATATGAATACCGGCAGCTACAAGGGACATATCCGGTCATCAGTCTTTCCTTTGCCAATATAAAGGAGAAAGACTACCGGCATGCACGGCCAGCTACTGGCAGACGAATATGCACGGCGCGCTTTTCTGCTGGAAAAAGGCTTTCCGGCACACCGGATTCGTAAATATGGATTCGCGTTCAGCGGGAAACAGGTGCTGATCGGAACTTCGGATCCTTGACACCGGAATCTGGTGCAGAAAAAGAAATACCTTTACTGGAGGGCCTTGCTGAACAGCCTGGGTGTGAATCCTGCAGAGCAGGATTCTTTTTTTGATTAAATTAGTAATTAATTTAATTAGTTGTCTATGGAATGGGTGGGAAGAAAATCCGAGTATAAAATTGGCCATAGTGGCTATAAAATCCGTAAAAAATAGTATAAAATTAACAAAAATGCAAAAATGGTTTAAAATTATGTTGAAATTAATTTAATTTAAGGATATAATTAAACTAAATAAAAGAAGGCCACAACATCTTGATAAAAAAGGATGTCTGAAGAATAACTGATGGAAGTAACCAGGGAAATCAGGAGGGGAGTTAACATGGGAATTGAGTATTTGGAGAAGGAAGGGCTGTTTCGGCTGACAGCCGGGGATGCGGAGTATGTGATTGGGATTGCCGACGGGAAGTATGTGGGGCATGTATATTTTGGGCGGCGGATCGGGGATAACCGGTGCGGCTGTCTGATGCGGACAGAGGAGGCGCCCTTTGTGCCCTCAAGGAACCTGAGGGAGAAATGTTCTTTTGCGGATGCCTTTCCGGCGGAATATTCTACCTGGGGAGTGGGGGATTACCGGGACAGCTGTCTGAATGTGAGAAATGAGGAGGGCTTCCGGGGCTGTGAACTTCATTATGAGGGCTGCCGGATTCTGGAGGGAAAGCCGGGACTTCCGGGATTGCCTGCTACCTTCTGCGGGGAGGGGGAGAAGGGAGCCGGGATGACCTTGGAACTGGACTGCAGGGACAAAGCTCTGGGGCTGAAGGTGACCTTGCGGTACAGTGTGTTTGCAGACAGTGAGGCGGTGATACGAAGCGCCAGCCTGGTCAATGAGGGGGAGAAGCCTTTGTATCTGGAGCGGGCCTTGTCGGCCTGCATGGATATGGACTTAGAGGAGGGAGATCTGCTGACCTTGGCGGGTTCCTGGGCCAGGGAGCGCCATATGGTGCGGCGGCCTCTGGCCTTTGGAAAGCAGCTGGTGTCTTCTTTCCGGGGAGAGTCGGGACACCAGGATCATCCTTTTCTGGCAGTGATGGGGCGGGATGCGGGTCAGGAACAGGGAGAGGTCTGGGCCATGCATTTTGTCTATTCCGGGAATTTCGTGGCAGAGGCGGAGGTCAGTCAGTTTGGCAGTGTAAGGCTTCTGATGGGGATTCACCCGGAGGGCTTTGAGTGGGTGTTAAAGCCGGGGGAGACCTTTGTGACGCCGGAGGTGGTGTGTGTTTACTCGGATGAGGGGCTGGGGAAAATGAGCCGTATTTTCCATGACCTGTACCGGGGACATCTGATCCGCAGCCCTTATCTTCACAGGAAACGGCCGATTCTCATCAACAACTGGGAAGCCACCTATTTTGATTTTGATACGGAGAAGCTGTTGGCGATTGCCAGGGAGGCGAAGCAGCGGGGCATTGAGATGCTGGTCATGGACGACGGCTGGTTTGGAGACCGGAATATTGACGAGGGCTCCTTGGGGGACTGGGAGGTCAATGAGAAGAAGCTGCCGGGAGGCCTTTCGTATCTGGCGGAGCAGGTGAGGGCTTTGGGGATGGAATTCGGCATCTGGTTTGAGCCGGAGATGGTGTCGCCGGATTCGAAGCTGTACCGTGCCAGGCCGGACTGGGCCATTCAGATTCCGGGGAGGGAGCCGGTGCAGAGCCGTGCCCAGTATGTGTTGGATTTGTCCAGGCCGGAGGTGGTGGACTATGTGTATGAGTCTGTGGCCAGGATTCTGCGGAGCGCACCCATATCCTATGTGAAATGGGATATGAACCGGCAGATGACGGATGTGGGAAGCGCCTGCCTGGGGCGGGAGCGTCAGGGGGAGCTGTTCCATCGGTATGTGCTGGGGGTGTATGAATTGCAGGAGCGGCTGACCAGGGAATTTCCGGAACTGCTTTTGGAAAATTGTGCCAGCGGCGGCGCCCGTTTTGACCCGGGAATGCTGTATTACAGCCCTCAGATCTGGTGTTCCGATGATACGGATGCGGTGGAGCGGCTGGCGATTCAGGAGGGAACGGCCCTTTTGTATCCGCTGAGTACCATGGGGGCTCATGTGAGCGCCTGTCCCAACCACATTGTGGGGCGGGTGACGCCTTTTACAACCCGGGGACATGTGGCCATGGCAGGGACATTTGGGTATGAACTGGATATTACAAAGCTGACGGAGGAGGAGAAGAGACAGGTTGAGGAGCAGGTGAACATGTACCATCGGTTCCAGCCTCTTGTCCGGGAGGGGGATTATTACCGGATCGCCTCCTGGGGGGAGAATCATAAGTATGACTGCTGGCAGGTGGTCTCTAAGGATAAGAGGGAGGCTCTGATGACCTATGTGCAGGTGCTGGCGGAACCCAACTGGCACAGCCGGAAGCTGCGGCTGAAGGGGCTGGATCCGGAGGCGGAGTACCGGCTGGAGGAGATCGGGGCGGAACAAGGGGAAGATGGCAGGGCCGGAGAGAAGTTTGATGAAAAAACGGATGCCGGAAGCAGCGAAGACGGAGCGCAGGCGGCGGAACTTCCCGGATTTGGGCCGGAGGCGAACCGACAGGCAAGGGAAGGAAAGACCATGACCGGAAAGGTTTATAAGGGAGCGTTTCTGATGTACGGAGGTCTGCTGGTTCCCCGGATGGAGGGGGATTTTATGAGTATGATGCTTCACCTTACTCAGGTGTGAAGGAGAAACAGACAGCCGGAAGAGCATGAAATCAATAAAGAAAGAACAGATGAAAGAAAGAACAAACGAAGAAAAGAACTAATGAAAGAAAGAACAATTCGGAGGATATCAGGATGAAGATTATTGCGCCAGCAATCAAAAATATGCCGTGGCAGGAGCCGGAGGCAATTCATAAGGACGCGCCGGTGTGGCGTTATCGGGAGAACCCGATTATCGGGAGGAATCCGGTGAAGGGGGTTGCCAGGATTTTCAATTCCGCGGTGGTGCCCTATGAGGACGGGTTTATCGGCGTGTTCCGGGGGGAGCAGGTCAACGGGGTTCCCTACATTTACCTGGGGAGAAGCGGGGACGGAATCCACTGGGATTTTGAGGAGGAGAAGATTCGTTTTGTGGATAAGGACGGCAAGGAATTTATGCCGAAGTATGCCTATGACCCGAGGCTGGTGAAGGTGGAGGATACCTACTATGTGATCTGGTGCCAGGATTTTTACGGGGCGGCTATTGGGATGGCAAAGACGAAGGATTTCAAGGTGTTTGAGCGGCTGGAGAATCCTTTCCTGCCCTTTAACCGGAATGCGGTGCTGTTTCCCAGAAAGGTGAACGGGAACTTTATGATGCTGTCCCGGCCCAGTGACAGCGGCCATACGCCTTTTGGGGATATTTTCCTCAGCGAGAGCCCGGATCTGGTGTACTGGGGGAAGCACCGTCATGTGATGGGCAAAGGGGAAGAGTGGTGGCAGGTGTTAAAGATCGGCGGCGGGGCTGCGCCCATTGAGACGGATGAGGGCTGGCTGTTGTTCTACCACGGGGTGACAGGAACCTGCAATGGATATGTGTACAGCATCGGCGGGGCGATTCTGGATATTGACAATCCTTCGGTGGTGAAATATCGTTGTGAGAATTTCCTTCTGACTCCGGAGGAGTGGTATGAGGAGCGGGGCTTTGTGCCGAATGTGTGCTTCCCCTGTGCCACGATCTGCGACCCGGCGGACGGGCGGATTGCCATTTATTATGGGGCGGCGGACAGTTATATCGGGCTGGCCTTTACCAGGGCGGATGAGATCGGGGCTTATATTAAGGAGCACAGCAGGCTGACGGAGAGTGATAAGGAGATCGGGATTCGGTAGGAGATAGTGAGGAAGGGCGCCGGCTGATTTAGAACCGTTTCCGTCTGAAAGTCATGAAAGAAAGATAATCTGATATTTAGAGCAGAGAGAACAATTCTGAGTTCCATCTTCACCAGGGAGACGCTTTAAGGGAGGATAGGGAATGGAAAAGTTCTTTCTGCTCTTTGTGTTTCCTGATCTATGGAGTTAATGAAGCACTGGCCGTTGTTCCAATGCCAGTCCAATCAGCCGATCCGTCTGGTCAGCCATAAACAGTGGAATATTCAACACATCATCGTCCAACTTCAGATTGTCCAGCGAGAATCGCACACGGAGGTTGACTTGATTGGGGAACAGTTCTTTGAATTTCTTTAGGCTCTTGCTGGTGGTGTTGGCCTCGGACTTGACCTCTATAGGGAAAATATCATTCTCCCGCTGGATAAGGAAATCTACCTCATAGGGCGGATTATTCTGGCTCCAATATCGGGGAGTTACTTCAAACTGCCTGATTAAGGTCTGTAGCACAAAGTTTTCAGTCAGTGCCCCTTTGAACTCGGTGAACAGACGATTGCCTTCTCCGAAGGCCGTAGGAGCCAGCTGAGCCAGGCGGCGGAGCAGCCCCACATCCACCAGATAGATCTTAAATGCAGACAGGTCATCATAGGCAGCTACCGGCAGACCGGGGGCAGTGCTGCGGTAGATTTTATGCACCAGCCTGGCATCTGCCAGCCACTGCAAGGCATCCTTATATTCCCGGGCTCGCGCCCCTTCTTTCACCACCTTGTAGATAAATTTCTTATTCTCCCTTGCCAGTTGGGACGGTATGGACTTCCATATCATCGAGATCTTCGGGAACTCGCTGATATTGGGGTGCTTGGCAAAGTCACGCTCATAAGCGCCGATAATCCCGGACAAGGCTTCCTGCATAGCAGAAACGTCTCGTGCTTCCGTCCACATGAGTACTGGTTCCGGCATACCGCCGGTAACATAGTACATCTTCAATTTTTCATAGAGAGGATTGAAAAAGGCATCAGGAATCGGCTCAATGGTATCCACGCTCTCCAGATACCTGGCCAGATTTTCGTCGCCGTTGGCGAGCAGAAATTCCAGGAAGGTCATAGGATCGATCTGCATAAAGTTGACTTTTCCCACTGGAAAGGAGGATGGCTTCGCCAAGGCAATCCCCGGCAAAGAACCGGCACAGGTAATGTGATACTGTGAAGCATTCTCGCAGAAATACTTCATGGAGTTGATAACCTTGGGGCAGTCCTGCACCTCGTCAAAGATAATGAGCGTCTTTTCCGGTACAATTTTCTGGCCACTGGCCAGCATCAGATTTTGCAGAATGCGATCTACATCTTTGGTGGTCTCAAAAAACTGCTTGTATTCCTCGTTTTCATCAAAGTTAAAGTAGGCTGTATTTTCATAATAACGTCTGCCGAATTCTTTGAGGGCCCAAGTCTTACCCACCTGACGCACGCCTTTTAAGAATAGCCGAGTGGCCATTGACCGGGCAGCCGACAGACTGTCGTGCCCAGGTTCGGAGGCTCCGGCTATTTCATGCCCCGCTGCCTCTGCCCCTGCCAGCAGA
>CAJURT010000031.1 GCA_910588875.1 uncultured Lachnospiraceae bacterium
GAGGAAATCGTTAATATTTCAGGACTTTCTCTTGAGGAAGTCAAACAACTGAAAACGGATAAAAGCGCATAGGCAGAGTTATAGAGCCGTGAATCTAAAAAAACAGGTTCCTGGCTCTATTTTTTTGCCCTGAAATGTAATTTTTTTATGAGTATGGTTAAAAAGTCCTTTGCAAAACGTCACTGGATATACCGCCAAGTCAGCCCTTCCCGGCTTTGCCTGCCTTCTTCTGCATGGACAAAAGCCTGTCCAGATACACAGACTTAAACTGCTTGCTTGCCAATGCCTGCTTCACAGGCGGCAGCTTCAAAATCGTTCCAAACACCGCTGCCATGGCACGATGATTGGCAAATGCCTGGTTATCAAAAATCAAATTCTGCAAGGTTCCCTTCTCAATCGCCTGCAAAACAAAACGATGCGTGCTGTTGACCGGCGTAATGACCTGAATCGGCCGGCGCTTCAGGTCAATGGCCTTTGTGGGACAATTCCTGGCACAGACACCGCAGCCCAGACAGATCTCCGTGTCAATCCTGGCATGCTTTTTCACTTTTCTGGCACCAGAAATCCCCTGCGTCCCTGTCCCGCTTTCTCCGGTCACCCGCACCATACTTTCCGTTCCTCCGGCTGCCTGAACCATGCCTTCCGTACCCCCGCCTGCCTGAACCATGCCTTCCGTTCCTCCGGCTGCCCGGATCATGCCTTCCGATCTCCCGGCTTCCTGCCTGTCGGTCTCCCGTGTCTGCTCTTCTTCCATCTCCTCCTTCAGAGAAATCGCCAGAATCGGGCAGACCTTCGCGCACTTCCCGCAGCCCACACATTTCTCCAAAGACACCTCCGGAATATAGTTGGTGGTAGCCACCGGCTGCATGGGACTGAATCTCCGGGCCGCCTGCAAAGCCTCACAGCAGCACCCGCAGCAGTTGCAGATAAATGCCGGATGCTCCCGCACATTTTCCCCGATCTGCACCAGATTGCTGGCATAGGAACGCTCCAGGGCATCCATGGCCTCCTCCTTGGAGATCAGTCTTGCATACCCTCCATGCTCCGCCAGGGAACGTGCCACATTGTCAAAGGTCAGGCACACATCCCAGGGCGCGTCAATCTCACAGGGATGGCCGTTATGATACATCTTATGACGGCAATAGCAGGTGCCCAGTCCGATATACCGGGCCTCCTTTACCATATGCGTGGCTCGCTCATAATCCAGAATATGATTCATCTTATCATTGGTCAGCACCGGCTCCTGGACAAAAACCCTTCCCAGCTTCGTCTCCGTGGCATAGAACAGATCTTTTACAAAATCCTCCTCCACATTCATATACTGATAGTACAGTTCGCTCAGGTATTTCTGGTCAATGTCCCCCCGGGTCCGCATCAGCGCAAACTCAATAAATCCGGCCATGGGCGGCGGCATCACAAACTGACGCTCCCCATGATAATCCGAATCCACCAGCAGCGCCTTGTCGCAGAGATGGTCTAACAGCTTCTCTGCCTTTGCCTCTGTGGTCCCCCAGATCCGCGCCGCCCGCTTCAGCGTAAAAGGACGGACCGGCAGAAGAGCCACCCACTTGGCCTCCTTCTCCGTGTACAACACCTGAAGAATCTTATACAAGGTTTCCGACGGCGGCGCCCCTTGAGTAAACCAGTTAATCCTCTCCTCCAGATTCTTATAAGCATCCCTTGTCGTTAAATGTCCCATGATGCCCCTCCTTTTCTCATCCCAGCAGCGGTGCCACAAAAGCAGTCCAGACATAGCTGATTGGCATCACCAGTACCATGGCCGGTATCATCTCCGCCACAGGAAACTCCTTCACTTTGATCATGCGGAATCCTGTAGCCAGAAGCAGGATTCCGCCGCAAGCTTTAAAATCCGCAATCATCGCCTCGCTGCAAAAAGGAATAATCAGTCCTGCCAGCCCAAATAACGCCAGAAAAATCACACACTGCGGCACGGCAATAAAAGCCGTAGTCAATCCCAGGGTACAGGAGAAAATCATCGCTGTAGGCAAATCCAGAACGGTTTTCGCCAGCAGAATACTATGATCTCCCGTCATACCCGATACCATACTCCCATAGATACCTGTGCCGCTGGCACAAAAAAGAACAATGCAGGTGACCAGTACACTCTGATAATCCTCCGCCTGCTTCTTTGCGCCTGCTCCCGTCAGCTTCGAAATCCCCCGTTCCATCCACATGGCTCCCGCCGAAATTCTCTCTCCCATGTGAATCGCCAGACCAAAAACCGTCCCCAAAATCACGGACAAAATCACCGCCGGCATATTCTTCATTAAAACAATCGAACTGATCCCCATTGCCATGGCACATGCACCAAAGGTCGTATTCAAATTCGCCTTAAAACTCTCACTGAACTTAGGACCAAGTTTCATCCCCAGCAGCCCCCCGATGAAAATCGAAAATGCATTAACCAAAATCCCTATCGGCATATCTCCCCATCCTCCTCTCTTTATCCATCATACATCAACCAGAAATATTTTACAACTGCATGATTACTATTCACAGGCAATGTCAGTTCGTTAAGGGATCGCGAAACACAGCCAAGGAAACGCTTAACTAACTGACATTGATTCACAGGCAATATCAGTTCGTGATACGTTTGCACAATTCTGTTGACTTCATCCAATATTTCCACTAAAATATATTTCATGATGATGAAATCTGTTCATTTTTTGCGAAAAATAGCCACATAAAATCCAGGAGGTTTTCCCATGGCTGTCACCATCAAAGACGTCGCGGCGCTGGCGGGGGTCTCCCCCTCCACGGTTTCCCGCACCTGCAAGAACAATCCCTCCATCAGCGAAGAGACCAAGGAACGGGTACGCCGCGCCATGGCACAGCTTGGTTATGAGCCCAATTTCCAGGCCAGTAACCTTGCCTCCCAGAACTCCCGGACCATAGGCATCATCCTGCCCACCTCGGCCCGGGACGCTTATGAGAATCCTTTCTATCTGGAAGCTATCCGGGGAATCAGCCAGTTCTGCAATCACCGCCAGTATATCAACACGGTCATCACAGGCAAGGATGAAGACGAGGTCCTTCAGGCTATGCGCACCATGACCCGCAGCGGTCAGGTGGACGGCTTTATCGTCCTTTACTCCAAGCAACAGGACCCGGTGATTGATTATCTCTGCAACGAAGGACTGTTATATGTCCTGATCGGCAAGGCCTACCAGTTCGCCAACCAGACCATCTATATTGATAACGATAATCTTCTGGCCGGCCAGGAGGCCACGGAATATCTCTGCCAGTTAGGACACCAAAAGATCGCTTATTTAGGCAGCGACAGCAGCCTGATGTTCTCCGCTGACCGCAAATCCGGCTACCAGACTGCCCTGCTGCGGCATGGGCTTCCCCTGCGGGAGGACTACTGCGTGGAGGTTCCTTCCATTCCCAGAGATGGGGATCTCCTCATCCACCGTCTGCTACAAAGCGATGACCGCCCCACCGCCATCATCGTCAGCGACGACATCCTGGCAGTGGCCCTGGAACGCTCCTGCATTGCAGTCGGCCTCTCCATTCCGGAAGACCTGTCCATTATTTCCTTCAACAACTCCCTGTTTGCCCGGCTCACCTCTCCCCAGCTTACCTCCATCGACATCAATTCCTGCCAGCTGGGAATCGAGGCCGCCTCTCAGATGATCAACCATATCGAGAATCCAAATCTTTTGGCCACCAAGATCATCGTGCCTCACTATCTGATCGAGCGTGACAGCTGCCGGCGAATCAGCTGAACCCTGTCTGCACAGCATCCGGGCAAAGACATCACAGAATCGTTTGCCCGGATGCCGTGCAATACCGTGCCAGCGTTCCCATGGCCACCAGCATCCCTTCCCTCATACTCTCAATCTCCATCCATTCTTCCCGGGTATGCTCCAGGCCTCCCCGGACGGTTCCGAACGTATTCGCCGGAATTCCCTCTGACAAAGGGATATTGGCGTCCGTGGACCCCGCCCTCACCGTCACTGTCCCTGAAATGCAGGATTCGATCAGGTCCACATTGACTCTCGTCAGTTCCTCCAGCCGCTTCCCATCCACGGGCCCGTTCCCCGGACGGACCCCGAGCACCTCAACCGTAATCTCTTTACCGAAATTTCCCCTGGCGGTTCTTTTCCCACAGACGGCTTCCCGGTTCCCGTCCTCCTGCCACTTCCGAATCACTGCCCGGAACCGCTCTTCCATCTCCTTTAGGCATTCCTGAGAAGCAGATCGGAATTCATACAGCATACTTGCACTCTGTGCGATGGAATTGACCGTTGTGCCTCCCTCTATGGTCCCCACATTATACGTCGTCTTTTCCCCGGAGGGCGGCTCAATCTGATACAGATCATGGATGATCTCTGCCAGCACGGCGATTGCATTCTCCCGCCCGAAATCCGAATAAGAATGTCCGCCCTGGACGTTCACACTTACCCGGTAGCGATAAGAGCCCACAGCCCGGTTGACACACTCCCCCAGAACCCCGTCAAAAGAAACCCACTCCCGGATCCTGCTCCCGTAATCCTTATAGATCTGACGGCTTCCTTTCAGATTCCCCAGTCCCTCCTCACAGGAATTGGCAACCACAAGCAAGGTGGTCTCCGGGCACAGCCCCTGTTCCAGAACATATTTCGCAGCCATCATAAGATTCACCAGATTCGCCGTGTCATCCCCGATTCCCGGGGCATAAAAGTATCCGTTCTCTTCTCTTAAGGGAAGCATGGTCTCATCGGGAAAAACCACATCCATATGCGCCATAATCACGGTCACTGACTCCGGATCCTTGCCTTTCACACGGCATACCACGTTTTTCGCCTCATCCACATACACATCTTCTGCCCCCTGGTCCCTGAACCAATTCCGACAGAACTCCACCCTCTGATCCTCCCTGTGAGACGGCGCCGGAATCTGTCCCAGTGTGCGCAGCAGCCGGACTGCTTCCTCAAAATGTTCCTCCATGTATTGTTTTCGCTTTTCCTGATCTGTCATTTCTGTTCCTCCCCATTGACTAAAGAGTGCTCCCAAACACCTCATATCCGCTCCATTTTCTCCGAAAAATGTCTCCTTTCCGGTGTCTGGCGCTTGTATCAAACATATTCTACCACATAAAAATTTCCAATACAATTTTTTCAGAAAAACAGTTCCAATATCCCCAAAAGAAGATATTTTACAAGACTTTTCCACGGCTTTGTTCTACAATGGTTTTCTGTACAGGGTTCTGGATTTCACACAACAATCCCGGGACCGATGTACCAGACTTTGTTTGAAATTGCTTTCTGACAGGGAGGTGCCAGACATGAAGAAAGAAATCAGAACCATCGTTTACGATAAATCCCTGCGGATAGAAGCTTACCGCTTTGAGGGAATCGTCCAGCCGTTTCCCAACCATTTCCATGAACATTATGTAATCGGTTTTGTGGAGGACGGACAACGTCTTCTGTCCTGCCGGAACCGGGATTACACAATCGGGCAGGGAACAATCGTCCTGTTTAATCCCGGCGACAACCATTCCTGCACCCAGTCGGATGACGGTACGCTGGACTACCGCGGCCTTAACATCAGCAAAGAAACCATGCTTGATCTGGCAGAAGAAGTGTCAGACAAACGGGAGCTTCCGGGATTCTCGGAAAATGTGATTTATGATGATGAAATCATCTGCTATCTGCGGCCATTGCACGAAATGGTGATGAAGGGCGACAGCGAATTGGGGAAAGAAGAGATTCTGCTGTTTCTGGTATCTGACCTGATTCAGAATTATGGCCGGCCCTTTATAAACACCGTCCCGGAGTGCAGACAGGAAATCGAAAAAGCCTGCATTTTCATGGAACAGCATTTTGCAGAGCGTATGAATCTGAACCTGATCTGCCGTCAGGCAGGACTAAGCAAGTCAGCGCTTCTGAGGGCATTTACAAAGTCAAAAGGCATTACCCCCTATCGTTATTTAGAAACCATCCGCATCAATGAGGCAAAAAAACTGTTGTCCAATGGCGTTTGTCCGCTTGATGCGGCAATAAGGACAGGCTTTTCTGACCAAAGCCATTTTACAAACTATTTTACCAGCTTTATCGGACTCACACCAGGCGTATACCGCGAGATTTTTTTAAAAAACAAAGCTGAAGAAAGCAAGAAAACTTAATTTCCACAGACAATGTCTGCAAGTTAAGGGAACGAAAAACAAAATCAGGGAAAAGTGGTTCCCCGTATTGCGGGTTTCAGACAGGCCGGCACGAAATATCAAAAGGAGGACTTTGGAATGAATTGGCAAGACGAAAAATGTGTGATGGTAATTGACAGCCGTCTCCCCTTAGGAATCATCGCCAATACGGCGGCCATTATGGGGATCACCTTAGGAAAGAAAATGCCGCAGATCGTTGGCGCCGATGTATATGACCAAACCGGAAAGGAACATTTGGGAATCATAGAATTTCCGGTGCCTGTTTTGAAAGGCAATGCAGACATGATAAGAGCAATCCGCCAAAAGCTGTACCAGCCCGATTTCTCAGATCTGACGGTCGTTGATTTTTCTGATTTGGCACAGGGCTGCAAGACTTATGCCGAGTTCACGGAAAAAATGAAGCAAATACCAGAAACTGAGTTAAATTATCTGGGGATCGCTATTTACGGTACAAAAAAGAAGGTTGCTCAATTGACCGGAAGTATCGCCTTACTGCGGTAAGCTTCCTAGTACTCCGTACTGAAAAGCCTCAGAAAAGCCGCCCATCTTCCCCGCAAAAACACACTTTACACCTCTCCCTTATTCTACTATAATAGTAAAAGTTGTTCCCATACCAATTACAGCTACAGGAAAGCAGGTGAAAATTATGATTTTAGCAGTGAATGACAAACGGCGGCAGGATTATCTGAAGGACGGCAAAGTCCTCTGGAATCTGCGAAATAACGGCGGCGGCGGAAATGGTCTCATGGCAGGCGGCATCGTGCTCCTGATCTTCGGAGTTCTCCTTTTTGCCCTGTTCGCTGTCATGGGAAGGGGTGGCGGCGGTCTCCTTTTCGGAGGCTTCTTCGGCATCCCCGGGCTGATTTTGTTTCTCTGGGGATTTCTCGGACAGAAAAAGAAAATGAAGAACTACCTGGCCTATTATCAGGAGGAAACCGGCTTCAGCCTGGAGGAACTCGGGCTGATGGAACAGGAGATCCTGTCTCCGGACATGGTAATGATCGGCAATGTCCCCGCAGAAAACCGCAACGGAGCCAGCGAAAAGCACCCCCAGATCGCCTGCATGATGACCGAACACTATTTCATCATGCCCATGCTCATGGGAAAAACCTACATCCGCAGATACCCGGATATGCTTCTGGCCGCTTACTCCGAAAGGATTCCCGGAACCGGAGGCTATAAGCACGGCCTCGTCTTTCTTTCCCGCAAAGATGACAGCGCCTACATCAATGCTTTTCTGACAAAAGAGGTATGCGAGGAAGTAATCAGCCGCCTGCGTGAACACAACCCACAGCTGATCACGGCAACAGCCTTTTCCTGTAATGACAAGGAATATGATGTTATCACCAATGCGCAGGATGTTATCAGCCTTTTCACCAAAGGAAGCGATCTTTGATATTTCACCGCAAAAATCACCCCACCGCATTTGGTGGCAGAAAAGAACAGAGGCAGGCAGCTTGGGGAAAAAACCTGCTGCCTGCCTCTGCTGCCGTTATCATATATCGTTCTTTCAGGAAAGCTGCTCCAGCACCCAATCCACATCATTGGTGGTCTTTAAGGTCTCCAGACGAGCCGGATCCTCCAAAAGGGTGCAAAGTTTACTCAAAAGATCCAGGTGCTCATCACCGATTCCGGCAATCCCGAAAACAAGCTGTGCCTTCTCTGCCCCAAAATCGACTCCTTCCGGATACTGGAAAAACACGATTCCGGTTTTCTTAACCGTGCCTTTCGCCTGGGTAGTCCCATGAGGAATTGCCACGCCCATACCAATATAAGTGGAAACCAGCTTTTCTCTCTCCTGCATGGCATCAATATAGGTTTCATCCACATACCCAAGTTTTGCCAGCATCTCACCGGCTGCCTGGATCGCCTCTTCCTTGCTCACCGGTTTCCGGCCCAGATGGATGCCTTCCGCAATAATCACCTGCTTTTTCACCGGGACATCCGGTATCACAATATCTGTATTCTCCCCTGCCGGTGCTGCCGGTGCATCCCCTGTGGTCAATTGCACATACAAAGCATCCAGAGCCGGATCCGCAAGGAAATTGCCGATTGTAATCAGCTGAGCCTGGGGCGCGGATTTTTTCGCCCGGTCGGCAAGGGTGGTCTGGACAACCGCAATGTCACAATCCGACGGGATATTATCCACCGAAGTGTTTGTCACCGTGATGTCCGGGCGGTGCGCCTTAATGCGGTTACGGAATTTTGTTGCCCCCATAGCCGATGAACCCATGCCCGCATCACAGGCAAAAATAATCTTTTTGATCTCAGATGCCTTTTCAATCGTGCCCGGGACTACCGCTTCCCCCTTGGCCTGGGCTTTCATGGCTGCCATCTCACTCTGAGCCTCCTCCAGGCTCTTCCCTCCGGCCATTCTTACCAGCACCGATGCTATTGCAAACGATATCCCGGCCGAGAGAGCCACACCAGCAATTACTTTCAGCATATCCGGCCCTGGCGTCATCATCATATAGGCAATGATGGATCCCGGGGATGCCGGCCCTACCAGGCCGCATCCAGTCATATTAAACCAGAAAATGCCTACAATGCTTCCCACAATCGGGGCTACAATAACCAGCGGATTCATCAAAATATACGGGAAATAAATTTCATGGATCCCGCCCAGCAGGTGAATAATCACCGCACCCGGGGCAGAGTCCTTGGTGGCTTTATCTTTGCAGAAAAACATATAAGCCAGCAATACCCCAAGCCCGGGGCCAGGATTCGGTTCCAGCATATACATGATCGACTTCCCTGCCTCCGCAGCCTGTGCTGTAGCGATGGGAGTGAAAATGCCATGGTTAATGGCGTTATTAAGGAACAGCACCTTTGCCGGTTCTATGAATATTGCAACCAGCGGAAGCAGTTCTTTTTCCACCAATGCATTTACGCCTGCAGACATTACGTCCAAAATCCCGCTCATCACCGGGCCAATCACCAGGTATCCAAGCATGGCCAGCAGCATACCGATAATACCCGCCGAAAAATTATTAATCAGCATCTCAAAGCCTGCCGGCATATGGCCGTCCATGGTTTCATCAAATTTCTTGATGCAGAAACCGGCCAAAGGCCCGATTACCATCGCTGCCATCAGCATGGTAATGGAAGTATTACTCATAATTGCACCGATTACAGCTATTGCCCCCACTACCCGGCCGCGGTCGCCGCCTATCATCCGGCCGCCGGTAGACGCAATCAACACCGGGATCAGATAAGTCAGCATGGGGCCAACCATGCTGTTGAAGCCTTCATTCGGCATCCACCCCGTATCAATAAACAGTGCAGCCAAAAAACCAAAGGCAATCAGTGCGCCGATGTTCGGCATTACCATTGCCGATAAAAATTTACCAAATTTCTGTACACTATTCTTCAAAACAGTTCCTCCTACATTGCACCAGTCCAACCATTCCAGGTTATCCACCCCTATGTTGCCCTGTATTCTCTCCCTATTGCAGCAATGCGGAACTGATCTCTGCTGTCCCAGGCCTCCCGGAAGCCAAAGCATCTCTCGCATCCGGTCATGAAAACCGCCATGCAAAGTCTCCGGCTATATAACCGGCACATGAAGCCTGCGGCATTCCTCCAAAAAGCCATCTGGCAGATTGCCGTCTGAAACTATCCTGTCAATCTCTTCCAGTCCGCAAATCCGGAAAGTGCTTCTTATCCCTACTTTAGAGGAATCCATAAGTACGATCACCTGTTCTGACTGCCGGATGGCCGTCATCTTTAAAATAGCCTCCTCATTGCTGCCGCAGGTAAATCCCGTATCATGGCTATAGCTGGTCACCCCCAAAAAAGCCTGGCTGAAGTTTACCCGTTCCAGTTCCTTTACGGCAGAAATCCCATATACGCTTTGGCTATAACGGTTCAGCCTGCCCCCCGGGATCATGACCGTGGGCCTGGAAAGGCCCGCAAGTTCCGTGGCACAGCTTAACCCCGTGGTGTAAATCAGGTTTGACTGATTCGGGAATTGACGGGCCAGCATGGTTGTGGTGCTTCCGGAATCCACAAAAACCGTGGTGTCCGGCCGCAGCAGGGACACCGCCTTTTCTGCGATTCTTAGTTTTTCCGGAATGTTGCGGACCGCACGTTTGCTCAGATAGTCATCCGTTCCGACCACCACCTGGACAGACTTCGCCCCTCCGTGGATACGCACAATCCGTTTTGCTTCATCCAGAATCCTCAGATCTGTACGCAGTGTCATCTCTGACACATAGGAAAAGACTTCTTTTAATTGGGAAAAGCTGACAGTTCCATGTTCATTGATCAGTTCAACAATCGCATTTCTGCGTGTTTCCATAGAATCCAAAATATACCTCCCGTCTGTGCCGGAAAGCCACAGACGGGATTCCGGCAAACCTTATTCGTTTATAAAATTAGCCAGCAAATATTCCTCTGCCTCCGGGCACCACAGCCCCTGATGGGCATCCACAATATCGGCCAGGGCAATCAGACGTGAATCATTGTTCTTCTCCCCCTTTGCCCTCAGATCCGTCAGTGCCGTCAGCGGCATGGAAAGCCAGGTATAAATCAGTTTTTTGCCCCCCGGGATTTTCGGCAGGTTCAACGTTGTCTCTGCCACGGAATCCAAGCCGCCGATATGGGTAACCATTACTGCCGGATTGATCCGCTTTGCAGCCGTCAGTTCCAGTGATTCAATCATATCCGCCGTATTGCCGCCTGTGGTACCCATCACATGGGTGGAATTATAGTGTACATCATAGAAATTCATGGTAGCGCTGAACTTATTGTCCGTGGGGCCGGCAAAGAAATTCAGGCAGCCGTCACGCCCCAAAATAGCGCTGGACTGTGTCACCACTGCAGCCACCGGTGCATAGCAAAGGACATCGTCATAACCGGTTCCGCCGGAAATCTTCAGCAATTCTGCTACCGGATCCTCAAACTTCCCGGTATTGACAAAATGAACCTCAATCCCTTCCTTAGCATACTCCTCGGGCGGGAACAGCTGTGCTGCCCGATCAAGACGGCTCTGGTCCAGGTCAGTCACTACCACCATTGACGGACGGATATCACGGTGCAGCGCATAGGTCAGCGCCCCCAGTCCCATCGGGCCGGCACCCGCCATAATTGCCAGCTTGCCGTTTTCCTTGATCCCCATCTGGTGCGTATAGACCCCCATCTGCGTATGGTAGGCGGCGTTAAAGGCGCCAATGCTGCAGGACATTGGCTCCGCCAGGGATGCCTCATAATACGCCCGTCCCTTGTACTCTAAAAGACAGCCCAGTTCCATCACTTCTGCCGGAATGATGCAGTAAGTGGCATCTCCCCCAAAGAACTCATAAGAATACCCCGGGCTCCACATGGTTCCTTTATAATTCAGTGCCGGCTGCAGGGTAAACTTCATTCCTGGCTTAAAAGTATCCTGATGGTTTTTGCCCACCTTGATAATATCCCCTGCGAACTCATGGCCCATGATTGCCGGATGCTCCGCCACATCGTCATGGACACGTTTATGCTTCTCGCCGAGAATAGCACACTTATAGGTAGACATGCAAATACTGTCAGAAACTACCTTTACCAGAATCTCATCATCCGTGATCTCCGGCAATTCAAACTCTTCCAGCCTCAGATCATTTGCTCCATGCAGCCTAACCCCTCTTGCTTTCATAATAATAACTCCTTTCCTATAATAGCGAATTTTTCCTGTTGTTTCAACAAAAACATGATATATCTATAAATAAAAACTCCCTCTCGCTTGCTTCCGTCCTGCGTAAATGGTCAACGCAGCTTATGGAAGACTACCTTCGGCATCAATTCTTCAATCACGCTGTACTCTGCTGCCTGGGTTCCGCTGCACATCACATTAGCCGCCCCAGTTGCCGTAGACAAACGAACCATATCCTCCAGCGCCATGCCGGACTCCTCCGCCACCGCGAGGGCAGCCACCACGCTGTCTCCGGCACCTACGGTGCTCCCCACCGGTACCTTCAAGCCTTCTGCATAGATTGTGGCCTCCTCTGTCACATACAAGGCTCCCTCTCCTCCCATGGATACCACAATCTTGGTAATGCCATGCTTTTCCATCAAGCTGCGTGCTGCCTGCTCCAACTCCTGTGGAGTCTTTAATATCTGGCCGAACAGACGGGAAATCTCGTGGTTATTCGGCTTAATCAAATAAGGTGATGCCAAAAGCCCTTCTGCCAGCAGTTCCCCATCTGCATCCAGAATCACCTTTGCCCCCTTTTCCCGGCAGGCCTTCACCCAGGTGTGGTATGTATCCTTCGGTGCCCCCTTTGGCAAACTTCCGGAAAGAACCACAAGGTCATCCTTGGAAATCTTACCAAGCAGTTCTCCCAAAAGCCCGTTCAGCAAGTCCTCTGAAACGGTAAGCCCCGGCTCGTTAATGTCGGTATTGGTATGCTTTTCCGGATCCACCACCTTCAGGTTTGTACGGGTCTCCCCCTCCGCAAAATGAAAGCTGGATTCCAATCCCATATCCTCCAACGCCGACTGGATCGCCTTCCCGGTTGCCCCTCCGAGAATTCCGGTAGCAATGCTTTTGCTGCCAAGTTTGCTAACTACTTTGGAAACATTGATCCCTTTTCCCCCCGGGTCCGTGCGCATCCATGTGATACGATTCACGCTGTCAATGGCAAATGACGGGATTTCTACCGTCTTATCCAGAGCCGGGTTAAGTGTTACAGTGAAAATCATGTCGCCTTCTCCTCCTTCATTTTTTGTTGATTCAACAATATTTATTTTTGTTTCAACAACTTATACATATAATATCAACAATTTTTCCATTTGTCAACTGTTATTTCAAAAGTTTTTTGTTTTTCTGCACTCATTTAAGCTAAAAACAGGCATGGCAGGATTTGTTGCCTTTCCTGCCATACCTGTTTTCTTATAAAAACCTTTTTCCGGACCCCGTCTTTGGCTTCAATGCCCGGACTGCTATCCGGATCAAAACCGCCGCTATCGCCACCTGGATCGCCGCACTACAGCCGACCCAGTTCCGGCTGACAAAACTTTCTCCATGCTTTCCAAACCACTGTGTGATTTCCCCTCCTGCTGTACCTCCCCCTGCCAGGCGCAGCATTGTCATCACAAAAGTCATTGTGGGGTTCATTAACAGTAAATATAAAAATCCGCCGGAACTTCCCTCCCCTGCCCCGGCATTGGAGGAAGCCAGATATGCCCCGCCAGGCATCCTGTTAAAAAACAATGCCAGCTGATTGACCCCGTAAGTGCCAACCACGATAATTCCCATCACCCCATAGGCTGCCACTGTGGACAGGGTTGATTTCTTAAACAATGCGGAACAGCATATCCCCAGGCTGCCGGCAAACAATGCCGCTACCACATAGCAGACCAGCAGCAGCACAATATCCTTTACCGTAACTCCCCCATAGACAAATACCAGCGCCAAAATCGGAAAACTGGAAACAATCATCAATATCATAGTGCTCATGGATGCCCCCAGCTTTCCCAGTACAATCTGGAGAGGATCCATCTTCGTGGAAAGCATCAGATCCAGGGTCTGCCGTTCCCGTTCCCCGCTAATGCTGCCTGCCGTAATCGCCGGCATAATAAACACCAGCATAACAAACTCCAATACCGCCACAAACAGATACAGATCCAGGAAACTGCCATATTGGATCTCTGCTGTCACCCGGATCTGCGCCAGCATAGAATACATATTCAAAAGCGCCACCAACGCCAAAATCCCATTAAACACCAGCAGCACCAGGGCCAGGCGGAAACTGCGGGAACTAACCCGCATTTCCCGCTTATAAACCGGATTCACGATCATATTCATAGGACAGCACCACCCTTTCCTCCTCGTGATTCGTCAGCTGCATAAACACCGCTTCCAGGTTGCCCGGCTCCCGCACAAATCCCCTGACCTGGACCCCGGCCTGGATCAGTTCTGCCAAAAGCCCGCTTTCCTGCCGTTCGCTTCCGGCAAACTGCACCATAATATCGCGGTTTTTTACTGAAATCGCCCGCACCAGCGGATGTTCCTTCAAAAGAGCCATGGCTGCTTCCATATTTTTATAAACGGAAATAATCACTGGTTTTGATGTGTGGATCTTCTCCGTAATCCCCTCCACACTCCCTTCCAGCAGCATCCTCCCTGCATCCACAATCCCTACGTCTGTGCAAAGTTCCGCCAGATCCGCCAAAAGATGGGAACTCAGCAAAATTGTCATCCCCTGTGAATTCAGTTCCCTCAGTGTCTCCCTGAATTCCAGCCTCGTCCTGGGATCCAGCCCCGCGGAAGGCTCATCCATCAGCAAAAGCACCGGTTCATGCAGCAAAGCCCGGGCCAGGCAGAGCCTTTGCTTCATCCCCCATGACAATCCATCCACAAAGAAATCCTGTTTGTCCCCCAAACCAACCTGTTCCAGCAGAGTCTGGGAACGTTTCCGGGCCTTTAGCCCTTCTATCCCATAACAGGAAGCAAAAAATTCCATGTATTCTGATACCTTCAGATTATCATACACACCAAAATAATCCGGCACATATCCGATTTTCTCCTTCAGAAGGGCCGGTTCCCTTAAGGCGTCAATACCATCCACCTCAACACTGCCTTCGTCGGGCAAAAGCAGCCCGCTGATAATTTTGAGGGTGGTCGTCTTTCCCGCGCCGTTTGGCCCTACAAAACCATACAAGGCCCCATCATGGATGTCCATATCCAGCCCATCCAGCGCATGGTAATTTCCATATATTTTCCTTAGATTCCGGATCCTTAACATCACCGCTCCCTCCCTGCAACCATGGGCATCGGAAGCTGAATGGCATTGTAGCTTCCCTGCCCGTCATATACATACCGCACAGTCAACGTATTTCCCGGCGATAAATAAGGGCGCAGTTCCTCGATATTCCATACCTGCCCGTCCAATTCCATCCGGTCATAATTCCCACTCACATAATTATAAAAATATACACTTCCTGTAAAGGCCTCAATATAGCTGCTGCCATCTTTCAAAAACTCCTTTGACACCGGCTCAAAGGTCAGGCTTTCCACATCAATCTCAGTCCCCATCTGGTATTCCAATGTCAGCGGCTCCGTCCCGCTCATAGAATTAGACTGTGCAAAATAATTGCCGCTGACTACCTTGGGCGTCTTCATCAACACCGAGCGGTATAGCAAGCTGTCCCTGGAGGCATTCACCCCTATCACAGAGGTCAGCATGGTATGCCCATAAGTCTCCGGATCCTCCTCGCGCAGGAACAGGCTCTCATCCTTCTCCGTGCGGAATGCGATTACCCGGGCATCTGCACTATAGGTATTCATATAATTATCCAGATAAAAAATCAGCATATTGGAACGTTCCATTGCCAGGAGATACTCTGCATCGCTGATATCTGTCCTCTGAAGCAATTCCTCCCCAATAATCCGTTCCGCCACCACATAAGACTGGTTCAGCGGGAACCGGAGCAGCTGCAATTCATCCAGCCGGCAGGTCTCCCCTGGTTCCAAACGCCCAAGAAGAACCATGTTCCCGTAAAGCATCAGCGTAACATCCTCCAAAGGGAAGGGAAACTCGTTTGTGATACTTCCGCTTAAACTCCCCTCGAAATAATCCACATTGCCTGTAATCCTCCGGCCCTCCTCATTATCCGACTTCTTCCTAAGTTCAAAATACCGTGGCGTAAAGGCAGATATATTCTGCCCATAAACCGTTAGTTTCTCCTCCCTCCGCTCAATTGCAACCTGGTAAGGCTCCTCCCCCGTAAAGCCCCCTTCTCCTGCCCCGTCAGACTGATAACTGCGGGTAATCGGCAGCACGGAATAAGAGGGATCCAACTCTACCCGGTAAGGCGAATTGTAGGGGTTACGGACATTCACATATGTAGTGTCTGTCACATAATCCTCTGTCACATCCTGGATCGTGGCATAGGTAAAAAAGGCGGATTTAAAGCGGGTTTTCATACCCATAAGATAGATTATGGCGGCAAACGTCACTGACAATAGGACAACTCCCCGCCGATAAAACAGCTGCAGATCCCTGCTTTTAAGGAACAAATACATCCCTGGCCCCAGCATCAGAAGATACACGGCCACTGTCACTGCATACATGGGGAGATTGGGAAGCTTTTCCACATTCCCTGTATTGATCAGGCTCTGTACTGACCAAAACTTATCCGAATTGCCGCTGTACACCACATCTGCTAACCGGTTGATCCGTGCTTCCCCTAAAAGGGAAGTAAAAAAATGGTCAACATAGGCAGGATGGTCTTCGCAAAACTGCCGGATATCCGACAGGTCAAAACCAGCCACCCCTATCAGTCCCTGTTCCTTTGCCGCTGCTGTCAGTAGACTAAACCCTCCGCTTGCAAGAATTACATTCCCGCCGTGGAGCGGGATATCCACACAGACCAGTTCCATCATCCCTTCTGAGGGATTGTCCAGCGCAAAGCCCTCTCCCAGATCCACCGGGCGCTCTCCGGGTGTGCCATAAGAATCATCCAGCAACTCCGGCGCAAACCTTCCCAAAGTGTCCCCCACCCGCTGTCCCGTCCCCAGGATCAGAACCCCGCCGCTATGGACCCAATCCATAATGGCAGATGTCTGCCCTTCCGACAGATCCCGCAGCTTAAAGTTATTTACCACCAGCACATCCAGCAAATTCAGCCCTCTCTCCTCCTCCGGAAACTCCTCCGGGTCAAGAGTAAACACCTTTGTCCTCAAGGTGCTGTAGCTGATTCCCACCCCATCCAAATATTCCAGTCCATCCAGGTCATCCGACAATATCCCGATAAACAGTTCCGGCACATCCTGCCCCACATTTAGACTCACCTGGCGGTTTGCCAGTTCCGTCCCTGATTCATCTTCCAGGACGATAAACATGCGGTCTGCATTTGCACCGATGGGGATATAGTATTTAGCGGCACGTTCTTCCGACGCCTCCAGTGTTATCTCATAGCTATAGTGGTATACCGTTCCGTCTGACTCCATGGACTTAACTTTTATTACCCCTTCCAGGACATCCTCCCTGAAATTCTTCACTGTAATAGCCACCGGAATATAACGGCCGCCCTTCGCCGTATCCTCATAGCCATACTCCACCGTCATGCCCACCACAGGCTGGGGCTCCCCCGCCGTATCAGCCCATGCCTTTGGCGCACAAAAAGCCAGACCGCCAAAAGCCAGAATAGCTGCCGCCATCCGTCCCCTCAGTGGTCCGACCCATGTTATCTTCCTGCGAAATCCCTGAATCCATTCACCCATGCACTCTCTCCAAAAAACAACCCTTGCCAGGCAGTCATCCGAAATTCTCTTTTTCAATATCAAAATCAACTTTCAATGTCACGGTGAACACCGTTCCATTGAGGTCACTTTTCACGGTAATATCGCCGCCATGCATATCCACAATGTTTTTTACAATCGCCAGCCCCAGCCCGGTCCCCCCGGTATTGGTGGAGCGGGACTGCTCCACACGGTAGAACTTGTCAAAAATCATTGGCAGTTCCTCCGCCGGGATCACATATCCATAATTCGTCACCGATACCTGCACCGTCTCTGCCGACGCTTGAACCTTTACCAGCACCCGTTTTCCCTCAGCCCCATACTTGATGGCATTGTTAATCAGATTGTCAAACAGCCTTGCCAGCAGATTCCCATCTGCTGAGATAATCCGGGCCGGCACGTTGCTCTGCAATTCATAGGACAGTCCTTTATTAGAAAAATTGGGGTAAGACTCCTCCAAAAGCTGCCCCAGCAGCTTGACAATATCCACCTTTGCCACCCTCATGGATATCTTCCCATAGTTCAGTTTTGTGAAACCAAACAGATCCTCGATCAGTTTCTCCAGGCGCTTCGATTTGCTGTACGCGATATCAATATACTTTTTCTGCATCTCCGGTGTCAGGGGCGCCGACTTGCCGGAGAGGATCTCCAGATACCCGATAATGGAAGTCAGGGGCGTCCGCAAATCATGGGCCACGTTCGTAATCAGTTCATTCTTCGTCCGTTCTGCCTCCCGCTCCTTATCCATCAGCTGCCGAATCTCCTCCACCATCTTATTGAGGTTGGCCGCCATGGAAGAAAACTCGTCGTCCCCAATCACCTCGACAGTGGTATTCAGATCCCCTTCCGATATATCCCGGACAGCATCCGAAATCCTTCCGATATAGGAAACCGACCGCTCCTGCAGCAACAAAAAGGTCACCGAAAACACCATCATCCCTAACAGCATATACCCCAACACAATCACCAGGTCGGAGTCATAGATCATTTCCATCAATGCATTGTTCCACTGCGATTCCCTGGCGTACCGCGCCAGCATCCCCAGATTCGTCACCAGGAATACCTCCACCAGGCAGGACACCAGTGCGCTGTACAGAATATTGACGATCACCCGGGTACGGAAACGATACTGCATATCGTTCTTTTTACTTTTCAATTTTATATCCTACCCCCCACACGGTAGTGATAATCTTATCCTGACGCTCATCCTCCTTCATCTTACCGCGCAGCCGGCGGATATGTACCATAACCGTATTATTCGCCTCATAGACCTTCTCATTCCACACCTTCTCGAAAATCTCATCCGTGCTGAACACCTTCCCGGGATTGGAAGCCAGCAGATACAGGATGTCAAACTCAATGGGAGTCAGCTTCACTTCCTCGTCATACACCGTCACCTTGTGATTATCCTTATTGATCGTCAGTCCGCGGATACTGATCTCATTCCTCACATTCTCATGGACATTGCTGTTGGGGTTCAGCTGGGTATAGCGCCGCAGCTGTGATTTGACACGAGCCGACACCTCCAGAGGATTGAAGGGCTTGGCCACATAGTCATCCGCGCCTGTCCCCAGCCCCAGTATCTTATCCAGATCCGTAGACTTGGCGCTGATCATGATAATCGGAATATTGTTCGTCTCGCGGATCTTCTTACACATCTCCAGCCCGCTCATCCCCGGCATCATAATATCCAGAAGCACTAGGTGAATGTCCTCCTTATCCAGAATATCCAGCCCGTCCTGTGCATTATTCGCCTTAAACACTTTATATCCGTCACTGACCAGGTAGATCTCTACCAGATCCGCAATCTCCTGCTCATCATCTACAATCAAAATATTGGTCTCTGCCATAATGGTCGCCTCCTCCTGATATGCTATGATAAGTGTAACATAAAATGTCGGTTTGTGCCTTACTTTTTTATTACAAATATACCGCGATTTTCCAGGAGGCCCTACCGCTTTATGTATCTATTCCCTCTCCTTTTCACACTTCTGATAATACCCCAACATCAAATCCACCATCCGCCCATAACTCTGCACCCCGTCACTCTGATCATTGGCTTTCAGATACACATCGTTCATCTGGTTCGCCACCTCCGCCACCTTCCCTTCATATTTATTCCAGAAAGCATTATTCTCCCGCAGATCCTCCTTCGCCTGTTTACAAAGCTGTCCGCGTAATTCCAGATAGCTTTCCAAATCCACCTCTGCCAGGGCATTCCCTGCATAGACCCACCCGGTCAAAAATCCGCTGTAGCGAAACGCCTGCCGTTCGGACTCCACACACGCCAGATATCCAATAAAGTTCGCCTCGTCCTCCCGCATAAATCCTTTCAGATGAGACAGTTCATGGCACATGGTATGCGGGATATTATAGCTTGGCATATGTTTGTTATAATTCGCCTCTATGGTAAAAGGGGAATAGATTCCGCAAAGCTGCTGCACCGAAAGAATCGATGACATCCTAACCTCCTTTGGCTTCGGATAAAATCCCCCAAGCACCGGAAACTTCTTCCCTGCCCTGCCCATGGCACGGACACTTTCTTCCCTCCACGCCCACCGGTTGTCCACATAGCGCTCCTCCAAAGCCGTCTCATTCACTCTCTTTGTCAAAAACTTACACAGTTCCTTCAGTTCCTCTTTTGAATACGTCCCCACCTCCAAATCTGCATATTCCGAAAAAGGAGCCGCATAATAATTCACCCCGCAATTACAGGTATATAAAAAAAACATCATTCCTGCCAAAAAAAACGTTCTCGCCAAAACCCGTCTTGGCTCCCGCCAGAAACGCCAAACATAAAGTACCCCACCCCAAACAAGCAGATATAATGCTTTTTCCACTACAGAAAAGGAAAAAAAGCCGAAAAAGCCCCCTATCACCCTCACCAGCAAGGGATATACATGATGGGCATACCAGGTCGCCATCCCGGTCACATTCCTTGCCAGCACCTGCAGAAGCACTGCCGCTGCAAACAAACCAGCCCCGCCAACAAAATACTCCTTATCTCCCATTTTCCGCATAATATCCCGGATTTTCTCTCTTATCTTCCCCACCGGATTCCCTCCTTCTCCCACTATTCCTTCTTCCCTCTCCACCCACGGCGCCCCCTGCCATTATTTCCCATCCTCCCCCTGAAACGGAAAACTCCCGGCAGCACATCCCTGCCAGGAGTTCCCGCAACTCTTCTCTTATACTCCGCCGCCCGGCAGCCCCGTTCCCCTAATCCCGGGAAACCAAAAGCCTCCGGCATTTTCTGTTATCTCAGTTCAAGCCTCACCAGGGCCCTCTTCAATGCCATCTCCGCACGCAGGGTATCCAGCCCCGCTTCCCCGGAACTCAGCCGCCGTTCCGCACGCACCCGCGCCTCCTCGGCACGCTTAAAGTCAATATCGTCCGGCCACTCCGCCACCTCTGCCATGATGGTAACCGTATCCGGAAGAATGGTGATAAACCCGGAGATCAGGGAAGCCAGCTTCTTCTCCCCCTCCTCATGGATCGTCAGCACTCCCGGCGCCACCACTGCGGTCAGCGGAATATGGTTCGGATAGACACCGATATTTCCCTCCGTGGTCGTCAATTCCACCATGGTCACATCGCCCTCATAGAACTGCTTCTCCGGAGTGATCACATTCAGTTTCATCACATCAGCCATAGACGTACCCCCTATTTCATGCGGGCAAGTACGTCTTCGATACCGCCGGCATTCAGGAAGTACTGCTCCGGAACCTCATCATGCTTCCCTTCCAGGATCTCCTTAAAGCCCTGAATGGTCTCAGCCAGCGGCACATAACGGCCCTCCATGCCTGTGAACTGTCCGGCCACAAAGAACGGCTGGGACAAAAATCTCTGAATCTTTCTTGCCCGGGATACGGTCAGCTTATCCTCCTCAGACAGCTCATCCATACCCAGCATGGCGATGATATCCTGCAGTTCCTTATACTTCTGCAGAACCTCCTGCACCCCACGGGCCACCTTATAATGCTCCTCACCCACAATACGGGGATCCAGGATACGGGAGGTGGACTCCAGCGGATCCACAGCCGGATAGATACCCAACTCCACGATGGAACGGCTCAGAACCGTAGTCGCATCCAAATGAGCAAAGGTATTGGCCGGAGCCGGGTCAGTCAGGTCATCCGCCGGCACGTATACTGCCTGCACGGAAGTGATGGAACCCTTCTTCGTGGAAGTGATACGCTCCTGCAAAGCACCCATCTCCGTCTGCAGCGTGGGCTGATATCCCACTGCCGAAGGCATACGCCCTAACAGAGCAGACACCTCAGAACCTGCCTGGGTGAAACGGAAAATATTATCGATAAACAGCAGCACGTCCTTTCCGCCTTCATCACGGAAATACTCTGCCATGGTAAGCCCGGTCAGACCCACACGCATACGTGCGCCCGGCGGCTCGTTCATCTGCCCGAATACCATGGTGGTCTTATTGATAACCCCGGAATCGGACATCTCATGGTAAAGGTCATTTCCCTCACGGGTACGCTCGCCCACGCCGGTGAATACGGAATATCCGCCATGCTCGGTGGCAATGTTACGGATCAGTTCCTGAATCAACACCGTCTTTCCCACACCGGCACCGCCAAACAGGCCGATCTTACCGCCCTTCTGATAGGGGCAGAGAAGGTCAACCACCTTGATACCGGTCTCTAAGATCTCCGTCTCCGTGGACTGCTCCTCAAAGGTGGGAGCCTTTCTGTGGATCGGGAAATACTTCTCCACCACCGGCTTCTCCTTATTGTCAATGGGCTCTCCCAGCACATTGAAAATACGCCCCAGCGTATTCTCTCCCACCGGTACAGTAATCGGCGCGCCGGTCGCAATCGCGTCCATGCCGCGTCTCAAACCATCCGTACTTCCCATAGCGATACATTTTACCGTATCATCGCCAAGATCCTGAGCCACCTCCACCACCAGCCTGCCGCCGTCATCCAGCGGAATCTCAATGGCCTCGTTGATTTCCGGAATCTTGCCCTGGGAGAACTTGATGTCGATAACCGCACTGATGATCTGTGTGATCTTGCCAATATTTTGTTCTGCCATCTTGTTTCTCCTTAAATATTCTTTTCTCTGTCCAAAACGCTCTCAAAAGCAGCTATTCTGCTGCACCATATCAGTCCCTGCCCTTAATTGATGGCATTGGCGCCAGCAATGATCTCCGTCAGTTCCTGGGTAATGGAGCCCTGACGTGCCCGGTTGAACTGAATCTCCAGCTTGCCTAACATCTCCTCGGCATTGTTGGTTGCCGAATCCATGGCGTTCATACGGGCGCCGTTCTCACTGGCTACCGCCTCCAGCAACGCACCGTAGATCAGGCTGCTCATATACTTGGGGATAATCATATCCAGCACCGCCTCAGTGCTCGGCTCATAGTTCATCAGCGCCCGCGCTTTCGGCTCATCCCCGGCCTCGCCGGAAGAAACCTCCCGGTCAACCGGAAGCAGCTTCACCAGCCTGGGAATATGCACCACCGTATTCTTAAAGGACGTATATGCCAGATAAATCTCACTGACCTCTCCCCGCTCAAAAGCCTCCAGAAGTTCCTTTGTCAGATCCGAAGCATCCTGGTATAAAGGCTCATTGATCACCTCCGAATAATCAGCCGTGATCTCATAACCCTTCCTTGCCAGTCCGTCCCGCCCCTTGCGGCCGATGGCATAGATCCTGGTATCCGCCGCCGTAAGGCCGGGAGTTGCCATAATCAGCTTCACGATATTATTGTTATATCCGCCTGCCAGGCCGCGGTTGGAGGTAATGGCAATCACTGCCTTCTTCCCCTCTGTGCCTGCCTTCAGGTATTTGTGATCCATGGCGCCGGATCTTTCCAGCATGGAAGCAATGGTTTCATACATCCGGTTAAAGTAGGGCTTGGAACTTTCGGCTTTCGTTCTGGATCTCTGCAGCTTGACCGTAGAAACCAGCTTCATGGCCTTCGTGATCTGGCCTGTGCTCTGGATACTCGCCCTTCTGCGTTTAATATCTCTCATGGATGCCATGATTTACGCTCCTCCCGTCCTACCGCTGTGCCTTGCACTCCTTGATCGCCTTCACCAGAAGTTCCTCCGTCTCCTCCGACATCTGCTTCGTGTCGCGGATCGCGGCCGGGATCTCCGGATACTTGGTATCAATATATTTGAACAAATCCTTCTCAAAGGCCAGGACATCCGACACCGGGATATCCAGAAGGTATTTCTTCGTAGCCACATAAATGATGATAACCTGGTATTCTACCGGCATCGGCTGATACTGAGGCTGCTTTAATACTTCCCGGATCCTCTCGCCCTGTGCCAGCTGCTCCTTGGTTGCCGCATCCAGGTCAGAGCCAAACTGGGCAAAGGAAGCCAGTTCCCTGAACTGTGCCAGTTCCGTACGAATCGGAGCCGCGATCTTCTTGATTGCCTTGATCTGCGCCGCGCCGCCCACACGGGATACGGACAGACCTGCATTGATAGCCGGACGGAATCCGGAGTTAAACATCTCTGTCTCCAGATAGATCTGACCGTCTGTGATGGAAATCACGTTGGTCGGAATATAAGCTGACACGTCGCCCGCCTGGGTCTCAATGATCGGCAGGGCAGTCAGGGAGCCGCCCCCCAGATCCTCTGACAGACGGGATGCCCGCTCCAGCAGACGGGAGTGCAGATAGAATACATCGCCCGGATAAGCCTCACGGCCCGGCGGTCTCTTCAGCAGCAGAGACAGGGTACGGTAAGCCGCCGCATGCTTGGTCAGGTCATCATAGATCACCAGCACATCCTCTCCCCGTTCCATCCACTCCTCACCGATCGCACAGCCGGAATAAGGAGCAATAAACTGCA
This sequence comes from uncultured Lachnospiraceae bacterium, assembly GCA_910588875.1. Classification (GTDB taxonomy): domain Bacteria; phylum Bacillota; class Clostridia; order Lachnospirales; family Lachnospiraceae; genus Brotaphodocola. The sequence goes on from CAJURT010000031.1 coordinate 24,218, forward strand.
GCGGAGCCAGGTCAGAAGCCGTGGAAACCACGATGGTGGTATAATCCATAGCCCCGAACTCCTCCAGGGTTCTCACAATATTGGCAACTGTGGAAGCCTTCTGGCCAATGGCCACATAGATACAGTGCACTCCCTGGCCCTTCTGATTGATAATCGTGTCAATGGCGATTGCCGTCTTACCGGTCTGGCGGTCACCAATGATCAGTTCACGCTGGCCTCTTCCGATGGGAATCATGGCATCGATTGCCTTGATACCGGTCTGCAGCGGGGTGTCCACACCCTTTCTCTCAATAACACCGTGAGCCACACGCTCAATACGGCGGAACTGGTCTGTCTCCACCGGGCCCTTGCCGTCAATCGGCTGCCCCAGGGCATTCACCACACGCCCGGTCAGGGCATCCCCCACCGGAACCTCTACCACGCGGCCGGTTGTCTTTACGATATCACCCTCGCTGATGCTGCTGGTATCACCCAGAAGAACGACACCCACGTTGTCCTCCTCCAGGTTCTGGACCATGCCATAGATCTCTCCCGGAAACTCCAGAAGTTCACCCTGCATAGCCTTTTCCAGCCCATGAACCCGAGCGATGCCGTCAGCCACCGTGATAACGGTGCCCACATCCGAGACTTCCAGCTTGGTAGAATATTTCTGAATCTGTTCTTTAATAACCGAACTGATTTCTTCTGGTCTCAAATTCATTTTGCTGTTTCCCTTTCTGAAATGTTAATTGCCGCCCAAATCGCAACAGCTGATCTCTCTTTGCTGTCGCCCGAATCAAGCCATCTGCAGCTGAGAAAGCTCCTTCTTCATCTCATAGAGCCGTGTGCGGATACTGCTGTCCACCACCCGGTCACCGATCCGGATTACCATCCCCCCGATCAGGGCCGGTTCCACCTGATAATCCGTCTCAAGCATCACATAATCCGTGACTGCCAGCAGCTTTTCCTGAAGGCGGTTCTTCTGATCCTCGCTCAGTTCCACCGCACTGGTCACCGATACGGTTCCTATCCGCTTAAACTCCTTTACCCGCTGGATAAAGTAAGAGAATATAGGCAGCAGGTCATTCTGCCTGTCCTTCTCCACCACTACTGCCAAAAAGCCCATCAGTTCTTCCTCCACCCGTCCTTCAAAAACCTGGTGGATAATGGAAGCCTTCTCCTCCTTGACAATCCGCGGGTTGTTGAGAAGTGCCATCAGCTCCGGATTCCCCTCCAGGACAGGAACCAGAGATACGACCTCCTCATAGATCACATCCATACGTTCCTTCTCCATGGCGGTCTCAAACAATGCATCCCCGTACACCTTTGACACTAGCTTTGCCATGTACTCTCACCCATTTCCTTCAAAGTCTCGTCAATCAGAGCATTCTGAATCGTTATGTCAATAGAACTGCCCACTGCCTTCTGTGCCATCAGCGCGGCAATATTCACCACATCCTGCTTCAGGTCATCCATGGCTTTCTTCTTCTCCAGCTCGATCTCCCGGTTGGCTCGCTCGATGATACGGGACGCCTCCGCCCTCGCCTCGTCCAGGATCTCCGCCTCCCGGTTCTTGGCCTTCTTCCTCGCCGTCTCCAGAATATCCTCTGCTTCTTTGTTCACACTCTTAAGCTTCGCCTCATACTCCTCCCTGAGGGCACTGGCACTGGCCATATCGCCGGCAGCGGAAGCGAGTTCATCCGCGATCTTCTTTTTCCGCCTCTCCAGCACGTCACGCACCGGATTGAAGAGCAGATAGGATAAACAGAAGAACAATATGAAGATATTGATACCGGTCAGCACCGCATCATGCAGCAGCTGTGGATCAAATCCTATCAGTCTGTCCAAATCTTAAGCCTCCTTTCGTTCCGATTCCCTCCCGGTCTTTAAGCGCCGAAAGGCTTAACGAACATCAGGATAATGGCAACAACCAGACCATACAGACCAGTGGTCTCGGCAACTGCCTGGCCCAGAAGCATGGTAGAGGTGATATCGGATTTCGCACCCGGATTGCGGCCCACAGCAGAAGCGCCGTGTCCTGCAGCGATACCCTGTCCGACACCAGGTCCGATACCGGCGATCATCGCCAGACCTGCACCGATTGCGGAACAACCAAAGATAAAGTCCTGTCCTGAGATACCATTCATAGTAAAATTCCTCCTAAAAATAATATGTGATTAATAAAACTACCTTCTTAAGCGCCGGGTATCCCGGCCTGTGGAGTGTGTCAAAGCATTACTCCATCTTGTCATTGATATAAACCATGGTCAGCATACAGAACACATAGGTCTGTATGGCGCCGGAAAATACGTCACAATAAACGTGAAGCGCCGCCGGAATACCGATATTGACAAAAATCGGCATCATCCCATACCAGAGTCCCATGATAATTACGCCTGAAAGCAGGTTCGCGAACAGACGCAGGGATATGGAAAGCGGATTGGCCAGTTCTCCGATCAGGTTAATCGGGAAGAGAATCGGCGTCGGCTCAAACAGGCTGGTAAAATGTCTCAGCTTACGATTCTTAATTCCCTGATAGTTGACAATAAAGAATGTAAACATACCCAACAGGAACGTCACACCATAATCCGCGGTAGGTGCACGGAGTCCCAGAAGTCCGCTTAAATTGCAGAACAGAATAAACAGGAAAATCGTTCCGATATAATTCACGAATTTCTTCGCATTCCCTGCCAGAATCCCGTCCGCCATCTTCTGAAGCATCTCATACGCATATTCCAGTACATTCTGGAATGTGCCCGGCACATCTCCGGCCTTTTTCAGTGTGCGGTTGGCAAGCACTGCAATCAGCAGAATCAGAACCGTGACAATCCACATCCCTATCGTCGTTGTTGTGATCCAAAAATCCTGACCAAACATCTGATACTTTAAAACACCATGTATCATAAAGTCCGGCTCATGAGCGATCAGCATCCCCATATATTGTCCTCCTTTCTTCTAAAGATAACTGCCTCCGCCGAAATAAGCGGCGGCTTCATGGTTCTTCCGTTCTGGAATTCTCCCCTCCCACGGTTGTGTGCGGTTCGTCTTCTCTGGCAAAAATCCTGTGAATCAGCGGCTGCAGGTATGCGCCCGCTTTCATGCCCATGGCTCCGATCACCATGGCCAGAAGATCCACCCGGAACACTCTCCAGCAGCAAAACAACGCTGCCACCAGCACTACTTTCCGGATCATACTCTGAATAATCGTAGTCCTGCTGGCATAACTCTCATTCTGGCTTTCCAGTGCCCTCTCTGTCGTCAGCGCCATATGAATCAGCATCAGTATGGCTCCGACCGCTCCTGCCAGGAGTCCTCCCAATACCGGAAGTACCGGATAGGAAATCCCGGGCAGAAACACCCATGCAAGCACACCCAGCAACAAATTATACAAGACAATGCCGACGGACATCTCAAAAAGAAGTTTCCTCGTTGACCTGCTCAGCCATTCCATTCCTGCATGCCTCCCTGTTTGCCGCCTGTCTCCCTTTCTTTGCCTGACCTCCGAGCCTCAGATCGTGTCTGAACATCCATTCCAAAGCACAAATCACCTGTTCTTTTGCTTCTTCGGACCCTCCGGACTCTATGGCTGATTCCGCCGAATCCGGCTCGGCTGCTTCGGCCTGCTGCTTCCGGTTCGTTCCTTCTGGCTCTCTCTCTCTTGCAGAATCGCCTCATCCTCTCTGCATTCCTGCATAAGAGTCCGCATTGCCAGATGCCAGGCGCTCTTTGCACCTGCCAGCACTCCCAGAATCAGCAACGGCACCAATGTCTTCATCCCATATCGGGAATCCACCTGATACCCAATGAATATGCACAAAAAAATGGGAGCCAGAACACTGATGCCCAGCTGCGTTACCATGGCCAGGTTCCGAAATACGCTTTTTTTATATTTCACGCGCCCACTCCTTCCTGCATTTTGCATGTGTTCTATATTATAACCAATCTTTTCCGATTTGTCCATGATTGTTGCAAAAGAAACAAGAAATCCTGATAAATCACAATTTCCGCTGGACTTCTTTGTTGTTTTTTACTATAATAATCCCATAGTTATCCCGTATAGTTAGTTTTTATGCAACAGCAACAAGTTCCAATCCGCATATGCTGGCTTCAGCATATGCACAGATACCAAAAAAGAATGGTGATTTCTATGAATAATTTATCAGCACAAGTTCAGATGCTCGGCGGTTTTCGTCTCACCATCGGAGATATTTCCATCACTAACAAAGTCCAGCAAGCCAAAAAGCCCTGGACCATCCTTGAATACCTGGTTTATTATCACAGCCGGGAGATTCCTTCCGATGAACTAGTCGGCATTATCTGGCCGGAAGATAACAATGTCAACCCGGCCAATGCGTTAAAGACCCTGATTTTCCGCACCCGCAAATTGTTGGAACCCTTCAAGCTTTCCACACAGCAGCTGATCACCCAAAACCACGGCACATACTGCTGGAACCCGGAAGTCAGCCTGTCCCTTGACACATCGGAATTTGAATCTTTGTATAAGCAAAGCTGCCAGCCCGGCCTCCCCGAGAGCCAGCAGCTTGAGTTTCTGCTGAAGGCCCTTGCCCTTTATAAAGGCGATTTTCTCCCGAAAGCTGCCTGGGAGCCATGGGTGATACCCATCAGCCGCCATTACCACAGTATATTTGTCCGCGCCGTGATGCAGGCAGTGGAACTGCTCCTCAAGGATGAGCAATGGGATTCCATCATCCGGCTGTGCCGCCACGCTGTCTCCGTGGAGGCTCTCAATGAGGATTTCCAGTACTATTATATCTATGCCCTTTTTAGCAGCGGCCGCCAACGCCAGGCATTGGAGCAATACCGTGTCATGGTCGATTCTTTTTACAATGAATTCGCCATCACCCCTTCTGAGCGGATGGCGAACCTTTATAAGCTGATCCAGGACCGGGAACACGGGGTTAATACCGACCTTTCCCTGATCCAAAAATCCATGCAGGAAAGCCAGCAGTCTCTGGGTGCTTATTTCTGCGAATTCACTGTATTCCGCGATATCTACCAGCTGGAACGGCGGGCAATCGCACGGACAGGAGATTCTATTTTCCTTGGCCTGCTTACCCTGTCCCAGGAAGATGGCAGTCTTCCCAAAGCTTCTGTACTGACGCGGGCTATGGGGCACTTAGGCAATGCCGCCACCGGCTCCCTCCGGCATGGGGATGTCTACACCCGATACAGCGTGAGCCAGTATATGATCCTTCTCCCTTCCGCATCCTATGAAAATGGCGAGATGGTGATGCAACGGATTATCCGGAATTACAAAAAAGCATATTTGCGCAAAGATATCATTGTCCACTATTCCCTGCAGGCAGTGGCACCTATCGAAAATTAATATCTGCCGCCATATCAAATCCCCGGCTGTTTTAACTCAGCCGGGGATTCCCTTAAAATATCCTCTTCTTAAACTGCCTCTGTCTGTCCCTCCCAGCTGCCCTGGTTCCGGACTGCGCCCCCCATCATGCTGATCAGTTCCAGAAAACTCCGGAAATTGACCTGCTTCCGGTATTCCTTCCAATATAATGTCCCCTGGCATGTGCCATGTTCATAAAACATGGGGCGGATCATAAACGTCTGGCTTCTGCCCTCTCTCCGGAACCGATATACCAGTGTATCCGGCAAAACCTTCATTTTTTCGGGGCAGTTCACCACAATTCCGAGATACCGTTCCAGGCACTCCCGGCAACTCTCTTCCTCCCTGGCAGCCTTATGGTCCGGGGCGCCGCCTAAATCTCCCTCCAGATAAGCCACCAGCCGGAAAAAGCTGGAAAAGGAGTACATCTCCCCATCACTTTTGCTGACCGTCCCCTGCCAGCTGGCATTCTGGCGCTGAGTCACCCGGATCTGATAAGTACCGGCAGTGTCAGCCTCCATCGGCAGTTCCTCAAGGATACCTTCCCATTCCAGGTCTGCTTTCCCGGAAAAAAGTTCCCTTCTGTCCATCACAGGACGCGGATACTGCAGCTGCGCAAAATACCGTTCCATCAACCATGCCAATTCATAATAACCAATAAAACGAACCCCTGTGCGTCCTTCTCCCCGGCACAATACCCCTTCTATCTGCCTGCCTTCTTGCCGGTCAACGGCAATTGTAAAGATACGCTCGCTATCATATAATCTGCTTTTATAGGATATCGCCATATACCGTAATACCCCCTGTCATCAAAAATCAAAACCAACCTGGTAATAGATATTATCTATTCTACCATAAATTAAAAGATTTTGAAACATATTTTTTATAAAAACTTAGCAAACGTTTCCCGTTCCTTACATTTCCTTTATATGGCTTCTCCCATTTTTGCCAGTTTCGCCGCCTGGTCCGCTGCTATCAGACTTTCAATCAACTCCTGGATATCCCCGTTCATAATTGCATCGATCTTATAGAGAGTAAGCTTTATCCGATGCTCCGTCACCCGCCCCTGGGGAAAATTATAGGTGCGTATTTTTTCCGAACGGTCTCCCGTGCCGATCTGGCTCCTCCGTTCTGCAGCCTCCGCATTCATCTTTTTCTCCATCTCCAGGTCGTACAGCTTGGAGCGCAGCAGGCGGAATGCCTTCTCCTTATTCTGCAGCTGGGATTTTTCCGTCTGGCTATAAATCACAATCCCGGTAGGGATGTGGGTCAGGCGGACAGCAGAGTCCGTTGTGTTGACACATTGCCCTCCATTCCCGGAAGCCCGCATCACGTCAATGCGGCAGTCATTCATATCAATCTGCACATCCACATCCTCCGCCTCCGGCATCACGGCCACAGTAGCCGTGGAGGTATGGATCCTTCCGCCAGATTCCGTCTCCGGCACCCGCTGCACCCGGTGCACGCCGCTCTCATATTTCATCCTGGAATAAGCCCCCTTGCCCGTAACCATGGCAACCACTTCCTTAAACCCGCCGATGCCATTTTCATTAAGGCTGACCAGTTCCACCTTCCAGCGCTGGCTTTCTGCATAATTTACATACATCCGGTATAATTCAGAGGCAAACAAGGCCGCCTCGTCTCCTCCCGCCCCGGCGCGGATCTCCAGGATAATATTCTTTTCGTCATTCGGATCCTTTGGCAAAAGCAAAATTTTCAGTTCCTTCTCTAACTGCTCCACCCTCTTTTTGGCGTCAGAGAGTTCCTCCTTTGCCAGTTCCCTCATCTCCTCATCGCTTTCTTCATCCAGAAGCGCCAGGCTATCCTCAATATCCTGCTTCGCCCGTTTGTATGCCTGATAGGCCTCAACAACCGGTGCCAAGTCAGACTGCTCCTTCATCAGCCTGCGGAAACGCACCTGATCCTCTGTCACCCCCGGTTCATTCAGTTCCTGCATGATCTCCTCATAATGGATCAGCATATCATCCAACCGATCAAACATTTTCTTTCCTCCTGACCCCACATTCTCTTTCCCTATTTTCTTATCCCGGCCAACAGGCAGCAACCACCCGGTCCTTTCCCGGAAGGTCCCTGCACACCCGGATATCCTGATACCCGGCCTCCTTAAGAAGGCCGCAGACAGCCTCTCCCTGGTCAAACCCAATCTCCAGGTAAATCCTTCCGCCAGCTTTTAAATATTCACCGGCATCCGATACAATCTTTCTATAATAACTAAGGCCGTCTCCCTCGCCATCCAACGCCAGCATCGGCTCATATTCCCTCACTTCCGGCTCCAGGGATTGAATCATCTCTGTGGGGATATAAGGGGGATTCGAGGTGATCACATCATATCTCCCACCACCCTCTGGCAGGGCGGCAAACAGATCTCCGCAAAAAAGCTGTACCCTTTGCTGCTTCCTCCACTCTGGCAGCAATGTATCCACGTTATGCTCTGCCACCTTCAGCGCTTCTCTAGAAATGTCCGTGGCCGTCACCCCAAAAAAGCATCCGCTGGCCGCCAGACTGACTGCAATGCATCCCGAACCGGTACACAAATCCAGCAAGGTTCTTTCCTGCCCCAGGGCCACTTCCTCTTTCCATCCTGCGGCATCCGCCAGCACCTGCTCCACCAGGGTCTCCGTATCCTGACGGGGAATCAGTACATGCCGGTTCACCTTAAATTCCATCCCCATAAATTCCTGGCTGCCCAGAATCTGCTGTAGCGGGCATCTTTTCCTCCTCCGGCCGATCATCTCCCGGTAAAGGCTGACTGCCTCTTCATTTTTTCTGTTTTCTTCCAATTCCTGCATCCGGTTCAGCAAGAAATGCACCATATCCAGCCCAAATGCTGCCAGCAAAAGCTGCCGGGCATCCTGCTTCGCATCCGGAGCCCCAGCCTGTTCAAGCGCACGTGTGCCTTCCGTCAAAAGGCGAAACAGCGTCATGGCTCCACCGCCTCCGATCCTGCCGGCCCTTCGGGGATCTCTGTTCCCGGGAAATTCTCCCGAAGGTATGCCCTCCAGTCGAAAACCGCCTCCACTGCCGCTATCGCCACTTCAATCATACTGTCATCAGGCTCACTGGTTGTCAGGTTCTGCATCCACATCCCCGGCTTGCTCAGGATATTCACAATGGCAGAATCGCTCCGCCCGGCCAGGCGCAAAAATTCATAGGATACCCCGGCAATAACCGGTATCAGGATAATCCGGCTGGCAATCCGCAGCCACACGGTCTCCACACGGATCACCATAAAAAACAGGATGCTGATCACCATCACAATAATCAGGAAACTGGTCCCGCAGCGTTTATGCTGTTTGGAACTCCCGCGCACATTTTCCACATTTAAAACCAGGCCGTGTTCAATGCAATTGATGCATTTATGCTCTGCACCATGGTACATAAACGTGCGGCGTATGTCCTCCATACGGGAAATCAGTTTTATATAAGCAACAAAAATCGCAATCCGGATGCACCCCTCCAACACTGCCATCACCGTTGGCGAAGGGATAAACCGCCGGAACACATTGGCAATCAGCAGCGGCAATACCATAAAAATAGCAATCGCCATCACCACCGAAAACACCATCACAAATGCCATCAGCACCTTTTCCACTTTCTCCCCGAACATCCGGTCCAGCCACAACTCAAATTTCCCCGGCTCCGAATCTTCATCGTCCTCAAAAAAACTGGCGGAAAAGCTTAGGGTCCTCATCCCTAATACCATAGAATCTATGAAGCTGAACACTCCTCGCACAAAAGGCAGCGAACAGAATTTCACTTTCTCGCTCATGCTCACATACTGATCCTTTTTAACCTCAATCTTTCCGTCTGGCCTACGCACTGCCGTGGCATAATCCTGTTTATTCTTCATCATAATTCCTTCTATGACGGCCTGCCCGCCGATTCCGGAATATTTCATGAAAAGCCCCTTTCTGTCTCCGTATAAAGAAAAGAAGGTTGAGCCAAAGTGTCTCCACTTAATCTCAACCTTACTTTGCCGCTCTCACTGCACTTATGCGTTAATGCCGTACTTTTTATTGAACTTATCAATACGGCCACGGGCTGCTGCCGTCTTCTGCTGACCGGTATAGAATGCATGGCACTTCGAGCAAATCTCTACGTGGATCTCCTTCTTCGTGGAACCGGTTACGAATTCATTGCCACAGTTGCAGGTCACTTTTGCCTGGTAGTAGGCTGGATGGATACCCTCTCTCATGATTTTCACCTCTTTACTTTTCAATTCTATAGTCCTGTGATCATCTAACAGTCCCCGCTTGTACCGTTAAAATCACCCCACGTCTATAAACAGCGTTGTAAGTATATCACAAAGCCCCGGTATTTGCAAGACATAAATGTCTAATAAAAACGGATTCTCTTTGCATTTTCCACGAATTCCCGGTTGTTTCTGGTCTTGGTAAACAGGTCCAGGATCTTCTCCACCGCATCCTCCGGCTTTAAGGTATTCGTCGCCTTGCGGATGATGTCCACCGCCTCTGCCTCCTCACGGGTAAGGAGCAGGTCATCCCGCCTTGTCCCGGATTTCAGGATATCAATGGCCGGGAAAATCCTCTTCTCCGACAGCTTGCGGTCCAGGACAAGTTCCATATTGCCGGTACCCTTAAACTCCTCATAGATCACATCGTCCATGCGGCTCCCGGTATCCACCAGCGCTGTGGCTAGGATCGTCAGGCTGCCCCCCTCCCGCATATTCCGCGCTGCACCGAAAAACCGCTTTGGCATGTGCAGCGCCGCCGGATCCAAACCGCCGGACAGGGTACGCCCGCTAGGCGGAACCACCAGGTTGTAGGCTCTTGCCAGGCGGGTAATGCTGTCCAGGAGGATAATCACGTCCCTCTTATGCTCCACTAAGCGCTTCGCCCGCTCAATCACCATCTCAGACACACGCTTATGGCGGTCCGGCAGTTCATCAAAGGTAGAATAGATCACCTCCACATTCTCCCCGATCACCGATTCCTTGATATCCGTAACCTCCTCCGGCCGTTCATCAATCAGAAGGATAATCAAATGCATATCCGGATGGTTTGTAGTTATGGCCTGTGCCACCTGCTTCAATAATGTAGTCTTACCTGCCTTCGGCGGGGAGACAATCATGCCGCGCTGCCCTTTGCCTATCGGGGAAAGCAGATCCAGCACCCGCATGGCAGTCGTCGTCTTGTTGGCCGCCTCCATATGCAGCCTCTCATTCGGAAAAACCGGGGTGAGGTTCTCAAAATTCGGCCTCTTTTCAATCACGCTGATCGGATAGCCGTTGACATTCTTAATATATAAAAGGGCGGCAAATTTTTCTGCCGCAGTCTTTACCCTCCGGTTCCCTACAATGATATCACCCGTCTTTAAATTAAACCTACGGATCTGGGACGGAGCCACATACACATCATTCTCCCCCGGCAGGAAATTCTCGCACCGGATAAAACCAAAACCATCCGGCATCACTTCCAGGATGCCATTCGCGCCAATCCCGCTGTCCAGTTCGGCAACCTCCTGGGGCGTCAGCGCTTCTGCCTGGCGGTTGTCCCGCGCCGGGCGCATCTGAGGCTTTCCTGTATTCCTTTCTTCCCCCTTTCCTTCAAACTGTGGCCTCGGTGTCGGCGGAGCTACCACGGTTTTCATAATCTCTTCCTGTTCTGCTGCCGCACACAAAGCATTAATCAGTTCCGCCTTGCGCATGGTACTCCCGCCCTTAATTCCCTGCGCCTTTGCCAGTTCCTTAAGTTCCGCCAATGGTAATGTCTGCAATTTTTCTCTCATACTAAATGCTCTCCATTTCTCAACAATAAACGTCCTTTTAATTTGTTCCGATTGCGGACACTGTCCATTTTGCCCGCTCAATCATTATTGCTTTGGGGTAATAAATGATTCCAGAAAATCCTGATGACAGATTACGGCAGAGGGAATGGATTGCGCACTCCCCCTCTCCGTATATGGATATTATATAACGCTTTTTCCAAAAAAGAAAGCGGTTTTTTTATTTTTTCTGTCACACTTCCAAAACAGTTCTGGCGCCAACAGAAACAGGAAACCGAAAAACCAGGTTATCCAAAAATCAATGGCTATGCAAAAACCGCATAAATTCCCGGATATCCTTTTCGTAGCCGCTTTCCGCCGGACGGTAGAAAACCTGCCCCTCCATCCCGTCCGGGAGATATTGCTGCTTTACATAATGGTTCGGATAATCATGGGCATATTTATAACCTGTCCCCCGTCCCAGATCTGCCGATCCCCTGTAATGGGCATCCTGCAAATGTGCGGGAACCGGCATATGCTGCTGTCCCTTCACCGCTTCCATGGCCTCACTGATTGCGCATACCGCCGCATTGCTTTTCGGGGCCGTCGCCACATAAGCCACCGCCTGCGCTAAAATAATCTGCGCTTCCGGCATGCCGACCCGCTCTACCGCCTGCGCCGCACTGACTGCCACCATCAGCGCCCGGGGATCCGCATTCCCCACATCCTCAGAAGCACAGATCATGATCCGCCTGGCAATAAACTTGATATCTTCCCCTGCATACAGCATCCGTGCAAGATAGTAGACTGCCGCATCCGGGTCGGAACCCCGCATGCTTTTTATAAAAGCAGAAATCGTATCATAATGGTTGTCCCCGTCTTTGTCATACCGCATTGCCCTTTTCTGGATGCATTCCTGGGCCACATCCAAAGTCAGGTGGATCTTCGCGTCCGAGGGATCCCTCTCCGTGGTCAGTACCCCTAACTCCACGGCATTCAATGCCGCACGGGCATCTCCCCCTGCAACATCTGCCAAAAAATCCGCCGCAGCCTCATCCACAGCCACATCATAACTGCCCATGCCGTTTTCCTTATCAGAAACGGCACGGTAGATCAATTCTTTGATCTCTTCCCGTTCCAGCGCTTTCAGTTCAAAAATACGGGAACGGGACAAAAGGGCCCCGTTTACCTCAAAATACGGATTCTCTGTGGTGGCACCGATCAGAATCAATGTCCCATCCTCCACAAATGGCAGGAGGTAATCCTGCTGGCTTTTGTTAAAACGGTGGATCTCATCAACGAACAATATGGTCTTCCTGCCATACATGCCGAGGGAATCCTTTGCCTCCTTTACCACTTCCTCCATATCCTTCTTCCCTGCCGCCGTGGCATTGATCTGGCGGAAACCGGCTTTGGTTGTGTTGGCAATTACCTTGGCCAGCGTTGTCTTCCCTGTTCCCGGGGGGCCGTAAAAAATAAGCGATCCCAGTTGATCCGCCCGGATCGCACGGTATAAAAGCTTGTCTTTTCCTATAATATGTTTTTGCCCTACCACCTCATCCAGGGTACGCGGCCTCATCCGTGATGCCAACGGGGACTCCTTCTCCTGGGTAGCGCTCCTCATATAATCAAACAGATCCATATGGCACCTCTCTCCGCTTCCTTTTCTCATCCAGTATAGCTTCCCGATGCAGGAATGTCAACTTCAACCAGGAAACCCTTCATTTTCTAATCAATCAGCAGTTCCTCCACCGTCACAAACTGGTAGCCCTTTGCCTGCAGCCGGTCCACAAGTTCCAAAGCCGCCTCCACGGATGTGGGGAAAATATCATGCATCAGGATAATATCCCCACTGTGGATCTTGTTTTCCACATTTTCCACGATTTTACCCGTTTCCTTCAATTTCCAGTCCAGGGAATCCACGGACCAGAACACGGTGGTCATCTCCATACGGCATTCCAGGTTTTCATTCCAGTCCCCATATGGCGGCCGCAAATACTGGGGACGCTCGCCGGTAATCCCCTGAATGATCTCCTCCGTCCGTTCCACCGCCTCACACACCGTCTCCTCCCCGGCCTTCGTAAGAGGTATATGGCGGTAACTATGGTTTCCGATCAGATGTCCGTCCTGCTGCATACGCCGGATCAGTTCTTCTTTTCCCTCAATATTCTGCCCCATCAGGAAAAAAGTTGCCTTCACTCCCCGTTTTTTCAGGCCGTCCAGCAGCCTTGCCGTATAGACCTCATGGGGCCCGTCATCAAATGTCAGGGCAACCACTCCCTGCTCCTTTTTCGCCTCCCCTTTCAAGGCTGTCCTGGCCTCCGCCTGATGTTCTCCACGGTACCCGCCGGTTCCGTCTTCATGGTCCGGCATATCCATTGCCACATGATATGCATCCTGGCCTTCGGGAGTCCACGACCTGCCTCCCCCGCCGTGCCGCAGCACCCCTGCAGCAGCCCCCAGCAGCGTTCCCTCCAGGATCAGGATTGCCAGCAAACCAGCAGCCTTTTGTTCCAATTTCCATTCTCTTTTTCCCATATCGCCCAGGCACCTGCCATTCTCCTCTTACTTCATCATATGTAAAATCCTCCCTTTTCAGAAACCTTTATGGAATATTTTCCGGCAAACTAAAAGGGGGATTCCCTTAAACCGGCAACCCCCTTTACACAACCTCTGGTATCTATGCCCTTACTTCCCGGCCAGCACCTCGTCATACGCTTTCGCCATACCATTCTTTTCGATGGCATCATACCACTTCTGCACTACCGGCAGCATATCGCTCAAATCCTGCCCCCAGTACTCCGTCTTTTTAAGCACGTCTGCCACGGATGCATTTTTCATAAATTCCATGATATCCTTCCCGTCGTTGGCCGCGTCTGTATGGTAAAATGCAATCAAAGCCGCCAGGGAAAACGACAGTCCCTGGGGATAGTCCCCGAACTGCTCCTTGTACTCCAGAATCGTCGGCAGCACCCTTGCCTTAAATTTGGAAACAGAATTCAGGGCAATGGACAAAAGCAAGTGCTTAATAAACGGGTTGGAAAACCGCTCCAGGACTGCTTCCCCAAACCTGCGGTTATCCTCCGTATCACCGATTGTCGGGATGATCTCCTGGAAAATGCATTTCTTAAGCAATCCGGAAACCTTCTCATCCTTCAGGCACTCCCCCACTGTCTCCAGCCCGTACAGATGAGCCCCCAGCACCATGGAAGTATGGGCACCATTGAGTATCCTCACCTTACGCTTTTTGTAGGGATCCACATTATCCGTCCAGACCACATGGAAACCCGCCTTCTGCAGCGGCAGTTCCTCCTCATGGTGCCCCTGGATCACCCACAGATGGAATATCTCAGCCGTATCCATCATATTATCCTCTTCGCCAATCCTCTTGCACAATGCTTCGTGCTCATCCCGGGGGAACCCGGTGACAATCCGGTCTACCAATGTGGAGCAAAAATCATTCTCTGTTTTCAGCCATGACTTAAACTCATCTCCCAGCCCCCACAGATCCGCATACTGTAAGCAGCACTTTTCTAATTCTTCCCCGTTGTGGTCAATCAATTCGCAGGACAGAACGATAAAGCCCTTCAGCCCCAGCCGGAAACGCTTATACAACAGCTGGGTCAGCTTGCCCGGGAACGTCTTTGCCGGACAATCCTCAAACTTGTTGTCTGCCACAAACTCAATCCCTGCTTCTGTGGTATTGGAAACAATAAAGCGGAGATCCGGGTTTTCTGCCAGTGCCATATACCCTTCACAATCCACATAGGGGTTGATGCACCTGGAAATCACGCTGATATGAGTATGCTCATCCACCACCTTGCCCTCTTCCACTCCCCGCAGAAACAGGTTATACTCGCAATTCTGCTTCTCCAGCATCTCACACATTCCCCGTTCAATCGGCTGTACCACTACAACAGAACCGTCAAACAGCCCCTGGTCTTTCATCTTTTGCAGGAAATAATCCACAAACCCCCGCAGGAACCCGCCCTCACCGAACTGAATTACTGTTTCTTTGCTCATCACCCATATCCTCCGTTTTATATTTTCCCTGTAACACCCTGTTGTGCCAGCCCTTTATGTAAGTGCTTACATTTCAGGATAAACATATTTAAATAATACTCTATTTATTTTAAAAATGCAAGTCCTTTTTCATATGCTTTACTTTTGCTTTTACTTTGCATTTTTCGGAGAAAACAAAAAACGGCTGCGAAGCTGAAGATCCTTCTCCTGCTTCGCAGCCATTCCCATCACTTAGCATTTAAGCAACAACATGTACATTCACTGCCTGTACGCCGCGGTTGCCTTCGGTTGTGTCGAAGGTAACCTTCTGGCCATCTTCCAGAGTCTTGTAGCCATCTGCTACGATACCGGAAAAATGTACAAACACTTCCTCTCCCGTCGCATCGTTTGTGATGAAACCATAGCCTTTAGTTGCATTGAACCACTTCACTGTACCGTTATTCATAATGGGTACCTCCTACCATTTATTTGTATTTTCCCAGAAACAAAAATCACATATTTGTGTAAATCATGAGGCCCTACATCATGACTTACACAAATATGTGAATCAATAGCCCATGTGAAAATACTAGCTAATCTTAACACCCTTTTTTGCTAATGTCAAGACCTTTAAACCATTTTTCGAGCAATTATTCTAAACTTTTTATGAATTATCATCCCCGCACCAAAACGCCTGCCATCCAGTTACATACAATACCAAAAAACCGCGAAATATCACGATTTGAAGCAGCTCTGTCTCCCTCTGTTCCTTGGGGCTCCCATTACCGGAACAGCGCTTTTTTCACATAAATCATATAAACTAGATGACATAAGTGCAGATTCATTTCATGTTTATTGAAACAAAATTCTCCTGCCATAACCGCCCTCTTTGCTATGCCGTAACAGCATGAAACCCCAAGATATGTTCCCTTCAAAGTAAAAAAACTTCCGGCGCCCGCAGAATGCAGGCACCGAAAGTCCCTTTCCATCCTTAAAATCCCGGCACTGCTTACTTCAAAGTAACCTTTGCGCCCTCAGCCTCCAACTTGGTCTTCAGTTCCTCAGCCTCTTCCTTGGAAGCGCCTTCCTTCACTACCTTCGGAGCACCGTCAACTACATCCTTTGCCTCCTTCAGGCCCAGGCCGGTAGCCTCACGGACAACCTTGATAACCTTAACCTTGTTGGGGCCAACCTCAGTCAGTTCAACATCAAACTCGGTCTTCTCTTCTTTCTCCTCTGCAGCACCGGCAGGGCCAGCCATAACAACGCCTGCAGCAGCAGATACGCCAAACTCTTCCTCACAAGCCTTTACCAGATCGTTCAGTTCCAGAACAGATAACTCTTTAATCGCCTCGATAAACTCAGCAGTGGTTAACTTTGCCATTTTCATTTCCTCCATTTAGATTTTATTCATCAATAATTTTTTCTGCATGTGCCAATCCTATGGCGCCATCCCAAAGTTATGCAGTCTCGCCCTGCTTCTCAGCAACCTGATTCAGCACGCGTGCAAGGTTTGCAATCGGGGACTTCATGCTGCCGAACAGCCGTCCCAGCAAAACATCCCTGGACGGAATGCTGGAAATGGCCTGCATCCCCTTGGCATCATAGTAAGTGCCTTCCACAACACCAGCCTTAATCTCCAGCTTGTCTGCCTTCTTGGCGAACTCTGCCAAAATCCGGGCAGGCGCCGTCGCATCGTCTTTGGAAACAGCGATGGCAGTGGGCCCTTCCAAGTGCGGATCCAGGGCAGCAAAATCGGTTCCTTCCGCAGCACGCCGGATCAGGGTGTTCTTATATACCTTATAAGCAACACCAGCTTCCCTCAGCCGCTTACGGAGTTCCGTGTCCTGAGCAACGGTCAGCCCGCGGTAGTCTACTGCCACAGCAGATGCTGCGCCATTGAGCAACTCGGAAATCTCAGCTACAATCGGCTGTTTCAACTCAACTTTTGCCATGAATATCTACCTCCTGTTAGATTTTCTCGACTGCGTCCCAATGTAAAAACCATAAGCCTCCACATCTAGAGAAAAAAACCGCTCCGGCACAGACGGCAGAACGGTTCCATAAAATCATCTCGGTTCGTTGATTTGTATGTTCCCTCGGCAGGCGGTTCTAGCCTTATGCCTCACGGCACCTGCTGTCTTCGGCAGTCAATACCTGCAAATCATACCATGGCCGTTCTCATTTGTCAATATTATTTTCAAATAAATCCGCTTGTTGCGCTTGTAAAACAAAAACACCCGGCACCCCTCTGTCTCAGAAAGGTGCCGGATGCCTCTTCTATCAGGATCCTCATTTTCCCCTGAACGTGGCCGCCGTCCTTATGCCATCAGCTTTGTCACATTCAGTTTTATGCCAGGCCCCATGGTAGATGCCAAAGTAGCGCTCTTGATAAAGGTACCCTTCAGCGCACTGGGCCTTGCCTTAATGATCGCATCCATAAGCGTCTGGAAGTTGTCCGCTAACTGCTCTTCCGTAAAGGAAGCCTTGCCCACCGGCACATGAATAATGTTGGTCTTGTCAAGCCTGTATTCGATCTTACCAGCCTTAATATCATTGATCGCCTTGGTCACATCCATGGTCACGGTACCGGCCTTCGGGTTCGGCATCAGGCCTTTGGGACCCAGCACACGGCCCAAACGGCCGACTACGCCCATCATATCCGGGGTTGCCACAACCACATCAAAATCCAGCCAGCCGTCGTTTTGGATCTTCGGGATCAGTTCCTCTGCCCCTACATAATCCGCCCCTGCTGCCTGTGCCTCATCTGCCTTCACACCCTTTGCGAATACCAGGATGCGGACCACCTTACCAGTGCCGTGAGGCAATACAACCGCACCACGGATCTGCTGGTCTGCATGGCGCCCGTCACAGCCAGTACGGATATGGGCTTCAATCGTCTCGTCAAATTTGGCAACTGCACACTTTTTTACCATCGCAATCGCTTCTGCTGTATCATAAAGTACGGAACGGTCTACATTCTTAACCGTCTCAAGATATCTTTTTCCACGTTTCATATCAATAACCTCCTAGTGGTATTGTCGGGGATTTCCCTCCCACGTTATTTATCTGTTATTATTCGCCAACTGTGATACCCATGCTCCGTGCAGTACCTGCAATCATGCTCATTGCTGCCTCTAAGCTTGCCGCATTCAGATCCGGCATCTTAGTCTCGGCAATCTTCTGCAGATCTGCCTTGGAAATGGTAGCCACTTTGGTCTTATTCGGGGTTGCGGAACCGGATTTGATCTTGCAGTACTTCTTCAGCAGTACGGCTGCCGGCGGGGTCTTGGTGACGAAGCTGAAGCTTCTGTCCGCATACACGGTAATCACCACCGGGATAATCAGGTCTCCCTGGTCTGCAGTCCTTGCATTAAACTCCTTTGTGAACTGCACAATATTCACGCCATGCTGGCCCAGTGCGGGGCCGACTGGCGGTGCCGGGGTTGCCTTGCCTGCCGGAATCTGTAATTTGATGTAGCCAGTTACTTTCTTTGCCATGATAATGACCTCCTATATTGTGGTATTGTCGGGGGTGTCCCTCCCACTCTGTTACATTTTCCTCACTTCCGTGAAGTTCAGTTCAACCGGTGTGTCACGGCCGAACATCTCGACATTGATTGTAAGGGTCTTTTTTCCTTCATTGATGGATTTGATTGCCCCAATGGTATCTTTCCAGGCGCCCGCAGTAACCACAATCGTATCCCCGACCTCGTACTCTGCAACCACGTCCTTCCGCGCAAACCCAAGCCCTGCCATCTCCTCCTCGCTGAGGGGTACCGGCTTGGAGCCCGGCCCCACAAACCCCGTGACGCCACGGGTATTGCGGACCACATACCAGGTATCATCATTCATCACCATATGGATCAGCACGTATCCCGGGAACATCTTCTTATCTGCCAGTTTCTCCACGCCGTTCTTCATCTCAGCGACTTCCAGCATGGGGACGGAAACTTCCAAGATCTGTTCCTGCAGGTTGCGGTTCTCAATGGTTTTCTCAATGTCCACTTTTACTTTGTTCTCGTAGCCTGAATAGGTATGCACCACATACCACTTCGCATCTGCCATAGATATCACCCTTATCCTAAAAACAAAATAATATTAAGACCCTTCGTGATAGCAAAATCCAGGAGTGCAATGACTGCTCCCAGCAGAACCGTAATCACCACCACCGTAGCGCTCTGTTTGACAACGGTCTCCTGGTCAGGCCAGACAATCTTCTTGAACTCAGCCTTAAGCCCCTTTATAAAGCTGGGCTTGGTAGCTTTTTCAGTCTTTGTAGTCTCTGCCATAGTTCACACTCCTTACTTGGTTTCCTTATGCAGGGTATGTGTCTTGCAAAATCTGCAGTACTTCTTGGTTTCCATGCGATCCGGATGG
>CAJURT010000032.1 GCA_910588875.1 uncultured Lachnospiraceae bacterium
CGCCCCCATACCTCATGCCCCTCCCCCTCTTTGCAAGGCGGCCCTCCTCAAAGGCGGCCCTCCTTCATTGAAACCAGTTGAAATACAAGCATATTCTGTGGTATCATCTAATTGATTTCGGCTTTTTTCGTTTATCTGGGAAAGGACCGAAAACGAAGGCGGGGCCCCAGAGGCTTTGCCGGCAGCATGGCGGCAGAAGGACAGAATAGGGAGAAAAGCATGGAGATTAGCGATATTTCAAATGTATTTGGCTTTTTGGGCGGTTTAGGTATGTTTCTGTATGGCATGAGCATCATGGCAGACGGGATGCAGAAGACGGCAGGGAGCCGGATGAGCAGTTTCCTGGGGATGCTGACCAACAACCGTTTCCTGGCAGTTGTGCTGGGGGCTTTGATTACGGCGATCATACAGAGCAGCGGCGCCACTACGGTGATGGTGGTGGGATTTGTCAGCGCAGGGGTTTTAAATTTGTCCCAGGCAGTGGGGGTGATCATGGGAGCCAACATCGGAACCACGATCACGGCATGGATCGTATCCATGAGCCAGTTAGGGGATGCTTTTGAGATCATGAAGCCCAGCTTTTATGCCCCCCTGATTATCGGTCTGGGGGCGCTTTTGCTGGTTTTTGCCAAGGGGCAGAAAAAGAAGACGGTCGGGGAGATCCTGATTGGGCTGGGGCTTTTGTTTACCGGCCTGGATTTTATGTCCGGTTCCATCAGCCCTTATACGGACGCCCCTGTTTTTGCGGATGCGTTTGCGCTGCTGGGGGGAAATCCGCTTTTGGGGATGCTTATCGGTGCGGTGGTGACAGCGCTTTTGCAGAGTTCCTCGGCATCCGTGGGTATTCTGCAGACCCTTGCCATGAACGGGATCGTGACTGCCAATGCGGCAATTTATATTACCCTGGGGCAGAATATCGGCTCTTGCGTCACGGCGATGCTCTCCAGCGCCGGGGGTTCCCGGACAGCGAAGCGGGCAGCCGTTATGCACCTGGCCTTTAATATGATCGGCGCGGTGGTGTTTGGCCTGCTGGGCTTTGTGGTCTTCGCCCTGCTGCCTGCCTTTGCCGCTTCCCGCATCAGTGCCGTCCAGATTTCCATGTTCCATACAGTATTTAACCTGACGATGACGGCGCTTCTGTTCCCCTTCGGGGACTGGCTGGTGAAGTTTTCCGGCATAATGGTGAAGGGCGCTGAGGAGATGCCGGAAGGGGATCAGGAGACGGCGGCGACGATAAGGCACCTGGATGAGCGTATTTTTGAATCCCCGGCCTTTGCGGTGGAGACGGCGGCGCTGGAAGTTGTCCATATGGGACAGATCACCATGAAGAATGTAAAACGCTCGCTGGATGCCATTTTCACCGGCAGCCTGGAGGAGATAAAGGATGTGTATAAAACAGAGAAAACCATAGATAATATGGAGAAGATGCTGACGGAATACCTGATTAAGGTGGATAACCTGTCTCTGACAGAACGCCAGAAACGTGTGGTCAACAACCTGTTTTACAGCGTCAGCGACATAGAGAGGATCGGTGACCATGCGGAGAACATGGCAGAGCAGGCAGAATATCTGGCGGAACATGGCCTGGATTTTACCGAGACAGGGATGCAGGATTTAAAAAATATCAGCAGCAGTGTGGTCAAGTCCTTCCAATATGCCATCGATGCCCGCCAGAACGGCAGCATGGATGCTGTGCGCAAGGTCAGCCAGTATGAAGATGATGTGGACAGCCAGGAGGAGGAACTGCGGGAGAAGCATATTGAGCGCCTGTCTGCAGGGAAATGCGAACCCTCTGCCGGAGTGGTGTTTTTAGATATTTTAAGCAACCTGGAGCGGATCTCAGACCATGCCTATAACCTGGCCGGATACGTTAAGGATGAACTGTAACGGTTAAACGGAAAAAAGCCGATTCTTAATAAAAAAGATTCATAAAGACAGGTAAAATGGCAAAAAAACTCTTGCTATTTTGTCCATAATTGGGTAAAATAGGAAGCAAGGTTGATTATATTTTAACAATCAATAATTTTTTAACAATCTAGGAGGAATTGATTATGGCAGTAAAAGTAGCAATCAATGGTTTTGGACGTATCGGCCGTCTGGCATTCAGGCAGATGTTTGGGGCAGAGGGTTATGAGGTTGTAGCGATCAACGATCTGACCGATCCGAAGATGCTGGCTCATTTGCTGAAGTATGATACTGCCCAGGGCGGATATGCAGGCCATATCGGCGAGGGGAAGCATACCGTTGAGGCCGGGGAAGATTCCATTACCGTAGACGGAAAGACCATCCGGATTTACGCAGAGAAGGACGCTGCAAACCTTCCGTGGGGAGAGATCGGCGTTGACGTAGTTCTGGAGTGTACCGGGTTCTACACCTCCAAGGCGAAATCCCAGGCTCATATTGATGCCGGCGCCAAGAAGGTTGTTATTTCCGCACCGGCTGGCAACGATCTGCCCACTATCGTATTCAGCGTGAATGAGGGCACCCTGACCAAGGATGACACCATCATTTCTGCTGCTTCCTGCACCACCAACTGCCTGGCTCCGATGGCAAAGGCACTGAATGACTATGCACCGATCCAGTCCGGTATCATGAGCACCATCCATGCTTACACCGGTGACCAGATGATCCTGGACGGCCCCCACAGAAAGGGTGACTTAAGAAGGGCAAGAGCCGGCGCTGCCAACATCGTTCCGAACTCCACCGGCGCTGCCAAGGCAATCGGCCTGGTTATCCCGGAATTGAACGGCAAGCTGATCGGTTCCGCACAGCGTGTTCCGGTTCCGACCGGTTCCACCACCATCCTGACTGCAGTTGTCAAGGGTGCTGATGTGACCAAGGAAGGCATCAATGCCGCTATGAAGGCTGCTGCTTCCGCATCCTATGGCTATAACGAGGATCCGATTGTTTCTTCCGACGTAATCGGAATGAAGTACGGCTCCCTGTTCGATGCAACCCAGACCATGGTTGCTAAGATTGCAGACGACCTGTACGAGGTTCAGGTGGTTTCATGGTACGACAATGAGAATTCCTACACCAGCCAGATGGTAAGAACCATTAAGTACTTCGCTGAACTGTAATTAAAGAGCAGAGTAAGGCTCAGGTGGGGTCCGGTCTTGACAAGGACCGGACCCCTTTCACTGTTTTGGCGGGAATCCGGCATCGGAGTGCCCGGCCTAACGCGCCGGCGGCATATTTGGCCGGATTGATCATGAAGAAAGGGGTATTTACAGATATGCTGAATAAAAAGACCGTAGATGATTTGAAGAATTTAGAGGGCAAGAGAGTGCTGGTTCGCTGTGATTTCAACGTGCCGCTGAAAAATGGGGTGATCTCTGACGAGACCCGGATCGTGGCGGCCCTTCCCACCATCCAGAAGCTGATCGGCAAGGGTGCGAAGGTGATCCTTTGTTCCCATTTGGGAAAAGTAAAGAACGGCCCGAACGAAGGGGAATCCCTGGCGCCGGTTGCCAAAAGGCTGTCCGAGAAGCTTGGCAAGGATGTGGTATTCGTATCCGATTACAATGTGACCGGTGAGGCTGCCACCAAGGCAGTTGAGGCGATGGGGGACGGCGACGTGGTGCTGCTGCAGAATACCCGTTTCCGTGGCAAGGAAGAGACCAAGAACGGTGAGGAATTCAGCAAGGAACTGGCTGACCTGGCTGAGGACTATGTATGTGATGCTTTTGGCTCCTCCCACCGTGCACATGCCTCTGTGGAGGGCGTGACCAAGTTCATCACGGCCAAGGGCGGCACCAATGCAGTGGGCTATTTGATGCAGAAAGAGATTGATTTTCTGGGCAATGCCGTTGAGAACCCGGTAAGGCCTTTCGTGGCTATCTTAGGCGGCGCCAAGGTTGCGGATAAGCTGAACGTAATCTCCAACCTTCTGGAAAAATGCGATACCCTGATTATCGGCGGCGGCATGGCATTTACTTTCCTGAAGGCCCAGGGTAAGGGTGTGGGAGATTCCCTGGTGGATGACAGCAAGATCGATTACTGCAAGGAAATGATGGAGAAAGCAGAGAAGCTGGGCAAGAAGCTGCTTCTGCCGGTTGACACTACGATTGCGGCGGCTTTCCCGGATCCGATTGACGGGCCGGTAGAGGTGGAGGTTGTTGCTTCTGATGCGATCCCGGCCGACAAGCAGGGTCTTGACATCGGGCCGAAGACAGCAGAACTGTATGCAGAGGCAGTGAAGACGGCGAAGACGGTGGTATGGAACGGGCCCATGGGCGTATTTGAGAATCCGGTCCTGGCCAAAGGGACGATTGCGGTTGCCAAGGCGCTGGCAGAGACCGAGGCCACCACGATTATCGGCGGCGGTGATTCCGCAGCGGCGATGAATCAGCTGGGCTTTGCCGATAAGGTAAGCCACATTTCCACCGGCGGCGGCGCTTCCCTGGAATTTTTGGAGGGGAAGGTGCTTCCGGGCGTGGCGGCAGCCGATGATAAGGATTGAAGAATAAAAAGTAATCGATAAAGGAAGGATAAGAAAATGTCCAGAAAGAAAATTGTTGCAGGCAACTGGAAAATGAATATGACCCCTACCGAGGCAGTTGCCTTGGTGAATGAGTTAAAGCCCTTGGTGGCCAATGACGATGTGGATGTAGTGTTCTGCGTGCCGGCGATTGACATTATCCCTGCCATGGAGGCAGCGAAGGGCACCAACATCAATATTGGCGCTGAGAATATGTATTATGAGGAGAAGGGAGCCTATACGGGTGAGATTTCTCCTGCCATGCTAACGGATGCGGGCGTAAAATATGTGATTATCGGCCACTCTGAGAGAAGGGAATATTTTGCGGAGACGGATGTGACGGTCAATAAGAAGGTTCTGAAGGCGTTCGAGCACGATATTACCCCGATTATCTGCTGCGGGGAGTCCCTGACCCAGAGAGAGCAGGGGATCACGATTGATTGGATCCGCCAGCAGATCAAGATCGCATTTTTAAATGTGTCTGCTGACCAGGCGAAGAAGGCAGTGATTGCCTATGAGCCCATCTGGGCGATTGGCACCGGGAAGGTGGCAACCACCGAGCAGGCCCAGGAGGTCTGTGCAGCGATCCGCGTCTGCATTGGGGAACTCTATGACGAGGCTACGGCAGCAGCGATCCGTATCCAGTACGGCGGTTCCGTTTCCGGGGCCAGTGCACCGGAACTGTTTGCCCAGCCGGATATTGACGGCGGCCTGGTAGGCGGCGCATCCTTGAAGCCGGATTTTGGAAAGATTGTCAACTACAACAAATAAGAGAGCATCTTCGGGGCGGGGGGCGCGGCGCTTCCCGCCCTGTTTGCCGGATTTTGGAATATGCATATGAAAGAACCGATGGATAAAAAAACATTGCTGATCAACATTCTGACTACGGTGGGCATTTTTATTATTGCGACTTTGCTGGCAGTCGCTTTTTTTCATTATAGCCGCAATTCCACAAGCGTGGCTATTATCTATGTCCTTGCCGTTATGCTGGTTGCCAGGTATACCAGCGGATATGTGCCTGGGGTTGTGGCCTCCTTTTTGGGGGTGGTGTGTGTCAATTACGTATTTACTTATCCGTTTATGCATCTGAATTTTAGCATTGACGGGTATCCGGTGACCTTTGTTGCCATGGCCGCCATATCAGGTCTGACCAGCATGCTAACCACCCAGTTTAAGAAGCAGAACCAGATTTTGAATGAACAGGAGAAATTCCTGATGGAGGCGGAAAAGGAGACTATGCGTGCCAACCTGCTCCGTGCAGTGTCCCATGATTTGAGGACGCCCCTGACAGGGATCATAGGGATGGCAGATGCATATTTGGCAGACAGTGGACGCTTGACAGAAGAGGAAAAATCGTATATGGTAAGAAGCATCAGCGAGGATGCCAACTGGCTGCTGAATATGGTGGAGAACCTTTTGTCCGTCACCAGGATCCGTGTGGGGGAGACCCGGGTCAATACCAGCCCGGAACCGCTGGAGGAAGTGGTTTCGGAAGCAGTGCAGCGCCTGAGGAAACGCCTGCCCCAGGCAAGGGTACAGGTGCAGGTGCCGGATGAATTTTTGATGGTTCCCATGGATGCGATGCTGATCGAACAGGTGATCATCAATCTCCTTGAGAATGCGGTATATCACTCCGGTACAGAGAAGATTGACCTCTATGTGGTCAGGGAGGAGGAAGGCGTGGCATTCCATATCCGCGACTATGGCAGGGGGATTGCCCCGGAGCGGTTGGAGACGATCTTTGACGGCGGGGGGACGGAAGGGAACGAGAGCGGGGACTCCCATCGGGGGATGGGGATCGGGCTGAGCATCTGCAAGACCATCATCAATGCCCACGAAGGAACGATCCATGTGAACAACTGGGAACAGGGCGCTGAATTTGTTTTTACATTACCATTGAGAGAGGATAAAGGCAATGGCAAACAGACAAACCATTTTGGTTGTTGAGGATGAGAAAACCATTGGGAATTATATTGAGACCATTTTACTGTCCAATGAATACAAGGTACTGCGTGCGATGAACGGGACCACAGGACTGTCTTTGTGCACCTCCCACCACCCGGAGGTGATCCTTTTGGATTTGGGGCTTCCGGATATCGACGGGATGGAGGTTCTGCAGCGCATCCGGGGCTTTTCCAATCTGCCCATTATCGTGATCTCGGCCCGCACCCAGGAGAGGGAGAAGGTGGAAGCCCTTGACAGCGGAGCAGACGATTATATCACCAAACCATTCGGTGCGGAGGAATTGTTAGCAAGAATCCGCACCGCACTGCGCCACCGGCTGCATGTGGGGCAGGGGCAAATGCAGCCCGTGTATTCCCGGGATGGCCTGGTCATTGATTTTGAACGGCGGCTGGTGACCCTTCAGGGAAATGCGATCCATCTGACGCAGATTGAGTATAAACTGGTCTCCCTGCTGGCACAAAACGCCGGTAAGGTCCTGACCTATGATTTTATCCTGAAGGATATCTGGGGGCCCTATGCAGACACGGATAATCAGATCCTGCGGGTAAATATGGCAAATATCCGCAGGAAGCTGGAGGTAAACCCTGCCGAGCCTCATTATATTTTTACGGAGATTGGGGTGGGTTACCGGATGCTGGAATGAGAATGTCTTACAGCGGCCTTAATGGCCGCTGTTGATGACTTTCCAGCTGTCAGATTTGGAATGGCGGGCAATGCTGATGGAGCGCATGGGATTGCCCTCGGCTTTGTCTTTCCCGGTAAGGACCATATAGATGATGATATTCCCCGGGTCGTACTCAGCCTCAATGCCGGTATTTTGGTAGAGAAGGCTGTTATCCTCTGCCGGGCGGATGCTTTCCACTCCGTCAAAGCCTGTGGAGGCCTCCGTGAAATAAAAACGGGCTAATTCCTCTGTCTCTAACAGTTCTGCTTCCGTCAGGGAACTGAAATAGGGGGGAGCCTCTGTGGTCCCGGTCTCCACGGCAGCAACGCCAGAGGCCACGAATTCATTGGGGATGAAGGAGAGCGCATCGCGTTCATCTTCTGGTAAGGACTGGTACCAATCCAGCCATTTTAAGGTGTCCTCGGAAAGTTCGCTTTTCATTTTGGTGATGCCGTTGAATTCAATCAGCAGATCTTCCTCCGTTGATGACGGCAGGGAATTGGCAGATGAGGTGCTGCTTTGGGGGGCAGCAGGCGAACCGGGGACGGGAATCTTGCCGCAGCCGGTAAGAAGGATGGCGGCAACCGTAATCAGCAAAATATTTGGATGCATGGAATCCCTCCTTGTGGATATATTCCGTGTTCCTATTATACCAGCGATGCAAAAGAAATAAATGAAGAGTTCCTTAAATTTTGAAGAATTTATGGAAAAACCGGTTGCCGGCCATGGGGGCTTCACCAGTGAAAAAAGGAAACAGGGCCGGAAACGGCAGAAGAAGGGTGTGTGGAAGATGAAAGCAATTGGGATTATTACGGACAGCCACAGCGGCATTACGCAGAGGGAGGCCAAAGAACTGGGGCTCCTGGTGCTTCCGATGCCGTTTTATGTGGGAGAGGAGTGCTGCTATGAGGGCGTATCCATGACGAGGGAAGAGTTTTTGGATAAGCTGCGTTTGGGGGCAGAGGTGAGGACTTCCCAGCCGTCGCCGGCAGAGGTAACAGGGATTTGGGACCAGGCACTTTTGGAGTATGAGAAAGCTTTATACATCCCGATCAGCAGCGGCCTCAGCGGTTCTTATGCCACGGCCCGGATGCTGGCACAGGAAGAACCCTATGCAGGCCGGATATTGGTGGTGGACAGCGGCCGGGTATCCGCTCTTTTGCACCGCATGGTGCTGGATGCAAGGGAACTGGCCCGGGAAGGCTATCCGGCAGAAAAAATCCGTGAGATCCTGGAGAATTCCCGGGATAAGATGGTAATTTATATCGGGGTGCAGACCCTGGAGAATTTGCGGCGGGGAGGCCGGATTTCCCCGGCAGCTGCTGCCCTGGGCAATATACTGAGCATTAAGCCGGTGCTGCAGTTTGATGTGGGGACGTTGGATGTCTTCAAAAAGTGCCGGGGCTTTGCAAAGACAAAGAAGACAATGCTCATGGCCATGCGCCATGACCTGGAAACCCGTTTTAAGGAATGGTATAACCGGGGAGAGATAAGCCTACTGGCAGCCTCAAGCGCACCGCCGGAGGAGACGGCAGAGTGGGTTGGTGAGATCCGGGAGGAATTTCCCGGTCTGGATGTGATGTGTGATGACCTGTCAATGGGGGTATCCTGCCACATTGGCTATGGGGGGCTGGGAATCGGCTGTTCCTGCAGGCCCCAAAGGCCGTAACAGACAGGCAGGGGCTACATTTTTACATATGGAAAGAGGGACTTTTCCCTTTACGGGTGCCGGGATCAATGATATCATAACCAGTAATATGTGGCATGGCCATCTGTAAAAAGCCGGAGGGATGAGAGAAGATGAACAAAGGGAATTTATTGGAGAAGCCTGTGAAGAAGCAGGAAGCCGACTGCAAAGACAAGACCTACCAGGACCGTCTGGAACGGCATATGGATGAACTGAAATGGCTGTACATGGAGTTGTATGACAGCCAGGAATATTTTGACAGCCTGCTTGAGAACCTGAAAGATTTTTACGGCCAGCGCAAGCCGGACCTGAAGAAGCAGGATATGGCCAGGGAGCAGGAACCAGGCTGGTACCGCAAGAACGGGATGCTTGGGATGATGCTGTATGTGGATCAGTTTGCCGGTGACTTAAACGGAGTGAGGGAAAAGCTGGATTACATCAGGCGCTGCAATGTCAACTACGTACATCTGATGCCGCTGCTGGATACGGTGGAAGGCCGTTCTGACGGCGGGTATGCGGTGGCGGATTTCCGGAAAGTGCAAAAGAAGCTGGGGACCATGGAGGATCTGGAGAAGCTGGCGGACGAGTGCCGGAAGGAAGGGATCAGCCTGTGCCTTGATTTTGTCATGAACCATACCTCGGAGGACCATGAGTGGGCAAAACGGGCCAGGGCAGGGGAAAAGGAATACCAGGACCGGTACTTCTTCTTTGACAATTACTCCATGCCGGCGATGTATGAAAAGACAGTGCCCCAGGTGTTCCCGACCACGGCGCCGGGCAACTTTACGTGGCTGCCCGAGCGGCAGGAGTTCGTGATGACCACCTTCTATCCCTACCAGTGGGATTTGAATTACCGCAACCCCGTGGTTTTCAATGAGATGGTGTATAACTTCCTCTACCTGGCAAACCGGGGGATCGATGTGCTGAGGATCGATGCGGTGCCCTATATCTGGAAGCAGATCGGCACAAATTGCCGCAACCTGCCCCAGGTGCACACCATTGTGCGCATGATGCGCATGATCGGGGAGATCGTGTGCCCGGGCATTGTACTGCTGGGTGAGGTGGTGATGGAGCCGGACAAGGTGGCCCCCTATTTTGGGACGGTGGAGAAGCCGGAGTGCCATATGCTCTACAATGTGACCACCATGGCCACGACCTGGCATACGGTGGCCACCCGGGATGTGAGGCTGCTTAAACGGCAGATGGAGATTATCAGCGGTCTGCCATCGGATTATACTTTCCTCAATTACCTGCGCTGCCATGATGATATCGGATGGGGGCTGGACTATCCGCTGCTGGAGAATTGGGGAATGTACCAGGTGCCCCACAAAAAATATTTAAACGATTATTTTACCGGCAGATGGGAGGGCAGCGTCAGCCGTGGCGAATTATACAATGAGGATTTTGTTACCGGCGATGCCCGTTTCTGTGCCACTACGGCTTCCATGTGCGGGGTGGAAAAGGCAGGGTTTGAGCAGGATGAGGCGGCAATGGGGGAAGCGGTCCGGATGGATGTGATGCTCCATGCCTATATGCTGTTTCTGTCCGGGATCCCCATGCTTTACAGCGGGGATGAGATCGGCCAGGTCAATGATTACACCTACAAGGAGGATCCCAACAAGGCGGCGGACTCCCGCTATATCCACCGGGGCAAATTCATCTGGGATCTGGTGGAGAATATCGATAAGCCGGAGACGGTACAGGGGAGGCTGTTTGCCCGCCTGGACCACCTGGAAAGAATCCGGGCAGGAGAGAAGGTATTTGATGCCTCCGCCGGTTTTCGGACGCTGGAGACCTGGGACGATGCGGTCTTGGGGCTGGTAAGGGAGAGTGAGGATGGGAAACTGATCGGCCTGTTCAATTTCAGTGAAGAGCCTAAGATGGCCTGGATCAATGAGACTGACGGACTTTATGAGGATCTGTTAGGCGGGAATGAGATGGCGGCGTCTGCCGTCCGGATGGATGGGCATGGATTCTATTGGCTGAAGCGAAAGAAAGCGCCGGAAGGGGAAAAGTAAAATCCTTCCTGAATATTTCAAAACCTGTTGGACAAAATATTCTGTATACAAAAGAAGTACAAAACAGAAACGGGTGAGTCCATGGGTAAGCCAGATAAGAAACTGAAGAGAATTTTATGGATTGTGGGGATCACAGGGGCAGTATACGGGGTATTCCGTTATCTTCTGCCTCTTGTGGTTCCCTTTTTGCTGGCCTGGATATTGGCGCTTTTGCTGAGGCCGTCGGCGTCCTGGCTGGCGCGCCGCTGCCAGGCCCGGTTCACAATCAGGGGCAGGCAGGTGGCCGTTGCCATTCCGGTGGGGATAATCGGGGTGGCTGAACTTCTTGTAGCGGCTCTTTTGGCATCTTTTTTGATATATTACGGCGGAAGCCGGTTGTGCAGGGAAGCCGGGCTTCTTCTGGACCAGATTCCTTCCTGGGTGGAGGGGCTGGATTTGTGGCTGACGGCCATGTGCCACCATGTGGAGGAATGCCTTTGCCTGGATCCGGACTGCCTGGTTTTGCTGATGCGGGAGATGCTGCGGGGAATGGTAGATAAGCTGAAGTATGCGGCAATGCCTTACCTGATGGCAAACTCTGTATCTATCTTTCAGTGGGGGCTTAAATTGTCCGTGGTTTCCGTGATCCTGCTGGTGTCTGTGGGGTTGGCCATCCAGGAAATGGAAACCTGGAAACAGCGGTGCCGGTCATCCCTGTACCGCAGGGAGTTCTCGCTGATTGGCCGCCGCCTAGCCGTCATAGCCAATGCTTATTTAAAAACCCAGGGAATCATCATGCTGCTGACCACATTGATCTGTATGGCCGGGTTTTGGCTGCTTAAGAATCCCTATTACATTATCCTGGGGGCAGGGATAGGGATCCTGGATGCGTTGCCGGTATTCGGGACAGGCACCGTGCTGGTTCCCTGGGCGGTCTTCTGCTTCTTCAGGAGGAAATGGGGGCAGGGGCTGCTGCTGCTGGCCCTCTATCTGGTCTGCTATATCCTGCGGGAAATCCTGGAAGCCAAGCTGATGGGGAATCAGGTGGGGCTATCCGCTTTGGAGACATTGATATCCATGTATGTAGGTTTGGAATTGTTTGGGATATGCGGCCTGCTGTTGGGGCCGGTGGGCCTTTTGCTGGTGGAGGATCTGGTGGAATTATGGGGGCAGGAGGCAGAGACATAGAAGACGGGAAGGGCCAGGACTAATGGGAAGCCGCGGGAAGAAAAACGGCAGAGGGAACAGGGGGTTCCTTCTGCCGTTTTTCTTCCCGGTTAAGGCAAAACGGAGATAGGTTTGCCGTCCTGGGTGAACTGGGTTTCCAGTTTTTGGAGCAGTTCCTGTGCATCTTTGGTGCGTTTCAGGATGATGTCGGTCTCAGGGATCTCGATGTCATGAATCAGCACATTCCTTAACTTGCGCAGGGAGATGATGGCTCCGATGCAGTCCTGGCTTAGCAGGTTCATGCGTTTCAGGGAGTTTATATGGAAGGCTCCCCGCTGCTTGGGCGAATTGCGGTAGGTAATGTGGTTGAGAAGGGCCTCTAAGGGCACCCAGCTGTCCAGGAAGCTGTGGATGGCCTGGGAGGCGGCTTCGTCACAGGCGTGGTTGGCGGTGCGGAGTTCCTGATAGGTTTGGTAGTGCATGGCATTGCCGGTAATGATCTGGTCGATGATCTGCTGGGAAATGTTGCGTTTATCCTTCTCAAATTTGACAGATTTCATGACAGGTTCGATTGCCTTGACGCTGTTCATCTCCAGGCGGCTGATTAAACGGTACAGAAGTTCAATGTCGCCCATGCGGAGTTCCACATCTTCCTTGCGGAAGTTGCTGCTTAAATAGTTGTACAGATAGGAGGCCAGGTCATACTGGCTGTCGAAGGAGGATTTCTTGCTCAGGATACGTTTATCACCAGCGCTTTGAAGGCGTTCCAGGGCAA
This sequence comes from uncultured Lachnospiraceae bacterium, assembly GCA_910588875.1. Classification (GTDB taxonomy): domain Bacteria; phylum Bacillota; class Clostridia; order Lachnospirales; family Lachnospiraceae; genus Brotaphodocola. Next base: position 12,736 of record CAJURT010000032.1, read on the forward strand.
TTTCTCCGGAGAGTACCAGGCCGTTTAATTCGTCAATGATGGCAAGTTCCTCCTCGGACAGCCGTCCCTGGAGGGGTTTGTATACCAGGTCATGCTCCACCTCGGACCAGGCGTGCATCAGCAGGGAAGCAACCTGGATCTCCAGGCGGGCGGAGGAAAAACGTTTCTGTGCGCCGGATAAGGTATCTTCCTTTAACAGGACGCGGTAGTGGGTTGCCCAGTAGCCGGAAAAGCGGCGGTTGTAGGAGGGCGGGCCGGACTGCTCCGGGAAATGGCGGATATCCTGGATATCAAATTGGTCGGAGATAAGATCGCCGGTTTTATTGCGGTCGCCGGGAAAGTACAGGGATACCCGCACGCCACAGAGGTCGGCGATGTCATCGTAGATCTCCTTCATGTTTTTGTAGGGGACCGGGCGCCGCAGGTTGCGCCGGGTAACCTTGGCCATCAGACGGTCAGGGCTCTTGACACGGGAGGTAACCATGGCCCGGATACCGGCGGACTGGAGAACCGATTCCAGCTGGGAAGCGGCAACCCTGCCGGCAGCCTCGTAAAAGGGAATTTTCTTTTTATAATTTTTGACGAATTGGCTGACTAGATCCATGAAAACCTCCTTTGAAAATGCATTGTCTTTAAGTATAACAAATCGGAGGAGGAAAACAAGTGGTTTCTGCGAAGATTTCATGAAAATATCGTCAGGAAATGACATTAAGCGGCAAATATTGACGGAAAAAGGGAAATATATTATGATATGGCAAGAGCCGGAGGAAGGATATGGCCGGCAGAGGCGGCAGCAGGGGAAGGAGGTACCGTGATGGATGAAAAGAAAGAGGCAGAAGGCGGCAGGGCAGGGATGATTGAGTTTGGGTTGGTGCGCAGTTCCCGCAGGACGATTGCGGTCCAGGTATCGGCAGACGGCACGGTGACGGTCCGGGCCCCCTGGCGGTGCAGCAAGGCCAGGGCAGAATCATTTGTGGAGGAAAAAACAGGCTGGATATTAAAAAAGCAGGAGGAAATGCGCTGCCGGGCCAGGGAGAAGGAAAAAGAAAAGGAACAGTTCCCGGAATGGGGGGAGGAGGATTACCGGCGGAGCCGGTCCCGGGCGGCACAGGTATTTGCAGAGAGAACGGCTTATTTTGCCCGGCAGATGGGGGTGGACTACGGCAGGATTACCATACGGGACCAGAAGACCCGCTGGGGAAGCTGCAGCGGGAAGGGAAACTTAAACTTTAACTGGCGCCTGGTCCTGGCGCCCCAGAAGGTGCTGGACTATGTGGTAATCCATGAACTGGCCCACAGGAAGGAGATGAACCATTCCCCGCGTTTCTGGAGGCTGGTGGAGGAGGCAATGCCGGACTACCGGCAGCAGAAAAAGTGGCTGAAGGCAAATGGGGAATTGCTGATGTCACGGTGATTTTTAACACTTTTTCATTATTTTTTAATAGACATCCTCCTTTGTGGAAATTATAATAGAGTTCAGAAAAAGATGGGAGAAAATAAGAAATGACATTTACTTATCCGGCGGTGTTTACGCCGCACAAAGAAGGCCAGGGGTTCCACGTGGCATTTCCGGATCTGGAGTGCTGTGAGGCGGATGGCCCGGATTTGGAGGATGCCCTGGAGGAGGCCAGGGATGCTGCTTACAACTGGCTGGCCGTGGAACTGGAGGAGGGCGGGGATTTCCCGGCACAGAGCCATTGGGAGGATCTGGAACTTCCGGAGGGAAGCTTTGTACGGCAGATTATGGTGCGGATCAAGCTGCTGCCGGACAATGATTGAAGAGAGCAGCCTTGTGATTCCCTGTAAAATATGTTATGATAAACCAATACTGGCGCCGGCTGCAGAGCCTGCGGCGGGGAGGCCGGCTTTTACAGGGTGTCTGGCGGAACATCAAAAACGGGAATGCCTAAGGGATAAGGACGGAATTGGGAAGCGGGAGGGAGATGCAATGACCAGGAGAGAGATGCGGGAACATTGCTTTAAGATGCTGTTCGGGACAGGGTTTTATCCGGCAGAGGAGGCAGCAGAGCAGGCCGAAAGATATTTTGAGTCACCTGAGGAGGAGGACACCGCAGAGGACGGGTCAACGGTGCTCATCCACCAGGTTGATATGAAGGAATCCCAGCGGGAGTTTCTGACTGCCCGGGTGCGGGATATGGCAGAGAAGATCCCGGAATTGGACGAGCGCCTGAATGCAGTGGCCCAGGGCTGGAAGACCCGGCGCATGGGCAAGGTGGAACTTACCATCCTCCGCCAGGCCTTATATGAGATGACCTATGACAGTGAGGTGCCGGAGAAGGTGGCAATCAATGAAGCGGTTGACTTGGCTAAGAAGTACGGCGGGAAGGATTCCTCAGCTTTTATCAACGGAATCCTGGCCAAATTGGTGACGGCAGAATAACATGGCAGGTATTTATTCGGTTTCACAGGTGAATTCTTATATTAAGAATATGTTTGCCCAGGATTTTGCCCTCAGCCGGATTACGGTCAGGGGGGAGGTATCCAACTGCAAGTACCACGGTTCAGGGCATATTTATTTTACGCTGAAGGACAAGGGCGGTACCCTGGGGGCAGTGATGTTTGCCGGGCAGCGCCGGACGGGGCTGCACTTCCAGCTGCAGGAGGGGCAGCAGGTTGTGGTGTCCGGGGCCGTGGATGTCTATGAGCGGGACGGCAGGTATCAGCTCTATGCAAAGAAGATCGAGCCGGACGGGCTGGGCGGGCTGTTTGAGCGTTTTCTCCGGCTGCGCAGCGAATTGGAAGAGATGGGGATGTTTTCACCGGAATATAAGCAGCCAATCCCCAAATATGCCATGAAGGTGGGAGTGGTGACAGCGCCCACCGGGGCGGCTATCCGGGATATCATGAATATCACGTCCCGGAGGAACCCTTATGTACAGCTGGTCCTTTATCCGGCTTTGGTACAGGGCAGCGGGGCGGCGGAGAGTATTGCGGCGGGGATCCATGCCCTTGACGGGCTGGGGCTGGACGTGCTGATCGTCGGCCGCGGAGGCGGTTCCATCGAGGATCTGTGGGCTTTTAATGAGGAAACCGTGGCCCGGGCGATCTTCGAATGCCATACGCCGGTGATTTCGGCAGTGGGGCATGAGACAGATGTGACGATTGCGGATTATGTGGCTGATTTGCGGGCGCCGACACCGTCGGCCGCGGCAGAACTGGCAGTGTTTGATTACCGCCAGTTTGAGGATCAGCGCCTGCTGTATGAGAGGAATCTTGTCCGGGCCATGGGCAGGAGGATGGAGCGGCTGCGTTACCGGATGGAACAATGCCGGCTGCGGCTGCGTATTCATGACCCGGAGAGGCAGATTCGGGAGAAGAGGCAGCAGCTTCTGAATAGGGAGGAGCGCCTGGGCCAGGTGATGGAACAGCGCATCCAGGCAGCGAAGCACAGGCTGGCCCTGGCGGGAGGTAGGCTTCACGGCCTGTCACCCCTTGCAAAGATCAGCGGCGGGTTTGGCTTTGTGGCGGACGGGAGCGGGAAGCGGTTAGAGAGCGTACACGATGTGCAGGCAGGGGAGGAGATCACGGTGCGGATCTCGGACGGAAAGCTGACGGCACAGGTGACTGGCATAGAGGAGGCGGAGGCTGTCCGGGATATCTGAATGGCTGCCGTTTTGGGGGCGGCCGGGGAACGGCGGCAAACCCCAGGGAAGGAGGGCCGGATATGGAAAATTCAATAGAACAGACTTTTGCGCAGCTGGATCAGATCCTGGAGAAGCTGGAGGCAAAGGACACCTCGCTGGAGGAGTCTTTTTCTTGCTATGAGGAAGGGATGAAACTGGTCCGCTTATGCAGTGAAAAGATTGACAAGGTAGAAAAGCAGATGATTGTGCTCCAGGGAGGTGGACAGGCAGATGAGGAGTGCTAAGGAGGCAGGGCTGAGGGAACTGCTCGGCCAGAGGACAAAAGAAGTGGAGGAAGTGGTGGAACGGTATCTTCCGGAGGAAGCCGGGCACCAGAGGATTATCTTTGAGGCCATGAATTACAGTGTGCGTGCCGGGGGCAAGCGCCTGCGGCCGATGCTGATGCAGGAGACATACCGGCTCTTTGGCGGCAGCGGACAGGAGATTGAGCCGTTTATGGCTGCTATCGAGATGATCCACACCTCCTCCCTGATCCACGATGACTTACCTTGCATGGACAACGATGAACTGCGCCGGGGCAAGCCCACGACCTGGGTGAAATATGGCTATGACATGGCAGTGCTTGCCGGGGACGCCCTCCTGATCTATGCGGTGGAAACGGCAATTAAGGCCTGCGCCATGGCAAAGGATGTGGCGGCAGTGGCGGGGGCTGTGGGGATCCTGGCACAAAAGACAGGGATCTACGGCATGATTGGAGGGCAGGTGGTGGATGTCCAGCTGACCAACCAGCCGGTTCCCAGGGAAAAGCTGGATTTTATCTACCGTTTAAAAACAGGTGCGCTTTTGGAGGCATCGATGATGATCGGCGCCCTGTTGGCGGGAGCCGGTGAAAAGGAGTTAAAGCAGGTGGAAGAACTGGCCTCTCTGGTCGGCGTTGCCTTCCAGATCCAGGATGATATCCTGGATGTGACGGCTACCACAGAGCAGCTTGGCAAGCCTGTGCTCAGCGACGAGAAGAACCAGAAGACGACCTATGTGACGCTGGAGGGGATCGAGAAGGCACGCAGGGACGAGGCAAAATTCTCGGACAGGGCGATTGCCCTGCTGAAGGGGCTTCCGGGGGAGAACCCGTTTTTGGAGGAACTGATCCGGATGCTGATTACTAGAGAAAAATAAAGGGGCGATGGAAATGCTGCTGGAACAGGTAAGAGGGCCGCAGGATATCAGGGATCTGAGTGCAGAACAATTAAAAGAACTGGCAGAGGAGATCCGGCATTTCCTGATTGATAAGATCAGTGTGACCGGGGGGCACCTGGCCTCCAACCTTGGCGTGGTGGAACTGACGATTGCGCTTTATCTGGCTTTCGACCTGCCTAGGGATAAGGTGATCTGGGATGTGGGCCATCAGTCCTATACCCACAAGATCCTAAGCGGACGGCGGGAGATGTTTGACGAATTGCGCCAATATGGAGGGATAAGCGGTTTTCCCAAGAGGAAGGAGAGCCCTTATGATGCTTTTGACACAGGCCATAGTTCGACTTCGGTTTCTGCCGGCCTGGGGATGGCCCAGGGGCGGGATCTTCTGGGGGAGGATTATTCGGTGGTGTCCGTAATCGGGGACGGCGCCCTGACCGGCGGCATGGCCTACGAGGCGCTGAACAATGCGGCTCGGATGAAGAAGAATTTTATCATTGTGCTGAATGACAATAACATGTCCATCTCAGAGAACGTGGGCGGCATGTCAAAATACCTAAACGGGATCCGCTCCGGGGAGGGCTATAACCGTCTGAAGAAGGATGTGACGGCAGCCCTGATGCGGATTCCGGTGCTGGGGGAAAGCCTGGTGGACAAGATCAGCCGTACCAAGAACAGCATCAAGCAGCTGGTGATCCCGGGAATGCTGTTTGAAAATATGGGGATCACCTATTTGGGCCCGGTGGACGGGCATAATGTCCGGGCCATGGTCAAGGTCTTTAAAGAGGCAAAGAAGATGGACCATGCGGTGCTGATCCACGTGAATACGAAAAAGGGGAAGGGTTATGTGCCTGCTGAGAAGAACCCCTCCCGCTTCCATGGGGTGGAGCCCTTTGACCCGGAAACCGGAAAGCCCCTGAAAAAGAAGACCTATCCCGGCTATACGGATGTGTTCTCCAAAGAACTGTGCCGTTTGGCCCGGAAAAACCCGCAGGTGGTGGCCATCACGGCCGCCATGCCGGACGGTACGGGGCTGAAGGCATTTGCCATGGAGTATCCGGAACGTTTCTTTGATGTGGGGATTGCGGAACAGCATGCGGTGACCTCGGCGGCAGGGATGGCGGCAGCAGGGCTTAAGCCGGTGGTGGCCGTGTATTCCTCCTTCCTCCAAAGAGGGTTTGACCAGATTCTCCATGATGTATGTATCCAGAACCTGCCGGTGGTGTTTGCCCTGGACCGGGCCGGGCTGGTGGGCAGCGACGGGGAGACACATCAGGGGATTTTTGATTTGTCCTATCTCACCGCCATACCGAATATGTGCGTGATGGCGCCAAAGAACCTGTGGGAACTGCGCAGGGAACTGGAGTTTGCGGTAGAACGCTACAATGGGCCCGTTGCCATCCGTTATCCCCGGGGGCAGGCGTACCGGGGGCTTAAGGAATTTGATTCCCCGGTGGAGTTGGGAAAAGGGGAGATTCTTTTTGGGGGCAGGGAGATTGCCTTGCTGGCTGTAGGCAGCATGGTCAGCACGGCAGAACATGTGCGGGACAAGCTGAGGGAAGAGGGAGTGGAGTGCACGCTGGCCAACGGAAGGTTCATCAAACCGCTGGATGAAGGGCTGGTGGAACTGCTGGCCCGGACACATGAACTGATTGTCACCCTGGAGGAAAATGTGCTGCAGGGCGGGTTTGGCCTGCAGGTGACGGCGGTTGTCCATCGGTGTGTGCCCCAGGTGAAGGTACTCAATATTGCCCTTCCGGATGCTTATGTGGAGCATGGGAACGTTTCTGTGCTGCGGGAGAGCCTGGGGATTGACAGTGATTCCGTCATAAAAGCCATGAGGGAGTTTTGGCCGGAGAAGCTGGGAGGGATGGTATGAAAGAACAAAAGGAACGCCTTGATATGCTCCTGGTGAACCAGAACCTGGCCCCGTCGCGGGAAAAGGCCAAGGCCATTATTATGTCAGGGATTGTCTATGTGAATGGGCAGAAGGAGGACAAGCCGGGATCTGTTTTCGGCACGGCGGCAGTGGTGGAGGTCCGGGGAAGCACACTGAAATATGTGAGCCGCGGCGGCCTTAAGCTGGAGAAGGCAATGGAATGCTTTGACGTGTCCCTGGAAGGAAAGCTATGCATGGATGTAGGCGCTTCCACCGGCGGCTTTACGGACTGCATGCTGCAGAACGGCGCCAGGAAGGTTTATGCGGTGGACGTGGGGCACGGCCAGCTGGACTGGAAGCTGCGCAATGACGGGCGGGTGGTCTGTATGGAGAGGACCAACATCCGCTATGTGACGCCGGAGGATATCCCGGAACCCATAGATTTTTCCTCGGTGGACGTGTCCTTTATCTCCCTGACCAAGGTGCTTGGGCCGGTGCAGAGGCTCCTTGCCCCGGAGGGGCAGGTGGTGGCGCTGATTAAACCCCAGTTTGAGGCAGGCAGGGAAAAGGTGGGGAAGAAGGGGGTTGTCCGGGATAAAGCCACCCACCTGGAGGTCATTGAGAAGGTGGCCCGTTATGCCGCAAAACTGGGGTTTGCCGTCATGGCGCTGGACTATTCACCGATCAAAGGGCCGGAGGGGAACATTGAGTACCTGCTGCATCTGCAGAACCGCGGAGAGGAGCCGGAAGGGGAAATGCCAGGGCCGGCAGGGAAGGAACTATCCGTGGAAACCTGTTTGGATCCGGGACGGGTGGTGGAAGAAGCACACAGAAATCTATAGACGGGAGAAACCCATGAAACATTTTTATCTGATTGTAAACCCCTCAAAAACCGGTGCGGCGGAGACGGCAGGGAAGATCACTGCCTATCTCCGGGCAAAGGGGGCAACCTGCGAGGGAAGCGCCCAGCAGAAGCGGCGGGAAGGTGCAGGCTACGGTTATACGGACCAGGGCCTGATTCCCCGGGAGACGGAATGCGTCATCACCTTGGGGGGTGACGGAACCCTGATCCAGGCAGCCAGGGATCTGGTGGATCTGCAGATCCCCATGATTGGGGTGAATATGGGCAATCTTGGCTATCTGACCCAGATCGCCCACGGGGAAGCGCTGCCGCCCATGCTGGATGCCTTGCTGGAGGGGAATTTCCGGCTGGAGAGGCGGATGATGCTGGAGGGATGCGTGCAGGGGGCGGCAGGGATTGCCCTCAATGATATCGTCCTTACCCGTAAGGACGTGATGCAGGTGCTGAAATTCCAGGTCTATGTCAACGGTGAACTTCTGACCGAATACACGGCGGACGGCATGATTGTGGCGACCCCTACCGGCTCCACGGCGTATAATCTGTCAGCAGGCGGGCCTATCGTGACCCCTGGGGCAAAGCTTTTGATGCTGACGCCGATCTGCCCCCATTCGATTAACTCACGCAGCATTATCCTTTCCCATAGGGATACGGTGGGAATCCGGGTCCTGGAGAATGCAGGGCAGAAGCAGATGGCGGTTTTCGACGGGGACCAGGTGATGGACCTTGGGGCGGGAGAGGTGCTAAAGATACAGGAATCGGACAGATATACCACTTTGGTTCAGTTAAAGGATGTGCCGTTTTTGGAGAATATCCGTGAGAAGCTGACGCGGGTATAGGAGGCGTGCCAGGACAGGAGAATGCGGGCTTTGGGAGGGAAAAATGAAGCTGGAACGACACAGTAAGATTGTGGAACTGATTGGAAAATATGATATTGAGACCCAGGAGGAGTTGGCGGACCGCCTGCAGGAATCAGGATTCCGGGTGACCCAGGCGACGGTTTCGCGGGATATCCGGGAATTGAAACTGACGAAGATGCAGGGGGAGAATGGGCGGCAGCGGTATGTGGTGATGCAGAACCAGGGCTCCTTCAGCGATAAGTATATCCGGATCCTGAGGGACGGGTATTTATCCATGGACATGGCACAGAATATTCTGGTGATTAAGACCGTGTCCGGTATGGCGATGGCAGTGGCGGCAGCATTGGATGCGATCCATTTTTATGAGATTGTGGGCTGCATTGCCGGGGATGACACAATCATGTGTGCCGTGAGGAGCGTAGATGACACCATAGTGGTCATGGATAAGATCCGCAAGATGGTGACGGAGCAAAAATAAAGGATAGCAGGAGTACATAGGGGGAAGAACAGGAGGAGATATGCTGTTAGAATTGCACGTGAAAAACCTGGCGCTGATCGAGCAGGCAGATGTGGAATTTGGCGACGGCCTGAATATCCTGACCGGGGAGACCGGAGCGGGAAAGTCTGTGATTATCGGTTCGGTGAGCCTGGCATTGGGGCAGAAGGCGCCTAAGGATATAATCCGCAGCGGTGCGGATTATGCCTATGTGGAGTTGATTTTTTCCGTGGAGGAGGAGCGGAGGCGGGAACTTGGGGAACTGGAGGTATTTCCCGACGGGGATGGGCTTTTGATCGTCACCCGCAAGATCATGCCCACCCGCAGCATCAGCAAGATTAACGATGAGACCGTGACGGTGGCGCGCCTGCGCCAGGTGACAGGGCTTCTCATGGATATCCATGGCCAGCATGAGCATCAGTCTCTGCTGCATATATCCAAACATCTGGAGATTCTGGATATTTTCGCAAAATCCCGTACCGAATTAAAAAAAGCTGAGATTGGGGAGGCATACCGGCAGTATAAGGCGCTGCAGGCGGCCCTGGAGGAGTCAGAGGGCGACGAGGAGAGCCGGAGGCGGGAGGCAGATTTTTTGCGGTTCGAGATCAGGGAGATTGAGGATGCCGGATTAAAGGAAGGGGAGGAGGAGGAACTGACAGAGGCTTACCGGAGATTCACGGGCAGTCAGAGGATCCTGGAGAACTTGTCTGCGGCGTATCAGATGGTGGAAAGCGACCGGGTGGGGCAGGCAATCCATCAGGTGAACGAGGTGTCCGCATATGACGGACAAATCAAAGGAATATTGGATCAGCTCTATGATGCGGAAGCGATTTTGAGCGATGTGCATCACGAGATCGGGGCCTATTTGGATAATTTGGTTTTTGATGAGGAAGCGATGGAACAGGCCAGGCAGCGCCTGGACCAGATCCATGGGCTGCAGGCCAAGTACGGCAATACCCTGGAACGGATAGGGGAAGCCCTGGAGGAGAAAAAAAGCCGTCTGGCCAAGCTTGAAAATTTTGATGAATACCAAAAGAAAAACAAGGCAGAATATGAACAGCTGACAGCCAAGCTTGAGAAATTGTGCGGGCAATTGTCAAAGGAGCGGCAGGCGGCGGCCAGGGAACTGGCCGGGCAGGTCAAAAAAAACCTTGTGGAACTTAACTTCCTGGATGTGGAATTTGCAATGGAATTCAGGCGGCTGAAGCATTTTACGGCACAGGGGTATGATGAGGCGGAGTTTGTGATCTCCACCAATCCGGGAGAGCCGAAGCGTTCCCTGGGGACGGTGGCCTCCGGCGGCGAACTGTCCCGGATTATGCTGGCGATCAAGACCGTGCTTGCCGAGAGCGACGAGATCCCCACCTTGATTTTTGATGAGATAGACACAGGCATCAGCGGCAGGACGGCACAGAAGGTGTCGGAGCAGCTGGCAGTGATCTCCGGGAGCCACCAGGTGATCTGCATTACCCATCTGCCCCAGATAGCGGCCATGGCAGACTGCCATTTTGAGATTGCCAAATCTGCGGGAAAAGGAAGGACCACGACCCGGATCCATAAACTGGATGATAAGGAGATGGTGGAGGAACTTGCACGGCTTTTAGGAGGTGCACAGATTACGGATGCGGTGCGGCAGAATGCCAGGGAGATGAAAGCGCTGGCCGGGGAGAAAAGAGGGGGATGGAATAAAAACAAAAAAATGACAGTGTGAAATCCGTATTTTCTCACATACTAGGAAGGAGCCAAATGGCTCCTTTTTGTTACGGTACATGGGCAACATGGAAAGCGAGACGTTTCAGGGGATGTGGCAGTCTTCCTGAAAAGAGGAGGTATGTGAGATGGAAGGAAGGAAAAGGAAGAAAAATCTGTTCCGCCGGTGTCTGATATGGACGTTCTGGCTTGGTTTGCTGTTTACAGCGGGATTTACCTGGTTTTATGTGGAGCGGAGGATCCCGGACCATTTGAGCGTGGTGGTGGATGAGAAGGAGGAGTTTGACTTTGCGTTGCCCTTTCAGGTGACTCTCCAAAGCGAGAGTGAGGAGGTGGTGCTGGGAAACCAGTCGAATATCCCTTCCGGTGAGATCCGGCTGAAGGTGGATGAGCCCTTCTCCCTCTATGCCAGGAACCAGGGGAGTTACCGGCTGGGACTTAACCTGTTTGGCAGGTTCCGGTTTAAGGAGATCCGGCTGGATGTGGTGGACACCCATTATGCGGTTCCCTGTGGGGTGCCGGTGGGCATTTACCTGCGTTCAAGCGGCATAATGGTAATCGGGACCGGGCGGATCCGCTGTCAGAGCGGGGAGGAGAAGGAGCCGGCCTACGGCATTTTGCAGTCCGGGGATTATATAGAGGCCATCAACGGGGAGCCGCTGCGGGATAAGGAGGCGCTGATCAGCAACCTAAATCATAATGGAAGCCAGGAGGTGGTCCTTAAGGTGCGCAGGGATGGGGAAGAACTGGAAATCCACATGAACCCGGTGCAGGCCATGGACGGCAACTACAAGCTGGGGGCGTGGGTCCGGGATGATACCCAGGGGATCGGGACGCTGACCTATGTGGATACCAACGGGAATTTCGGGGCTTTGGGCCATGGGATCAGCGACAGCGACACCGGTGAGGTGGTGGAGATTGACGAGGGGGCATTGTATGAGACGGAGATCATGGGGATTGAGAAGGGAAGCGCCGGCAATCCCGGGGTGATGGCAGGGGTGATCTATTATGGCCCCGGATCACGGCTGGGGGAGATTGAGGCAAACACCCAGGTGGGGATATTCGGGAAGGTCAATGAAAAGCTGCAGAAATCCCTGCCCGGGGAAGCGATGGAGATCGGTTACCGGCAGAATGTAAAAAAAGGGCAGGCATGGATCCGCAGCAATGTGTCAGGGGAACTGCGGGATTACGAGATTGAAATCCAGAAGGTGGACTATAATCCCATCCAGGAGAATAAAAGCCTGGTGATCCGGGTGGTGGATGAGGAACTTTTGCGGCTGACAGGGGGGATTGTCCAGGGCATGAGCGGAAGCCCGATTATTCAGGACGGAAAGCTGGTAGGGGCGGTGACCCATGTGTTCGTACAGGATTCCACCAGGGGATATGGGATATTTATTGAGGACATGGTCCGGCACTGAAGCAGGAAACTTTTTAATACTAAATTGCCGCAATATGGTTTCCTTATATCCCTATTTGTGGTATTCTTAACAAGAAAAGAACGGATAGCGGATCATGCTGAAAGCAAGGAGGAGGACTATGAGATTTGGAGCATTAGAGGCAGGAGGAACGAAGATGGTCTGCGCGGTGGGGACCAGGGAGGGAAAGATTTTAGAGAAGGTGTCCATCCCGACAGAGACTCCGGAGGTGACCATGCCCAGGCTTTTAGAATATTTTCAGGACAAGGAGATCGCTTCCCTGGGGATCGGCTGTTTCGGGCCTGTGGATCTTGACCGGAATTCCAGGACCTACGGCCACATCCTGATGACCCCTAAGCTGGCCTGGCGGGGGTATGATATCTGTGGGTATTTCCGGGAGAACTTAAAGATTCCGGTGGGGTTTGACACAGACGTCAACGGTTCCATGCTGGGAGAGTGTACCTGGGGCTGTGCAAAGGGCCTGGACACTGCCATCTATATCACCGTGGGGACAGGGATCGGGGGCGGGGTAATCGCCGGAGGGAGGCTGCTCCATGGAATGCAGCACCCGGAAGGGGGGCATCTGCTGATTCCTGCCAGGCAGGATGACCCTTACAAGGGGAAATGCCCCAGCCACGGCCATTGCCTGGAGGGGCTGGCAGCAGGGCCGGCCATAGAGGAGCGATGGGGCGCCAAAGGGGCTGCCCTGGCGGACAGGCATGAGGTGTGGGAACTGGAAGCCCACTACCTGGCTTATGCCGTCACCAACTATATCCTGGTGCTGTCCCCCAAAAAGATTATTTTGGGCGGCGGCGTCATGCACCAGCAGCAGCTGTTCCCTATGATCCGGGAAAAAGTGAAAGAGATGCTGGGCGGCTATCTTGAGACAGAGGAACTTAAGGACATGGATCAATACATCGTGTGTCCGTCTTTGGAGGACAACCAGGGAATCCTGGGAGCCATGAAGCTGGGGATGGATGCCTTGGAAGAAGCCAGATAAGAGAGGAACGGAAATGAGGGAAATGATAAGGCTGGAACCGGTATTCAAGCAGATGGTATGGGGCGGAAACCGGCTGAGGGATTATTTCGGATATGAGATCCCAGGTGAAGACACAGGGGAGGCCTGGGTGATCAGCGCCCATCCCCAGGGGGATTGCCGGGTATCAGAAGGCAGCTTTGAGGGAAAGAGTTTGTCCTGGCTGTGGGAGAACCACAGGGAACTTTTCGGGAACATGGAAGGGGAAGAATTCCCGCTGCTGGTCAAGTTCATCGATGCCAGGGAAGATTTAAGCATCCAGGTACATCCCGACGATGCCTATGCCAAGTCCCACGAAAACGGGGCGCGGGGCAAGACGGAGTGTTGGTATATCCTGGACTGTGAGCCGGGAGCGGACATTATCGTCGGCCATCGGGCAGAGACGAAGGAAGAGATGAAGCGGCTGATGGAGGAAAACCGCTGGCAGGACTTTTTGAAGGTACGCCCCATCCATCCCGGGGACTTTTTCCAGATTCCCCCCGGAACCGTGCACGCGATCCGCAAGGGGACGCTGCTGATTGAAATCCAGCAGAATTCCGCAGTTACATACCGGATGTATGATTATGGGCGCATGCCCGGGGGGAAACCCCGCCAGCTCCATTTGACACAGGCGCTGGATGTGGTGCGCTGCCCCCACAAGGACAGCACAGGAGAACGCATAACCTCCCACGGGGCAGAATACGATAAGGAGTTTTTAGTCTCCTGCCCCTTCTATACCGTAGAGAAATACGACATCCGGGGCACCCTGGAACTGGAACAGGACCAGCCGTTTCTGATGGTTAGCGTGATCAGGGGGAAAGGGGCCATAGACGGCTGCCCCGTCAACAAAGGGGATTGCCTGATCCTTCCTGCCGGCTACGGAACCGCCAGGCTGGAGGGGAATCTCAGTGTTGTGACAGCCCATTGCTGAGAGGCCGGAAGTGCTGGCGGCGCATTTACAGGGGTTTTAGAAATCCTTAAACCCCGAAACCGCGCCGCCAGCACTTCCGGCCTCCCAGCCCTTCCCCCCCGACTCCCTCCAGGCACTGCCTCCCCTACCCTCCGGCCCCCAACGCCCCGCTCCCCATGGCGTACCCCTCCAAAACCCACAGATTAGATTGAATTTTAGCGCTGTTATGTGTATAATGGTAAAGACAAAGAGGCAGCCACAAAAGATGGGGAAGAGAAATGAAGGAGAAATTGTATACGATTGAACTGACGGATGCGGTAAAATCCGGGGACGAGTGCCTGTTTTGCTGGCTGGAGAGGAAGCTGGAGCAGGAGAACCTGGAATTTGTCCTGGGCTCCTCTTATATGGAGGATGATATCCGGGGGGAGACCAGCCGGAAAGGGTTCTGCAGGCACCACACAAAGATGATGTATGATTATGGCAACAGCCTGGGGAATGCATGGATCTTCAAATCGCGGCTGGAACATATGAATGGGGAACTGAAAAAGCAGATGGCACATTATGTTCCGGGAAAGGGCGGCGGTTTTTTGGGACGCCTTCGGAAAACGGGCCAGGCGGGGGAGAGCGGCGGTTCTTCCCAGGCGGAGGCATGGCTTAGGTCGGAAGAGGGGCATTGCTATGTCTGCGGACGCATGAAGGTGATCTATGGGAGGATGCTGGATACGTTTGTCTATATGCTCAGGAACGACCCCGAATTCTGCGGGCTGCTGATGGATTCTAAAGGGTTCTGCTTCCACCATTTTGCGGATGTCCTAACGGTCTGTGAGGAAAAGCTGAAGCCGGAGGAAAAGCAGCAGTGGATTCCCAAGCTGGGGGAACTGATGGCCAGGAACTTAGACCGGGTCCAGGAAGATATTGACTGGCTGATTGAGAAATATGATTACCGGAACAAGGATGCGGACTGGAGGCAGTCCCGGGATGCGGTACAGCGGGTTATGCAGAAGATGGCGGGCATTTATCCGGCTGACCCCGTATTCCAGTGCCGGAAATAGGAGGTTGCCCAGTATATTTTTGGGGATTAAAGAGATAATAATGGAAAGTCTGATAAGAAAAGGAGATTTTCCATGATTGATTTTAAGAGCAGTGAGACAGCAAAAAACCTGATCCGGGCGTTTGCCGGGGAGAGCCAGGCCAGAAACCGATATACCCTGGCAGCCGGGAAGGCAAAGAAGCAGGGATTGCCGGTGATTGAGTCGGTGTTTTTGTTTACCGCCGGGCAGGAACTGGCACATGCGGATGTTTTTTATGATTATCTGAAGGAACTGAAGGGGCAGAATATCCGGGTGGATGGGGCTTATCCGGTTGACCAGTATGAGAGCAGCTTAGATCTGTTAAAGGCAGCAAGGCACAATGAATATGAGGAGTTCCAGGATGTATACCAAAGCTTTGGGAATATAGCCAGGGAGGAAGGCTTTGAACAGATTGCGGGGACATTTTTTAAGATTGCGGAGATTGAAAAGCTGCATGGTGACCGTTTCCAGCTGTTTGCGGATTATCTGGAGAAAAACCAGCTGTTTGTGTCTGAGGTGGAGACGGGCTGGATGTGCCTGAACTGCGGGTTTGTGTTCCGCGGCAACAAGGTGCCGGCTTCCTGCCCGGTATGCAGCCATGAACAGGGATATTTTATCCGGCTGGAATTAGCGCCCTATATCCAGTGATGGGGTTACTGCTGTAATCACCGCTATTTCCGCAGTGCAGCGCTCTGGCGAAAAGGGGCGGGCCATGGCAGCATGGCCTGCCAAAGGGCTGTACTCGCTTTATGGATGGAAGGATGATGATACATATGGAAAACAAAAGGATTGCAGGGGTTATATTCGACCAGGACGGGCTTTTATTTGACACGGAGAGGGTATCGGCGGTTGCATGGGGGATAGCAGGGGATGAACTGGGCTTCCATGTGGAGGAGTCTTTCCTTTGCACGATCCGCGGCGCCAATTTTCAGGATGCGGTCAAAAAACTCCGGGAGACCTATGGGGAAGGCTTTGATTTCTATAAGCTGAGGGAAAGGAAGCAGGAGATTTTTATCAAGCTTTTGCGGGAACAGGAGATACCGGTAAAACCAGGGGTACATGAATTGCTGGCTTATCTGCAAAGCCAGGGTTACGGGATTGCCCTGGCAACGGCCAGTACCCGGGAATACACCATTGAGAACCTGCGCCTGGCCGGGATTGAGGGATATTTTCGGCACATGGTGACTGGGGATATGGTGAAGGAGGCAAAGCCGAATCCTGAGATTTTTTTTAAAGCAGCGGAACTTTTGGGAGTGGAGCCAGGGCGCTGCCTGGTGCTGGAGGACAGTTTAAACGGCGTGGAGGCCGGGCTTCGGGGCGGTTTTGTCACGGTGATGGTTCCGGATCTGACCCAGCCGGGGGAGGAACTGCAGCAGCGCGTGGCCCGGGTATGCCCTTCGCTGAAAGAAGTAAGGGACTGGCTGATGGAGGCATGATTTGGTGAAGAGAAGAATGTGGGCGTTACCGGCCCTGGCAGCATTGGCGGCAGGCGGGCTTTTGCGTTCGGAATATGAGCGGGATCATTTTGTGGTGGAGGAGGCCAGGGTGAAGTCTTACAAAGTAAGGCGGGAGCGGAGGCTGGTTTTCCTTACCGATTTGCATGACAAGGAATTCGGGGAAGGGAACAGCCGGCTTTTGGAGGCAGTCCGGCAGGCAGCCCCGGATTTGGTTTTAATTGGCGGGGATACTATGGTGGCAAAGCCGGGGCGGGCCTCCCTGGAGGCCACACAGCGGTTGCTGGAGGGGCTTGCAGGAATCTGCCCGGTCTGTTACGGGAACGGAAACCATGAACAGCGCCTGAGGGAGCAGCAGGAGACATACGGGGATATGTACCGGAGGTTCCGGGAACTGCTGAGACAAAATAAGGTGGAATACCTGTCAGATTCTTCTGTGGATATTGGGGATGACATCCGGGTCAGCGGCCTGGATATTGACGAGGTGTATTACCATAACCGGGTTTCCCAAAAGATGGGGGCCGCCTATATAAGCCGCCGCCTGGGAAAAGCGGCAGAGGGAAGGTTCCAGGTACTGCTGGCGCATTCCCCGCTGTTTGCGGATGCTTACGGCAGATGGGGGGCGGATCTGGCCCTGGCCGGGCATTTTCACGGCGGGACGATCCGGCTCCCTTTGCTGGGAGGGGTGATGACGCCCCAATACCAGTTTTTCCTCCCCTGCTGCGGCGGGACGTTTGAAAGGGACGGCCGGTTCATGGTTGCCGGACGCGGCCTGGGGACCCATTCGGTGAATATCCGGCTTGGCAATAAGCCGCAGGTGGTGGTGGTGAAACTCTTGCCGGGGGAGGAAAAGGAGACGGCAGCGGAGAAAAAACTGATGAGGAAGGGGCAGGGAACGGCAAGTGATGGCAATTTCTTATAAGCTGGAGAAATTTGAAGGGCCCCTGGATTTGCTCCTGCATCTGATAGACAAAAACAAGGTGGATATCTATGATATCCCTATTGTGGAGATAACCCGGCAGTATCTGGATTATGTCAGCCACATGGAGCGGGAGGACTTAAACCTTGTCAGCGATTTTCTGGTTATGGCGGCAACTTTGCTGGATATCAAGTCGCGGATGCTGCTGCCCAGGGAGGTAAACGAGGAAGGGGAGGAAGAGGATCCCAGGGCAGAACTGGTTGCCCGGCTGCTGGAATATAAGCGTTATAAGATGATGGCCCTGGAACTTTCCGATATGGAGGAGGATGCACAGGGAGTTTTGTTCAAGGCACCGACAGTGCCTAAGGAGGTGGCAAGATACGAGCCGCCGGTGGATTTGGATGAACTGCTGGACGGCCTGACGCTGGCAAAGCTACAGAGGATTTTCAACCAGGTGGTGAAACGGCAGCAGGATAAGGTGGATCCGATCCGCAGCAGCTTCGGCACAATTAAGAAAGAGCCGGTCAGCCTGGAGGCCCGGATACTGGGGGTGCTTAAGTTTGCCAGGCAGCACCGCCGCTTCAGTTTCCGACAGATGTTAACGCGGCAGGGGGATAAACTGGAGGTGGTAGTGACATTCCTGGCCATTTTGGAACTGATGAAGATCGGGAAGATCCACCTGGCCCAGGAACATACCTTTGACGATATGGAGATAGAGATCCTGGAGACAGAGGGTGAGGATACAAAACTGGAACTGGATCTGGAAGGCCTGGACGGGTGACGGACTGGGAAGAATGGGCGGAAGGGACATAACAGAAATGGGAAACTGGTTTGAGGATGAGGAGTTTGATATGTCTGCCATTGAGGCACGGCACATGGAAATGGAAGCCGAGGCACAGCTGGAGGCGGAGGCTGAACAGCAGCTGAGATTGGAGAAAGCCTTAAAGGAGGGGGAAGAGGAGGAGCCTGGGGGCGGAAGCTATCCGGAGAGCGACTGGGAGGCAATCGTGGAGGCGGTTTTGTTTACCATGGGCCAATCGGTGGAACTGCGCCAGCTGGCAATCGCCATCGGCCAGAGCGAGAAGGTAGCCCGCAGGGTGGTGGAGAATCTTCAAAAACGATATGAGACGGAGAACCGGGGGATGCAGATCCTGGAGTTGGACCATGCATTCCAGATGGGTACAAAAGCACGGTTTTACGATAACCTGATCCGTGTGGCTTCTGCCCCCAAAAAGCATGTGCTGACGGATGTGGTCCTGGAGACCCTGTCGATTATTGCGTATAAGCAGCCGGTTACGAAGATGGAGATATCACGGATCCGGGGGGTATCCTCCGACCATGCAGTCAACCGGTTGGTGGAATACGGGCTGGTGAGTGAGGTGGGGAGGCTGGATGCCCCCGGAAGGCCCGTATTGTTCGCCACAACAGAAGAATTCCTGCGGCGTTTTGGGATCGGTTCCATGGAAGATCTGCCCAGCATGAACCCGGAGCAGGAGGAGGAGATCATCCAGGCGGTGGAAGAGGAATTACAGATGAAGCTGGAGGAGCCTTCGGAGGCGGAGGACGGGGATAGGGATACGGATACGGGTTTTGCCTTGACTTGAATACAATAACATGTTACTATTTCTTCATAAAAAGATCAGGTTTTCCTATGCCTGAAAATGCAAAAAGAGGAAGGTCAGGGAAGATGCCAAAGATCAGGATTCGATATTTGAATGAACGGCTGGAGCGGCTGGCATATGTGGACGGAAGGTCAGACTGGATTGACTTGCGGGCTGCCGAGGATGTGGCGATGCAGGCAGGAGAGTTCAGGCTGATCCCTCTGGGCGTTGCCATGGAACTGCCGGAAGGGTATGAGGCCCATGTGGTGCCCAGGAGCAGTACCTATAAGAATTTCGGGATCATCCAGACAAACCATATGGGGGTGATAGACGAAAGCTATTGCGGTGACCATGACCAGTGGTATTTTCCGGCCTATGCGCTTAGGGATACGCAGATACGGGAAGGGGACAGGATCTGCCAATTCCGTATCATGGAGCACCAGCCGGTGATCCGTTTTGAGGAAGTGGAGAGTCTGGGACATAAAGACCGGGGCGGTATCGGAAGTACCGGTAGAAAGTGATGGATAGAAGTGGACGATTACAGAAGATATGACAGTGGAAATACCAGGAACCAGCCCCGGAGGCCTTCCGGGACCGGGCGCCGCCAGGCAGCATCCCCCTATGGCCAGAGGCAGGCAGATCCGGGACGCGGCCGGGATTCCGGAAGACAGAACGGGGGCCGCAGCCGGGACAACGGCAGGCAGGACGGAGGGCGGGGCCAGGCCGGAGCATCCTCCCGCAACCGGCCGTCTGCTACGGCCGGGGGAAGCAGGATGACGAGTTCCGAGCGGCGGATTATCGAGGATGAGCGGGCGCGGGCAAGGGCCAGGGCACGGAAGAAAAGACGCAGAAGGCAGCGCAGGATATTGCTGGCAGTAGTTTGCCTGCTGGCGCTGTTTTTGGTTGGCGGAGCCGTGTTTGCCGTGGCGCGCCATAAGAGGGAGAAGCAGAAACAGGAGTTTCTGGAGGCAGGGATTGAACTGCTGGAACAGGGGAAGTATGAGGAGGCAATAGGGTGCCTGGACGATGGGCTCCAGTGGTCGAAGGAGAAGATCGGGGAGTTTGAGACAACGGTGCTGCTTTACCGTGCGGATGCGGAGTTCCGGCTTCCGGATTATGATGCGGCGCAGAATACCTATGAGATCCTTCTTGAGGCAGAACCGGAGAATGCAGATTACAAAAAGGGCATTGCCCTCTGCCTGGTGGAAAAGGGCGATTACGATGCCGCCCTGGCATACGGAGTAATTGACGGATATATTTATAATTTAAAAGCAGTGGAGCAAATCCGCGCAGAGGAGTATGACGCGGCGCTGGAACTGATTGAAAAAGGCAAGGCCGCCGGTGATTCCGGGCAGGATTTAGCCTTTAATGAGGCTGTGGCCTGGGAAAACAAGGGGGATTTTGCAAAAGCCCTGGAGTTGTTTGAAGCATATGCGGCACAGTATGGGGCAGATGATACCGTTGAACGGGAGTTGGAATTCCTGAGAAGCCGGCAGAGCAGCGCAAGCAACGTCCCGGAGGAGGACGGCGGGGATGCGTCGGCAACGGGAAGCGGGGAAGATGCTTCCGGAGAAGATGCCGCCGGCAGTGAAGGAGCCTCAGAAGGCGGGGCGGCTGCCAGTGGGGAAAGTGCCTCTGGCGAGAGCGGGGACCAGACTTCCTCCGGCGAGGAGAGCGCTGCCAGTGAGGAAACTTCCAGCAGCGTATATAGCGGAGAGGCAAGAGGCTGATTGACAGGAGCAGGAATGGCAGAGTTGATTGAAATCGGAGAGATAGAGGAGAGGGTAGTACTTATAGCTGTTGACACTGGGGATGGAAGCAACGCTATAGCTTCCCTGGATGAACTGGAGGAACTGGTGGACACGGCAGGGGCCGTGGCGGTGGACAGGATCGTCCAGAACCGGGAGAATATCCACCCCGGAACCTATCTGGGGAAGGGGAAAATAGACGAGGTAAAGGAACGGATCTGGGAACTGAATGCCACCGGCGTGGTATGCGACGACGAATTGTCCCCGGTTCAGCTGCGTAATCTGGAGGATGCTCTGGATACCAAGGTGATGGACCGGACGATGGTGATCCTGGATATCTTTGCGGCACGCGCCAATACCAGCGAGGGGAAGATCCAGGTGGAACTGGCGCAGCTTAAATACCGTGCTGCCCGCCTGGTGGGGCTGCGCAATTCCCTGTCCCGCCTGGGCGGCGGGATTGGCACCCGGGGGCCGGGGGAGAAAAAACTGGAGATGGACCGGCGCCTGATCCATGAACGGATCGGGCAGCTGAAAGCGGAACTGGAGGAGGTAAAGCGCCACCGTGATGTCTTAAGGCGGCAACGGGAACGGGCACATACACCGGTAGCGGCGATTGTGGGCTATACCAATGCCGGTAAATCCACACTTTTAAACCGTTTAACGGATGCGGGCATCCTGGCAGAGGATAAACTGTTTGCCACATTGGATCCCACTACCCGGAGCCTGGAACTTGGGGGAGGGCAGAAGATCCTCTTGACTGACACGGTGGGCTTTATCCGCAAGCTTCCCCACCATTTGGTAGAAGCATTTAAAAGCACTCTGGAGGAGGCAAAATACTGCGATATTATCCTGCATGTGGCAGACAGTTCGAACCCACAGATGGATATGCAGATGCATGTGGTTTATGAGACATTGCGGGAACTGGGTGTGGAAGACAAGGTGATGGTGACGGTGTTCAATAAGATGGACCAGGCCAGCCACGTGCAGCTTCCCAGAGATCTGCACGCAGACCATCAGGTAAGGATATCGGCCAGGACCGGTGAAGGGCTGGATATTTTGGTTAACCTGCTGGAAAGCATATTGAGGAACCGCAATGTATATCTGGAGAAGGTATTTCCCTATCAGGAAGCAGGCCGGATCCAGCAGATCCGGAAATTCGGGGAATTATTGTCAGAGGAATACCGGGAGGACGGGATCGCAGTAAAGGCATATGTGCCGGCGGAATTGTTTGCCGGGCTGAAGGAGGGGACAGGATGAATGGGGGACGGAAAATAGATTTGGAGGCGCTCAAATATATTTTGATGGGAGTGGTGATGGTTGCAGCCCTTGCATTTTTTGTCACCCATCCGATCAAAGTGATCCGCTATGACCGGGAACCGGTAGAGGTGCAGGTGGTGGGAAAGGAGATCGCAGATAGGGATGGGGGGAAACAATACCTTCTTCACTGCATGAAAGCGGACGGAGGCCAGGAGACCCTGGAACTCCATGAAAAGTCCATTGGGGAACGGTTTGAGCGGGAGATAGTTTATAAACAGATCAGGAGCGGCAAGTATTATAAGTTTAATGTGGCAATGAAGGAAGAATTTGGGAGCCAGTACCGGACGGTCTGCGGCGCGGTTAAGCTGATCAATGGGTATACGCTGGAGACGGCGGGTCAGTGAAACGGTGAGGGGGATGCAGCCGCCGGGAATCAATGCCGGGGAGTGGTAAGATCCGGAGACCGGACCTTACCACTCCCCGGCATTGATTCCTGCAATGTGGTTTAGCATGTTGGTCATGGCTTCCCCGGGGCTTTGGTTGCGGATGGCATCCAGGATGTCCTGATGCATGCGGATCATCTGGTCTAAGGTGTCGGAGAGGGCGGAAAGCTTGGAGAAGGACTCCCGGGTTTCCGTTTCACAGGCCTCTGCGATGGCGGCCATGGAGGTGATCATCAACGGGTTGCGGGTATAAGTTGCGATGGTTTCATGGAAGTTCCGGTCTAAGAGGGGGATCATGTCATAATTGCCGTTTTGCCGGGCCAGAACCAGGTCATCCTGGATCTGCTGGAGATGCTTTGCTTCTTCCGGCTTTATCCGTTCGGCGGCAAGGGCGGCGGCCTGTCCTTCAAGCATGAGGCGGAATTCCAGAAAATCCTCATGGCTGGCGCCGCTGATTACAGCCTTTAAAGGGGTGGATTCCAGGATGAGGGAATAGCTGTTTACGGTGGTGCCCCGCTTTGTCCGGGTTACATAGCCGGAGAGTTCCAGTGCTTTATAGGCTTCCCGGATCGTGCTGCGGCCGATGGAGAGTTGTTCGCAGAGGATGGTTTCGCTGGGAAACGTGTAACCTTCGGGAAGTTCTCCTGTTTGGATTAATTTGCTGATTTTTTCATATATCATGTCAGACATATTTTTTTGAGGACGGATATCTAACAGATTTTGAAGTTGGTTCATGGGATTGGGCATGAAAAAGTTATCTCCTGTCTGTGTGTTGTCTTACATAGCTTTATTATAATACGGAAAATTTTGGTTGTCAAAGTGGTTTTTGGGGACTTTTGGAACAGGAGAAAATATTGTCAGATGAACCTTGTCTTATGGTGTGTTGTCAGACAACGTTCCGCTGATGTGGCTGCAGCATAGTAAATATCCGGGAGATTTGGCAGAGTTTGCCACAAAATGTGTCGGAAAAAGGGGAGGAAAAGAGAGAAAATATTGATAAACCTCTTGCAATTGGCATTTCCTGGTGCTATAATGCATATGATAACATGATAAATGGCAAATTGTAGAGTGGGCTTACGTCCACTCTTACTTTTTGGCATGGAAACTGTAACCGAGGATATGTGAGGTGATGGTATGGCAAGAAGAGAGGAATATGAATCCCGTACAGAGCATTTTCTGCTGCCCCTTTTGGAGGAGTACCAATTTGAACTGGTGGATGTCGAGTATGTGAAGGAGGCGGGGAACTGGTATCTGCGGGCCTATATAGATAAGGAAGGCGGTATTACCGTGGATGACTGCGAGGTGGTCAGCCGGAGGCTGAGTGACTGGCTGGACCAGGAAGATTTTATTGCAGACAGCTACACGCTTGAGGTCAGTTCACCGGGGCTTGGGAGGCCGCTTAAAAAGGATAAGGATTTTGAGCGGAGCCTGGGTGAGGAGGTGGAGATCCGCCTTTATAAGCCCCGGGAGAAGCAGAAGGAATTTGCCGGTATATTAAAGGCCTATGACAAAGAGGCAGTAACGATTGAGACAGAGGATGGCGGGCAGGAGGTATTTGCCCGTGCAGAGATCGCATTGATCCGGCTGGCATTCGACTTTTAGGAACCGTATTGCGGATCCTTTAGAAAAGGAAAGTATCTTTAGGAGGAAAAAACCATGAACAAGGAACTGATCGAGGCGCTGGAACTGCTGGAGAAGGAGAAGAACATCAGCAAGGCGACTCTGCTGGAAGCGATTGAGAATTCTCTGATTACCGCCTGCAAAAACCATTTCGGCAAGGCAGACAATATAAGGGTGAACATAAACCCCCAGACCGGTGATTTTGCAGTTTTTGCAGATAAGGAAGTGGTGGAAGAGGTGGAGGACCCGGTGCTGCAGGTGAGTCTTGTGGAAGCGCGGATGAAGGATCCCAAGTATGAATTGGGGGATATCGTACATTTTCCTATTGAATCGAAGTCATTCGGGCGGATAGCCACCCAGAATGCCAAGAATGTAATCCTGCAGAAGATCCGTGAGGAAGAGCGGAGCATGCAGTTCAACGAGTGGTACCAGAAGGAAAAGGATGTGGTGACGGGCATTGTCCAGAGGAACTTAGGGAGGAATGTAAGCATAAATCTTGGGCGTGTGGATGCAGTCCTAAGTGAGGCCGAGCAGGTCAGGGGTGAGGTGTTTAAGCCCACAGAGCGCATCAAGGTGTTTGTCCTGGAGGTGAAGGACAATCCGAAGGGGCCGAGGATCTCGGTTTCCCGGACCCATCCGGATCTGGTGAAGCGCCTGTTTGAGGCTGAGGTGACTGAGGTGAGGGACGGCACCGTGGAGATCAAGGCGATTGCCCGTGAGGCCGGATCCAGAACCAAGATTGCCGTGTGCTCCAATGACCCCAATGTGGATCCGGTAGGAGCCTGTGTGGGAATGAACGGTGCGAGGGTGAATTCGATAGTGAATGAACTCAGGGGTGAGAAGATCGATATCATCACCTGGGACGAGAACCCGGCATTCCTGATTGAGAATGCATTAAGCCCGGCCAAGGTGATCTGCGTGGTGGCAGACGAGGAAGAGAGGGAGGCACAGGTGATTGTGCCGGATTACCAGCTGTCCTTAGCCATCGGGAAGGAAGGGCAGAATGCCCGCCTGGCAGCCCGGCTGACCGGATATAAGATTGATATTAAGAGTGAAACCCAGGCCAGGGAGATGGGCCTGTTTGAGCAGATGGGCATTGACGACCAGGAAGAGGGCGTATATGATGACTTCCCGGCAGGATTTGACCTTACGGCTCCGGATGAAGACTACCCCGTGGAGGATTTTGAGGAACAGACCGGCGAATAAAGGCGATGACAGATAGGGAGTGAGGAACTGGTGAGTACAAAAAGGATTCCCCAGAGGCAGTGCATTGGCTGCGGGGAGATGAAAAGCAAGAGAGAGATGATCCGGGTTTTAAAGACTCCGGAAGGGGAGTTTACCCTGGATGCCACCGGCAGGAAGAACGGACGCGGCGCTTACCTGTGCCCATCCATGGAATGCTTACAAAAAGCGGTAAAGGGAAAAGGGCTGGAGAGGTCTTTTAAGATGGCGATTCCCAAGGAAGTTTATGAGACTCTGGAAAAGGAGATGGGGAATCTTGGATAACAGGCAGAAGGTTTTGAACCTGATCGGGCTGGCTACAAAGGCAGGGAAGGCTGCCAGTGGGGAATTTTTGACAGAAAAAGCAGTAAAGACAGGAAAGGCATTTTTGGTGGTGGTGTCAGAGGAAGCGTCTGGCAATACGAAAAAGATGTTTACCGATATGTGTACTTATTATAAAGTTCCTATCTGTTATTTCGGCAACAAGGATGAGTTGGGACACGCGATGGGCAAGGAGATGAGGGCATCCCTGGCAATCGTGGACGAGGGCCTGGCCAAGGCAATCGTCAAACAAATGAATACAATCGGAGGTAGTGGGTATGAGAGTAAATGAGCTTGCAAAGGAATTAGGAAAAACCAGCAAGGAGGTTTTAGAGATATTGCAAAAGCAGAACCAGGATGTGAAATCACATTCTTCCAACATTAACGAAGAGCAGATCCAGATGGTGAGGCGTATTGCCCGGCCGGCGGCCAATGCCGGTGCCCCGGCCCGGCCCCAGGCGGCGGAGGCAAAGCCTGTGGGGGCAGCAAAGCCAGCTGCGGCGGAGGCAAAACCGACGGCCGCAGGGGAGGCAAAGGCCGAAGGGGCCAGTGGGGCTTTGGCAGCAAAGCAGGCGGCCGCCGGCACTTCAACAGAGGCGCCAAAAAAGAAAATAGCGGCAGTGTACCGTCCCCAGAATTCCCAGCAGAGGCCTGCCAGGCCAAAGGCGCAGCAGCCGGGGAAAACCGGGATGCCAGGCTCCAGGGCGGCAGGGAAGCCACAGAATGCCCAAAGGCCGGGAATGGCGCCGGGAGCCGGGAGGCAGCAGGGCTCCCAGGAACTGGCGGCGGGTGTGGTAAGGCCGCAGGCAGCCCAGAACCAGGAACCGGCAGCCCAGGGGGCAGAGAAGCCAGCGGTAAAAGGAATAAGGCCCCAGGGCTTTTCGGGCGTGGAGACGGGAACGGCAGGGACACAGCCTTCCCAGGCAGCCGGGGCGGAAAAGGGGCAGGTGCCCCAGGGGGAGGCAGCAAAGGCAGCAGGTGCCCAGAATCCCCAGAACCAGGAACCGGCTCCCGGCATGGCCAGGCAGCAGGCTCCCCAGGGGGCAGCCGCCGGTGCTAGGCAGCCAAACCCAGCTGCGGAGAGCCAGCAGAATGTGCCAAAGGGCCAGGGGCAGGCGTTCCGTGACGGAGGGAGAGGCCAGGGGAACCGTGGCGGAAACCGTGAGGGCAGCAGCCGTGACGGGAGCCGCGGAACCGGCAGCCAGAACCGGGAGGGAAGCCGCCAGGGAAGCTATGGCAGCGGATTTGCGGGGAACCGTGACGGAGGCCGCCAGGGAGGCTACGGCGGGCAAAACCGTGAGGGGAACCGTACCGGCGGGTTTGCAGGGAACCGTGACGGGGGCCGCCAGGGAGGCTATGGCGGCGGGCAAAACCGTGACGGAAGCCGCACCGGCGGATTTGCGGGAAGCCGTGATACAAGCCGCGGGCCGGGAAGCCAGGGCCGTGACGGAAGCCGTCCCGGCAATTATGGCGGCGGGTTTGCGGGGAACCGTGACGGGAATCGCCAGGGAGGCTACGGCGGGCAAAACCGTGACGGGAACCGCACCGGCGGGTTCGCGGGGAGCCGTGACGGGAGCCGCCCGGGGGGAGGCTACGGCGGGAACCGCGGGCCGGGAAGCCAGGGCCGTGACGGAGGAAGAGGCCAGGGCGGTTTTGGGAACCGCCAGGGCGGGGCACGTCCCGGGCAGCGGGATTCCGGCTCCAAGAACTTTGACACGCCGATCCAGGCAAAGCCGACCAGCAACCGTAAGAATAATAACAACAGCTACAAAAACGACCGTTACGACAAAAAGAATGTGAATGAAGACGGGCCAAGAAGCAAAGGAGGAAAGGTCTCCAAGCACAGCATTGCCATGCCCCAGAAGGCGGCCCAGAAGCCGGCAGAGGAAGTGGTGAAGGTAATTACCCTGCCAGAGGTACTGACGATCAAGGAACTGGCAGACAAGATGAAGATGCAGCCTTCTGTGATTATCAAAAAGCTGTTTTTGCAGGGCCAGGTGGTGACGGTAAACTCAGAGATTGACTTTGAGAAGGCAGAAGAGATCGCCATGGAGTATGAAGTGCTCTGTGAGAAGGAAGAGAAGATCGATGTAATCGCCGAACTTTTGAAGGAGGATGAGGAGAACGAGGAGGATATGGTTCCCAGATCCCCGGTTGTCTGTGTCATGGGCCATGTAGACCACGGCAAGACCTCCCTTCTGGATGCGATCCGCTCGACCAATGTGACCTCCCGGGAAGCCGGTGGGATTACCCAGCATATCGGCGCTTATACGGTGGAGATCAACGGGCAGCAGATCACCTTTTTGGATACTCCGGGACATGAGGCGTTTACGGCTATGCGTATGCGGGGAGCCCAGTCCACGGACATCGCGATCCTGGTGGTGGCGGCGGACGACGGCGTGATGCCGCAGACGGTAGAGGCCATCAACCATGCCAAGGCGGCAGAGGTGGAGATCATCGTGGCGATCAATAAGATCGATAAGCCCAGCGCCAACATTGACCGGGTGAAGCAGGAACTGTCAGAATACGAACTGGTTCCCGAGGACTGGGGCGGCAGCACAATTTTCGTGCCGGTGTCAGCCCATACGAAGGAGGGCATCCCGGAGCTGCTTGAGATGATCCTGCTGGCGGCTGAGGTGAAGGAACTGAAGGCCAATCCTAACCGGAAGGCCAGGGGGCTGGTTATTGAAGCTGAGTTAGACAAGGGCAAAGGCCCGGTGGCCACTATCCTGGTGCAGAAAGGAACCCTGCGGGTGGGGGACAGCGTGACGGCTGGTGCCTGCTACGGCAAGGTCCGGGCAATGATGGATGACAAGGGACGCCGGGTGAAGGAGGCCGGGCCCTCCCAGCCGGTGGAGATTTTAGGGTTAAACGACGTGCCGGGGGCCGGGGATGTCCTGATGGCCACGGAGAACGAGAAGGAAGCCAGAAGTTATGCGGAGACCTTTATTGCCGAGGGCAAGAACCGGCTCCTTGAGGATACCAAGTCCCGCCTGTCCCTGGATGATCTGTTCAGCCAGATCAAAGCGGGCAACGTGAAAGAACTGCCTCTGATCGTGAAGGCAGACGTGCAGGGTTCCGTGGAAGCCGTGAAGGAAAGCCTCTTAAAGCTGTCTAACGAGGAGGTTATGGTCAAGGTAATCCATGGCGGCGTGGGTGCCATCAACGAGTCCGATGTGACCCTGGCGTCAGCGTCCAATGCGATTATTATTGGCTTTAATGTGAGGCCGGATGTGACGGCCAAGTCAATTGCAGAGCGGGAGAAGGTGGACCTGCGGCTGTACCGGGTGATTTACCAGGCTATCGAGGATGTGGAGGCCGCCATGAAGGGCATGCTTGACCCGGTCTTCGAGGAGCAGGTGATCGGCCATGCGGTGGTGCGTCAGCTGTTCAAGGCTTCCGGAGTGGGAACCATTGCCGGGTCCTATGTGACGGACGGCAAATTCCAGAGGGGATGTTCCTGCCGGATTACCCGTGGGAAGGATCAGATTTTCGACGGCCCGCTGGCATCCTTGCAGCGGTTTAAGGATGCGGTGAAGGAGGTGGCCACCGGTTATGAATGCGGCCTGGTATTTGAGAAATTCAACGATATCCAGGAGGATGATGTGATCGAGGCCTACATGATGGTCGAGGTTCCGCGCTAGTACAGGAAAGGATATTTTATGCGGAAAAACAGCATTAAGAATACGCGGATTAACGGAGAAGTTCAAAGAGAACTTAGTGAGATTATCCGCACGGAGATAAAGGATCCCCGGGTGACGGGGGCCATGGTCAGCGTGGTATCGGTGGAGGTGACGCCTGACCTGAAATATTGCAAGGCATATATCAGTGTCCTGGGGGGCGGAGATGCCGCCGGGGATGCCATTACAGGCCTTAAAAGCGCGGTGGGGTATATCCGCCGGGAACTGGCGCGCAGGGTGAACCTGCGCAATACGCCAGAGATCAGTTTTATTTTAGACCAGTCCATTGAGTATGGCGTGCATATGTCAAGGCTGATCGATGAAGTGACAAAGGATTTAAAAGAGGATTAGGCTGATATTTTTAGGAGGTGATTGCATGAGCAGATTGATGGAAATGGCACAGCAGGCGAACTCGATAGCAATTCTGGGGCATATACGCCCGGATGGGGATTGCGTGGGTTCCTGCCTGGCCATCTGCAACTACCTGCTGGAGCAATATCCGGAAAAGGCCGTCCAGGTCTATCTGGAGAAGCCGGCGGACAAATTCAGTTATTTGAAGGGCTTTGAGGCAATCAGCCAGGATGCACAGGCAGAGCAGGTTTATAGCCTGTGCATCTGCCTGGACAGCGGGGATAAGACCCGGCTGGGGGAATTTACCAGATACTTCGACCAGGCAAAGGCCAGCATCTGCATTGACCATCATGTGACCAACTGTGGCTATGCGCAGGAAAACGTGGTGCAGGCGGACAAAAGTTCCACCTGCGAAGTCCTGTATCAGTTCCTGGAGGAGGAAAAGATCAGCAAGGCGGTGGCAGAATGCCTGTACACAGGGATTATCCATGATACCAATGTATTTAAAAACAGCAACACTTCGGCTGCTACCATGGAGATTGCCGGAAAACTGATGGCAAAAGGGATCAATTTCGGGAAGATTATTGATGATACCTTTTTCCGGAAGAGTTATGTCCAGAATCAGATCCTGGGGAGGGCTCTCCTGGAAAGCATTTCCTTTATGGACGGGAAGTGTATTTTTGCGGCAGTGCGCCAGAAGGACCTGGAGTTCTATGGTGCGGATTACTCGGACCTGGATGGGATTGTGGACCAGCTGCGGGTTACCGATGGGGTGGAGTGTGCAATTTTCCTGCATGAGACGGAGAACCATGTGTTTAAGGTCAGCATGCGTTCCAACAATGATGTGGATGTCAGCAAGGTGGCCACATATTTCGGTGGCGGCGGTCATGTGAGGGCAGCGGGCTGCACCATGAACGGCAGCGTGCATGATGTGATCAACAATCTGTCCATACATATTGCAGAACAGATTGCTTAGGGGATCCTGCCTGCAGCAGAGGCTGGGTTTGAAGGAGTAAGGATATGGACGGAATCATCAATGTCTATAAAGAAAAAGGATATACCTCTCATGACGTGGTGGCGAAAATGAGAGGTATTTTGC
>CAJURT010000033.1 GCA_910588875.1 uncultured Lachnospiraceae bacterium
ATGTTTTTTGCCGCAATTTCTGGTTCTGGCGCGGCAACGACAGCCGCAGTCGGGGCTACTCTGATTCCGGAGCTGAAAAAAAGAGGATATAACGAAGAAAAATCGGCTGCTTTGATTGCGGCTGCCGGTACAATCGGTGTTGTGATTCCTCCCTCTGTCCCGATGGTGCTTTATGCAGTTATCGCAGAGCAGAGTGTGAATACGCTGTTTAAGAATGGTTTTATGCCAGGAGTGCTGATGGGAGTGATTTTGATTGCGATTTCTCTCTATGAGGCGCATAAGAAAAATTATCCCAAGGGAGCGGCTTTTTCTTTCAAAAATGTAGCGAAAACCTTTATTAAGGCAATATGGGGGATTTTGATGCCCTTGATTATTCTCGGCGGAATTTTTTCGGGATATTTTACGCCTTCGGAAGCCGCTGATGTGGCAGTCATTTATGCCATACTGGTATCGGTTTTTGTGTACCGGGATATGGGGCCGAAAGAGCTGTTCAATATTATGAAGGGCAGCGCCAAAACCTCGGCAGTAATTATGATTATTATTTCTTGCAGCGGTCCCTTTGGCTGGGTACTGGCCAACTGGAAGATCCCGGAGGCGATTTCCAGCTCTGTCTTAAGCGTTTCCAGCAATCCTTATATCATCATGTTTTTGATTGCGATCATTATTCTGATTGCAGGGGTATTTATGGAAACTTCATCGGCAATTATCATTCTGACCCCGGTTTTTTTGCCGCTGGTAAAAGCTATGGGGATCAGCCTGGTACATTTTGGGATTGTATTCGTGGTGGGAATTGCGATCGGTATGATCACGCCGCCGGTAGCCATTAACCTGTTTGTTGCGTCGGGCATCACGGGATTGCCGATAGAAAAGATTTCAAAAGCAGTCGTCCCTTATTTGTTAGGTCTGATCCTGGTGTTTTTTATGATCCTTTACGTGCCAATGCTGGTGCCAGGGCTTATGTAACGAAATAAGAGAAAATAAGAAAATATTGGAAAATATTGTTGACAAAAAAACATAACTGTATTATAGTATAGAAGATGTCGAGGCGTGGCTCAGTTTGGTAGAGCGCTGCGTTCGGGACGCAGAGGCCGCAAGTTCGAATCTTGTCGCCTCGATTGGCGCTTTACAGCAGCGCAGTCGATCATGGCCTCATGGTCAAGCGGTCAAGACGACGCCCTCTCACGGCGTAAACCCGGGTTCGATTCCCGGTGAGGTCATAGAATGCTTTGGACAACGTCCAAAGCATTTTTATGCAAAAGGCAGAGGCATTTGTCCTTTGGATTTTGCAGATGCTTCCGTAGCGCAGTTGGTAGCGCAACGCATTCGTAATGCGTGGGTCGCCGGTTCGAGTCCGGCCGGGAGCTTGGAAAATAAAGGTTTTAAGAGGTAAAAAGTGCGTAAACGTTGGTTTACGCACTTTTGCGTTTTTTATGGGTTTTAGCCAGAAGTTATACAAAAATCACCTTTCTGTGTATCATAGAGGTGTATAAGCCACTATTCAAGAAAGGAAAGGTGATTTCATGGCGAAGAAAGCCAATGACTTAGCACATACGAAATGGATGTGCAAATATCATATTATGATGTGCCTTAAGGGCTGTCCGGGGTTTCATAGCCTTTTTTGACAGCCTGCAAAAGGCTTTTGCTTCTGTCGGCGGTGTCCTGGGTCAGTTCCCAGACCATGACGCCGCCCAGATTTTCCCTGGCATATCTGGTTTTTGCGGCAATGGTTCCTACGCCGTTATATAGACCTCCATGCCGTTATAAAGGGTATGGTCTCTGTCCCAGGCAGTGGGTACACTCTTCAGGACAGTCCCGTAATCTGCCCAGCTGGGGCGGGCGTAGAAAGGCAGGCCCAGCACCACCTTATGGGAGGGAAGGCCACGCGTCTCCTTCCAGTAGGTTCCGCAGTCCAGGGCAAAGGAATAAGAGGAATGACGTTCTCCGTCACCTCCGTCATAGGCCATGACATTGATGAAATCCAGGGTATTTAAGACCGTATCGGAGTGGGCGGCAGCGTCATAATAGATGTTGCCGTCAGGGGTGGCTCCGCTTATCACGGCGGCGGTCAAAAGCTTGCCTTTTTTGTGGAGCATATCGGCCAGTGTGAGCATCAGGGCTTCGTACTGTTTGGCGCTGGCGCCGTCTGTACGGGGATGTTCCCAGTCCATGTCCACGCCGTCAAAGCCGTATTCCTCGCACATGGCCAGAATATTTTCGGCCAGCCGGTTTCTGCCGGCATCTGTGGAGGTGGCTTCCATGAACACACTTTCCAGGGGGGTGCCGTTGTGGCTCCATCCCCCAACAGACAATAATACCTTGGTTCCTTTATCATGGGCCAGACGAAGGAGTTCCCTGGCTGTATCCGGATTCTCCAAATCCAACAAACTTCCGTCCGGCCTGGGGATGGCAAAGGCGTAGCAGATGTGGGTCACTATGCTAAAGTCTATGGAGGAGAACTTGTCCGGCTTCCAGCTGGGATAGTAGCCCACCACTTTAAAGTCGGACAGTTCCCTGTCCTGAGACAAGGAGGGATTAAAAGGGAGGCTGTCCGCGTTATTTGGCTGTGGGGCGGCATGGCCTGAAAGGCCCAAATCCTCCCATACATCGCTGTGGCCGGGCTGTTCCCCTAAAGTCCACCATTTTGCCCGGTACTGACGGCCCTGATGGTTTACGGTATCACCGCCGGTGTAAACGGCAGATCTGTCCCAGGCATCCTGGGGGGCGAGAACGCTGCTTTGGGTATCAGCTGCGGTGAAGACAGGGAAGCTTTTGGCGGAATCAGCAGCATGGGTATTCATGCAGAAGCACATCCATATGGAAAAGGCCAGCAGTGCGCCGGGAACAGTGCCTTTAAGGGGATAAAACCATTTCCGTTTTCTTTCCATGACAAATCCTCCAGTCTATGTCTTGTCAGAATCCTTTGTTAACTGGTTCCATTATACCATGTCCTTCGGACATGCCACCCTCCGGGGGATGCACACGATTTGCTATTGTAATGGTCCGACCTTCGGCCGGACGCAAATCGGTGCGGGTATAATCTCTATCGAGATTATACCATAGATAACCCGAATATGCTTTAATGTCTTTTTATCCTGCGGGGATTCTGAAAACAAAAAGTCCAGGAATAATTCCAAATTCATACCGCATGATATTTGCATACCGTCGATCAAAAAATGTAAAATAATAATTTTTACAAACGCACAATAAACGAAGTGAAGAAAACGGGGGAGTCTACAAGAATCTGATTCCATTTATGGATTCTGCACAAAAAACTCAACAAAAACAGATCAATTACACCAAAAAGCAAGAGGTAAATCAAAAATACTTGACATATGCACAATAAAAGTTTACAATAATATCAGAAAATAATTTACAAATACACACTAATTATGTGAGGGGGAAGTAAAATGTTTCGCAGAATGACGGCCTTGTTTATGATACCTGTATTTCTTCTGTTTTCGATTTGTAACACAACGGTTGTGCATGCGGAGGAGGGGAATCGGGATGCAAAGGGCGGCGTATGGTTTCAGGGGTATGAATTTCAATCCTATGAGCCGGGGAAGGGCGATGCAAAATTATATGAAGAGGCCGGATCGCTTATTTATGAGATCGACAAAATATCATTGGAGGACTGGCAGAACAAGGTCTTCATAGAATCGGGCCTGACATTTGAAAAAGGGAAGCAATATACGGTGGATTTTTCCATCTCCGCCAGCAAGGACACGTATTTCTCCTTTTTTGTGAACCAGTCAGGCGCCTGGAACCCGGTTATCTCCGAACAGGTCAATATCGGGGACTATGTGGAGGACTATAGCTATACAACTTCCGTGATAAACGAGGATATGGCGATGGAGGTGTTGTTTCAGTTTGGCGGCAGCGGAAACCAGGCGCCTCTGAAAATCAGCATTTTGGATTTTTCGGTTCATGAGGCTGCGGCAGAGGAGGGACAGCCGGTATCTTGTTACAGAGTTGCTGATTACAACGGACTTTCTGTATCAGCGGAAGCTTCTGAGGGAAGCCGCTTGTACATAGAGGGAAGGGGGCTTGTTTTTGAAACGGGAGAATCCGGAAAAGTGAAGATCGAGAATCTAAGTTTCAAAAAGGGCTGCGATTATGAGATCGTATATACCGTCCGGGCCGACAAAAATGCGCAACTGGCGTGTTCCGTTGATCCGAAAGACAGCTATTTTGCCCCGGGAGCATTTCTTCCGCTCTCAGGAGGGGCCCGGACAATAAGCCGCAGGACGGGGATACAGCAGGCGGACCGGCAGATGGAAATCACCTTTGACGTCAACAAGACGAAAAACGGGGAGCCGGTGAAAATCATTTTTGACCAGATCGCAGTAAAAGAAATAAAGGACGGCGAGGAAAAGGCTTTCCGGAGCGCATGGGCTGTCGGCGGCTTTCAGCTTAAGCATGAGGAATCCGGCGGCGCGGCTGCTGATTTTGCTGTGGACGAAGAGGGGAATGTGGTATATAAGATTGAGAAAATCGGGGAAAATGACTGGAATAATAAGGTCATGGCAGACCAGGGCGTTACGTTTAGGAAAGGGAATGCCTACAAAGTGGAAATATCCTTAGAGACTGATAAGGAAATGCGCATGTTCTTCGGCGTGAACCCGAAAAATAAATGGGAACCAAAGATTTCGGAGACATTGCTGTTAAAGGAGGGCGTGAATGAATTTTCGTTTGTGACAGATACGCAGGAACAGGATGAGGACATGGAAGTCTTGTTCCAGTTTGGAGGCTTCGGCAATACGCCGCCCTGCAACATTACAATGAAAGGATTATCCATGGAAGCCGCGTCTGCGGATGATATAGCGGCAGTTGCGGCCAAAAGGGCGGCAGTCACGGAGCCGTCCCTGGTCAAGGAGTACAGCTTTTCCAAATTGGACAACTATCAATTCAAGGGCTTTGTCATGAATGACTCAAGCGGCTCGGAATTGTATTTGGATCAGGGGGTGCTTGTGTATGACATCAAAACCTTTGGCGTCAATCAGTTAGTGAAAAAAGATTTATGGTTCGGCAAGAACTGCGAGTATGATGTGGAAATGAAGGTGTCCGCCAGCCGGCCCATGAACGTGGAATGTTATGTCAGCAGCAAAAACAACCAGCAGGATCTGGAAAAATTCAAACAGAAAATCGGGAAAAGCGTTGAAGTGGTCAAAGCCAGGTTCCGGACAGGCAATGATACCGATAGCCAGGGGCGGGTGGTCTTTGACCTCAGTGACAACGAAGGAAGCGGGAAATTCTATGTGCATTCTGTGACGATAAAGGCAGTGGAGGAAGGGATAGAGGATACGGTTTCCATGGAACGGTTTACTGTTACCACGGATTCCAAATCCAATGGGACAGCGACCGTCGTAGACGGCGGCCTGAGATATGACATAAAAAGATTCGGCGGGAATCCCTGGGAGAATAAAATATCCATTAACAATATAATGGAGTTTAAAAGAGATAAAACTTATACGATGGACTTTGATATGAGCAGTACGGAAAGCATTGTCTTTACCTGTGTCTTGCGCAATCTTGAAAGAAGCGAAGACGAGGACGAATGGGAATACTTCTGGGAGCGGAATCACGTCATTGGCGGAAAAAAACAGCATTTCCAGTACCGGTTCAAAGCTTTGGAGGATAATCCCCTGAATGAAATGATTTTTGAGTTGGGCGGACAGGGGAACAGGAAAAAAGGCCCGGCCAGTATATTTATCAGCGATATAAAAATTACGGAGTGTACCGATTACAGAAAAGAAAAGATTCAGTTCTCAGGGGCTGAGGGAGTGTTCTCCTCCGAACATGAAGGTTCCCTGGCGAGCGGAAGCTTACATCAGGAGGATGGCGTCCTGATCTATGAAATCGGCAGGGAAGGGATAGCCGACTGGCACAACCAGCTGATATTCAATCAGGGGATTAAGTTTGAAAAGGGATATCGTTACAGAATCGACGTGACAGCATCTGCAAGCGGGGGAGCCAATATGAAGTTCGCCGTTGTTTCCCAGAAAGATTGGTCAGAGAAAGTCAAAAAATACAGCACCCTTTTAGACGAAGAATCAACCCTGTCTTTTGAGACAGATACCATGACGAGAATGTGGAGTTTAGCCTGAGTTTTGGCGGCATGTACAACCGAAGCAATACCACAATAAAAATAAGCGATATTAAAATCTACAAACTCAGCCCGGGAATCCCTTATACCGGCAATGCCATAGACGATTATGACCTGGAGATCCAGTATGAAAACTCGGATTTTTATGAGAGTGCAGAATGGAAAGGATTTACCTTCAACTCCACGCTTATTGACAGTGCGGATGCTTCGCTTTACGAAGAGGATGGTATCCTTCATTATGATATCAAAGAAATCGGAGAGGAGACCTATTATAACAAATTATCAGTAAATAATGAGATGACAGCAAAGGCAGGCAGAATCTATAAAATCGAGATTACCGCACGGGCAGACAAAGAATCGAAATTTTTCTTTGTCATGAACGGGATTGACGGAGAGTGGAATCCTCTGGTTGCGGAGACGGTTAATCTTTCAGAGGATTACCATACGTATACGCTTTTGAGCAGTTTACAGGATGTGGATAAAGCGGTGGATCTTATTTTTGAATTCGGTGCAAACGGCAATCCAGCGCCCAACCATGTTACGATTAAGGATTTTAAGATCAGTGAAATCCCCATGTTCGATGAGAATCCGCTGACCTTTAAAGGAAATGTCTTTTTCCATGAAGAAACCGGGGAAAAGGCGTCGGGGATTTTGTACGCCAATGACAAGGGCAACATGGTATATTATGCGAAAAAACTGGGAGATACCCCAAGCGATAATACGGTATCCACAACTGTGACACTGGCAGGGGGGAAAGATAACGAGATTCAGATCATTTTAAAACCGCAAAAAGGGCTGCTGGCCAACGTAAAGGTAACGGATGCAGAAACCGGAGAAACTTTAGGTTCAGTGGCGGAATGGGCAGGGGATAATGAGACGAAGGAAATCAATCTTGCAGTTGCCGCGCAGGATGCGGACCGGGAGGTGAAACTGTCTGTCATGTTTGGCCAGACGGAATTTGCGGATGCAAGAGAAGACAACAAAATCGGGTTTACGGATTTTTCCCTGACGGAATCCGATCCGATGGTTGACGAAGGCACGGCAGTTCTGGGCGGATATGAGTTTAAACATGAAGAATCCGGCGGGGTCGCAAAGGGAATCCTGTATAACGATGAAAAGGGCAGCATGGTATATTATGCCCAAAAGCTTGGCAATGTGGACTGGCATAACAAAGTGTCCACCGTCATAGAAAATGTGGAAGAGGGCGGGGAATATACGCTTACGGTGGAAGTAGAGCCGGAAAAAGGGCTGGATATGGTGACAACCATTCCCGATGCGAAAAATACCGACAATAACGGGGACGCCTGGTACAGGGAGTGGATGGGAGAAAACACCACAACGAAACTGGTCCATAAGATTACCGCCCAGAGCGATACTCTGGAGATTTTCTTCCAGCTTGGGCAGGAAAGCTTTGCGGACGCGAGAGAAAACAACCATATTATATTCAAGTCCATTTCCTTAGAAAAAAATGAGGGCAATGTGGATACCGATACCGTAACGCTGGACGGATATGAGTTTGGACATGAGGAATCCGGCGGCGTCGCAAAGGGAAGCCTGTATAATGATGAAAATGGCAGCATGGTATATTATGCCGAAAAACTTGGGAATGTGGACTGGCATAACAAGGTGTTCACATCCATAGATGTGGAAGAGGGCGGAGAATATACGCTTACGGTGGAAGTGGAGCCTGAAAAGGGACTGGATATGGTGACAGCCATTCCCGATGCGGAAAATGCCGACAACAATGGGGATGCCTGGTACAGAGACTGGATGGGAGAAAACGCAACAACGAAATTGGTCCATAAGATTACTGCCCGGAGCGATACCCTGGAGATTTTCTTCCAGTTTGGCCAGGAGAAGTTTGCGGATGGGAGAGAAGATAACCATATTGTATTTAAATCCATTTCCTTAGAAAAGGAGGATGGCATCATAAGTTCGCTTGACTTTGATATGCTGGAACCAGAAGAGGAACCGGAAGAGGAAGAAGCGCCGTCAAAGGGGGAAATTTCGGGTGAATTTGAGAACATGGATGCAGGCATCAAGGAAAAGGAGGAACAGGAAGGAGAGGAAGAGGAAGAAAAGCAAAACGGGACAGACGATGAAGGACAGAATCTTGATAAAGAGGAAGAGATAACGGCGCCAGGCGGGCAAGTCCCGGAGAAATCCGAAAATAACGGGGCAGAGACAGAAGATCAGCCAGAGGGAAGCGATACGGACAGTCCCGAACCAGATGCTGGTAAAGAGGAAGAGGAGGACGAAGATGAGGAAGACCCGGGGGAATCCGGAAATTGTGGGACAGGGACAGAAGATCAGCCAGAGGGAAGCGTAACGGAAAGCCCGAAGCCGGATGCCGGTAAAGAGGGAGAGGAAAACGAAGGCGCGCAGGAACCGGAGGAATCCGGAAGCAGCGGGGCAGGAAACGAAGGGGGGCAGGAAGGAAACGGAATGAGCAATGCCGACACGCCGGATGCCGGAAAAACCAATATTACAGTCTGACAAAGCAAGAAAAGGAGAAAGCGTTGAACAGGAATATAATCAAAACAGCCGGGAGCGCACTGGCACTGGTGCTGATCAGTTCACAGTGCGTGTTCGGGGCCCAAGACCCGCAATTCTTCCCTGTTTCACAGGATGGCTTCATCGGGGACACCATGCCGTTTGCCGACGGGGATGAAATGCACATATTTTACCTGAATGACCAGAGAAACGGCGCAATCGGTTTTCACCCGTGGAATAAAGTGTCTACGGCCGATTTTGTGAATTTCAGGGATATCGGAGAGATACTTCCGGTGGTACACAATGAGTATGACCGGGACCTGGCCCTTGGCACAGGTTCCGTAATAAAAAAAGATAACGTATATTATGCGTTTTATACGGCCCATAACGGAAATATTGAGCCGAAGGAAGTTATACGGATGGCAACGTCAACGGATATAAACGCGAATGGCTGGGAGAAGTCCAGGGAATTTATGCTGAATCCCCCCAAAGGTTATGAGTTGAATGATTTCAGGGATCCCTATGTGTTGTACAATGAAAGCGAAGGCAGCTATTGGATGCTGCTGACAGCAAGAAAAGATAATCACGGTGTGATTCTATATATGAAATCCGATGATCTGCTGAATTGGGGGGATCCGCAAATCTTATACAGGAATGAAACAAACAGAAGCAATATGGAATGTCCGACACTCATTTCCTATAACGGTTTCTGGTACTTGTCCTATTCCGAGCAGGAGCCGAACAGAATCGTGAAATATTTAGTGTCAGAAAGCCCTGGCGGGCCGTTTGAAAGCTTTGACATTAATTATTTTGACGGCGCCGGTTTTTATGCGGGACGTATAGAAAAGTTCAGGGGAAAGCTTTATATCATAGGCTGGACGCCGTCAAAAGCAAACAGCACTGACAGCGGTTCCATTGACTGGGCAGGAAACCTTGTGGCCCATGGGCTGCGCCAGGGCGCCAATGGGCAGCTGTTTCCGGTACCGATTCCGGAGAGAAGCGGAAGCTTCGCCAACAAAAGAGCCCTAGGGAATTTTGGCCTCTCCTCTGCAGGCTATCAGTTTAAGACAATGGAACCGCTGAAAGAGCGGATGATACTCAAAGGGAAAATGAAATACGATGCCAATGCAAACGGGTATTTCGGTTTCGGATTTAATCATGCGGGAGCGGAAAATAATATCAATGTGGTATTTGATATCAATAAAAATCAAATCCGGTTTTATCATTGCCCGCTAAAAGAAGCAAAAGTCCCGGAAAGCAAAGTGGCATATGCATTGAAACAGCATTCCGGGATTGATTTTGAACTGGTGGTTGACGATTCCGTTTTCGTTCTGTATGTAAATGGTGAGATTGCCCTTACCGCAAGAAATTATAACGGCATCCAAAAGAACTGGTCGGTTTTTTCCGATAATTGCAGATTAAGCGGGGAGGATTTTACCGTCTTATATTAGTAAAGCCGGATTTTTTAGCTGTTTTATGTGTAGGGGATGTGCTATACTATTTACAGGGGACTGATCCCACAAAAGCAGGCAGGTCTAAGGGAGGCGTTTACATGGATAAAAAGCCGGCTGTACAGAGGCCGTGGCAGTGCGATTTGGAAGAATACACCAGACAGGGAGAGGCGGGAAAAGCAGAAAAAAGCTATGCATGGAAGACGGCTATCGGACTTCAGGATGTGGATGGTCTTGAGACTTCTGGATACCTTTTGAGTACGGCAAAAGAGCACATAGAGGGAAGAATCGATATTTCCACTGCCTGCAGGAGGATTGACAAAAAGAATGGGCGCTTCATGGGGAAACTATAATCATTTGGCACAGGGAATTCATGCAACAACTGAATATTTGGAATATTTTTTTGAAAATTTGTTGCTGGGAGCAAAGCATGAACTAAAAAACCGGTATTTGGCAGTAGACGCAGACATTCCAAAGTGCCAAATTGGCACTTTGAATGACACTTTAGATGGCACTTTGGACTGCACATTGGAGGAAGCGGCTGTGCTGAATGTGATTTTGGCTAATCCTTCTGTGACACAGGCAGAATTGGCCAGACAAATCGGCAAGTCTGAGAGAACTGTAAAACGAAGGACAGTAAGCCTGCAGGAAAAGAGGATTATTAAGCGGGAGAATGGAAAGCGGAATGGCAGATGGCTTCTTATGAGGCATTGAAAGAGGAATCCAGCTAGAGCCGGGAACCGAAAAGCAGGTTCCCGGCTCTAGCTGGATTAGGCCAGATCATACTTTACAACATCCATACTGACCAGCCCGTCGCAGAAGAAGGAGATGCCTTCCGCCTCCTGGGGCGTCTGGATGGAGACGGAAAGCGCCTGCTCTCCGTCATTGACAAACAGCTCGGCGCTGAAACGGTCTAAGATCAGGCGCAGGCGGATTCTGCCGCCGCAGTGCCTGACAAGGCTTCTGCGCTGATGGATGAGGGCTCTTCTGGAGCCGGAGAATTTGCGGTCGATTTTAAGGAGCGACTCATGGGGACGGAAGCTGACGGCTGTATGATGGGCGGCATCCTGGGCAAAACGCACCGCGAATTTCTGGTATACCCGGTTTTCATCCCCGGGGCGGATATCCAGTTCCATGTCTATTTTTCTGCCGCTGATGCCGCTTAGCTGCAGGAGGTCTGTGAAGGTAAGGTCCCGATAGCGCACTTCGTTTCTGCGCAAGCTTTCCAGTTCGCGGATTGGTTTTTGGAAGAGGCGTCCCTCTTTTACGGAAAGATCCCGGGGCAGGCTCATCTGCCCGAACCATGAGGTATGAACCATGGACGGGAGGCAGGTATCCCAGTTCTGCAGCCAGCCGATCATGACCCTTCTGCCATCGGCGGTGAGAAGGGTCTGGGGGGCGTAAAAGTCAATGCCATAGTCAATGGCCTGGTTGCGCTCCTCCACGAATGTATGGTTGTTTTCATCATAGGAGCCGATTATGCAGACGGTCCCGTTTCCGTTGTGATACTCGAATCCCTGGGGCAGCATATCCTGGGGGCTTACGAGCAGGATATGCTTTCCCTCCAGTTCAAAGAAATCCGGGCATTCCCACATTTTCCCATAACGTCCACGGTTGGAGCACAGGATTTGCCGGAATTTCCAGTCAAATCCGTCAGGGCTTTGAAACAGTAAAATCTGGCCGCTGCCATCGGCAGGCCGGCTCCCGATTACGGCATAATAGGCCCCGTCCTTCCCCTGCCATATTTTCGGGTCCCGGAAGTCACAGCGGGAACTGCCCTCGGGAAGGTCGGCTTCGGTCAATACCGGATTTTGGGCATATTTTTCATAATGGATGCCGTCCCCAGTGGCGATGCATTGCCTTTGTACCTCCTGGATGCTGCCGTCCTCCTGGATTTCCTTTGCCACGCCGGTATACATGAGCAGGTGCCTTCCGTCAGGGAGGGAAACGGCGCTTCCCGAAAAACAGCCGTCCTTATCATAGGCTTCATCCGGCGCTAAAGCGGCCGGAAGATAGGTCCAGTGCAGCAGGTCAGAACTTACGGCATGTCCCCAGTGCATCAGCCCCCAGTGGGAATCGTAAGGATAATATTGGTAAAAAAGGTGATACTGTCCGTTGTAGAAGGAAAATCCGTTGGGGTCATTCATCCAGCCTGTCCGGGGGCTTAAGTGGAAATCCGGCCGGTCTTCTTTTTTGATGTTCTTTTCATGGGTCTCCTCATATTTTCGTACCTTTTGTAAAAACGGGCTTGTCATTGGATACCTCCTCGAAGATTGTTTACGATGAAAGTGCTGGCCGGCAGCCATGGTGAATGCAAGCTTGGTTGCCGGGCGTGTGCAGGTTTATTGATAGAAAGCGTCAAAATATTTCTGGAAAACAGACAGATATTCTTCCAGTCCGTAAGCCTCCAGTTTGTTTATGTATTCGTTCCAGTCCTTTTCCGTATATCCGTTCATGATCCATCGGGAACGGCATTCGTTAATATACTGGGAGATATCAGGGGTCAGGACAGAAAGCCTGTCTGTGTCCTCTCTGTTCATAAATACGTTTGGATATACATATTTGCTGTTCATATCCGGCGTGAAGGATTCCCGGATCCAGTCCAGACGGTACTGGGCATCCGGCGGGCAGGTGACATATCTGCCGTAATACTCGTCAAGAACTGCCAGGGGACCGCCGACGGCTTCCGCTTCCCTGACTTCCACCGGAGAGGCGTCTCCAAGGGAGGCGTGTTTTAACATAGGTTCCCCCAAGGAATTGGTGCCCATCTCAAAAATATCAAAATCATCCTCCTCCCCATAGGTTCCCCAGTTGTTCTGCGGAGACTGGAGAGGCGCATACATCTGGTCAAGCCATGCGCACACCAGGGCCGGCTCTTTGGCAACTGCGGTGACGACACAGCGCCCCCGGCTGTATCCGCTTGTGAAGGAGCCGTTTTCCGGGGTGATATTCCTTGTATCCGCAGTCAGGGCCGGAAGGGGGACCCAGTCGGTGATATTGTCAATGTTGGCCACGTCCCAACTGAAACAGACTCCGTACCGTCCGGACTTTCCCTTCGCCACATAGGTGGACCACTCCTGAGTAAATGCCTCCGGATCGATAAGCCCCTCTTCATATAATTTGTGAAGCCAGGCGATCCCATCCTTAAACCCCTGCCGGGTTGCGGTACAGATGACTTTTCCTTCATCCGTAACGGCAATGTGCCTTCCCTGGTCCCCGTCGCCGTAGCCCTCCCCAAAACCATTGATCAGAAGGGCAGGATCCTGGCTTCCGTCATTGATAATGCAGGACATGGGGAT
Organism: uncultured Lachnospiraceae bacterium; assembly: GCA_910588875.1. Classification (GTDB taxonomy): domain Bacteria; phylum Bacillota; class Clostridia; order Lachnospirales; family Lachnospiraceae; genus Brotaphodocola. Next base: position 13,347 of record CAJURT010000033.1, read on the forward strand.
AATGCTTCCGTCTATGCCGAATGCCGCCTGGAGTTCGGGGGCATGGTTTTTGAAGGCCAGCAGGGTCTGTTCAAATTCATCTACGGTCTCAGGAATGTCCAGTTCCAGGAAATCCAGCCATTTTTTATTGATAAAACTCATTTCGCTGACAGTCTGGATTGCCGTTTTCTCGGAGCCCAGCTGTTGCTTCCCGGAGTTCGGAAGGTATCCCCCGGTAATAGGTTCTGGCAATAGTCATATTCCACACGCTGAAGGCCCCGGGAAGAATAATGGCCCACATACTGTCAAGGAGCCCCAGGTTGCCGATGAGCAGGTAGGTAGGAACCAGGCCGCCGCCAAAGAACATGGTGATCATGAAAAGGATATTGAAAAACCCCCTGCCCTTAAAGTCTGGCCTTGACATGGGATAGGCAGCCAGCAGGGTGACGCCTACGGATACTATGGTATACACCACGGAGTAGACCACCGCATTTTTAAAACCGATCCAGATCTGGGCGTTGGAGATCACACGTTCATATGCCGTCAGGGTCCATTTGCTGAAATCAAAGGTAATTCCCTTGTTCTGTAAGGTGATCGGATCCATAAAGGAGGCAGCCACAATATAGACCATAGGAATGATAATGGCAAGCACAAACAGGCCAATGAGAAGATATCCCACCGCAAGCAGTATTTTATCTTGTAAGCCGTAACTGGAAAATTTTTTTGTTTTCATTGAAAATCCTCCTCGTATATTAAGGTTTCGGAACGCGTTCCTCCTATAATCCCTGGCCGTCGTTCATTTTTGCTACAATCTTGTTTACGCTTAAAAGGAGAATCACGTTAATGATTGTATTGAACAGGCCGACTGCTGTTGAAAAACTAAAGTTGCCGCTGATGAGACCTTGCTTGTAAACGTAGGTGGAGATGATCTCCGAACTGGCAAGATTTAAGTCTGTCTGCAGCGCGTAAGCTTTCTCAAACCCAATGCTCATGATGTTTCCTGCCTGAAGGATAAACTGGATGATCACGATGTCCTTGATGGCAGGCCATTCCACAACCCGGATCTGCTGAAGGATATTGGCCCCGTCAAGCTGGGCGGCTTCCCTTAAATCCTGGCTTGCGTTTGCCAGGGCGGCCGTGTACATAATGGAGGCCCAGCCCGCCCCCTGCCAGATGCCGCTTGCGATGTAGATGGTTCTCCATGCTTCCGGCATGGTCATAAAATTAATCTGGCTGTTCAGTAAAAGATTGACCGGGCCGGTTACGGACAGGAAAATCCTTACGATGCCGCACAGGACGATGACGGAAATAAAGTTGGGCAGATAAAGGACTAACTATATTTTTTTCCGGATTCCCGTGCGCTGGATCCGGTTCAGCAGAAAGGCCAGGAGGATGGGCACCGGGAATCCCCACAAAAGGCCGAAGATACTGAGTTTTAAGGTATTGGCCAGATAGGTCATAAAGTCCGGAGAGGAGAGGAATCTCTCAAAATACTGGAATCCCACCCATTCGCTTCCCCAAATGCCCCGAAACGGGTTGTAGTCCTGGAAAGCGATGAGGATGCCGCCCATGGGAATGTACTTAAAGATTAAAGTGAGCAGCAATGCGGGCAGGAGAAAGATTACATATAATTCCCAGTGTTGTTTTACATACAACAGCGTATCAGAAATCCCCCCTGGTTTGCGGCCCTGTTTCCCTGAGGAAACGGTTGAAGAATGATTGGAAGCCATTGGTTCCCCCTTTCTCGCATGTCTGTCCTATTTTATTTTACGCGGGCAGTTTGCCGTACAGATTCGGCAGACCCTCCTGACTTGTGCAAACGTAAAACATCAGGCATGCAGCTTATCTATAATATATCATTATTTTTACATTTGGTCAATGCAGAACTTTACATTTAAACAAATTCTTTGAAATATTTTTTACATTTCTGACCATTCTGAACATAAATATTTTTCTATTTTACATTTGACATATTCTTCCCTGTGCGATATGATATATATGTAAGAGTGGAAAGGAGAAAATTATGGCATCTAAAGTTACCATTCAGGATATTGCAGACGCTCTGGGCGTTTCACGGAATACGGTTTCAAAAGCAATTAATAATACAGGGGTATTGGCGGCTGCCACCAGGGACAAGGTTCTGAAAAAAGCGCAGGAGATGGGATATAAGCAATTTTCCTATTTGAATATCTCGGAAACTGCCGGATTGCCGGCTGTGCCGGAGGTGGGAGAAAAACATGAAATTGCACTTTTTATGGGGAATTTTATCGGCGGTTCCCATTTTGCGTCAACAATGCTTGACAAATTCCAGCGGGAACTGGCTCAGTTGGGGTACAGCCTGATTATGTACCGTGTCATTGAGGAGGAGGTAGAGCAGTTGCGGCTTCCTGTTTCTTTCAGGCCGGATAAGATCGCAGGCATTGCGTGCGTGGAGATTTTTGACCATGAATATTGCCGGATGCTTTGCGGCCTGAACCTGCCTTTACTGTTTATCGATTCCCCAGCCGACGGCTTTGAAGCCCCGTTAAAGGCAGATCTGCTTTATATGGACAACCGGACGGAAATCTACCGTTTTGTCAAAGAGATGGTCCAAAGAGGAAAAACGAGCATCGGTTTTGTGGGGCCGTATCTGCATTGCCAGTCTTTTTACGAACGGTACATGAGTTACCGCAACGCCATGTACCTCATGGGGCTTCCCTGTCCGGAGGAATACTGCCTCACTGAGGACAAGCACGGCCCTTCGGGACTTGTCAGGGAGGATTATCATCAATATCTGGCCGGGCAGATAGGCAGGATGAAAAAGCTTCCGGATGTTTTCCTCTGTGCCAACGATGCAACGGCTTTGGATGTGATGCTGGTGCTGGATTCCCTGGGCTCTTCGGTTCCCGGCGATGTCTGCCTGTGCGGCTTTGATGATTCGCCGGAATCCAGGGTGGTGGCGCCGCCCCTTACCACAATCCACATCCACAGCCAGGATATCGGGCTTTCCGCCGTCCAGCTGCTGATATCGCGGATCAAGGAGCCGTCCTTAAATTACCGGACCATGTATGTGGAAACGAATTTGATTTTCCGGGAATCCACGGAGGGGTGAATCTTATGAAAGGACTTTGGGGACGGCTGTATTCCTGGCAGTTCTTGCTGCTTATGCCATTATATTGATGTACATATTCCCTCTCCTGGCAAGATTTGACAACACCGTATGGGCCATCTTAAGAACTCCCTGATGGTGGGCATGCGTTTTATTTGGTGTACGGCGCTGATGGCTTTGGTTTATTTTGCCATGGTTGTGGTGGTTGTCCGCGTGTTTACTCCAGCGGTGATTTTCGGGGTGGGGCTTTGTGCCCTTTTGTGTTCTTATCTGCTTGTTAATATTTTTGGGGTTGTTGGGGGAAGGAGTAAGGGAAGGAACGGAGGAGAATCTGGCGAAGAAGAGGAGGACAGTTATGATAATTTTAGAAGAATTTGATGAGAGCAAAGAGGCGGTGGTGAATCCCACTGATTGGATAAAACCAGTACCGGGCATGCCGAGGGTAGTGGTTTCCTGCTTTGCAAAGGAAACCTTTGAGCGGATGGTAAGTGGTTTTAACGGGGAAAGGATCGGGGAGACCCGGGAGGCCAATATGGTGATACCGGTATATAAGACGGTCTGTAAGGGGATTCCCGTGGGAATGTATATGTCTGCAGTAGGTGCTCCGGCCTGTGTCTCTGTGGCAGAAGAGATTTTTGCCATGGGGGCGGAGGTTATCATTCTGTTTGGCACCTGCGGCGTGCTGGATAAGGAGATTGAAGATTGTTCCATTCTTATTCCTGACAGCGCACTCCGTGACGAGGGAACCAGTTTCCACTATGTGCCTGCCTCGGAGGAAATTGCCGTGAATCCCAGGTACAGGGAGGATTTTGAGGAAATCCTTCAGGAATTGGGCTGTAAATATACCCTGGGAAAGACATGGACATCGGACGGCATTTACCGGGAGACGAGAAGGAAGATGGCCAGGAGAAAAGAGGCGGGCTGTATCTGTGTGGATATGGAGTGCTCTGCCATGGCCGCCCTGGCCCGGTTCCGGGATAAGGAGGTGTTCCAGTTCTTTTATGCAGCAGATAACTTGGACGGGGAGGCCTGGGATATCCGCAGCCTGGAGAATGGGGTGAATCTGACAGAAAAGGACAGGATTGCCGGGCTTGCCATGGAACTGGCGGTTCGGGTGGCGTCGGCAAATGATCACAAATAAAGCGGGTTTGGAACTGCAGCGGAAGGTGCCGGAAATTGCTTTTTGGTTTGGACAGCAAAGAGGACAGCCAGGTTACGAAAACCATGTCTGCACCAGGTACATGTAGAAAACCGTTCCGGCGCCAATACTGAGCAGGGTGTTTTTCCGCCATCTGTGTAGGAGGATAATCAGCAGAATGGACAGAAACTCAGGAAGTCCGTGGAAGGCGGAAAACACGGCATCTTTCAGGCTGTAGACCACCAGAAACCCAATGGCAGCGCAGGGAAGGACGCCTCCTAAGTAGGAGATGTATTTGGGAGGGGGCTTGCCCTCGGGAAACAGAAAGAACGGCAGAAATCTTGTGGCCATTGTCCCCAGGACAACCGCAATAATGGTGAGGATTTTTTCCGGTGTTGTCATAATTCTTTTTCTCCTTTGGCGTGTTTGTCCAGGGAAAGGCAGAGCACAATCAGTGCCATAGCCGGCAGGATGAACCGGTCAGGGCCCAAAACCAGCAGGGAAAGGAGGGCGCAGCTAAGGCCGGTCAGAGCGGGGCGGTGACGGGGATTTTCCTCCCACTGGTTTAAGAACATGACCACAAAGAGAGCAGTCATGACAAACTCAATCCCTGTGGTGTCAAAATGGATGACATACCCTAAAATGGCGCCTAAAGTAGCCCCGGACACCCAATAGATTTGATTTAACAGGGTGACAAAGAAAAAGAACCATCCCTTATCCACCCCGGCGGGAGGTTCCACGGCACAGTTCACGGAGAAGGATTCATCACACATGCCGAAGATCAGGTAAGCCTTTTTCCAGCCTGTATTTTTATATTTTTCCAGCATGGAGATGCCGTAGAACAGATGACGGGCATTGACCATGAGAGCAAGGAAAAAACCATAGAGGGGATGAAAAGCTGACAGCAGCAGGTTGACAGTGACAAATTCCATGGAACCGGCAAAAATAAAAAGGCTCATCAGCATGGGATAGACAAAAGAAAAGCCTTTGCTCCTCATAAGGAATCCGTAGGACATGCCCAAAAACAGGAATCCCACACAGATGGGCAGGGTATGGGGAAACGCGGCTTTCAGTGCTTTGGTTTTCATGGCAAAGACCTTCCTTTTCTATAACAGAATCCGTTTTGTAAAGAAATTTTTAAAAAGATTTTTGTATTATATATAGGTTTTTGGCGTTTGTCAATACTTGGAGGACAATCCTGGGATATTGATAAAATCATATTGCATTTTCCTTACGGATAACATATACTTTAGGAATCATCAGGATAGCAGATGGTGATATGGCGGATTTTTTACAGGTATCAGCATCCCCATGGTTTCCCGCAGGTATTTTATCATGTCCCTAAAAATGAAAGGAATAAAAATTATGAAGAGATCTATGAAGAGGTCAAAGAAATTTCTTGCACTGACATTGCTGCTGTCAGTACTTGTAACCGCCGGCTGCGGAAATGCCGGAGAGCAGAAAGCGGCTGCCGCCACGGAGGCTGCCCAAGAGAAGGATTTGGAAAATATAGGCGCCGGGGCGGGGGAAAGTAGGGAACAGGATGCTTCGGAAGAGGGTTTTGGCACGGAAACCGAAGAAGAAAAGAAGGCAGCAGATTTTTCATTTATAGAGGGGTGGATCACATCGATAGAAGAGGATAAAACAGAGTTTACCCTGATTATTGCCCACCACATAAAGGAACCTAAATCTGTGGAATTTACTTACCAGGACGTTCTTCTTGACGGTGTGGCAGCAGAAAACTGGGAGGCTCAGGGACGGGGACAATCCACTTTTACAATCGATCCGAATAACTTCCAAAGTTTTCCGCAGACATTGGTCCTAGGTGCCAATATTGATCATTACTCGGAACTTACCATACATGCCACTGCCAACTTTGAGGACGGGACAGAGCCGTATCCCTTCTCTGCCACATTTCAGGTCAGTGAACTGGACAGAAAGATAAAAGAAAAGGTTGCTGCCGTTTCCGATGAAATCTTGATAGAAGAACAGGAGATTTACAATGCAGATGGCATCCTTGTCACCGTTCCGGCACAGACCGTGAGCGACAAAGACGGATTCTCAATCCACGTCGAAAACAATACGGATGACTCCATGGTTTTCTATTATGAAAATGTGACGGTCAATGGGGTTTTGACTAAAGAGATGAGAAATTCTTCTTCAGACATGACAGTTCCGGGTCAGGGTCTCGATATGTATGTCACTTTTATTTACCCTGATGAGGAATACAAGGAAAAGATGCAGCCCGATGTAAAATCCGGCGAGATTGGCTTTACCCTTGGGGATGCAGGCTTGGAAAAAGAATTTCTCCTTACGTTAAAATACACACGGAACAATTGACGGTTTAGCCGGGAAACTTATGCTTGGGTTTGCCATTGAATCTTTGGACAGATAGTGGAGGGCTTACGGTGAAAGGGATAAAAAAAGTCGGAATAGCGATGCTGTTATTGCCGGTGATCCTGATCCTGGCGGTAATCAGCTATGAAATTTTTGGCATGTGGATGAATCACAGAGCCACTGACCGGCAGACAGAGAAACTGGAAGCTGACATAAGAAAGGAAATCGGGGACGGGGAGATCCTTGAGATCTATTCGGAAACCGGCAACACATCAGGGACGGGAAATCATGTGGAATGTCTGTCTGTGATAACCTTTTCCACAGAACTGACGGAGGAGGAAATCAAAGAAAAAATGTCAGAAGCCTATGTCTTTGATGGCTGGGATTGTTATGTAGAGCCAGGGGATGAGGGTTTTTATACCTTTTATCTGAAAACCTCTGCCCCTTTTCCCAACAATATAGAGGGGCACTGATAAGTTCCGTCGGCGGAAAGGCATCCGTAAAGTCCCCTCTTGAAAGACAAAACATACGTTTGCTAAAAACCACAGAATTCAGCCTCCCTTTCCCGGGAGGCTGTTAATTGTCTGTCCATAAGGGGTGGCGGATTTATCATCAGGAGGAGAGGTGTATAGGGTATGGATAGAAGAGAAACCCGGAGGAGGTCTCGCCGGAGAAGGGAAAAGCCAGGCTTAAGAAGATGGAAATACGGCATTTCTTTTTGTCTTCTCCTGGCCCTGTGGATCTGTGGATTCCATGGGCACCGGTACAGGCAGATGGGAGAAGGCAGGAATACGGCAGAGGAGTTCCCTCCTCAGGTGTCCCTGGATGCCAGGGACAGGGAAAAATGGCAGGAACTTTTGGGGGAAAACCAGATTTCAGAGGAATTCCGGGAAGACCTGGATGCATTTGCCTTTGAGAGCGGGACTTCCCTCTTGAGGCAGGGACAGGGGAATGTGAATTACAGCCCTTTAAGCGCCTATTATGCCCTGGCATTGGCCGGATGCGGGGCAGAGGGGCAAACGGCCTCGGAGATTCTGGCTCTGTTGCATATGGACAGCCAGGAGGAACTGGCAGCGCAGTGCCAGAAGCTTTATCAATGGTTCTATTATGTCAATCAGTGGAAGCAGGGGCAGAACAGGTATTATGGCGGCGAAGAAGAGGGAGATGCCATAAAAATCAGCAGTTCTGTCTGGGTTTCAGAGTCAGCAGACATAGAAAAGGAATATAGGGATCTGGCATCCCGGCAATTTTTTGCCCCCTGCCTGTCCGTGGATTTTAAAAGTCCCAAGGCAGGGGAGGCCATGGGGGAATGGATTGCCCAAAGAACGAACCGGGCTATCTCTGCCCCCATTTTTCCGGATCCGGAGAATCGGGTCAGCATTTTAAACACCTTATATTTTTATGGAGGCTGGCAGAACCCCTTTGATGAAGATAATACAAAAGAGGATATTTTTACATTGGCGGGAGGGGAGGTATCGCCCTGCCTTTTCCTGAATCAAACCATAGAGTACGGCAGCTTCCGAAAAGGAGAAGGTTTTATGGTATCCTGTCTGGGTACGGCGGACAGTGAACTGGTTTTCCTTCTCCCGGAAGAGGGAAGAAGGCCGGAGGATTTCCTGGAATCGCCGCAGATTTTCGAGGAGATGATGAATCCGGAGAAGGGAGAGTGGGAAACGGGGGAAATCACCTGGAAAATACCCAGGTTTTCCGTTAAGAGCAGCATGGACCTGAAAAGCCTTTTTCAGGCTATGGGAATACAAAAAATGTTTGGGGAAACCGGGGAGTTTGGCAGGCTTTCCCGGAATCCTATGTGGATCTCGGATATGGTTCAGGAAACGGTTATCAGCGTTGACGAGAGCGGGGTGGAGGGGGCTGCCTATACGGTGATGGAATCAGAGGCGGCGGACATGGAGGAAGACAGGCCTGTGCATGCGGACATGATATTAGACCGCCCGTTTCTCTACGGAATCCGCGCCGGTAACGGAACCTGGCTCTTTTTGGGGATATACCGGAGCCCGGAGGATTATTCCCGCTGAAAGCATGGGACTTTCCCGGAGGAGCCGTTTCACAAAAGCATAAAATGCATTCCGGAAAACCCGAAAGCAAGCAACCCGAAAGTAAGTTCGATAAAATGCTTGCTTTTTTTCCTGCTTTCTGTGTATAATGGGGACATGTGCTTTCTGAAGGGGAAACCGGCCGGTACGCAAGCAGTATAGGGAGGAATATCATGGCTAAGACACAATATAATGCAGACAGCATCACCGTCCTGGAAGGGTTGGAGGCAGTCCGGAAGCGGCCAGGCATGTACATAGGAGGTGTGGGCACCAAGGGGCTGAACCACCTGATTTATGAGATCGTGGACAATGCGGTAGATGAACATCTGGCCGGATATTGTGACAGTATCCAGGTGGTTTTGGAGGCAGACGGTTCCTGCACCGTGAAAGACAGCGGCCGGGGAATCCCGGTGGAGATGCACAAAAAGGGCATGTCTGCCGCAAGGATTGTCTTTTCCACGCTGCATGCGGGGGGGAAGTTTGACAATGAGGCTTATAAGACCAGCGGAGGCCTGCACGGTGTGGGCTCTTCGGTGGTCAATGCGTTGTCAGCCCACATGGACATCCGGATTTACCGGGGAGGACAGATCCATCATGATGCCTATGAGAAAGGACTGCCGGTGGTGGAATTAAAAGACGGCCTGCTGCCGGTTGTGGGGAAGACAAAACAGACCGGCACACAGATCAATTTCCTGCCGGACAGTGAGATCTTTGAGAGGACACGGTTTAAGGCAGACTGGCTGAAAAGCCGGCTGCATGAGACGGCATACCTGAATCCAGGCCTGACGATTTCTTATGAGAACCGACGCCAGGGGGAGGAGGAGGCAGTTCTTTTCCATGAACCTGAGGGCCTGGCGGCCTATGTAAAAGAGATAAACAACGGCAAGAACGCCATTCATGATCCCATTTATGTGAAAGATAAGCAGGAGGGGATTGAGGTGGAACTGGCGATCCAGTTCGTAGATACCTTTGAGGAGAACATCCTGGGCTTTTGCAATAATATCTTTACCCAGGAGGGGGGTACGCATCTGGTGGGCTTTAAGACCCGTTTTACCCAGATGATTAATTCTTATGCCAGGGAACTGGGGATCCTCAAGGAGAAGGAGCCGAATTTTACGGGGGCGGATACACGCAATGGCATGACTGCTATCGTTGCAGTCAAGCATCCGGATCCCATCTTTGAGGGGCAGACAAAGACCAAGCTGGCCAGCGCGGATGCCACGAAGGCAGTGTTTGCGGTCAGCGGTGATCTGCTGCAGCATTATTTTGACCGCAACGTGGAGGTGCTTAAGGGGATTATCGCCTGTGCGGAGAAGTCGGCGAAGATCCGCAAGGCGGAAGAGAAAGCACGCACCAACATGCTGACCAAGTCAAAATTTTCTTTTGACAGTAACGGCAAGCTGGCAAACTGTGAGAGCCGGGAGGCAGAAAAGTGTGAGATTTTTATCGTGGAGGGGGATTCGGCAGGCGGGTCGGCCAAGACTGCCCGGAACCGGATGTACCAGGCGATTCTGCCGATCCGGGGAAAGATCCTCAATGTGGAGAAGGCTTCCATGGACAAGGTGCTTGCCAATGCAGAGATCAAGACGATGATCAATGCCTTTGGATGTGGATTTTCCGAAGGCTACGGCAACGATTTTGATTTGGCGAAGCTGCGCTACCATAAGATTATCCTGATGACGGATGCGGACGTGGACGGCAGCCATATTGATACATTGCTTTTGACTTTCTTATACCGGTTTATGCCGGATCTGATCTACAACGGGCATGTGTTTATTGCCATGCCGCCCCTCTATAAGGTGATCCCCAGCCGGGGGCAGGAGCAGTATCTGTATGACGATAAGGAACTGGAGCGGTACCGGAAGAGCCACAGCGGGGAATTCCGGCTGCAGCGGTACAAGGGGTTAGGAGAGATGGATCCGGAACAGCTGTGGGAGACCACCCTGGATCCGGAACGAAGAGTGTTAAAGCGTGTGGAGATTGAGGATGCACGCCTGGCCTCAGAGGTGACAGAAATGCTGATGGGCAGTGAGGTGCCGCCGCGGAGGAAGTTTATCCATGACCATGCGGATGAGGCGGAGATCGATGCATAAAGAAGAGGCCATGTATATTTGCGGCACGGGAAGGATGAGGATGGAGAAGCTATGGCAGAGAAAATTTTGACCACGGAGTTTTCGGAGGAGATGCAGCGCAGCTATCTGAATTATTCCATGAGTGTAATAACGGCGCGGGCGATTCCGGATGCCCGGGACGGACTGAAGCCGGTGCAGCGGCGGGTGCTTTATGATATGAGCGAACTGCGGCTGGGGCATGACAAGCCCCACCGTAAATCGGCACGTATCGTTGGCGACACGATGGGTAAATACCATCCCCACGGCGACAGTTCCATCTATGAGACCTTAGTAGTGCTTTCCCAGGATTTCAAGAAAGGGATGGCATTGGTGGACGGGCATGGGAATTTCGGATCCATTGAAGGGGATGGGGCTGCGGCTATGCGTTACACAGAGGCGCGGCTGCGGAAATTTGCGGAGGAGGTCTATTTAAAAGATCTGGACAAGACCGTGAATTTTGTGTCCAATTACGATGAGTCGGAGAGGGAGCCAGAGGTGCTGCCGGTGCGGGTGCCGAACCTGCTGATCAACGGTTCCGAGGGAATTGCCGTAGGGATGAGCACCAGTATCCCGCCCCATAACCTGGGCGAGGTGATTGACCTGGTGCAGGCTTATATTGACCGTCCGGAGATGTCTATCCAGGAGATGATGGAATATCTGCCGGGGCCGGATTTCCCCACCGGAGGCATCATTGCCAACAAGAGCGGGCTGGCGGAGATTTATGAGACAGGGGTAGGCAAGATCAAGCTGCGCGGCAAGCTGGAGGTGGAACTGGGGCGTCGGCGCAGTGACAAGGATAAGCTGATTATCAGCGAAATCCCGTACACCATGATTGGCGCCGGCATCAATAAATTCCTGATGGATGTGGCAGAACTGGTAGAGAGCCGGAAGCTTACGGATGTAGTGGATATTTCCAATCAGTCCAGCAAAGAAGGCATCCGTATTGTACTGGAATTAAAGCGCGATGCCGATGTGGAAAAGATTAAAAATATACTCTATAAGAAGACGAAACTGGAAGACACTTTTGGCGTGAATATGCTGGCAATTGCCAAGGGAAGGCCGGAGACTTTGAGCCTGAGGGGGATCCTGAAAAATTATCTGGATTTCCAATATGAAAATGCCACCAGGAAATATCAGGCTCTGCTGGATAAGGAACTGGAGAGAAAGGAAATCCGGGAGGGGCTGATCAAGGCATGCGATGTGATAGACCTGATTATTGCCATTTTGCGGGGGGCAAAGAATCTTAAGGATGCCAAGGCGTGCCTGATGCATGGGGATATTTCCCGCATCCAGTTTAAGCATCCGGGCTTTGAGGAGGATGCGAGGCAGTTGTCCTTTACAGAGAAACAGGCGTCGGCGATTCTGGAGATGCGGCTCTATAAATTAATCGGCCTGGAGATCCTGGCATTGCAGAAGGAGTATAAGGAGTGCTTAAAGAAGATCGCCGAATATCAGAGAATCCTGAAAAACCGCAGCAATATGAACCAGGTAATCAAAGAAGACCTTGAACATATCAAGAAGGAGTTTGCCCAGCCCAGGCGGACACGGATTGAGGATGGGAAGGAAGCGGTCTATGAGGAGGCGCCAGTGGAAGTGCAGGAGGTGGTTTTTGTGATGGATAAGTTTGGCTACTGTAAAATCCTTGACAAGACGGCCTATGAACGGAACCGGGAGACCGTGGAAGGGGAGTACCGGCATATCCTTCCCTGCATGAATACGGATAAACTCTGTATCTTTACGGATAAAGGCAGCCTGCACCAGGTCAAGCTGATGGATATTCCTTCAGGAAAGCTGCGGGACAAGGGGACGCCCCTTGACAATGTGAGCAAATTTGACGGAAGTAAAGAAAATATTGTCTGGATGAGTTGCTGGGAAGCCATGGCCGGGCAGAAGCTTTTATTTGCCACAAAGATGGCCCTTATCAAGGTAGTTCCTGCAGAGGAATTTGTGACCAACAACCGCACGGTGGCGGCGACCAAGCTGCAGGAGGGGGATGCATTGGTAAGTGTCCGCCCGGTGGGGACAGAATCCGAGGTGGTCCTGCAGACAAGCAACGATGTGTTTTTGCGCTTTGCCATGGATGAGATTCCGGAGATGAAGAAGAATTCCCGGGGGGTGCGGGGGATCCGGCTGGCTGTGGAGGAACAGCTGGAGCAGGTATATTTTGTGGATACAGAGCCAGTGATCACCTATAAGAAGAAGGAAGTGCATTTAAACCGGATGAAGACGGGGAAACGCGACGGGAAAGGCAGCCGTCTGCGGATATAGGGAGAAAAGGAGCCATCCCTTTTGTGAATCGCAACAAAGGGGGACGGCTCCTTTTTGACATGAAGACAAAATGCCTCAGGCAGATCTATGAGACCCCGGCATATTGGCTGTGAACCTTCTGGATCTGGCTGGATTGTGCCTGCTCGGTGTTATACCAGCCTTTGGCGGACATTTTCTGATAAATGTCATCCTGCATACAGAGGCTGTCCTTCAGTGCCTGGTTGAAGGCCTGGTGCACATTTGCCGTCGAGGACTCGATTGTGCCGTGCATATACAGGTCACATACTCCTTTGGTAGTCAGGAGCAGGTTTTCCATGATATCTCTGTCACCCATTGCATTCCCCTCCTTAGGTCAATTGATAAAACGTGTCAAAGATCTGCTGGTGCTTGTCGTAAATCTGCTGGACACAGCTTTTCAGTTCCGTATCCTGCAGGTTTTTGATGGCATCCTGGCACTGAGTTTTCAGAAATTTCTCGTGGCCAAGGGCATCGTCAATATAATTCAGTTCTTTCGGACTCATAATGATCACCTCCACATGTAGTATGTGTGATTCCGGCAGCAGATATGTGAGGGAAACCTTCCCATAGTATGGTTGTGGTAGACGAAAAACCAATGAATGTCCGCAGTACAAATACAAATGTATTTTTCTCGCGAATAGGTATTGATTTTTTTGTCAAGATGAGATAGGATAGTCAAAGCTTAAAGAGCAACAAGGCGGTTAGGCCAAAAGAAGTTGGGCCGGCCAGCAAAAAATAGCCAGGAAATGAGGAGACAATAATTATGGAAAAGAAACTGAGGGTAGGAGTATTAGGCGCTACCGGGATGGTAGGGCAGAGATTTATCACTCTTTTGGAGAACCATCCCTGGTATGAGGTGGTGGCTGTGGCGGCAAGCCCCCGTTCAGCAGGGAAAACCTATGAGGAGGCTGTGGGTGACCGCTGGAAGATGGACAGTTCCATGCCGGAGGCAGTAAAAGGGCTGGTGGTGATGAATGTCAATGAGGTGGAGAAGGTGTCCGCCGGGGTGGATATGGTGTTCAGTGCCGTGGATATGGGAAAAGATGAGATCCGGGCAATTGAGGAAGCCTATGCGAAGGCAGAGGTGCCGGTAGTTTCCAACAACAGCGCCCACCGCTGGACGCCGGATGTGCCGATGGTGGTGCCGGAGATCAACCCGGAGCATTTCCAGGTGATTGAATTTCAGAAAAAGAGGCTGGGCACAAAGAGAGGGTTTATCGCCGTGAAGCCCAATTGCTCCATCCAGAGTTATGCGCCGGTGCTGACAGCCTGGAAGGAGTTTGAGCCATATGAGGTGGTGGCAACCACCTACCAGGCGATCTCCGGTGCCGGGAAAACCTTCCGGGACTGGCCGGAGATGGTGGGGAATATTATTCCTTATATCGGAGGGGAAGAGGAGAAGAGCGAGCAGGAGCCGCTGCGTTTGTGGGGAAAGATGGAGAATGGGGTGATTGTCAAGGCAGCAGAACCCAGGATCACCTGCCAGTGCATCCGGGTGCCAGTCCTCAATGGGCATACGGCAGCTGTGTTTGTGAAATTCCGTAAGCATCCCACAAAGGAGGAACTGATTGAGAAACTGGTAACTTTCAGCGGGCTTCCTCAGAAACTGGAACTCCCCAGCGCACCGAAGCAGTTTATCCGGTATTTGGAGGAGGATAACCGGCCACAGATCACCCAGGATGTGGATTTTGAGAAGGGGATGGGAATCTCTGTAGGGCGGCTGAGGGAGGATACCATATATGATTATAAGTTTGTAGGCTTGTCCCACAATACCCTGAGGGGAGCCGCAGGCGGTGCCGTGCTTTGCGCCGAACTTCTGACAGCCCAGGGATATATCCAGGCAAAAGAATAAAAACAGCTGCTGGTCACTTTGTGACCAGCGCTTTTTTTCGCCAATATCCGGTTCGGTAACGGCAATAGGAGATCAGGTAGTTGACGCCCCAGCCTAGGGGAACGGCATACCAGATCATCTGGATGCCCCAGATGGGGGAGCAGATCCTGGCAACAGCCACGCGCACGCTTAAGTTAACCAGGTTGGCAATCATGTAGACGGCCACATCCCCGGAACCTCGCAAAACGCCGTCCGTGGTGGCTTTAAAACCGATGAGGCAGAAGAACCAGCCGATAAAGCGCAGATAAGCGGCACCGGTTTCGTAGGCAGTGGCCGAGGTGGCGGTGTCCATAAAGGCAGACAGGACCGGATGGTAAAAGAACTGGCACACCACACATAGGAGGAGGGCAAAGGCAGCGATGATGCCATATGAGATCCGGTAACCCTGCTGTACCCGTTCCGGCTTCCCGGCGCCTAAATTCTGGGCAGTGAAGGTGGACATGGCATTGCCGGTGCCGATCATAGGAACGATAGCAATCGATTCCAGGCGCATCCCGGCGGTATAACCGGCCAGGGCAGAGGAACCGAACTGGTTGACTGAGGACTGGGTCAGCAGCATCCCGATGCTGACAATGGACTGCTGGATAATGGACGGGATAGCTATCCTGGTGCCGCTTAATAATACGGGTATATGGAACAGGCGTGGTTTCTCCTGGGCAGGATAGCTTCGGAGCAGGAGCATCAGGAGGAGAAACGAGACCACGGCAGATACCCCCTGGGCAATCACCGTGGCAATAGCCACCCCATCCACCCCCATGCCGAACCCGATTACCATAACCAGATCCAAAAGGATGTTCAGCAGGGAAGAGAAAATCAAAAGGGCCAGGGGGATGCCGGACTTGCCAAGGGCATTGAAGTTGGCAGCTAAAACGTTATACATAAACATAAAGGGAAGCCCCATAAAATAGAGCTGCAAATAGAGTACGGCATCTTCATAAATGTTTTCTGGCGTGCCCAGGGCAGACAGGATCAGAGGGTTGAAGGACAGGCCAAAGAGCGCCAACAGAGTACTGAGGCAGGCAAAAGTAATCAGGAAGGTATAGACGGAGGTTTTCATTTCCTGATATTTTTCCGCACCGAGATACTGGCTGGTCAGCACGGAGGCTCCGATGCCGCCGCCGATGGCAACCATAATGAAAACATTGGTAAAGGAGTAGGAGGCGCCGACTGCTGCCAGGGCATCTTCCCCCACATAACGCCCGACGATCACGGAGTCCGCCATGTTATAAAATTGCTGGAACAGATTTCCCAGGATCATGGGAAGGGCGAAAAAGAACAGGGAACGCCCGGGAGCGCCTTCTACCAATTTCTGTTTTTTGTTCATCGTATAGTTCCTTTTCCAAATGAGTGTTTAAAAATCAAAAGTCAGCACGACCTTGCGGACAGCAGGGTCATGGCTGTCAATCAGGTCAAAGGCCTCCTGGGCTTTTGTCAAAGGGAAGGTATGGGAGACACTGCCGGTCAGGTTAAGCTTCCCCTTGCAGATCAGTTCAATTGCAGTGCCAAACATATGGTTCTGCAGGCGGGAGCCACGCACATCCAACTCTTTTGCGGTAATAAGAAAGGGATTGATCTGTGTGGCGGCGGCAGTAAGACCCATGACCATCACCCGCCCCGCATTCCCGGTGGCCTTTAAAAGGGAGGACAGGGAATCCCCTGCATTGGCGGCATCCATGGATACGGTGGCCCCATGGCCCTTTGTGTATTCCATGACCTTTTCTTCCAGATCCTCTTTGAGCACGTTGATGGTGTGGCTGGCGCCGTTATGCCTGGCATCCTCCAGCTTGCTATCTGTCCGGCAGGCCACAATAATATGGCTGCAGAGCAGCCTGGCAATCCTTAAGACAGAACTTCCCAGCGCACCGTAACCTAATATAAGGAGCATGTCATCCTGGGTGAGTTCTGCCCTGGCGCAGGCCTGGATGGCAATGGTGGCAGGCTCAATCATGACGGCATCACAGTCGGGAAGGGAATCCGGCAGCAGGCAGCAATCTGCCTCCGGAACCGCAATATATTCCCGGAACCCACCGTCAATATGGACGCCTCTTACCTTAAGGTTATCGCAGACGTTGCCGCGTCCCTTTCTGCAAGGGTAGCAGTGGCCGCAGCTGACCACCTGGTTGATGATAACCCGGTCACCAGGTTTTAAGCCTTTTACATTTTCCCAGGTTTTTTCCACAACACCTACCATCTCATGCCCGATGATCCGGGGGTAAGTGACGATAGCATTGGTTCCGTGGTAGATGGTCCCGTCCGATCCACAGATGCCGGCCGCCGTCATGCGGATCAGCACATTGTTATGGGGATCCGGGGCAGGCTTTTCCCTTTCAATGATTTCTAATTTATGCGGGCTTGTGATCTGTACTGCTTTCATGATATTCTTTCCTCCGTTGGTGTAAGTTATGTGCCAAACTGTTCTTTTACCAGGCGGATAAAAAGCTGATCCGCTTTGGAAAGAAAGCTGTTTTGAAGGCTGGCAATGCACATATTCCAGCTGGCGTCATATTTTTCGTCGATGCACAGCAGGGCAGGGCAGAATTCGTAGGAGGCCATCTGAAAATATTGAAGCGGGATCATGGTTATGCCGAGCCCTCTGGCAGCCAGGAGCAGGGCGGTCTCATAATTTCGCAGTGTCAGGGCAATCTGGGGGTTGGTTATCCCGGCCTTTGAGAGCACGCTGTCCGTGATCTGCCGGATGCGCTGCTGTTTGTGCAGCATCAGGAAAGGCTCCTGTGCCAGAAGCCTGATGTCCAGGACCGGGTAAGGATAGCCAGGCTTTTCCACCGCCTTTTGGAGGAGTTTGTGCTGCGGATGGATGGCGATGACGAAGGGATCTTTTTTCATGATATCGTAATGGATCTGCGGCTGAGAAATCTCTTTGGGGGCATGCAGGATGGCAAAGCCCAGTTCGCCCCGCAGAAGCATCTGTTCCAAAACAGTGGTGTTTTCCTCATGGATGTAGAGTTCAATAAAGGGGCACAGCTGCCGGTATTCCGGAAGGATCCGGGCCAGGGTCAGGGTTCCCAAATGGTTGGTGATGCCCAAATGGATACGCCCGGTCCTCAGATTGTTGATGTCGCTGATCTCCAGTTCGAAATCTTCATACATTTTAAGGATCTGCGTGGCCATATGGTAATAACGTTCGCCGGCATAGGTGAGGGTCAGGCCGTTGGTAGTACGGTGAAAGAGTGCAGTGCCCAGCCCTTCCTCTATCCGCTGGACGGATTGGCTTAAAGAGGGCTGTGCCATGAAAAGCTTCCGGGCAGCCCGGGAAATGCTCTTTTCATCCGCTATGGTTTTGACGTAAATCAGTTCTTTTTGTGTCATAGTGGGGTCCTGTGCTTTCTGTGCTCTTGTGATATTTTTCCATATATTCCCGGATAAACAATCCCATTATAATATAAAATCTCCCTGGCGTCAAAAGTTTTGCAGTTGACTTAAAGAAAAGTTGCGAGTATGATGTTACTGTTTGGGTGTGGAGAAAGCGGGGGGAGATGGAGGAAAATATGGAAGCACAAAAAGAAGGGCCGCAGCAAGCCGCCCTGCCAGGAAGAACCTGGTTTTTGCATGGCATGAAGGCGGGGATTCCTATCGGGATGGGGTATTTTGCAGTGGCATTTACCCTGGGGATTGCGGCCAGGAAGGTTGGCCTGAGTTCTGTCCAGGCAGGATTTATGTCAGCTACGATGCTGGCCAGTGCCGGCCAGTTTGCCGGATTTGGGGCCCTGGCATCAGGCGCAGGGTATCTGGAGATGGTTGTGACGGAGATTGTGGTGAATTTGCGGTATCTGCTGATGTCCGGGGCCCTTTCCCAGAAGGTGATGAGGGACAAGCCCTTCTTTCACCGCCTGCTGATGGCCTATGGGGTTACCGATGAGATATTTGCGGTTTCCATGGGCGTGCCGGGGAGACTGCACCCCTGTTTTATGTATGGTGCGGCGGCGACAGCAGCGCCGGGGTGGGTGCTGGGAACGGTGCTGGGGGCATTGCTGGGCATGATTTTGCCTGCCCGTGCCATGAGCGCCATGGGGGTGGCGCTTTATGGGATGTTCCTGGCGATTGTGATACCGCCTGCAAAGAAAAGCCGGATTATCGCCGGGGTGGTGATCGTTTCCATGGCGGTGAGCGGGCTTTTTGCCGGGATGCCGGGGCTTCGGCAGATATCCTCCGGTTTTCAGGTTATTATATTGACAATCCTGATATCCGGCGGGGCTGCCATGCTGTTCCCGGTACAGGAAGAAAAGGAGGAGACAAAAGATGAAACCTGACACTAACATGGGGCTGCTGGTAATGGCGGTGACCATTTATTTGGTCCGTGCCTTGCCCCTGGCTTTGCTGCAAAAGGAAATCCGCAGCCCCTTTATCCGCTCGTTTCTTTTTTACGTTCCCTATGTGAGTTTATCTGTGATGACATTCCCGGCGATACTGTCTGCGACAGCCTCTTTTTGGTCAGGGCTTGCCGGATTTTTGGCAGCGTCCGTCATCGCCTGGGTGGATGGGAATCTGTTCCGGGTTTCCATTGGCGCGTGCATCGCAGTTTTCCTGGCAGAACTGGTGATTTGAAATTTCATTGACAAAAGAAGGAAATAGTTTTATAATGCCATAAAGCAACAGAGGAATGACATAATATATAGAAATGATAAAGATAGAGGTTCCGGAAGGAATGAGGAGGAAGAAATGACAGAGATAAAAAAAGGAGCAGCTGCTGCGACAGATACTGCTGATGCACCGGTAGAGAAAAAGCCCAGAGGGCGCAAGCCAGCGGCCAAAGCTTTGACAGAAGGAACTGCCAAAAAGACTGAGGTGAAAGCAGCTGGGGAGAAAAAGGCTGCCGAGAAGAAGCCTGCCGAGAAAAAGGCAGCAGAGAAGAAACCGGCAGCGAAGCCTGCAGAGCCGAAGCAGTCTGTGGTGATCCAGTATGGTTCGGATGAGGTTGTGACGAAGGATGTTGTTGCGGCTGCCGTAAAAGCATACAAGTCAAAGCACAGGGGAGTGGAGATTAAGACTGTGGAGGTTTATATCAAACCAGAGGAGAAGGCTGCTTACTATGTGGTGAACGGCGACGACTCCCAGGGTGACAATAAGATTGAACTGTTCTGAATGAAGAGATGAGCCATGGATCCGTCAGGATGCATGGCTTATCGGCTTTGTGGAGCATGTATCCCATAGGAGTTCCCGGCAGGTTTTATGGTAAAGGATGAAAAGCAGGAGGGAAAGGACGCGATGAAGAGAGAAGGACTGCCGGTATGGCTTCCCGAAGAGTTTGCCAGGAGAATGGAAGCCCTGATGGCAGAGGAATACCAGGATTTTATATTAAGCTATGAACTGGCACGTGTACACGGCCTTCGCCTCAATACCCTGAAAGGGGAAGCAGATGCCTGGTACCAGCAGAACCGGGACAGGTTTGGGCTGCGCCCGGTACCCTGGTGTGAAGAGGGTTTTTACTATAATCCCCAGACAAGGCCGGGGCTCCATCCATTCCATGAGGCGGGAGTCTACTATATCCAGGAACCCAGTGCAATGGCAGTGGTTTCCCTGCTGGATCCCCGGCCCGGGGATTATGTGCTGGATCTGTGTGCGGCGCCGGGGGGAAAAAGCAGCCATATCGCATCAAAGCTGGCAGGGAGGGGCCTTCTGGTCAGCAATGAAATCCATCCGGCCCGGGCAAAAATCCTTTCCCGGAATATGGAACGGATGGGGGTAAGAAACGGTGTGGTGATGAATGAGGAACCCGGCCGGCTGGCAGATGCTTTTCCGGAGTTTTTTGATAAGATTGTGGTAGATGCCCCCTGCTCGGGAGAGGGGATGTTCCGCAAGGATGAGGAGGCCAGGAAAGAGTGGAGTGTGGAAAACATAACTCTCTGTGCTGCCAGGCAGCAGGGGATATTAGAAAATGCTGCCAGGATGTTAAGGCCGGGGGGAAAGCTGATCTATTCCACCTGCACGTTTTCGCCGGAAGAGAATGAAGGCCAGATCTCAAAGTTTTTGGAAACCCACCCCGGGTTTTTGGTAGTGGGGCCAGAAGGGAGGAAGCTGCCCGGGCTGTCTGCGGGACGGGTGGGATGGGGAACGGGGAACTGTCCGCAGATAGCGTACACTTACCGGATCTGGCCCCATTTGTCAGAAGGGGAAGGGCATTTTCTTGCGCTGCTGGAAAAGCAGGAGGGAGGCGGCAGGCCGGAAAAGGCGCCGAAAAAGGGGAGGAGGAAAGGTCCGGGAACCTGGAAGGACAAAGAAGGGATAAAACTCCTGAAAGAATGCCTTGGGGAAATCCTGTGCCGGGAGGAAGCAATAAATGCGGAGGAAGCAGCGGACACGGCACGGCTTGCTGCCTTTGGGGAGCAGATCTACCTGATTCCGGAGGGAATGCCGGATATAGATAAGCTGCGGGTGATCCGGCCGGGGCTCCATTTAGGGATGCTCAGAAAGAACCGCTTCGAACCGTCCCACGCGCTGGCTCTTGCCCTGTCAGCAAATCAGGCCGGCCGTGCACTTTTCCTTGAGGCAGACGGGGAGGAGATCCGGGAATACCTGGCAGGAGGGACGGTGGCGGCCAGGGAGGCGGGAAAGGGATGGATCCTGGTCTGCGCAGGAGGATATCCCCTGGGTTGGGGAAAGCAGGCCGGGGATAGGGTGAAAAACCATTATCCCAAAGGGCTGAGGGTTCAGCTGGGGTCGTCAAAGCCGTCAAAGCTGCCGTAGCTGATCTCATCATGGGCATGGCGGACTTCCAGGGAAAGGTCGTCCACGAGGGCGATCATAGCCTGGAGGTTGGAGGCCTGGGACTTGATTTCCTGGCGGGCCTGGGGCTGGTAGTGTTCCAGGATGGGCAGCAGGATGAGGGCGGTGATGCCAGTGGTGAGCCCTCCGTTGTAAAGGACAAAGCCGCCGTGCAGGGCGCTGGTGGCCGTGCACATGGAGGCGCACATAAAACCGGCAACAATACCGGCGCGGATGCCGTAGCGTCCTACAATGGGGCATAGCCCGGTGGCAAAGGCAACCCCGTTGATATAACCCTGGGTGGAAAGGGACCAGGCCAGTTCCCTGCCGTCGGTAAAGCAAAGGTAGCTGGTGACAAAATAGAGGATCTGGTAGCCGAAAAGGATGGGCCACACGTTTTTGGGATGCTGGCCCATGGCAGTGAAGGTCAGGGAGGCGATCACCACGCCCACTGTGGGCCCGGTGAACCCCACACCTGTGGTAAAGAGGATGACCAGGTTGATATATAAAAGGAACAGCGCCCCATGGCAGCCGATATTGATCAGACAGAGAGGCATTCCGTATTTTTCGGAAAAATTGCTGGCGTGTCCGGTGTCCTTCATCAGGCGTTGGTAGCCCCGGAAGCTTTTTCCGTTTAGCATATAGCCTGCCAGGATACAGGAGGCGAAGATGATAAGGAAGAACAGGTTGGCATAGAGCCGGTAGGACCGGCCAAAGGACTCATAAATCGGATTGATGTGGGTAACAGGCTGGTGGGGGGAAAGCCCCATGGTCCGGAATAACAGGTTGAAGAGGAAAAACCCGAACAGGCCGAATGCCAGCCCGCCGTTGTAGAGGTTATACCCCTTATGCCAGGCGTGGGCGCCGGGAAGGATGGCGGGGATGACAAAGCCGATCATCAGGCTGAAAAGGAATGTCAGCAGTATGCCAGATGCATTCAGCTGCAGGCGCCCGAAGATGAAGCTGCCTCGCTGGGTATAGCGGAGCAAAAGTTCGCTGATAAAAGGGCTGAAGGAAGTGGCGAACATGCAGATGTGCAGGTTGTTTTTGAAATCCAGCTTTTTCTGATGCAAATACAAAAAGGGGGCCAAAAAGCATGGCCACATGTTGAGAAAATTGAGGCCATAGAAACAATGGGCCACCACCAGGAAATACCCGGCCATGGTGTTGGCATGGGATTCACCCTTTAAGGAAACCATAAACAGGGAACAGGCCAGCCCGCAGGCTCCCGCATTGAGCAGGGCGCTGGCAAGGCCTCCGATTTCAAAGTAGTCGGTCACCAATGGGCAGGGGGTGATCATGATCTGATACCAATTGAGGAAAACCTTGCCCCATTCACCGGTGTAGACGGCGGCAATGATGGAGGAGACAAGAAAAAACGTGGAAAAGCCAAATGCGATCCCGTTGATAATCTGGCTGTTGGTGATTTTTTTTTGCTTCATGGCGTATTATCCTCCCAATTTTTTTCCTGTGCACAGGATGTGAGGTGTTTTTCTTGCTCACCCCATGGCCTGCCGGGGAACCTGCCTTCCCTTTCACCGGACACCAACCGGCGCCGGTATAATCTTAACAGAAATTATACCATAAATATCCTGGCTTTTCCATGGATTTATGGGGATGGAATATTTATATTTGGGGAGGAATAGGATAGAGTAATCATATGCGGGGGTGGGACAATGCTTAAAACGAGCCGGGTTTATGGGCTGATGGTGGGGATCACCATCGGCTTTGCATTTTGGGGAAGCGTGAAGATGGGGCCGCCGGAAACGGTGGTGAGGGAGGACTCCAGGCCGCCAAGGGTATTGGCGAAGAGGGAATCGGAAGAGGAAAATATGGGAATAATCCCAACAGCAGCTTTGGGGCAAAACCAGGTGTTAAACCTCCATGCCCTGTCGGCCGTCCTGATGGACGGGGACACCGGGCGTATCCTCTATGAAAAGGAAGGGGAGGTGTTCCGCCCGATGGCCAGCACCACCAAGATCATGACCTGTATCCTGGCGTTGGAAAACGGCAGCCCCTCCGATGTCTGCACAGTGTCAAAGGAGGCAGCATCACAGCCAAAGGTCCATCTGGGGGCAGGGAAAGGCACGCAGTTTTACTTAAAAGATCTGCTGTATTCCCTGATGCTGGAATCCCACAACGACACAGCGGTTATGATTGCCGAGCAAATCGGAGGCAGTGTGGACGGTTTTTCCCAAATGATGAACCAGAAAGCCAGGGACTTAGGGTGTTATAACACCTGTTTTTTGACGCCTAACGGCCTGGACAGGACATATACGGCGCCGGACGGGCAGGAATATACCCATGGTACGACGGCAAGGGAACTGGCCGCTCTGATGCGCTATTGTGTCCGGGAATCGCCGAGGAGGGATGAGTTTTTAGAGATTACCCGCACGTCGAATTACACATTCACCGATGTGGAGGGGAAGCATTCCTTTTCCTGCATAAACCACAATGCCCTGCTGTCCATGATGGACGGGCTGATAAGCGGCAAGACCGGATTTACCGGAGGCGCAGGATATTCTTATGTGGCAGCGCTGGAGGACGACGGCAGGACCTACATCCTGGCTTTGCTGGGCAGCGGCTGGCCACCCCACAAGGCCTACAAGTGGGAGGATGCCCGCAAACTGTTTGATTATGGAAAAACACAGTTCCGTTTCCGGGATGTTTATGAGGAGCCGGATTTGGCCCGGGTGCCAGTGGCGGACGGAATCGCAGATGAGCCGGGGAAGGAAGGGGTAAAACCGGTAACCGGCCTGGAAGAACAGGAGAGACATCTCAGGCTTTTGCTGGCAGATGAGGAGAAGGTGGAAGTGCGTGCAGAACTTCCCGAGAGTTTGGAGGCACCGGTAAAAAAGGGGGAGATGATAGGGAATATCCGCTATGTCCTCGATGGCAGGACAGTCCGCAGCTATCCGCTTTATGCAGGCAACAGTGTGGGGAAAAGGGATTTTTATTATTGTGCGGGGCAGATATGGAAGCGTTTTTGGCCTGGCAGGGAAGGGGAAGAATGAGGAGGAGGGATGGGCGTCAAAAACTTGTGAAAATTTGACAGTTCTTGAAAAAAGTGCAAAAATAACTTGAATTTTGTCCCATAACATTATACAATTATAATCGGCAGAAATTTGGAGTTACTATACGGCGACTTGTCAAAAGTTTAACGATTCTTGGCAAATGCCGTCAATATTTTAAAATGGAGGATTGCAAAATGAGTAATTCAGCACAAACGTCAGCAAGTAGCAGAATTAACGCACTGCTTGATGAGAACAGTTTTGTTGAAGTGGGTTCTTACATCACTGCAAGAGCCACTGACTTCAACATGGCTGACAAGGAAACTCCTGCAGATGGCGTGGTTACCGGCTACGGGACCATCGACGGAAGCCTTGTGTATGTGTACAGCCAGGATGCTGCCGTACTGGGCGGTTCCCTGGGTGAGATGCATGCAAAGAAAATTTCCAACATTTATTCCATGGCAATGAAGATGGGGGCGCCGGTGATCGGCCTGATTGACTGTGCAGGCCTGCGGCTCCAGGAGGCAACCGACGCGCTGAACGGGTTTGGCCAGATGTATTTGAGCCAGGCGATGGCGTCCGGTGTGATACCGCAGATCGCTGCAGTGTTCGGCACCTGCGGCGGCGGGATGGCCGTATCTTCCGCAATGGCGGATTTCATTTTCATGGAGGAAAAGAAAGCAAAACTCTTTGTCAATTCTCCCAACGCCCTTGAGGGCAACCGCATTGAGAAATGTGACACCTCAAGTGCTGCTTTCCAGAGTGAGGACACGGGCCTGGTGGATTTTACCGGGGACGAGGAGGCAGTGCTGAATGAGATCCGCACCCTTATCACAATCCTTCCGGCAAACAATGAAGATGACATGTCCTACAGCGAGTGCGGGGATGATTTAAACCGGGTCTGTGCCAGCCTGGAGAATTGTGCAGGGGCCACGGACATCGCACTGCAGCAGATTTCGGATGACGGTTTCTTCCTGGAAGTGAAGAAGGCCTACGACCCCTCCATGGTGACCGGGTTTATCCGGCTCAACGGCAGCACAGTCGGCTGTGTGGCCAACCGGACGGAGGTTTACGGGGAGAATGGGGTGAAGGATGCCGAATATGAGGCAGTCCTTACCTCCCATGGCTGCGAGAAGGCAGAAAAGTTTGTTTCCTTCTGCGATGCCTTCAATATCCCGATCCTGACCCTGGTGAATGTAAAGGGCTATAAGGCCAGCAAGTGCACCGAACGCAAGATTGCGAAGAATGCGGGACGCCTGACCTATGCCTTTGCCAATGCCAGCGTACCGAAGGTAACCGTGATTGTGGGGGAGGCCTATGGCACTGCTTACCTGACGATGAACAGCAAATCGATTGGGGCCGATGTGGTCTATGCCTGGCCGGCAGCGTCCATCGGCATGATGGATCCCACGGCAGCCGCGAAGATCATGTATGCGGACGAACTGGCCGGGGCGGATGACAGCCTGTCCCTGATTAATGAGAAGGCCACCTTGTACCGTGACCTGCAGTCCAGTGCAGTGGCTGCAGCCAGGAGAGGCTATGTGGATGACATTATTGAGGCCTGCGATACCAGAAAACGAGTGATTGCCGCATTTGAGATGCTGTTTACCAAGAGAGAGGACCGTCCGGACAGAAAACACGGAACGGTCTAGGATGAGGTGACGTGTATATGAAACAGAATATAAAACGGTTATGGTTAATGGTATGCGTGGCATTCAGCCTTCTGGCTTTAACGGCGTGTTCTGCGGCAGAAACCGAGACAGAGCAGCTGGAAGAAGAACTGTCAGAATTCCTGTGCAACGATGCTGAGAAAACCCTGGTGGAGTGCACCGGAATTTCGGTAGATAAACTTGAGGAGGCGGAAGCAAAAGCCACCAAACAGAAAGATTCGGTGTCTGCCGGCCTCTTCTCATCCTGGTTGGGGGTTATGCACGACACAGGCGCTTTCGTGGAAATCAATTCCACAACGGCGAAGATGACAGAGGATGGCACCTATGAGTGTATCATAGACGCCAGCTTTGCCAACCGGAAGGTGGAATTTAAGGTGTTTTACGAGGATGGCGTGGATGGGGAAGTGATCCCCACCTCCTATTCATTCACTCCGGAGTATACCACCGGGGAGAAGCTGGCAAAGGCCGGCATGAACACGCTGATGGGCATGGGAACCGTGTTTATGGTGCTGATTTTCATCAGCCTGATTATCAGCTGCTTCAAATTCATCAATAATTTTGAGAACCGGGCCAAGGCATCGGCGCCTCAGGCAGCACCGGCTCCGGTGCCGGTTCCTGCTCCGGCGGCAGCGGCGGAAGAGGAGAACCTGGCAGACGATTTGGAACTGGTGGCAGTAATTACTGCGGCAATTGCAGCATTTGACAATACCTCTGCAGACGGCCTGGTGGTGCGCTCTATCAAACGGGCACCAGGGGCAAAGTGGAAAAGGGCATAAACCATATAGAAAAACAGGAGGATTCTGATCATGAAGAATTATACAATTACAGTCAATGGCAACGTTTATGAAGTGACGGTAGAAGAAGGGGGATCCACCGGAGCACCGGCAGCCGCCCCCAAGGCAGCGCTGAAAGCCGCTCCCAAGGCAGCGCCAAAGGCAGCAGCGCCTGCAGGGGCACAGGGTTCTGTGACCGTGACGGCCCCCATGCCGGGCAAGATCCTGGCAGTGAAAGCCAGCAACGGACAGGCTGTGAAGAAGGGGGATGTCATCATGGTTCTGGAGGCCATGAAGATGGAGAATGATATCGTAGCCCCCCAGGATGGAACTATTGCCAGCATCAATGCTGCTGTCGGCGATTCCGTAGAGCCGGGCGCAACCCTTGCTACCATGAACTAATCTGCTGAATAAAAGTTCCACTATGGAGGGATAAAAATGGATTATATTGCAACGACAATGTCTAATCTTCTTCAGCAGACAGCATTTTGCAACCTTACCTTCGGCAATTTCCTGATGATCGCTGTGGCGCTGGTGTTTTTGCTGCTGGCCATCAAATACGGGTTTGAACCGCTTTTGCTGGTTCCGATTGCATTTGGTATGCTGCTTGTCAATATTTATCCGGATATTATGGCAAGGCCTGAAGATATGTCAAACGGTGTGGGCGGATTGCTTCACTACTTCTTCCTGCTGGATGAATGGAGCATCCTGCCGTCTCTGATTTTCATGGGCGTGGGCGCGATGACGGATTTCGGCCCGCTGATTGCGAACCCCAAGAGTTTCCTGCTGGGGGCAGCTGCCCAGTTTGGTATCTATGCGGCTTATTTTATGGCGATTTTCATGGGCTTTAATGATAAGGCTGCTGCGGCCATCTCAATCATTGGCGGTGCAGACGGCCCGACCTCCATCTTCCTGGCCGGTAAGCTGGGTCAGGCGGAGTTTATGGGGCCGATTGCTGTGGCGGCCTATTCCTACATGGCCCTGGTGCCGATTATCCAGCCTCCGATCATGAAGCTGATGACATCCGAGAAAGAGCGCAAGATCAAGATGGAACAGCTCCGCCCGGTGTCCAAGCTGGAGAAGATCCTGTTCCCGATCATTGTTACTATCGTAGTCTGCCTGATCCTGCCCACCACGGCTCCGCTGGTAGGCATGCTGATGCTGGGCAACCTGTTCAGGGAGTCTGGAGTGGTAAAGCAGCTGCAGGAGACTGCCAGCAATGCCCTGATGTACATTGTAGTTATCCTGCTGGGCACCTCCGTGGGCGCCAGCACCAGCGCAGAGGCTTTTTTGAAGGTGACGACTCTGCAGATCGTGGCTTTGGGCCTGATTGCATTTGCTTTCGGTACGGCTGCAGGCGTGTTCTTTGGCAAGATCATGTGTAAGCTGACCGGAGGCAAGGTGAATCCGCTGATCGGTTCTGCCGGTGTGTCTGCGGTGCCGATGGCGGCACGTGTGTCCCAGAAGGTGGGGGCGGAAGCCGATCCGACCAACTTCCTGCTGATGCATGCCATGGGGCCGAATGTGGCCGGTGTGATCGGTACGGCTGTGGCAGCCGGTACATTTATGGCGATTTTCGGTGTGTAATGCAATATGGGGATTTTTCTTGAAAATTTAGGAGGGAAATAAAATGGCAATAGAGAAGAAGCCGGTTAAGATCGTGGAGACCGTCCTCCGTGACGCCCACCAGTCCTTAATCGCGACCAGAATGAGTACCGAGCAGATGCTGCCCATCATTGACAAGATGGATCAGATCG
>CAJURT010000034.1:0-10786 GCA_910588875.1 uncultured Lachnospiraceae bacterium
TCATTCTCAAAGATCTTGGCATCATAGTAAGCGTTCAGGAACTTGCCTGCATCGTCACGGGAGAAGCCGTAGGTCATCTGGGTCAGATCGTTGGTACCGAAGCAGAAGAACTCCGCCTCCTTGGCGATCTCGTCAGCAGTCAGGGCTGCTCTCGGGATCTCGATCATGGTGCCAACCTCGTACTTTAAGTCTGCACCTGCAGCCGCGATCTCAGCGTCTGCGGTCTCAACCACAAACTTCTTCACATATTTCAATTCCTTGATGTCCCCGATCAGCGGAATCATGATCTCCGGAACCAGGTTCCAGTCCGGATGAGCCTTCTTCACATTGATAGCGGCACGGATGACAGCCTTGGTCTGCATCTTGGCAATCTCCGGATAGGTGACAGCCAGACGGCAGCCGCGATGACCCATCATGGGGTTGAACTCATGGAGGGAATCAATCATAGCCTTGATGTGCTCCACGCTCTTGCCCTGGGCATCGGCCAGCTTCTTAATATCCTCCTCCTCAGTGGGAACGAACTCATGCAGCGGCGGATCCAGGAAACGGATGGTAACCGGGTTGCCTTCCAAAGCCTCGTAAAGCTTCTCGAAGTCGCCCTGCTGCTCGGGAAGGATCTTCTCCAGAGCCGCTTCTCTCTCCTCCAAGGTCTCCGCACAGATCATCTCACGGAATGCATCGATACGGTTGCCCTCAAAGAACATATGCTCGGTACGGCAAAGGCCGATACCCTCGGCGCCTAACTCCCTGGCCTTCCTTGCGTCAGCCGGAGTGTCTGCGTTGGTTCTTACTTTCAGCTTTCTGTACTTGTCCGCCCATGCCATGATACGGCCGAACTCGCCGGCAATGGTAGCATCCACCGTGGGGATGATGCCGTCATAGATCTTACCGGTGGAACCGTCGATAGACAGGGGATCACCCTCGTGGAACTCCTTGCCTGCCAGGGTGAACTTCTTGTTGGCCTCGTCCATGGTGATCTCGGAGCAGCCGGATACACAGCAGGTACCCATACCACGGGCAACCACAGCCGCATGGCTGGTCATACCGCCGCGGACGGTCAGGATACCCTGAGCAGCCTTCATACCCTCGATATCCTCGGGAGAGGTCTCCAGACGGACCAGAACCACCTTCTCGCCTCTGGCAGCCCAGGCCTTGGCATCCTCGGCGGAGAATACGATCTTACCGCAGGCAGCGCCCGGTGAAGCAGCCAGCGCCTTGGCAAGAGGCTCAGCCTTTTTCAGGGCCTCCGCGTCAAACTGGGGATGAAGCAGGGTGTCCAGATTACGCGGGTCAATCATCTTCACAGCCTTCTTCTCATCGATCATGCCCTCATCCACTAAGTCGCAGGCAATCTTCAAGGCAGCCTTGGCTGTTCTCTTACCGTTACGGGTCTGCAGCATGTAGAGTTTCCTGTCCTCAATGGTGAACTCCATATCCTGCATGTCTCTGTAGTGATCTTCCAGGGTGTTGCAGATTTTTACGAACTGGTCGTAAACCTCCGGCATAACCTCCTTCAACTGGTCGATCTTCTGGGGGGTGCGGACACCGGCCACAACGTCCTCGCCCTGGGCGTTCATCAGGAACTCACCCATCAGGTGCTTCTCGCCGGTAGCCGGGTCACGGGTAAAGGCAACGCCGGTACCAGAGGTCTCGCCCATGTTGCCGAATGCCATCATCTGTACGTTAACCGCAGTACCCCAGGAATAAGGAATATCGTTGTCCCGGCGGTATACATTGGCCCGGGGGTTGTCCCAGGAACGGAACACAGCCTTGATGGCTTCCATCAGCTGTACCTTCGGATCAGCGGGGAAGTCCTCACCGATCTTCTCTTTATACTCAGCCTTGAACTGGTTGGCAAGTTCCTTCAGATCCTCGGCGGTCAGTTCCACGTCCTGAGTAACGCCCTTCTCCTCTTTCATCTTGTCGATCAGTTCTTCGAAATATTTCTTTCCGACTTCCATAACCACATCGGAGAACATCTGGATAAATCTGCGATAGCAGTCCCAAGCCCAGCGGGGATTGCCGGACTTCTTTGCCAGAACATCCACAACCTCTTCATTCAGACCCAGGTTTAAGATGGTATCCATCATACCAGGCATGGATGCTCTCGCACCGGAACGAACGGATACCAGAAGCGGATTCTCCTTGTCGCCAAACTTCTTGCCGGTGATCTCCTCCATCTTGGTGATGTGCTCCATGATCTGACCCATGATCTCGTCATTGATCTTTCTGCCGTCCTCATAATACTGGGTACATGCCTCGGTGGTGATGGTAAAGCCCTGCGGCACCGGAAGCCCTAAGTTGGTCATCTCTGCTAAGTTGGCTCCCTTGCCGCCTAACAGGTTCCGCATGTCGGCATTTCCCTCGGTGAACAAATACACCCACTTGTTTGCCATAAGTGTTTTCCTCCTAAATAAGTTGTGTAGACATTTCTACTGGTTATCTCCGCCTTTGGTGATTTTTTCACGCGCCACAGGAAAAGCGCCGCCACAAAATCATAAAAATAAAGACATGGCGAAAAAGCCCGCCGGCGGTCTGCTATAAGTATAACATATTTTGATTTCTAGTAAAGTTCTTTTCTTCAAAATAATGGAAAAAATTTATCCAAAAATCTGCTAATTTTTGTGGAAATGCTTTCATATTCTGTCTTTTTCGTATATAGGTTTTTTGTTCGCATATACGAACTTCCTGTTTTTCTGCCCCCTACGGCCTCCCGCCCTCCCCAAGCGCGTACCCACTGCAAAACATCCCTATTGACTTGCCGGCACAATTGTGATAGACTAAGACCGACAATAAAAAGGGGTGCTGGAGCATTGTCCGGCTGAGATAAAATAGAACGTATTTTAAACCCTGGAACCTGATCTGGATAATGCCAGCGTAGGAAAGCAAATGACAGAAGTCTGTATCCCCGCCTGGATTCCCCAGGCGGTTTTTTTGTTCCAGCCTTCTCTTTTTTCTCCCCGGAAACACCCGGAATATGGCCCGGCAGCCGGAAAGGAATTATTATGAATGCAAGCGTAGCTATCCAATCATTACCAGAGGCAGCCAATGACGAAGAATTGATCCGTGTCGTTGACGAGGTGATTGCCTACATCAAAAGCACTGGCCTAAACTGCTATGTGGGGCCCTTTGAGACCGCTATTGAGGGGGATTATGATGAACTGATGGACATTGTAAAAGAATGCCAGCACATCGCTATCCGTGCAGGCGCCCCTTCTGTAGCCGCCTACATCAAGGTAACCTACCGCCCGGAAGGAGATGTGCTGACCATTGACAAAAAAGTCACCAAACATCACCAATAAGCTGTACTCCTGCTCAGCCGTTTTCGCAGTCCTGCTTATATGGCAGTTCATCACAGGGGCCGGGATCGTGGATGCTTTTCTCCTCCCCTCCCCCCTTGGGGTGGCAAAAGCTTTTTTTACAGAGTTTCCCGCCCTGATGGGGCATTCCCTCACCACTCTGTCCGAGGCATTTATCGGACTGGGTTTAGGGGTATTCCTGGGATTTTTTATGGCCCTTATCATGGACCGCTTTGAGATCCTTTACCAGGCATTTTACCCTTTGGTAATACTCACCCAGACAGTCCCCACAGTGGCCATCGCCCCGCTCCTTGTGCTTTGGTTTGGCTATGAGATGGCGCCAAAAATCATCCTGATTGTGATTACCACCTTTTTCCCAATCACCATAGGACTTCTGACTGGCTTTCGGTCCGCTGACCCGGATGCCATCAGCCTGTTGCGGGCCATGGGCGCCGGGCAGGGACAGATTTTTTTCTATATTAAACTGCCAGGCGCCCTGGGACAGTTCTTTTCCGGCCTGCGCATCTCTGCCTCCTATGCGGTGGTGGGCGCCGTGATCTCCGAATGGCTGGGAGGTTTTGGCGGGCTGGGTGTGTACATGACCAGGGTCAAAAAAGCATTTTCCTTTGACAAAATGTTTGCCGTGATTTTTCTGGTCTCGGCCATCAGCCTGCTTTTAATGAACGGGGTAGAACTCCTCCAAAAGTTTTGCATGCCCTGGAACCGCCGTGAATGACCCTGTGCCGCCCCAGGCGGCAGAATGGAGGTTTTTATGAAAAAAACATGGATCACCGTTACCATTGCAGCACTGGCCCTTTCCCTGGCCGCCTGCAGTCCCAAAACAGGGGCTCTCGTCCCCTCCGCCGGCACCGGAAGCGCCAGGGAACCCCAAAAAATCACCTTCGTCCTGGATTGGACTCCCAATACCAACCATACCGGCCTGTATGTGGCTCAGGAAAAGGGATATTTTGAGGATGCCGGCCTGGAAGTGGAGATCGTACAGCCGCCAGAAGGCGGTGCCGAAGTACTGGTCGCCTCCGGAAAAGCCCAATTCGGCATTAGTTTCCAGGATACAATGGCCCCGGCCCTTGTGGGGGAGGGGGCGCTTCCCATCAAAGCTGTGGCTGCCATCCTCCAGCATAACACTTCCGGAATCATCTCCCGCAAAGGCGAAGGCATCGATACCCCAAAGGGAATGGAGGGGAAAAAATATGCAACCTGGGAATCCCCCATCGAACTGGCCACCCTGCAAAACCTGGTAGCAGGGGACGGAGGCGATTTTGATAAGGTTAACCTAATTCCAAATACGGTCACCGATGAGGTTTCGGCATTAAAAACAAATTCCGTGGATGCTATCTGGATTTTTTATGGATGGGCTGGAGTCAAAACAGAATTGGAAGGACTGGAAACGGATTATTTTGCATTTTGCGATTTAAATCCGGTATTCGACTACTATACTCCGGTGGTAATTTCCGGAAACCAGTTCCTGGAAGAAGAACCAGATACAGCCAAAGCCTTTCTTGCCGCTCTCGGCAAGGGCTATGAGGACGCCGCCCATAACCCCCAGGAAGCCACAGACATATTGTGCCGTGCCGTACCGGAACTGGATCCGGAACTGGTACTCAAAAGCCAGCAATATCTGGCAGGAGAATACCTGGCCGACGCCCCTTCATGGGGATATATGGATCCGGAACGCTGGAACCGCTTCTACTCCTGGCTCAATGAAAACGGCCTTTCCGATCCCAAACTGCCGGAAAACATTGGCTTTACCAACGACTATCTCCCACAGTCAAATCCCCCGCAGTAAGCTGACGGGGCAGCAAACTTACAGCGCGGCAAGCAGCAGGGTATACGGCCTGCGTTCCGGTCCGTCCTAAACAAGCGCCGCTGGCTCTTGGGGCCATTGCCCGCGGGAATAAACCACTGGAAAAGAAAGGGCTGACAGCAGATATGGCCATACTCAAAGTAGATGGGGTCACCAAATCCTTCCAAGGATCAAAAATCATTGAACATGTGTCACTGGAACTTAGGGAAGGGGAGTTGGTCTCCCTCCTGGGCGTCAGCGGCGGCGGAAAAACCACTTTATTCAATATCATCGCTGGTTTAAGCCAGCCGGAGGAAGGGAAGGTGTTTTTAGACGGCTTGGATATCACCGGGAAGCCAGGGCAGATCAGTTATATGCTCCAGAAGGATCTGCTCCTCCCTTACCGCACGGTTGAGGACAATGTGGCTCTCCCCCTGCTGATCCGGGGCATAAAAAAATCAGAAGCCCGCCGACAGGCATCTCAATATTTTGAAAAATTCGGCTTGGAAGGGACCCAGAAAAAATACCCCTCCCAGCTGTCCGGCGGCATGAAGCAGCGGGCTGCACTTCTTCGGACCTATCTGTTTTCCGCCCGGGTTGCCCTGCTCGACGAACCCTTTTCTGCCCTAGACATGCTGACCAAAAGCGCAATCCATGACTGGTATTTGCAGGTGATGGAATCCATCCGCCTCTCCACCCTGTTTGTGACCCATGACATCGATGAGGCGATTCTTTTATCTGACCGCGTCTGCCTGCTGACCGGGAGGCCAGGGCAGATTACAAAGGAAATCCAGATCCGTACACCGCGGCCCAGAAAAAAAGATTTTGCCTTATCGGAACAGTTTTTAGAGTATAAACGCCAGATTCTGCATGATCTGGAGAACAGCCCGGGGAACCGATGAACACATTCCTTCCCCGGGTATCTTATTTTTTCATTCTTCTCCACGCTCCCCGTTCCTGCAAGGCGGCACGAATCTCCGCCGCCAGTGCTTCTGTGGCCGGAATTTCTCTGGCGGCCGGTTCTTCCTGCCCGTAAATGATCCTTTCCATACGCTTTACCGTACGACCATAGAGCGCCGTATCAAAGGGGGCCTCTTCCATTCCGGCCACTTCCAGGGGATGTTCCGGGTTAAAACCTTCATATAATTTTTCCATCATCCCCATGATCCTGCCATACAGATAAACCATTTTTTCTTCTTTTTTCATCCTGTTATACCGAAAACGGGAATACAATAATCGGGCCAAATGCACCACTGCCGCCAAAAGGAACAAAAACAGCACCGCCAAAACCAATAGGTTACCGGACTTCGCTTCCTCCCAAGGGGCAGGCCTCTCTTCGTCAGCCTCCTCCGCAATTTCATACTCCTCCGAAGCCGATACCCCTGATAATCCCCCTCCTGCCCCTTCAAAGCTTTCATTGGGCACTGCAACTACAATATCCGCCTGGTAAAATTCCTCATAAAAACCTGGCGTGACTTCCACTGCCCTCCATCCCATGCCATCCACATAGACCTCAACCCACGCATGGGAATTTTTCCCTGTCAAAACCGCCCTTCTGCCATCCTGCTGCCCTGCCTGTTCCTCTGTCAGCAGATATCCCTCCACATAACGGGCCGGAATCCCTGCCGCCCGGTATGCCAATGTGGCAGCTGACGCATAGTAAGCGGCATTGCCTTCCTTTGACTCTGTCAGGAACCAGGTAAGAAAATCCTTGTTTGCCGGAACCCGGGCAGGCACCTCTTGATAAGCGGCCAGGATGCGCAGCACGATCCGTATCCGGGAAGTCACACTGTAAATCCCCACTGCCTCTTCACTGCTGTCTCCCTGGAAAAACAGGGAATGAATCAACTCCTCCTGTTCTTTGCCAAGTTCCAGGTAATGGGTATATACGAAAGACCGGTATATCCTCTCTGCCTGCCAAAACTGCCCCTGTGCACCGCCATAGGCTTCCCCCTGGTAAATCCAGGGATCCGGCATCTGGGTCTCTGCATTTTTCTGGACATTATAATAGGTAAAATCATATTTTTTCTTTCCAAACCATCCCAGGGCCTGCATTGACCAATCCTGTTTCCATGTCCCTGTTTCCTCCGGGCAGGCAAAAACCGTCTCCGGAAGATATACATACCGGCGGCTGGCTCCCACATTATTTACCGATACGGGCAGCTGAACCTCATTTTCATCCTCCGCCCCGGAAGCAGCCCTGTAGTCCCCATACTGCCTCCCAGGATGGAATTGTTGGCTCCCCAGCCATGAGAGCATGCCTGTAAACTCCCCTTTGTAATCCTCTGCCGGGAGGCATCCCCACCTGTTTCCTTCATATTCAGAGCCCACAAACCCTCTCAGATATAGCGGTGCCGCCCCTCCCTCCAGTTCCAGGCGCGCCTGGGTTCCTGTCAGCATACGGTCCGCCTTTGTCAAATCTCCCTGCGGCAGGGTATCCTCCCCAAAACGCAGGGACTCCATCCCTTGTTTTGCCTGTACCCGAAACTCTCCGGACATCCTCTGCCAAAGGCTGCCAAAGACCGGCACCGGAAGCAAATTCAGCAAAGCCCACACCCCGGCAATCAGGAAAAGGGTCTCCCACCGGAAACCTGCAGGCCCGCTCATGCTGCACCAGGCGCCAACCCATCCTGCCACCAACAGCGCACATGCCCATCCTGGTATCCCAAGGGAAAACGCCATCCCAAGGCACAACGGCACAAACACAGCCAATGTCAGGCTGGCAAAGCGTTTCCTTTTCACCAGTTCCCAGATCACCGCGGAGCCTAAAAGCGCCACAACAATACCAAAAAGCTGTACGTCCGCCAGTACATGGCCGGTGACGGCAAACCCTTCATAAAATGTGCCAAACACCTGGTTCCAAAGACCTAAAAACCCGTTTCCCCACATACGGATGCCCCTGGCTACACCTTGTGCCGAAAAAAAGAATGGGGCAGCGGCAGCCATCAGGCACAGGAAAGTCCCATAGGAACGTCCTTTTACCAGAGAATCTAAAACAGATATCACCAAAACTGCAGCACCTGCCGCCAGAACCGGCACAAGGAAAACGGATTCTGTTCCCAACAGAAAGAAAAAAACCATCCAACCCATGGCAATCGCCATGGCGCTGGCGCCCTTCCCTATACTGGCAGATATCCGGTTAAATCTCCCTTCCTGTTTTTCTGACAACACCCGGACTTTTTGTTTCTCTCTCATCTCTTCTCCACGGTTCTATCCTTAGTTCTATCCTTTTATATCGAAATCATATGTTCTATGCTCCGCATATTTTCTATGGATATCCCTATCACTGCATATCCCCTGTCGCCTGCCAGGTATCCAGAGGCCCCTTTTGTGGCCTCAATCACCGTCAGGTCAGCCAACACGGACAAATTCTGTGCAGCCACCTCATTAACCTCCCCTGCCACATAAACCACCTTGGTATATTGGCGGTGCATCTGCTGGCTGATAAAAGCAAGCAACGTTTTGTCCCCGTCCCTTTGCACCGGATGGTTCATCAAATGCAAAAGCATATTATCATAGCTGTGTGATGAGTCCACCGGCAAACAGCATATCTCACTTCCCGACAGATATCCCACAAAATGGGCAATATTCTGGTTGAGCAGCGCCCGGCTTAAGGATATCCCCAAGTCAAACACAGCACTTGCCACTGCCTCCGGCACCCTTTTGCTCCCGTACTGAAATGCCGGAGACAAAAGGAGCAGCGTATGGTAGTTCACCGGGCGGCCGAATTCCCGGACGATAAGCTGCTGCATCTTCCCGGATAGTTTCCAGTGGATGCCCTGAAGGGGATCCCCCTCCCTGTACTCCCGCAAGCCAAACACCTCGCTTACATCGGTACCGCTTTTTTTCCCGTCATAGATATCCCCCGGCTGCTCCCGTTCCCGGTGCCGGTTTAAAGAAACATACATCCTTGCTTCATAAGGGTATACCGTATAGGCAAAATCTGCTCCCAAAGGCTTATGGACAGAGAAAAGCCCCAGCAAGCCACTGCACTCTAATCCACTGATCCGGATTACCCTTCCCCCACAGACTGCCGTATCCAGCACAATATCAAATTCATGGTGCCTCCCCCTGCCCAACTTCAAAAGATAGACCTCTTTCTTTTTCGTGCCAAACACATGGTTCTCTTCTGTCACATCAATTTTCACATTTCCTGCAGCAGGCCAAAATTTATATTCTATCTTAAGCTTGATTTCCATCCTCTGTCCGCAGCAGCAGCTGTGCTCCCCTTCCAGTGAAAGGGATAATCCGCCGGCAGACAGGTATAGCCGGATTCCGGAAAGAACCGGCAAGGCTATCAGCACTGCCAAAAGAGCCGGTGCCAGCCTCGCCCCGCCCCACAAACCGCAAAGCAGTACGGACAGCACGGCAAGCAAGTACATAATCCTATATTTTTTCATCATCGATTCTTTTTGCCGGGCATTCCCGGTACACTTACGGATTGCATGATATCCTCCAAAAGCCCGGCCACGGTACGTCCTTCCATCCTGGCCTGTGGCCTGAGGATCACACGGTGGGCGCACACATCCCGGAACACTGCACGCACATCCTCCGGCACCACATAATCCCTCTCCCCAAGCAAGGCTTTCGCCCTGGCCATCCGCGACAAGGCAATAATTCCACGCGGGCTGACGCCAAGTTCCACCCCGTCATCCTCCCTCGTCCGTTCACACAGAACCGTGATATAGCGCAGTATGTCCTCCGTCATGCGGATCGTTGACAAATAATTCTGGACTTCCAAAACCATATCCCGGGTAACGACGGCCTGCACCTCATCCATCGTGTTCTGGCTCCGTTTCTCGTCCAATATACGGATTTGGTCTTCCGTGCTGGGATATCCGATGGAAAGACGTACCATAAACCGGTCAAGCTGGGCTTCCGGCAGGGGCTGTGTACCGGACATGCCTACCGGGTTCTGGGTGGCAATGCAGATAAACGGCTTCGGAAGCAGATAGGTGACGCCATCCACCGTCACATTTCCCTCCTCCATGGCCTCCAAAAGCGCCGACTGGGTCTTGGGTGAAGTCCTGTTGATCTCATCCCCCAGAAACAAATTTGTATGGACTGCACCGGGGCGGTACACCAGCCCTCCATCTCCCTGCCCCGGAACCGTATAGCCGGTGATATCCGAAGGCATGGTATCTGGCGTAAACTGAATTCTTTTATAATCCATCCCCAATGCACGGGAGAATCCCAGGGCCAGGGTCGTCTTCCCGACTCCCGGAGTGTCTTCAAGGAGAATATGCCCACCAGCATAAATCGCCATCAAGACCTTTTCAATAACCTGTTCTTTGCCGATCAGCACTTTGCCGACTTCCTTCATAATCTGTTCGGATTGCCTGATAATCATAGTGTTTCTTCTCCTTTGCCGTCTGTCGGGGCAGTTGCCGGAGTTTCCTCCGCCACGGCAAACGCTGATGGGTCTGCCTCTGAGACGTTTCCTCCAAAACCGCTTTCTCCCTGTTCCATTCCTTCTGGCCCGTTTTCTCCCGACTCAGTTTCCCCTGTCCCTGGCTCTGATCCATCCATGCCTGGTTTTTCCGATTCCGTTCCATCCGGTTCCGGCTCTCCCGGCTCTGGTTCTCCCGGCTCTGGTTCTCCCGGCTCTGTTCCATCCGGTTCCGACTCTCCCGGCCCGGGCTCTTCTGGGTCCGTTCCATCCGGCTCCGGTTCTCCCGGCTCT
>CAJURT010000034.1:10886-38188 GCA_910588875.1 uncultured Lachnospiraceae bacterium
TCCCGGCCCGGGCTCTTCTGGGTCCGTTCCATCCGGCTCCGGTTCTCCCGGCTCTAGTTCTCCCGGGTTCGGCTCATCCGGTTCCGGTTCTCCCGGCTCTGGTTCTTCTGGTTCTGTTCCATCCGGCTTCGTCTCTCCCGGGTCCGGTTCTCCTGGCTCCGTTCCATCCGGCTCCGGCTCTCCCGGCTCTGGTTCTCCCGGTTCCGTTCCATCCGGTTCCGGCTCATCCGGCTCCGACTCTCCAGGTTCCGTTCCATCCGCCTCCGGTTCTCCCGGCTCTGGTTCTTCCGGAACACCCTCCCCTGGTTTTGCTTCCCCTGGTCCGGTTCCGCCTGTCTCCGCCCCATCCGGCTCTTCTTCTGAATCCTCCTTCGGTTCCTCCTCTTCCGGTTCCTCCGAGACGATCTCCCCAGTAGGCTCCTGTTCCTCTTCTCCTGTCTGCAGTACCCGGTTTTCGGCCCCGTCCTTTGTCTTTAATATTTCTTCCGGATGTTCCCCCAGCCATCCCTGCCATGCATCAAGATATTCCCGATAGACCGTATCCCCTTGGGAATCCGGCACATAGATTACCAATCCGTCGGTAGAATCTGCCTCCCCCCAATCCGGAGGTGTCTGGGAGGATAGTGTTACTGTCAGTTCCTCCCCCTCCCTGCCGCCGAAGGCATTGCTGCCAACGGATTCCACCGATTCCGGCAGCAAAACCGACCTTAAGGCAATGCAGCCGTAAAAGGCTTCATCCCCTATAGCAACAACTTTGGATGCTGAGGAAAATGTTATGTTTTCCAGCCCTGTATTCCCCGCTGCCATCCTGTCATAAATCATGGTGACATACGATGGGACGGAAAGGCTGGCAGCATCAGCCGCCATATCAATCAGGCGCGTATTCCCCATATCCAGTACAAGGCCTGATTTTGTCACCCCGTAAACTTCCGATGTGCCGAGAATTTTTCGTACCTGCCCGCCCCAGGCCGCCCGGTACTCTTCCAATGATGCCGGTCTTACAAACACAGAACACTTATCCGACACCCCTATCTCCTGTGCCAAAGGCTCAGGGGCATAGGAAATGATCACCTTCAAACCCTTGTTGTTGGCAAATATATTCTCCGGCATTGTTTCCAGGCTTTCCGGCAGCCGGATTGCCACCATCGAACTGCAGTTATCAAAAGCCCCCTTTACAACCGACGCAATCCCCGTATCCGCAAGGTTCACCACCCCTGATGTTTGATCCATACATTGAACCAGAACCTTTTTCCCTTCTTCATCCTTAGTATAAATCCCCAGGGAGTCCTTCCAGAAAATTTGCTCTCCGCCTTCCTTCTTCCGATAGCCTGCTTCGCCCATATCTTCATAATACTCATAACGGCCTTCAGCCTTTCCCTCTGTTTTCAGGATCTTCAGCCCGCTCCCGCCGCCATACCGCTCATCCAGCGCTGACCCCCATGCCATTAAATATTTCTCAAAAATTATATCTTCCTCTGAATCCGGCACCAGGATCTCTGTGGCCGGATTCTCTCCAGAAGTCATATAGCCAAAGGTCCAGCCTGTAACAGACGGCGGCTCAGACGCTTTTACCACAATTTTATGTGAGTCAGACATGTTCTTATACATAAAGGCAAAATTGCCTATTGTTTTGACATTGGGAGGAATTATGACTGTCCCCAGCAAAGACTCGCTAAATGCCTCTCCCTCAATGGTGATAACCGTATCCGGCAATTCCACCCTCCCAATCTGAGAATTATAGAACGAACTCCCCCTGACAACCGTCACTTTATCCGGCCATTCCCTAATTTCCTTCTTTGCCTCCGGAACCACATAAAGTTCGGTTTCCCCTTCCCCTTTCCGGTTGTACAGGATCCCATCCACACTTAGATATTCCGGATTGTCCCCGGATACAATAAACTTTTCCAGGGAAGGGAACCGGCTTCCCATCCCATATCCTATGAACGTCACTGTTTTGGGGATTACAATTGTCTTCACCCTTTCATTCGCGCCTCCCCAGGATAATTCCAGCGCCGTCACCCCATTCTGCACCACAAACACGCTGCTGTCACCCAGATAATCATAGGCAACATCCGGCCCGTTTTCAAACTTATCTTTATCCGCATAGCTGGGAACCATATTTCCATTTTCATCCTTCACGAAACCCTCAAAATACTGTTCGTTTCCCTCCTCCCCCTTTATTCCCACATGGTCGGCCACCCAGGCAAGGGCTTCATCCTCATTTTTGAAATTCATCGTTTCCCCGTCAACCACCACGGAAAAGGAATTTTCATCCGGCACCGGACCCTGGCCTTCCGAATCATCCGGCGAGCCGTCTCCCTTGGGATCCTCCGGCTGGGTCCCTGGGTTTCCCCCGGGGCCCCCATTTCCCGAACCCTCCTGTGTCCCTCCGTTCCCCCCAAAGGAACCGCTGTTCTCCGAACCATTTGTCCCTGTACCTTCTCCGGAGGAACCGCCTCCCGGCGCCGAACCTGCCTGCCCGCCATTGTTACCTGGCAAGATATCCCCGGCCTCCGTCCCAGACTGGCCTCCCAAACCGGTCCCCAAGGCATTCTCATCTGCCTCTCCCGGATTCACTGACACATCCACCATATCGGAAGGATTGGCCCGGCCTGCCAGCCCCTCCGGCAAGATCACCTGTTCCCCCCTGTCATGATCCATAGACCCGGCTTCATCCAGCCCCTGGCTCTCCTCCTGCTCTTCCTCCTGATTCTCATCCGGTTCATGGTCCGGATCGTGGTTTACCTCTTCACTGTCCTCCCCTTCTCCTGACAAATCATAACCTGTTCTGTCAGGCACGCCGGAAACCGATGAGGAAAAGGATAAGCTGATATCCCCCGGGTCAAACCCTGTCTCCTGCCCTGCCATTCCCTTGGATACCGTCAGCGCCATGGCAACCGTCACTGCGCCGATTCCCAGGCCGGTAAGGTGCCCGCTGAGAACACGCAAAAAGCCTCTGATTTTATTCCACACTTTCTAACCTCCCAATCGTCCTCACAAGTTCGTCAAAATCAATCGGCTTGGAAATATGCCCGTTCATCCCGATTGATACGGAGCGCCGTTTGTCTTCCACAAAAGCATCTGCGGACAAAGCGTAAATAGGAATACGCTCCGCATCCTCCCTGGAAAGCCCCCGGATAGTTGCCGTGGCCTCCCATCCGTTCATCACCGGCATCTGGATATCCATCAATATGGTGTCATAATACCCGGGCTCATGGGCTGCAAACATATGGACTGCCTCCTGCCCGTCTGCTGCCCTCTCCACAAAAGCCCCCATCTCCTCTAAGATGCTGATGGCAATCTCTGCATTGATCTCATTGTCCTCCGCCATCAAAAGCCTCATGCCTTCAATCGTATGGCCCTGGGGGACGCCCTCATCACACTGCACCGGCTCCTCTGACATGGTTCCGTTTTCAATCATGCCCTGGGGCCGGGACTCATCAACCGGCAATGCCAGATATACATTAAAATCGCTGCCCTTCCCTTCCTCGCTGTCCACCACAATCTGCCCGTCCATCAGCTTTACCATATTATCTGCAATCGCCATACCAAGACCGCTTCCGCCATAGCTTTTGGCTATCGTTGCCGTCTCCTGCTCAAAAGGTTTGAAAATCCGTTTCAGAAATTCCGGCGATATCCCTTTGCCGGTATCCCGCACCCGGATCATAAAATGTACCTTTCCGCCCATCCGGTTCATCTGCCGGAAAGTAACCGTGATCTGCCCTCCCGGAGGGGTAAACTTCACCGCATTTGACAAGAAATTAACGATCACCTGGGACAGGCGCAACTCATCACCCACAACGCGCCGCACATCAAAATCAAGGAGTTCCATCTTAAATACGGCTCCCTTTTCTTCTATGGTTTTCTGAAACATTGCCCTCAGCTTTTCCGCAAATTCAAAAAGGTCGAAAGGCTCACTGGCAAGTTCCAGCTTCCCGCTCTCGATCCGGGACATATCCAGGATATCGTTAATCAGACCCAAAAGGAACTGGGACAGGCTCTCCGCCTTCTCCAGATACTCAGAAATCGCCCCGTATTCCTTGGAAGCCTTGCAATGCCC
Organism: uncultured Lachnospiraceae bacterium; assembly: GCA_910588875.1. GTDB lineage: Bacteria > Bacillota > Clostridia > Lachnospirales > Lachnospiraceae > Brotaphodocola. The sequence goes on from CAJURT010000034.1 coordinate 14,947, forward strand.
ATCCATCCGGGAAGCGCTCATCCTGCTAAGGGCAAGCATTCCCAGGATTCCGTTCATGGGAGTACGGATCTCATGGGACATATTGGACAGAAAATCCGTCTTATACTGCACATCCAGCTGTGCTTTCCGGATCTCATCCCTGAGACGTTCCACCTCCTCCTGCTCACAGGTATTCTCCCGGAACCGGAATAAGTAGGCATCTTCCTCCTCCGAAAGCACAACTGCCAATTCATACCAGGCTTTTTCCCCATTGGCCTTCTTCGCCACAAAATTCTGCTGCAGTACTCCCTCCCCGTCCCATGCCTGCCATTTTTGCATGAATTCACGGCGGTATTCTTTTGTGGTTAGGTTCTCAAGCACCTCAATATCCGTGCGGATCTGCCCTTCTGAAATCCCCCACACCTGGCTGGTATTCCCGCTAAGGAATAAAAGGCGTCTGTCCTCCCTGCAAACCATCATGTAAATAATATCTTTAACCCCATATATATTCTGAAAAAACATTCTTTCATACCGGTATCTCTGCCTGCTTTCCCTCTCCCAGCAGCGGATACGGATTGTAACCGTTGCCACAGACAAAGCCAGCCATAACAACAAAAGCAAAGCAACTGCGATATACAACCATTTATACGGTGTTGTCTCCACCATCCCCATGCATGTAACCCCTCTTCCCCAACTTATGGCCTTATCACTACATCCATTATACATGATATTCCCGATTTTTCCACTATAAAGTTCTTCTCCCCCTGCCACGGCAAAAAGACGGATCCTCCCCGGATCCGCCTTTTTCCAATTAATTCCCCTTCCCGTTTTATTCTTTCAATTGTCTCATCCACATCGTCCGTGAATTCCTATATTCTCACTCCGTAATTGCCCATACCCGGGCCGGAAGGCCTGTGGCTCCCTCTATCCTTGGATAAGAAACAATGAGTACGGCACCCGCCGCTGCCACCTGATCCAGATTGGTAAGCACCTCCACCTGGAGTTTTCCTTTGTCTAAGACATAGCGCTCACAGGCAAGATCCCCTGCCGCCGCTGCTTCCACAGAAGCATCCGTATCCAATGCCTCATGCCCATTGGCAGCAGCATCCCGCTCTTCGTAAATGTAACGCAGCGCCTCCATCGACCATCCCGGGAAATTCTCTCCCCCCTCGGCATCCGCGCCGGAAAGGGCATCCATATCCGGCCACCGCTTTGACCAGTCCGTGCGCAGGGCCACGAAAGCCCCTTCGGGAATCTGACCGTACTTCTCCTCATACTCCCGGATATCATCAGCGGTAACTGCATAGGTGGGGTTCTCCTTCACCTTCTCTGACACATCTACCACGCACAGCGGGAAGATCAGGTCTTTTACACCATAATGCTGTGACAATTCCCGATCCTTTACAAAATGTCCCGGGAAATCGATATGGGTACCAAACTGCCCCGGAAATTTGAAAGTCTGGATCAGGCAGTCCAGCATTTCATTCCCCCAGTCAAAACAAGTGGTTCCCAATTCCACTGCCCCTTCCGGAATCCCTGACCAGTATGGGCTGTCGTTGTTTAAGGAATGGGAAAGTTCCACCCAACGGTATTTTTTTGCTTCCTTTAGTGCTTCCCATAGTTTGTACATATGCGTATTCCCCCTCTGTTTTCTGAATGCCCCAGGCAACGTTTTTGTCTTGTTCCATTTACAGTATAGGATATTTTCATCATAAATACAATTGGAATCTCAAATTAATTTTGGCATATTGCCCAGATTTAGATGGCACACGGGCCTGCCGTATCAATATTTGTGACTAAAATCATCTTCCTGTAACATTGACGGAAGAACGGGAAATAATAGCTGTCTTCAAGGCCTTCCATCTTGAAAATCATGACAAAACATGATAAAATTATTGCTGCAATCAAAGAAAAATCTATACTTTATTGCAGGAGGGGCCTCTATGAAATTTCTATCCAATCGAAAACTTGCCACACGCATCAGTATTATCACCACAGCAATCACTTTTGCGGGATTGCTTCTGCTCTGGTTCATTGTATCCAGCCGCATTTCTTCCATGGTCGAAAAAAACATCACCAACCAAATGATTGACGCCGTGGAATCCCGTGCTTCCATCATCAATGATTATGTGTCTTCTGCAGAAGAATATATGGTTGCTTTTGCCCTGGGCAGTGAGGTCCGCGACCTCCTTGCTGATCCGCAAAATCCTGTACTTCTGCAAAAAGGCCAGAAATATACGGAAGATTTCGCCGCTGTCAAGGGGATCTTTGAGGGCTTGTACATCGCCACCCCTGACACCTATGTCCTTACCCATACCTCTCAGGGGGCAATTGGCATGACCACCCGGAAGGGCGAATCCCTGGAGGAATTCCGCAGCACGATCCTGGCACAGCCGCAGCTGACGAATCTGGGGATCATGAAGTCCCCCGGCACTGGCAGCATGATCCTGTCCATGTATTATCCCATTTTTGATGACGGGAAGTGTATTGGCTATGTGGGCGCAGGCGTCTACGCCAGCCGGCTGATGGATGTGTTGCTGGGATTGGATCTGGAAGGACTGCCCAACAGCGAGTATGTGTTTTTGAATGTGGATACCGGCACCTACCTGTATCATCAGGACGAAGCCCTGCTGAATACACAGACTGCCGACAATGGCTATCAGGAAATCCTCCGCCGCATACAGGCAGAGGGCAATACACAGGCCAATACATATTCCTACCGGGACGAAAATGGAGCAAGCCAGTTCGTAGTCTACAAATATTTAAAAGACCGGAACTGGGCCTTCATGGTTCGGGACAATGCAGCAGAAGTTTACCGGGAAGTGGGGACCGTGGGCATCACCGTAGGTTTTTTATGTGCATTGGTAGCTGCTTTCATCATCCTTTTCACGCTTCTGATCCTCTATCGGGAGGGCAGAGAACTTATGGTCATGGAAAGCGCTATCCGGCGCCTTGGCAATCTGGAACTTTCCGCAGACCGGGAATTGGAACCCTTTTTAGGCAGGACGGATGAAATCGGGATGATTGCACAGACCATCCATCACGTCTGTGACTGCCTGCGCAAAACAATTGATGACATCGGCCGGATTTTAGGCGAGATGGCAAAAGGCAACATCGCCGTGGATGTGGCCAAAAACGAGAGTTACTATATCGGAGATTTCCGGGTTCTGGCCGAAAGCCTTAAAAGCATCCGCGCCCACCTTACCGATGTCATGCGCAAGATTACCCAGATTGCAAACCAGGTTGGCAATGGGGCAAACCAGGTTTCCTCCGGAGCCCTTGCCCTGTCCCAGGGAACCATGCAGCAAAAAGATTCCATCAATGGGCTGGTTGCCAATGTCACCGACATTACCGCGCAAATTCAAAACAGCACAGTCCGCTGCCACAATGCCAGCGACCTGGTTGACCGGGCCACCGGTTATGCGGCGGAGGCCGATACTAAAATGGAACAGCTGATTGCTGCCACAAAAAACATTGACCAATCCTCGTCGCAAATCAGCAGCATCATAAAAACTATCGAGGATATTGCCTTCCAGACAAATATCCTTGCACTGAATGCCGCCGTGGAAGCCGCCCGGGCCGGCGCTGCAGGAAAGGGCTTCTCCGTTGTCTCCGATGAGGTTAAAAACCTGGCATCCAAATCAGCGGAAGCTGCAAAAAGCACAAGCGCCCTGATCGGACGTTCTGTGGATGATGTGAAAACGGGCACGGAGTCCACAAGCCTTGCCATCTCTGCTGTGCAGGTGATCAGCGAATGCATCCAATCCGTCAAAACGCTAATGGATGAGATTTCCCTTGCCAGCCTCCATCAGGCGGAAATGATCACTTCTATAGAAAACAGGATCAAAGAGGTTTCTAAAGTGATCGAGGAAAACTCTGCCGCTGCCAGGGAAAGCGCGGATATCTCTAACGAATTATCCAACCAGGCAAGAACTTTAAACCATCTGATCAGCCAGTTCCGGATCTAATGTACTGTCCATTTGACAGAAAAAAACAGAAAGTGTGAAAATATGGCTAAAGATAACAAAACCTACCAGATTTTCATCATCAATCCAGGTTCCACATCCACCAAGCTGTCCTTATTTGAGAATGAAAACAATCTTTTCACCACGGATGTCTTCCATGACTCTTCCGAATTGAAGCAATTCCCAACGATCAATGACCAGCTGGGCTACCGTATGGATGTGGTCAAAAAATTCCTTGCCGATAACCAGATCGACTTGTCCAATATCGATGCCATTGTGGGAAGGGGCGGCGGATGCTGCCCGGTTCCCAGCGGAATCTACCGGATTGACAAACGCTTGATCGAGGATACAAAAGCTGCCAGGGGCGGTGTCCGCCATGCATCTATGCTGGGAGTCCAGATGGCTGATATCCTCTGTCAGCATTACGGAGGGCAGATGTTCATGATTGACCCGCCGGTTGTGGATGAACTATGGGATTTGGCACGCATAACCGGAGTGGATGGCATATACCGTACCACCGGTTCCCATGCCTTAAATCTCAAGGCAACCGCCCGCAGGCACGCATCCTTAATAGGAAAAAAATATGAAGAATGCAATTTTATCGCCTGCCACATAGACGGCGGCATCTCCATCACTGCCCACCATAAGGGCAGAATGGTTGACGGCAACAATGCCGGTGGCGGCGAAGGGCCTTTCACCCCCACCCGTATGGGATCCATGGCTGTGACGGATCTGCTTTACCACTTTAAACCAGAGGATCTTGGCCGCCTGAAATCACTGTGCAGCCAGACCGGCGGCCTAAGCAGTTACTTCGGAACCTCCAATTCTGACACGGTCCACAAAATGGTGGAAAACGGCGATCCCAAAGCAACCCTGATATGGAATGCAATGGTTTACCAGATCATCAAATGGATCGGCTCCATGGCTACTGTGCTGAAAGGCCAGGTTGACGGGATCCTCCTGACTGGGGGACTGCTGCGGTTTTCTGATGTGGAGAATCAGATCCGGGAAAGCTGCCAGTGGATTGCCCCTGTCACTTCCTATGTAGGGGAATTTGAGCAGGAGGCTATGGCAGAAGGGGCTCTGCGCGTGCTGCGGGGAGAAGAAGAAGCCCGGCAATATCCGGGAAAGCCGGTTTGGGAAGGTTTTTCCTTTACTTAGGCAGGCACGCAACAGGCCGCCATCACTGCCCCAGAACACCAAATACCAGGAGGAGATAAGCCATGATACCTGCAAGAGCAGAGGCAGAAGGATTGTTAGCAGAAGCAGAATTGCAAAATCCCGGAGCCTGGGGAAACCACAGCCGCGTTGTGGCACATTGCGCCGAAAAAATAGCGGAATTCATTTATCCGTCCGTCTGTAAGCGGGTATATTGGCAATTTTGACACTTCTGAGGAAGAACTGGAAATGATCAAAGCAGCATTGTTTCATGTCATTTTTGATGATTATGACCGGCTGATTCAGCTATGCGATTCCCTGGCCGGCAGTGAGGGCGTGATGGATATGGAAGAACGTATGCTTGACGTAAAAAGAAGATACGGCTCATATCCCCAGGATAAATGGGATTCCAATCTAAGGCTGAAAGAATATTTTGAAAAAAGGACGGGAAAAAATATTTATGATGTTGTGGAAAAAGAGACATACAAACCATAAATAAGAGGGGCAAACTCGGCAGTGGATGCCCTGGAGATTCTCTCCCCCGCCAATCTGTACATGCTCCCTATCCAGAAGCAAAAAGATGCCATGAAAGAGCCGCAATATTCACCCTCCCATCTAAAGACTGGAGTTCACATCATGCCGCCAAAAGACCCTATTTATGCTGCCATTGACTTAAAATCCTTCTATGCCTCTGTCGAATGTATGGAACGGGGGCTTGACCCCCTCACCACCAACCTGGTAGTGGCTGACAAGAGCCGCACGGAAAAGACGATTTGCCTTGCTGTGTCCCCTTCCTTAAAGGCCTACGGCATCCCCGGGCGCCCCCGATTGTTTGAAGTAATCCAAAAAGTGGAACAGATCAATTCCCGGAGAAGCCCCCATGCACCGGGCCATACTTTTTCCGGCTCCTCCTTCCATGACCCTGAGGTCAGGGCCCGCCCTGAATTGTCCCTGGACTATATTATTGCCACCCCCCGCATGTCCCTCTATATGGAATACAGCCTCAGAATCTACGATATTTATTTGAAATATATTGCCCCGGAGGACATCCATGTCTATTCCATTGATGAGGTTATGATTGATGTCACAGGATATCTCTCCCCCCGCCACCCCTCTGCCCGGGAACTGGTGGGAAAGATGATTCGTGATGTGCAAAAAACCACCGGCATTTCCGCCACTGCTGGCATCGGAACAAACCTCTATCTCGCAAAAGTGGCCATGGACATTATGGCCAAGCATGTGGATGCAGATGAGCATGGGGTCCGCATTGCAGAACTTGACGAGATATCCTACCGCAGGCTTTTGTGGAACCACCACCCCCTCACCGACTTCTGGCGCATCGGGCATGGCTATGCAGCGAAACTGAAAGAGCACGGACTCTACACCATGGGCGACATCGCCCGCTGCTCCTTGGGAAGGCCTGGGGATTTTCACAACGAAGAACTGCTGTACCGTCTCTTTGGGATCAACGCAGAACTACTCATCGACCACGCCTGGGGCTGGGAGCCTTGCACCATGGCTGATATCAAGTCCTATCAGCCGGAGAGCAGCAGCATCGGGGGCGGCCAGGTTCTCTCCTGTCCCTACCCCTTTGACAAAGCCCGTCTGGTAATCAAGGAAATGGCTGACCAGCTGGCCCTGGATCTGGTTGACAAGAGCATGGTCGCCTCTCAGCTGGTTCTGACCGTGGGCTATGACATGGCCTGCCTCACGGACCCTCAGATAAGCCCCAAATACACAGGGCCAATCACCACAGACCGCTATGGCCGGAAGATTCCCAAGCATGCCCATGGCACGGTAAATCTGCCCCGGCAGACCTCTTCCGCCAGGCAGATCATCCGCTCTGCTTTAGAACTGTTTGACCGGATTGCAGACAGGAATCTTCTGATTAAGCGAATCTACATCACTGCCACCCACATAACACCAGCAGCCTCTGTCCAAAAGCCCAAAACCTTTGAACAGCTGGACCTGTTTACAGATTACGAACAATTAGAGAGGCAGCGCCAACAGGAAGAGGCCATGCTGCAAAAAGAAAGGCAGCTTCAGCAGGCCATGCTCTCTGTCAAAAAGAAGTTCGGAAAAAATGCCATATTAAAAGGCATCAGCCTGGAAGAGGGCGCCACTGCCAGGGAACGGAACCGGCAGATCGGCGGCCATAAGGCATAACCCTCCTTTCCCTTATCTCCTGGCTTCCTCTTTTGGAACCGGCCTCCTCCTCAAAAACCGCAAAGAAAGGAAAACCATGAACCGTTCCCAACCGCTTCCCTTCCCCTATGAGGATATTCTCTATCTCCCCCACCCGGTCTCCTCCGCCCATCCCCCCATGCCTTTATCGGACCGGGCCGCCCAGTTTGCCCCTTTTGCCGCCCTGGCCTCCTACCATGAGGCAGTTCGGGAGGAAGCCCGTTTTACCAGTGAAAGGATTGAACTGGACGAACACGCCAAAGACCTTTTAGACAAGAAATTCCGTCTTCTGCAGCAACATGCCCATCTCCATCCCCAGGTCACCCTTCTCTATTTTCTTCCGGACAAGGAAAAAGCCGGCGGCACCTATGTCTCTGCCGCCGGCTTTCTGAAGAAAACAGACTGGTGTCGCCGTATGGTTATTTTACAGGATGGAACGGCCATACCTATTGATGACATTATAGAACTCTCCGGCGCAATATTTACGTAAATGCCGGTTTTCTATATCTTTCCGACATTTCAAGGCAGGCCTCACGGCCTGCCCCCATTCATATCCTATTCTCCCCCATCACAGCACAAAGGAAAGGATTAGGTTAAATGCCACCGATGACAGCACACTCACCGGTACCGCCACAAACAGAAGCTTCGGGAACATCTCATTGCGTTCCTCCTCCGTGCTGCAGGAGCCAAGCACCAGGCTTCCGCCGGAAGAAAAGGGAGAGATTGCCGAACTTTGTGCTCCGATCACGATACAGGCAAACAAAATCAACGGATTGATTCCCGTGGTTCCTGCCAGAGTTGGCACCAGCGGGAGCAGAGCCGGGCATACCACACCCAGGGTACTGGAGAAAAAACTCATGATGGCACCGATAATGCTAAAAGCAATCGGCACAATCCAGGCCGGCAGGCTGCTCCCGGCCCAGGCCGCCAGAAGGTCAATGGTTCCGGCCTCAATGGCTACATTGATCAACATCCCCACACCGCAGATCATTATAATCGTATTCCAGGGTACTTTGGCAATCACCTCTTTCTGGGGCGCCAGGCCGAAAAACATGGCAATGACCGAAAACAACACTGCCACCAGCCCCACATCCATCTTGCTGTTGATGAATGAGACCACCTTTGCATCCGGCAGAAGAATATGTAAAACCGGGAAAGCCAGAACCACTGCAATCATGGCAATCATCAGGTACAGATTCACCCTTTGCTTGTCCGTGAAAGGCTCTGGTTTTTCAAAGGTTATTCCCTTCCCAATGCTGCGGTTACTCTTGGGGATATACCGGAATGCCCCAATCAGCAGCAGGGAGAACAGCACACTTCCCACAAAGATCACCGCCGTATAAGAAAATGCCGCATCTCCCAGGCCATTCTCCTCCATCAGCCCCCTGAAAATAATTCCGCTGCCGCTGGTCATAAAATTGGCTCCCGACAATGCGCCACAGTTAATTGCCACTGCGCCTGTAAGCTGATCCATCTTTGCTTCCTTGCAGATCAATATAGTAACCGGTGCCATAAACGCCATAACCGTAAAAAATCCTGCTCCCAGGGCTGCAATACCGGCACTGGCCAGATACAAGGCAAAAGGCAGAAGCCCCGGGAATCTGCGGCAGGCATACAAAAGATATCTGGCCGTTTTCTCCAGAGTCCCGTTGACCAGGGCAAAATTATAAAACAAGGAAACCGAAAAAATCACGAACATAGTACTCACCGGCCATCCCGCAATGACTTCCTTGGTTTTCATCCCCATGGCAAAACAACCGATCAGATAGGCAAACACAATCGCAAAAAATCCCGTATTAAATTTAGTCTTATACCCGATGGCAACCGACAGCGCAATGGCCCCAATAATTAATGCGCTCAGCATATCCTTCCCTCCTTTACCTGATGCCCAACAGTTCTGCCTGGATATCATGGGTCATATAGCGGAGTTCCTTCTCTCCCACCCCATGGTCCGACAGATACTGCATATACTGTTCCAGTGCGATCTCCCAGTTAGGGTTTTCCACCTGTCCCCCGTCCGTGGATACCATCACATTCCGATACCCACATGCCTGCACTGCTTCCAGGTTCATGGGCAGGTTGCTCTTATACTTCCCCCCTCCCATGGGCTGGGCAAAGCAATGCTCCAGGATCACATTATAATCCTTCACTATCCGCACCTGTTCCTCCAGGCTCATGCCTACCATCCACCACTCCGGATGGGTTACCACCAGCTTCTTTACCCCTGCATCCCTGGCTGCCTCCACTATCCGGAAGCATTCCTCCGGAGATACATGGCCGGTCCCCAGCACCGCATCATAATCCCTTACCAGCCGGAATACGTCTAACAGCTTTGGCACTACCCTGCCGCCCTGAATCACCTCCACACAATCCGCCGGATCCTGGTTCTGTTTCAACATATTGTTCCTGGCAGACTGGGTGGGCAGCCAGATCACCTTTGCCCCCAGCTTCAGCCCACTCTCCACTGCCCAGGGATTAATGCCTCCCATCTGCCGGTTCATGGTGACACTGCCGAACATAGTAAAGTCATTGTCCCCCCGATGCAGGATCTCATTGTGGCGGTTGCATAAGTATGCCCGGTCTACCGTAGTTCCCTGGTGGGTCTTGATCACGATTGCCCTGGCTCCCACACGGATCCCTGCCTCCATCAGTTCAAAATCATCATATGCCCGGTGCCGGATATCCGGATTGGAATGCACATGCATATCGATGACCCCCTGTAGTGATACTTTTCCCATATCTTCCTTCCTCCTACTAAATTTTGTCTTGTAATTGACATGTTTTTATCATATAATGAATCAAAGATTGATGAAACTGAAAATACTTTATATACTATATCGAAAAAACCGATAGCACAAAATAAAACAGCCCTAATCGGTGTACCCTTTTTAGGAAGGGCACACCGATTAGGAAAAAAGGAAAGGATCCCTTATGCACCTGAAAGAACTGACCTACATCGTCACCCTGGCAGACGAACGCAGCATCTCCCGGGCTGCTGACAAGCTTTATATGGCTCAATCCAGCCTCAGCCAGTTTCTCTCCCAGTATGAATCCGAACTGGGGCTTCCTCTGTTTGTACGCACCTCCAAGGGGATACGCCCCACCTCTGCCGGAACTCTGTTTATTGACAATGCCCGCACCATCCTAACCCATTACCGCCTAGTGCAGAATGAACTCTGGGACATGGCTGAACTAAAGGGAGGCAGCGTGATCCTGGGAATCAGTTCCTTCCGCGGGAGACATATGCTTCCCAAAATATTAAAACCATTCTATGAGAAATACCCCAATGTCCGGGTTGATATCGTGGAACAGAACAGCATGGCCCTCGAAGACCGCCTGATAGAAGGCTCTATTGATCTGGCTATCGTGGCCTTACCTCTTACCCGCCTGACCCACGAAGTAGAATTTATTAAAAAAGACGAAATTTTCATTGTTGCCAACCGAAAACATCCGATTATGCAGTTTGCCCACAGGCAGAAAAATTCTCCCTATTACTGGGTTGACCTACAGGACACTGCCTCTTTTGAATACATTTTAAGTGATTATGATACTATCCTGGGCAGCATGAGCCGTCGCCAGTTCCAAAAAGCAGGCATAAAACCCATCGCCTTCAACACCAATATCTCCGCCGATTTAGGCGCTGCCATGGCACGGGCCGGGCTGGGGCTTGCCTTCACCTACCATTCCTGCGCCGAGAATTATCCTGACACAGAATACATCTCTATTGGGAAGGATGGCGTGTTTTTGGAACTGGCACTGGCGCATCCCTACTCCACCTATCAATCCAAAGCTGCCCTTGCATTGGGAAATGTCATCCGGGAGGTGTTTTGCCATTAACCCGTAGGCGGCCAAAAGCCAGTACCCCGATAATAATGAGAAATACAATTCCCAGATAAACAATCTCCATTTTTATCCTCTCCTCTGCCTTCTTTCCCTGGATAAGGGGATACATGCCCTTGTCCACAGAAGGTATTCTGTCTTGTATAAAAACTCCGCCCCAAAGGGGCGGATCGAAAGCTGCCTGATTATGCCACTGAGAACTGATCTTTTCCCACAAAACACAGGGGGCACTCAAAATCCTCCGGAATATCCTCCCATTTTGTCCCAGGGGCTATGCCACCGTCCGGATATCCCTGCTCCTCATCATACTCCCAGCCGCACACGTCGCATACATACTTCATCGTTTTTCCTCCTTTTTGTCCGGATACTCTTCTTTTCTGTGCATCCTTTCTTTTTGCCTGCGCACTACTCTATTGTAAAGGAAACCCCTCTTTCCGTCAATCGCTATTAAATTTATGAGCAGCATTATAGTCACACTGTTCGCACTGGGCCAGCACATGCTCCTGATCACTTTTGCGGAAAATCCCCGACCAGGCACAGATGCTTTGGAGAATGGGAACCACAGAATTCCCTTTTTCGGTAAGGCTGTACTCCACCCTCGGCGGAATCTCATCATAAGATTTCCTCTCCACAATTCCGTCCTCAATTAACTCCTTTAAAGCCGCCGCCAGCACTGCGTCCGTAATATTCATCATTTCCTTGCGGATTCCGCTGTAGCGCAGAACCTTTTTCTCATTCAGCACACAGATGATCCTGGGCTTCCACTTGCCCCCGAAAATATTCAGGCCGTATTCTAGCGGGCAGCGGATATCCGGAGCAATTTTTTTCTGATACATAACATCCTCCCTCTTTTCTTAGAAACACTAAAAGCCCTCCTTTCGCCCTATTATAACTTCTGCCCTCTCCCCTGGCAAGCTGCTATGAAATTTCATAGTGGCTCATAAATTTATTAATATCTTGCTGCCCGGAAGCCTATTTCCTATAATGGGCTTGTCAAACAACAAACACATTTTAAACCAGGAGGAATTTATTTATGTTAAACGAAAATGTAACCAAACTACTGAAGGAAGCCATGTGGGATTTAGCTACCTGCCAGGACAATACGCCCAACGTGGTACCGGTTGCCTTTAAGGATGTGACTGAGGACGGCAAGCTGCTGATCGGGGATGTTTTTCTGGATACCACATTAAAAAACATCCAAAAAAATGGCCGGATTGCCATTTCCGTGTATGATGCCAAAAAGCTGGAGGGCTATCAGATCAAAGGAAAAGCCGAATACTTAACAGAGGGAAATGTGGTTGACACCTTCAAGGCTATGGTGGAAAAAATGTTCAACGGCGCTGCCACGGCCAAAGGCGCTCTGATTGTCACTCCCGAAAAGGTAATTGTCACCACCCCTGGCCCGGAGAACAAAAAGGAACTGTGATAAAACAGAAATCACAAAAGACTGGCTGAATTGGATGGAACAGAAACAAGAAAGATTAGAAAAAAGACTTTCCATCCCCCGTAAATTGTTATATGATAATGACAAAATCCTCCTTTCCCGGACAAGAGAACACAACCCGACAGAATTTCGTGATCCTTTTTTGCGGAGGGCAGGGATATTGCCATAATTCCTGTATGGCCTGTTAGACTTTTGAAAAAGAGAGCCAGATAAGGAGATAAAATCAGATGGAACATCATGTAACTTTGACAGAAATGCTGGATGCCCGGGAACGCCGGGCTCTCCGGCAGCGGGAACTGCTTGCCAGATATCAGATGCCCATGGTATGCTTTACCATGAACATTCCGGGGCCCGTGAAAAATAATGCCCTGATCAGGCAGGGCTTTGAACTGGGAAAACAGTATCTGAAAGAACAGCTGGATTCCCTGAAAATACAGCCTGCCTGTTTTACGGAAACCAGTGAACCCACCGGGAACGAGGCATACTATCTCATTGACCGGGATTATCTCCTGGTGAAGGAGATTACCTGCGGGATTGAGGATATTGCCCCCTTAGGCAGATTATTTGACATGGATGTATTAAAACCCAATGGGGAAAAAGCAGAACGCCAGGAACTGGGGCTCTCCCCACGCCCCTGCCTCATCTGCGGGAAACCTGCGGCGGCCTGTGCCCGCAGCCGTGCCCATAAGGTGGAAGAACTCCAGGAAAAAACCTGGGATATCCTGGCCCAGGCCGTGGAAGAGGAGGATGCGGCCCTTGCTGCCCGGCTGGCCTGCCGGGCGCTCCTCTATGAGGTATGCACCACCCCAAAGCCCGGGCTGGTTGATCGGGAAGGAAACGGCAGCCATCAGGATATGGACATTTTTACCTTTATGGACAGCGCCAGCGCCCTCTGGCCTTATTTTGAGTCCTGCACCCGGATAGGGAGGCAAACTGCCAGCCAGAGAGCCGGTGACACCTTCGGACAAATCCGTTTTGCCGGAAGAAGGGCAGAAGCTGCCATGTTTTCTGCCACAAAGGGGGTCAACACCCACAAGGGAGCCATTTTTTCCATGGGAATCCTCTGCGCCGCCTTAGGACGGCTGTCCAGGGACCAGTGGAAATGTCCGGATAGGGTTCTGGACGAATGCAAAGCCATGGCCAGGGGGCTGATTGCCCGCGATTTTGCCGGGCTTACGGAGGAAAATGCTGTCACCATGGGACAGAAATTATATCTCCGCCACCAGATTACCGGGGTGCGGGGACAGATGGAAGCAGGGCTTCCTGCTGTGAGGGATGTGGGCCTTCCCGTTTTGAAAGAGGGAATCGCCCGGGGGCTTTCTGTCAATGATGCAGGCTGCGGCGCCTTGCTGGCTCTGATCACTGCAGCTGCTGATACCAACCTGATTGCCCGCAGCAGCCTTAAAACCCAGCAGGAAATTGCCGGTCAGGTCAAAAAGCTTCTGGAAAAGCATCCCTATCCGGACAGGCAGGCTTTAAGCCAGCTGGATTCGGAGTTTGTGGAAAGAAACCTTTCCCCCGGAGGCAGCGCTGACCTGCTGGCAGTCTGTTATTTGTTGTATTTTCTGGAAAATGAGGGCTGAGCCCCTGCATTTAACTGATTTGATAGGTTCCATGCCATGGAAGAAAACGGCAGAAAGGAGAGTCCCATGTCAGAATATACCATTTCACAGGTTCGCCCCACAGACCGGCGCAGCCTCTCTCAGATCGATGCCCTCCTAAAGCAGGAAGGCATTCAGAGGGATTCCAATCTGGATTATATCTGCGCCATGTTCGATGAGGATTACCAGGTTATTGCCACCGGAAGCTGCTTTGCCAATACCCTGCGCTGCTTTGCTGTCAGCAGCGCCCACCAGGGGGAAGGACTGCTGAACCAGGTCATTACCCACCTGATGGATGTCCAGTACGGCCGGGGCAACCTCCATCTTTTCCTGTACACCAAAATTAATTCTGCAAAATTTTTCCGGGATTTGGGATTTTACGAGATTGCCAGGGTGGACCATGCCCTTGTCTTTATGGAAAACCGGAGAAACGGCTTTGAAGAATATTTAGCCAGCCTGGCCGGGACAAAAACCGGGGGATTGTCCGCTGCCCTGGTAATGAATGCCAACCCCTTTACCCTGGGACACCAATACCTGGTGGAAAAGGCGGCATCTGAATGTGACACCCTCCATCTTTTTATTGTCAGCGAAGATGCCAGCCTGGTACCCTTCCCTGTCCGGAAAAGGCTGGTTCTGGCTGGCACCTCCCATCTGCCCAATGTAATCTGCCATGACAGCGGCCCCTATATCATCAGCAATGCCACCTTTCCCAGCTATTTCTTAAAGGATGAGGAAGCCGTCATCCGGGGTCATGCCCGGCTGGATCTCATTATCTTTACCAAGATTGCCCACGCTTTATCCGTTACCCGGCGCTATGTGGGAGAGGAGCCCGCAAGCCAGGTGACCGGAATCTACAATCAGATCATGGCTTCAGAACTTCCCCTGGCAGGGATTGAGTGTATCATTGTCCCCCGCAGGCAGGCAAAAGGCAAACCGATCAGCGCCTCCACGGTACGGCAGCTGCTCCAGCAAAGAGACTTTAATGCCTTAAAGGAACTTATCCCCCCTGCCACCCTGGACTACTTCCAAAGCCAGGAAGCGGCCCCGGTCATAGATAAAATCTGCAGGGCAGGCAACGTAATCCATTACTAATCATCAGATAATATCCGGTCTTGGAAGAAGGAGGGACTGACAGCCCCTCCAGCACCCAGGCCGTCTGCTTGATGTCGGTCAGGCACTCGTTCTCATAAAACCCGTGCCATTTGCCATGCTCCCGCTCCCGCATGGCCTGGTTGGCCGCCAGGTAGCTTTTCCGGCCCTTGCCTGCCAGGTAAAAGGCCCTCTCGTAATTCCCGTCCATGGCCTGCAAAAGTCCCTCCGCCACCAGCCCGGCTCCCGCATAGCAGCCGGCCTGAATCCGGGCCTGCAAAAGCAGGGAATCCCGAAAAAGTTCCCGCTCCCGTCCGTCCAGATCACAATCCGTCCGCTCACATTGCCGCAAAAGCTTCTGATAGCTGTCCTCCGCCTGACGGCAAAGGGAGAAATACCAGCCGATCTGTCCCCGCAGCGTCTCCTCCTCTGTGGCCCACAAAAGCTCCTTTGCCCGGCATTTTTCCTCCCGCATATACTGGGAAACCAGAATCCGGCACACATGGTTGGCAAACTGTTCCCCCGCATGGTCGTCCTCGTGAGGGCCGTAAGACAGGGCGGCAGAAAAATATTCCCGGAAGCAGGAAGCGATCTCCTCCTCGTGGCCGGTCCCGTAGTAGGTGCGGATATAGGCCATAAGATGCTCTTCCTCATCCGCCTTCCCCTCCCGCCACAAAGCAGAGAGGAAATCCAGATAATACACATGGGGCTTGATATTGGAACAGTTGATCAGCCAGTAATCCTTCATTCCCCGCCGCAGCACCTCTGACAGTTCTCTTTTGACAAACTCCGGCGGATTGGGCAGCATGGTCATGTGGTTGGCTGCCTGCAGGTCATAGAAGGACACATGATAATAGATTCCGTGCCTGCCCTCTGCTCCCTTTGCCGGCAGCGCCGGTATCCTGGGATTGTGGTTGCCCTGCCTGCGTGTCACCATTTTCCCGAAACCGTTGTCCGCCCAGATGGAAATCACATCCTCCGGCAGCTTTAAAAATCCCTCCTGGTACAGTTCCATGGTTTCCCCGTAAAGGTTCGTGCAGCAGATTCCCTCCGGATCCGCCGCCTTGACCATGTGGTACTGCATCCCGATCAGGCGGCTGATCAGAGCCCCCCCTTGCCGCCGGGGTATCATAACCAGGATCGTTCTCCCAGAAGGGCACATCCCCCTGCCCCCGAAAGCCGATGTTCCACACCATCCGGTGTCCTTTTTGCTCTTCTATGGCTTCCTGCCACAGCTGCCGGTATTCCTCCCCGTATTGATCATAGGAGGGAGTCCGTTCCGGATAAGCCCTAACAAACATTTCCGCCCCCAAGGGCTCCGCATGGTGATGGGTCAGATACAGCCCCCGGTCAAACACCAGCTTCCGGTTCATCCGGGCGTTCTTGTCCGTCCCGGGAATCACCATATTGCCGCCGCAGCGAAGCAGGGTCTCCAGCGCCATCTCCCAGGGGCCTTCCTTTCTCTGCTCCACCTTCCAGGTGTGCAAAAGAACCTCGTCATTGATAAACCAGCCCCGAAGCCGGACCGCAAAAGGCTTTGACTGTTTTCCGTAATCCTCCTCCACCTGCCGGAAGGTCTTGACGGGAATGGCCTGGTCATTCCAGAACCAGAAATCCTGAATCCCCAGCAAATCCCGGCTGATGCCGTAGATTCCGTAAATAAAGCCCAGATCATCCGCCGCCTCGCAGATCAGTTCCTCTCCCTCCACAAAGAGACGGTAGCATTCCTGTTCTTCGTTTCCCTTTCGCAGGCGGATGCCCTTGCAGATTCCCTTCTCCCCCTGCCCCTCTCCTTCCCTGGATGAAAGGCAGCAGGCCTTTTTTAAGTCTCTTGCCAGATCAGCCGCCGCCAGTATCACTGACAGCGGCTGACCATCGGCAAGGATTTTTGTGTCTGAAAATAATTTCATATTCATCCTGCCTTTTCTTTTTCCTGTTATCCTTTAATCCCATCCATGGCAATCCCGTCCACCAGATACTTCTGGAAAATGATAAAGAAGATAATCACCGGCAGCAGGGAAATCACCGACATGGCAAACAGTCCCCCATAGTTATTGTAGGAATTGGGATCCAAATACATATTCAGTGCCAGGGAAATGGTGAATTTCTTCGTGGTGCTCATAAAAATCAGCGGCTGGAAGAAATCCTGCCAAATCCAGTAAAAGGCGAAAATCGAGGCCGTAACCAGGGCCGGCTTCACCACCGGGACCAGCACCCGGAACAGAATCCCTGCCTTCCCGCAGCCGTCAATCATGGCCGCCTCATCCAGTTCCCTGGGAATTCCCCGGAAGAACTGGACCATCAGAAAGATAAAGAAGGCGCCGCCGAAAAACCAGGGAAGAACCAGGGCAATCCGGGTATCAATCAGCCCCAGCTTTTTTAAGATAATATACTGGGGAACCACCATCACCTGGGGCGGAATCATCATGGTCATCATCACGCAGCCAAAGAGAAAGCCAGAGCCCCAGAACTTGATTCTGGTAAAGGCATGGGCCGCCAGCAGGGAGATAAACACACAGCCCGCGGTTCCTGCGATGGTCACCACAATGGTATTCAGAAAGAAGGTTCCAAAGGAAACGCCTCCCACCCCTTCCAGGCCGCTCTTGTAGTTGGCGGCCGCGTCGCAGACCTTGGGAATCAGGGAATAAGCGTCCTGAAACATCACATCATTGCTCTTAAAGGAACTTGCCAGCAGCCAAAGCAGGGGATAAATCATGATAAAACCCAGAAGGCATGCTCCCACATGAAAGGTTACGGAATGGATTTGCTGTTTTTTCCTCATGGTTCACACCTCAGCTTTCATAATGAACCCAGTTGTTCTGTGTCTTAAAGAGAATCACGGTAAATACGGCAATGATCGCCACCAGCACCCAGGCCAGGGCACAGCTGTAACCCATGTCAAAGTAGGTAAAGGCCCGCCGGTACAGATAAAGCACATAAGAGAGGGTGCTGTCCAACGGCCCGCCGTCCGTGATGACATAGCTTTCCGTAAATACCCGGAAACCATTGATTATCTGCAGAATCAGGTTAAAGAATATGGTCGGAGTCAGCATCGGCAGGGTGATTCTGGTAAATACCTGCCAGGGCTGTCTTGGGATTCCCCAAAAGCGAGGTCTTCTGCTGGATTCCCACCAGGCCAAGCAGGGACATCACCACGCCCTTGTTGCCAAAAAGCTGTTTCCACACAATAGAAACCGCAATGCTTCCGCCGATAATCGAGGGCACATAGTATAAGGTCCGGTAAAGCCCCAGGCCTTTGTGCTTCTGGTTCAGCAGCATCGCCACAAACAGGGCAAAGGCCAGACGCAGGGGAACCAAAAGCAAGCACATAGCTGAAGGTAACCTTCAGCGCCTGCCAGAAGGTATCATCCTGAGTAAAAATACGCTGGTAATTGCCAAGCCCGATAAGGGACGGTGTGTTTAACAGATTAAAATCCGTAAAAGAATAATAGATGGAGATGACAGCCGGTATCAGCCACATCAGAAGAAACCCGAAAATCCATGGAGCAAGAAAAAGATAACCGGCAATGTTGTCTTTTTCTTATAATGATTGATCTTTCCTGTCTTTGCCATTTTTAGCATCTTCCCCCTTTTTCATTTTCTCCGGCTTTGATACGCTCCCGGGATTCCCGGGCATGATTGGAAATTGCTAAATTAAGATTTTCCCGAAGGGTCCGCAGAAGAAGAAGGACAGAACGTTTTCAGACACGTTCTCACTCCGTTTTTCACGGAGCGGGAGCGCGTTTTCCGGGGTATGGGTAACAGCGCAGGCGGACCTTTTGCAAAATCAGTTACCAACCGAAGAATTAATTATTTCTGGCCAGAATCTCATCTGCCTTCTTGCGGAAGGAAGCCGCCGCATCCTCCGGGCTCATCTGGTCATAGAAGGCCGCGTTGCAGGCATCCGCAAATGCCTTGTTCACCTCTGACATGCCGGTGGGATCCGGAGCCGGAGTCTCACCTGCCATCCCTGCCGCCATATCCACATAGGCAAACATATCCTCCTGCTGCGGCGCCATCTTTCCGGAACCTGACAGATAATCTCTGGCCACGGAGGAAGAAGGCGTGCCCCGCTCTGCCATCATAATGTCATTGGCTGTCTCGGAATTTAAGAACCAGTTGATAAATTCCGCTGCCTCCTTTTTGTGTGGACTTGTCTCAGCAATGGATAAGAACATACCCGGCTTCATCCAAAGCCCCTTCTGGTCCTCCGCGCCGATGGTGGGCGGGGTAATCATCTTAATCTTATCATTGGCTTTTGCCACCAGGGTGGAGTAGTTGTTCCAGTTCTGGGTAAAGGCCCCGTCTCCTGTCACCACCGGCCCTGCCTCCAGGCCAAGGGTATCGATCTGTCCCATCTCATCCGGCGTGGGAACCAGATCCTGATCCATGGCATCCTTAAACAGTTTGATATTTCGCATAATTGTATTCCGGAGAAAGGTATTTCATCTCCTGCATCCGGGACAGATGGTTCTGCATCTCACTGCCGGTGGCAATGTCCACTGTCAGTTCCTCGATCTGGGCCAGCTTGGCATTGACCTGCTGGGCAAAAAAGTCCAGTTCTGCCTGGGATTTCTCGTAAAGATGCCGGTCATAGATGCAGAAGGTGACCTGCAGGGCCGCTGCCATCACAACACAGAGCAACAGGGCTGTGGCCAGAAAGGTCAGGGTAATCTTTTGGGAAAGCTTTATGTCCCGGAAACCGTCTTTCCCATTCTTTATCCCTTTCAAGACCTTTGGCTCCCCTGTCCGGACATCAAAAGCACCTCAGGCTGCATGGCCAGCTGCCCCGCCACATCCCCGGCTACTGTTCCCACTTCGTTGTAAGCCTGCTGATAATAATGAAAATCATCCTTCATCAGGCCGCGGCTTTGCATGGTATAAAAATCATCACACACCAGCCAGACATCCGCAAGTTCCTCTGCCAGTTCCCGCTGGGCATGGCGGATTCCTGAATAATCAAAACCGTCCCTGCCATTGTATTGCCCGATGGTAATCAAAAAACAGGCTTCGATTCCGCTTTCTCTGACCTGTGACAGCATTCTTTTGAATTTTTCTTTGTAGACAGCGGGTTCTGTGCCCAGATCTCCGTCCGTCTCTCCCTGGCACCAGAGCATAAAGCGATGCCGGATGGGGATTCCCTCTTTTTTCAGATAATCCTCTGCCCGCCTCAGGCGCATCCGGGCATCCGAAAGATAGTCATTCTCCCCCTGCCATTCTGCGATAGCCGAGCCGCCCTTGCTGGCCGAGATCCCGATCACAGGCACCAGGGTCCTGGCATAATACGCATTGATAAAGGCCGTTACCAGGGAACCGGTTTTCATCCCCGGCTCATCGATCCCCTCCGGGTTGTTCTCCTCTGCCCCAAAGGGTTCCTGAACCGGATGCAGGCATTCCGGATCCGAAATCGCACGGTATTCCAGTCCCGCCCCGGGTGTAATGGAGGGCGCCTCCTCCGGCCATTCCTCTGAAGTGATCCCCCGTCCTGCCATATTGGACTGGCCGCAAAACAAAAACAGATCATATTCTTTTTCCATATCTTCCTCCCCTTCTTAAACATTCCCGGAAGCACCTCTTCTCTCATGTGCCAGATTCCATTCTCCCTCCGCCTTGCCCTTCGAAGGAATTTTCGCCGCAGAATCATGAATCTGTGGTGCAAAACCGTGAGTTTCCTTGTTCAAGGAGAGTATACAAATGCGAGAAAATAATGTCAAGAAAATTCGAAATTTTTAACACTTTTGCATGATAGTCTGTTTTTTACAAATAAAAAACCAAAGATCTACCTTTTTATCCAGAATAGAAAATGTTATAATCATAAACTTTTCTGTTTCCGGTTCTGACCGGTTCAGACCTGCCGAAACGTCTCCTTCATCAGATCAATCAGATACCTTTCCGGCCGGTCCAGATAGGCATCCTCCCGGCAGACCACATGAACGCCCCAGCTTTCCTCCTTATCCGAGAAATGATAGCAGCAAAACCTTTCCTCTCCCCCCAGCACATCCACTGCCCGCTGGGGAACAAAGGTATATCCCAGCCCGCCGTCCGCCAGCTGGACGGCCGAAATGCAGCTGGATATCTCCATTACCCGGGCAGGTACTATCTTATGCTTTTTCAGAATGGCATCTGCCCTCTTGCGGATTTCATGTCCCTTTTTCAGCAGAATCACCGGCATGTCCTTTAACTTGGCCAGATCTACCGTTCTTTCCTTCCTGTTTTTGCAGTGCTCTCCGGCAATGGCGCCAGGGGCGGCAAGGAGGAACAGGCGCTCCTGGTAGATCAGCTCCGCTTTCATTCCTGCCGGGAGATCCTCTGCCCTTCTGGGGGAGATGAACAAATCCAGCTTTTCCTTTTCCATCAGTTCAATCAGTTCATCGGTGTGGGCTTCAAAAATCACCACCTCCACCAAAGGATATTGTTCCCGGAAATGTTTCAGCACAGCGGGAAGCATATACCCGGCCCGTTCTGTGGGAATCCCCAGCCTTATCTTTCCCCTCGCCCCCTGGCAAATGTCCATCAGTTCCCGGCGCAGATTCTTGTTGAGACTCAGAATTCTGCGTGCCGTCTCCACATACTTTTCTCCGGCATAGGTCAGGGTAATGGGGCTGGCATTCCGGTCAAACAGCTTCACCCCCACATCCTGCTCCACCTTGGAGAGAATCTGGCTTAAGGAGGGCTGAGAGATGTACAGCTTTTTCGCCGCAGCCGTCACTCTTTTACATTCCGCCACCATCGTCACATAGGTCAGTTCCCGAAAATCCATAAAATTTTCCTCCTTTTTTTGCCATAATATACTCCCGGAGTCTCTCTGTGTCTTGCGGCGGTCCCTACAAAAACCGGTCCAAAGCCATACACCACAATGGCAGCATTCCCACGGACAGCAATGTGGTCAGGACAATACACTGGGTGGCAAATTTCTCGTCTCCATGATATTTCGCTGCCAGAATCGCGGTTGTGCTCCCGGCAGGCATGGCGGCCAGCACAACCGCAATTCCTGCCGCCACCGAATCCACCTGAAACAGAATACACCCTGCCAAAACCACTGCCGGGATTGCCACCAGGCGGATGAAGGAATAAATCACGGTAATTTTTGTAACCATATGGTGAAATCCCGCGTCCGCCAGCACCGTTCCGATGAACAGCATGGTAATAGCAGTGGTGCAGCCTCCTAAACTGTGGATAGCCTTTTCCAGGAAAACCGGCAGAGGAAGCTGTGTCACCATGAGGACAATCCCAATCGCAACGGCAATGATACAGGGATGCTTTAAAACTTTTTTTGCCACTTCCTTTTTGTCCGGGCTTTCCGTAAAATAGGAAATCCCCGCTGACCACATGACAATCCTCTGGGGAATCAGATAGATGGAAGCATACAAAAGCCCCAGAGAGCCATACAGTCCCTCTGCCACCGGATTTCCCAGAAATCCTGCATTGGAGCAGACCGTGCCATATTGCAGGATCACCCGCTGTCTTTTGGGCACTCTTTTATAGCAAAATCCGCTGATCAGCATACAAAACAGCTGTAGCGCCAAAGAGACCATCAGAATCTGAAGGCCGGAAATCAGCATTTCCTTGTCAAAAGTGGTATAAAACGCTCCGATAATGTTGCAGGGAAGAATGATATCCACAATCAGATCGGTCAAAACTTTTCTTCCCTCCGTAGTGATAATATTCTTTTTCTTCAAAAATACCCCTGCCCCAATGAGCAAAAACATCATTGCCTGAAGACTTAAAAGTCCGTTCCGTTCCATCTTGCTTCCTCCCCTGTTCTGCCGATAAATGATGGTCGTTTTGTGTTTTCTGTTGTAAGTATAGGAAAAAAGGGACTCTTTTACAAGTCCCCCCTCCGCCTTTGTTCTGGTGTTTTTCTTTGCGGCATGTTACTGTTTACAGGCAATGTCAGTTAGTTAAGTTGTTCCCAAAGGTACGCCAAGGAAACGGGGAGAGCAGCCATCGGAAAGGGTCTGCTGCTTTTTCCGGTTTCGAGA
>CAJURT010000035.1 GCA_910588875.1 uncultured Lachnospiraceae bacterium
CACTCACACCCATAAATCCCTTTTAAACCCCCTTAAAATCGTTTTGGACTACCCCCTATGACCTCAACCCCCACCCAATCCCCAAAATAAAAATGGCCCTATGGAATTTTTATCCCATAAAGCCATGTAAACAATTTTAAAATCTTATTGTATAAAAAGAAACAGCAGTAGCCCCCAAACTCCACCAAAACCCCCACAAGCGCAAGCGATATTCACAAGCGAACGCAAGCGATACGCACCTATGCACAGACTGGCTTTCTATGTATCTAACACCTTTCCAATACGCAACTTACACGCAATTTACAAAATCTTCTAAAAACACGCCCATATAACAAAAAAGAGTACCTATCTTTCGACAGATACTCTCCTTTGTCATACTCTTTAACGTGCGCGAGAGGATTCGAACCCCCGACACCTTGGTCCGTAGCCAAGTGCTCTATCCAGCTGAGCTACGCACACGTATTGTTATTGGGAAGGATTCCCTCCGCAACAAAACCAATTTTACCCCACAATCTTCATTTTGTCAACCACATTTTTATTTTATTTTTGCTTCCTTTTGCTTCTATTTGCTTGGTTTTAAATCCCCGTTTTAAGTCCCGACAAAAAAAGCTTGACATTTCCCCCAAAATAGGATATCCTGTTTGCAAGTCAATTAGTTACAAACCAGTGACCGGGAGGAGTACCTTTTTGGAATGTGCGCAGAGAACTGCAGAGGGTGGGATTGCAGTGGCAGGAAGAATGGGAAATGGACCCGCGAGGGCGAACTGAAAAGGACAGGGTCCGGAGTAGGTGAGACGTGTCTGCACGTTACAGCAGGGCCGGTATGTTAGTACCTGGCAGTGAGTGCATTCGTCAGAATGAATCTAGGTGGCACCGCAGAAGCATGGCTTCTGTCCTATGGAAGAGATGGGACAGAGGTTTTTTTGTGTTTCGGCGGTTTTATGTTTGCAGCTAATTGGAAAGAAAACCCGATGGTGGAGAAAGGACAAGAACATGGAAAAAAACATCCCTTACAAAATTTACTTGGAAGAACAGGAGATGCCGAAGCAATGGTATAATGTACGTGCCGACATGAAAAAGAAACCTGCTCCGATCCTCAACCCGGCTACCTTAAAGCCTGTGTCCGTGGAAGAATTGTCTGCCATTTTCTGTGAAGAACTGGCAAAGCAGGAGTTGGATGATAAGACACCGTATTTTGACATTCCCCAGGAAATCCTGGACTTTTACCGGATGTACCGTCCGTCCCCCCTGGTAAGGGCTTACTGCCTGGAGAAAAAGCTGGAAACACCGGCCCATATTTATTATAAGTTTGAGGGAAATAATACTTCGGGAAGCCACAAGCTGAATTCTGCGATTGCCCAGGCCTATTATGCAAAGAAACAGGGGCTAAAAGGGGTGACCACCGAGACAGGGGCCGGGCAGTGGGGAACAGCCCTTTCCATGGCCTGTGCATATCTGGAACTGGACTGCCAGGTATACATGGTGAAATGCTCCTACGAACAGAAGCCCTTCCGGCGTGAGGTGATGCGGACTTATGGGGCAAAGGTAACACCTTCTCCTTCCATGGAGACTGAGGTGGGACGGAGGATGAACGCACAATTCCCGGGAACTACAGGGAGTTTAGGCTGCGCCATCTCAGAGGCAGTGGAAGCGGCCCTCAGCCAGGAGGGTTACCGCTATGTGCTGGGCTCCGTCCTTTCCCAGGTGCTGCTGCACCAGTCTGTTATCGGCCTGGAGACAAAGGCAGCCCTGGATAAATATGGGATAAAGGCAGATATGATCATCGGCTGCGCCGGCGGCGGGTCCAACCTGGGGGGCCTGATTTCCCCCTTTGCAGGTCAGATGCTGCGGGGGGAGGCAGATTATGAGATCATTGCGGTAGAACCCGCTTCCTGCCCAAGCCTGACCCGCGGTGTTTACGCCTATGATTTCTGTGACACCGGGAAGGTTTGCCCCCTGGCAAAAATGTACACTCTGGGGAGCGGCTTTATCCCGTCTGCCAGCCATGCGGGGGGATTGCGTTACCATGGCATGAGTTCCGTAGTTTCCGAATTGTATGACCAGGGGCTTTTGAGGGCCAGGAATGTGGAGCAGACAGAGGTGTTCCAGGCAGCCCAGGCCTTTGCCAGGGTGGAGGGGATCCTTCCGGCCCCGGAGAGCAGCCATGCCATCAAGGTGGCCATTGACGAGGCGCTGAAATGCAAGGAGACCGGTGAGACCAAAAATATTGTCTTTGGCCTGACAGGGACCGGATATTTTGACATGATGTCATATCAGCGTTTTAACGATAAAAATATGAGCGACGTGATTCCGTCGGATGAGGAATTGGCGAAGGCCATCAGGGCTTTACCAAAGGTGGATTGACGATTAAGAGGAGGGGCGGAGCCTGAAAAGAGGGGCCGCCGGAAACAAAAAAGCGCCACAGGCGGCAGGGAAAATCCCCGGCCGGCGGCGCTTTTTTGTTTCTGGAATCCCGGGGACATCATGGCAGATTTCCATTTCGGCGCCCATGTGCGTGCCAGCTTCCCCGGGATTTTTCGTTGACATATCCGGCACTGATGTATATAATATAAAAAGTATATTAAATTTATATAAATTACAGCAGAGGACAACAGAAGAAAATATGAAGAAAAAGCAAAAAACGGTTTCTATGTTTACGGCGACAGTTGGGTTAAGCGTTGCAATGGCCATCTGTCCGTTGGCGGCGTACTCAGACAGCGGGCCAGGGGTGGCTAACCGCTGGAGCCAGGATGAGAAAGGATGGTGGTATCCGAACCTGGACGGGACATACCCGGTGAACCAGTGGCAAAAGATTAACCGCAAATGGTATTATTTCGATGCCGAAGGCTATATGATGGAGAACTGCTGGATTGAGACGGATGGGAAGTACTACCGCCTGGGAAGTGACGGGGCGATGTTAAGTTCCCAAGAGATCCTGGTGGACGGAAAGCCCTATACCCTGGACGGAAGCGGGGCAGTGGTGGAGGGAGATCCGCAGCAGATGACGGAGGCTGAACTGGCTGCCCTTTCCTATGCCCGGGGCATTGTTTCCCAGATTACAAATGAGGGCATGTCAAAGCCGGAGAAGGCGGCGGCAATCTACCGATGGGTGCGGGGAAATATGACCTACACAACCAGCGGCCCCAAAAGCGATGAGGCTGCTTCTGCCATGTACGGCTTCCGCAGGCATTCCGGATGCTGTTATGAGTATTATGCGATGTCCCATTTTCTTTTGCTGGCAGCAGGGATGCCGAATATCCCGGTAGTCCGGGCAAGCGACGGGGACCATTTCTGGAACCTGGTGGATGTGGACGGAAGCTGGTATCATTTTGACACCACCCCCCGGAGGCTGGGCGGGAACTGGTGCCTGGTGACTACCGATGTGCTGCGCAATACCTGGGGCTCCCACAATTTTGATGTGGAGGCATACCCCAAGACACCATGAAACACCTATCATTGACGGCAGACAGAAGGCTTAGGCGCAGGTATGGGATAGTATCGGCAGCATTGGCGGTTTTTCTTGGGGCAGTGTGGCTGGCACAGCTTTTGCTTGTTCCCAAATATATGGACAATGTGATAGAAGGCAATTTTACGGAAGAATATTATAACAGCCATTTTGACCATGAATTGCTGATGGTGGGGAACTGCGAGGCTTACGAAAATATTTCCCCCATGAAGCTGTGGGAGGAGTACGGCATAACCAGCTATATCAGAGGGAATTCCAACCAGCTGATCCCCCAGTCTTACTACCTGCTGAGGGAAGCATTGAGGTATGAAAAGCCGAAGGTAGTGCTTCTGAATATCCAGGCGATGGCGGTAGAAGAGCAGAGTTCGGAGGAATATAACCGGATGGTCTTTGACGGGATGCGGTGGTCAAAGGATAAATGGCAGGGGATTATGGCCAGCCGGACGGAAGGGGAAAAAATGGCAGATTACCTGTTTCCGATCCTCCGTTACCACAGCCGGTGGAGTGAACTTTCAGAGGCCGATTTTTCGTATGCCTTTCGGCAAAAACCGACAAAAAGCTATAATGGCTATTATCTGAGGGCAGATATCCGGCCATACACGGAATTCCCGGCGGAACGGAGAAGAAGCGATTATACATTTCCGGAAAAAAACGTGGAATATCTGGAGCAGATTGTCCGGCTGTGCAGGGAGAATGGCATAAAGCTGGTGCTTATGAAGGCGCCCAGCATGTATCCGGTATGGGTAGATCCTTACGAGGAGCAGATCAGGGAGTTTGCGGACAAGGAGGGAATCTATTATATCAATACCCTGGAGCACATGGACGAGATCGGCCTGGACATGTCCGCCGATACTTATGATGAAGGCCTTCATTTAAATGTTTACGGGGCAGAAAAGCTTTCTGTCTGGCTGGGGCGTGATCTGAAGGAAAGATATGGCCTGACGGATTTCCGAAAGGAGGAAGGGGTTGCTGTTTTTTATAACCAGCGCCTGGAAGAATACCGGCAGGAAAGTAAAGAGCAGAAGGAAGAATTTGAAAAGCTGGGTTATATCAGAAAATATAAGGCACAGGAGGAATAATGGCATGAAGGCAGGAAACGGGATAAGAAGGGCAGCGGCAGTGGTTCTGGCAGTGATGATGGCAATGGCAGTGGTTCCCGTGGCTATGGCGGCAGAGAAGAAGGAGCAGCAATATGCCTTTACCTACAAGGAGCAGCAGATAACCGTGGGGATGGCGGCAGATACAGCCCTTAAGGCATTCGGGAAGGAAAACAAGGTTAAGACCCTGGCGAATTGTGCAGATGACAATGGGAAAGACAAGGCTTACATCTATGATGATTTTGAGGTCATCATCACTAAGGAGGGGAAGAAAGAAGTGGTTCAGTCCATCCGGCTGACCAGCGGCAATGTGGGTACGGAGGAGGGCATCAAAGTTGGGGATTTGCCTGCCGCCGTGAAAAAAGCGTATCCGGATGCCAAGGAAGAGGCAGGGCTTTACACCGTTGTCTTAGGAGACAGCCAGCTGGTAATTGACTGTGGATTTAAAAATGACAAGGTAGTCGAGATCTGCTATGAGGCTGCCGGGAAAAAATGATGGGTTATACATCTCTTGAGTTTGCCTTTCTGGTGCTGGCAGGGCTTTTGATCAGCAGCCTTGTCCGCCAGCAGGGGCGGCAATGGGTTTTGCTGGCGGTGAGCCTGGTATTTATGTCCATGGCAGGCGGACAGTGGACTGTGGTGTTCTGGTTTATCAGCACAGTGGCAGGTTTTCTGGCTGCAAGGTTGCTCACAGCGTGCCCGGCCAGTGGGGGAGAGCAGGCCGGCAGCGGTTTTCATGGTGTTCCAGGGCATTTGGGAAAAAGATGGCTGCTTTTTGCGGCAGTGGCATTTCAGCTGGGGCTGTTGGCATATTTTAAGTATGCCAACCTGCCGCATTATATCCTGGAGGCATGGGGGGAACTTACGGGACGGCCGTATGAGTTTGAAGAGGCGGAGAGGATATCCCTTTTGGGGATTTCTTTTTATACCTTGATGATTATCGGCTATGAAATCGATGTGTACCGGGGAGAGACAGCTGCAGTTCGGTCATTGCCGGCGTTTTCTTTGTTTACGGGCTATTTTGGCCATTTTGTCCAGGGACCTATTGACACTTACCAGGAGACAGGACAAAGCCTTGCCTGCCCGGGCAAGGTTTCTTTTGGGGATGTGCAGGCGGGGAGCCTGGAAATCCTGGCAGGCCTTTTTAAGAAGCTGGTGGTTTCAGAGCGGCTGTCTGTAATCGTGGATACGGTATATGGGGATTTTGCTTCCTACAAAGGGTGGTACCTGCTTTTTGCGGCAGTAGCATTTTCCCTGCAGCTTTATACGGATTTTTCTGGCTGCATGGATGTGGTGGCAGGGGTGTCCAGACTCTTTGGTGTCCGGGTGGCAAAGAATTTCCGGCAGCCTTATTTCTCGGAATCCATATCGGAATTCTGGAGGAGATGGCATATTACCCTGGGGGCGTTCCTCCGGAAATATGTCTACATACCCCTGGGGGGAAACAGGAAGGGAAAGGTCCGCAAATATTTTAATATTGTGGCAGTTTTCTTCCTCAGCGGTTTGTGGCATGGCGGCAGGTGGACCTTTATCATCGGAACCGGGCTTTTGCAGTGTGCATATATGATTGCCGGGGAAATCCTGGAACCTTTGTTTTCCTGGTTTTACCGGCTGTCCAAGATCCGGCGGGATTCTGTGGTAATGAAAAGTGTCCGCAGAGTGCGTACATTTTTGTTGGTGACAATAGGGTTTGTGCTGTTCCGGGCAGATTCCCTGACAATGGCAGGAGGGATTCTGACAGGGATGTTTGGGGCAAGCTGTTATCCGGAGTATGGGGAAGGGGTATTCTGCTGCGGCCTGGGAAGGGCGGATTTTGGCGTACTTCTGGTTTCCCTGGCCATCCTGCTTTTTATGTCCGTATGGCGGGAAAAGTATGGTGAGAAACCGGTAGTGGCCGGGGAGGGCAGGCGGACAGCCTTGTGTTTTGCCTCCTTGTTTGCCGTTTTGCTGTTTGGGTTCTATGGGAGGGGCTATGATACGGCAGCATTTATTTATTCCCGGTTTTAGAGGGGGAGGGCGGGAGATTTTGTTTATCTCCTGCCTTAAACGGTCAAAGAACCAGGAAGACAGGTACAATCTCCGTTTTGTGGGATTGTCTTTCCGGTTCACTTTCTGATTATCGCTTTCACCGGACATTTTTCATAACAGTTTCCGCAATGTAAACAATGATTCTGTCCGATTACAAAAGGCGTTCCTTTTTCAATACACCTCTGTGGACAATTTCTTTCACATGTACCACAACCTATGCATATATCTGTGATAAAATATCCTTTTTCTTTTTTTTGTGCATTTCCAAGAAGATATGTCTCCCGAAAAATAGGATTTACACCAAGATTAAAATACTCAATTTCGGCCGTATCAATACAAAATATGATTCCAATGTTTCTGGTGTCTCCCGGATATACATTTGCAAGATAAGGCTGTTCCTCAAAAATCTGATTCCGCCATTTTTCCTGTTCTTCCTCAGCTGCTGCATAGGCTTTGCCTGATAAGCGGATCATCTCTTTGTATTTAGTGTAACATAAAATCTGTACTCTGCCATCTTCCAGCAGTTCTTTACAGAAATTTTTACCTCTTGCGGTAAAAAAATACAGTGCATTCTCCTCGTAATGAATTGCACTAATATTCCGTATTTGCGGTGCACCTTCGCTGTCAACGGTTGCAAAGGCAAGTACTCCCACCAGCTGCATTTTCTTTAAACATGTTTGTAAATCCATATGGCATTCCTCCAGTATAATTCCTGTTTTTAACCGCTTGTTATTCTACAATCTTAATTCTGCCTGGTTTTCTTGGCTTGCGTTGAGGCGGTTGTCCATCAATATGTCCCAGTATCACAAATCCCTGACATGCATATCCTTCTGGTACGCCCCATTCCTGCATCAGCTTTCTGCATTTAATTTTCCCACACGGGCTGCCAGTTCCTTATTATGGATGGCAACCATCATGTTTCTTTGTCCACCGCCTGCATTTGGTGCATAATTTCCAGCTTCAAGGATTTTTTCCAAATCGGTTCTGCTTATCGGTATGTCTGTATATTTACGGATAGAATGTCTGGCTTTTATAATATCCATTAACATGATAAGGCCTCCCCTGTAATATCATTTTTTGTCTTCCAGCACTGGGGATCTGCTCCATAGAAACTGCCGCTTGTACCATTTGCCACAGCAGGACATCCCCTGCACCAGGCTTTCAGTTCACATGTATTACATTTTACAAATTTATTGTATTCTCTGTATCTCTCCATCTGGCAGATCCATACATCAGCCAGACGGTCCTCAAATATATTTGCCACCTTACTGTCTGTAACTCTTCTGCATGCCATCACATCGCCGTTAGAAGATATGGTAATATGACAGTTTCCACAGTTGCATCCGCCGTAGATCATTCCTTTCTCTGTATCCTCCGGCAACCGAAACTGTCCTGTTTCATATTCATACAAAGTCCATAAATGATCTTTCTTATTAAAATAGGTCTTACATCCTGCCTTTTCATATGCCTTAAATTTTGCATCACAGGTTTTCAGCAAACTTCTATATTCTTCCGGCGTCATGCTGGTATCCACCTCTCCGCCGGTAGGCACATAGCGTGAAAATGCATAAACCTTAACTTCCGCTTTTACTGCTTCATCTATAATATCCGGTATCTCATTCATGTTTGTTTTTGATACCGTACTCATAATCACACTTTTTATTCCTGCCCTGTTCAGGCATCCGATCTTTTCTATTGTCAGGTCAAAACTTCCCGGTTTTCTGAACCAGTCATGGGTTTTTCTCATTCCATCCAAAGACATCTGATATTTGTCGCAGCCACATACCTTTAGCATTCTGCAGATTTCATCATCCAGATGATACGGATTTCCCATTAAAGTAAATGGTATATTTTTTACCTTCAGCAATACCATCAATTTCCAGAAGTCAGGATGAAGGATAGGATCTCCGCCAGTAATATAGAAATAGGGTATTCTGTTATATACTTTACAGAAATCTTCACAGTTTGCCACCACCTCTTTCATCTGGTTCCAGGTCATACTCTTTAGCTCTTTGCAGCCTTCGCCCGAAAATATGTAACAGTGTTTGCAGCGCTGGTCACATTCATCTGTAATATGCCACTGAAAAGAAAAATACTGACTCATCCTATCCGGCTCCTTTCTTCTAAATCTTTTCTTACTTGTCAGATGCTCCGCAGGCAGTGCCGCAAGCTGCGGGCTTCTCTTCTGGACTGTCTCCGGCTCCGCAGGCAGTGCCGCAAGCTGCGGGCTTCTCTTCTGGATTGTCTCCGGCTCCGCAGGCAGTGCCACATGCTGCGCCCGTCTTAGACTCTTCTTTCTTGTTCCATCCCGAAATATTTGATAATGCCATTTTCAGTACCTCCTGTCATAGGAATTATTATGGGCCATGCCCTGTTTGCATTTTTATCATAACAATGAATCGTTCAAAAGAAAAGTACGCACTTTTTTATTACATAGTCACCTTTTGGTAACTCATGGACAGGTACCCTGTGAACGTAACAGTATATGCTCATTTGAAATTTTTTAGGGTTTTTAACAGATTTTTTTAGGAGTTATAAGCAAGATATAGAGGAACACCAGGCAGGGGGAGCGAAGCAGCATCCGGCCCCCATTGCAGTAAGGCTGCAGCACGCAGTAAAAAGAAGCTTGGCCGACTTTTCTGCTGCAGCACAGCAAAAAGCCCCGAAACCTTATAAAATTAAGGTTTCAGGGCTTTTTTCAGCCTGCGGGAGATGGGACTTGAACCCACACGACCATACAGCCACTAGATCCTTAGTCTAGCCTGTCTGCCAATTCCAGCACTCCCGCGAACTTAGATAGTATAGCATAATTTTTACATTATGGCAACAGTTTTTTGCGGCTGGCTGAAAAAAGTTTTATGGCCAGCCGCACAAGGTAAAGAATAAGCAGCATGGGCAGGCAGACGAAAAGTATGGTCAGTGCGTATTCCATAAAGGCCTGGCGGTTATGGAGGCAGGCCCGGTTAAGGAGCGGCAGGCCAAGCAGGACGGCAAAATACCAGAAGGCAGGCAAGAGCCAGCGCAGGTCGGCGGCCAGGAGGGGGTTCTGCATTAAGAGCAGGCGGGAAAAACAGCGTTCAGGCCTTTGGAACAGGGATTCGGCGATAAAAAAGAGGAACAGCAGGGAGCCGAAATAGACCACAATCCCAATGACAGTATGGAGCCGCTCCGGGGTTAGCCATCGGGCCAGAGGAGGGATTTTGCCGATTGCCGGCAGGCAGAGAGGCAAATAGAGGGAAAGTATAATCCGGAAGCTGTTGACCAGGACGGTAAACACATAAGAGACAAAAAAACTGATGCCCAGCCAGCCGAAGCCGTCCTTCCTCCTCCGGATCCGGGGGAGGAAGGAGAAGAGCAGCAAGGAGGCGGATACAATCAAAAACTGGATGCCAGAGCAGGAGGCGGCGATGACAAAGCGGAAGGAATGGTTCACATATCCGGCGTGGGGCAGGTATTCAAAGGGGATTCCGGACAAGGTGCGCACCCACCAGGCAGTGGGAGCCAGGATCCACAACAGCCCGTCACTGTCTGTCCGGCTATAATATATTTTCAGCGTTAGCAGGAGAAAGATCCCGGCCAGGCAGGTGAGGCCGTGGGTTTGCCAAAAGTTTTTTCGGTGTGCATACATAGGGGGTCCTCCTAGGGTTCAATGGTGTGCTTTGGGATGCCGTATAATCAGGACAAAGAGCAGCAGCATGGTTCCCAAAAGCAGAATCCAGGCACCCGGCTCAGAGCCGGTGGTGTAGCCGCCCACAGCAAGGCTGGAGACATGCAGCGGCAGTGCAGAGGGCTGGGTGACATCTTTTCCTTCTCCTTCCGGGTTGCGGATGGTTTCCGTTACGGCCACGAAGGAAGTATAGGGGGTCATCATGCTATATTTGAGCCCGATAGCAGTAACTATTTTTTTGGTGAGGGCAGAGTCCGTCGCCGGGGCGCCATAATCCATAAGGCGCTCTACTTTCTTACGGGCCCACAGATAGGGGAGTGCGTGGCTGTTTTCCTGGGCTTCTATGGCAGCCACATCGATCTCCTGCACAAAGCCTGGTTCGCCGTCCGTGCTGTTGAGGCCTTCGCCGCCCCTCTGCCCGGTGATACGGATCGTTCCGGCCTGCTGGCCGCGCCACTTGCCAAAAAGGATGATGGGACGCCGGGCAAAGAGGGTGGGAACGACAGGGGGCTCCACCTCGTAGGCATCGAAACCGTCGAAATCCACCTTGATGTCGGTGAGAAGAGGAGCCTGGACATAAGTGCGGAAGCGTTCAGCAGTTCCGGCGGCATCTTCGGAGTCGGTTACCACAAAGGCCTCCCCCTGGCCTGCCTTGGCAATCCCATCGATAAGGTAGCGGTTGACGGAATCCCCGATGCCAAAGGAAAAGAAATTGGTATTGCCAAGATTTTCATGGATAATCCCAAAGATTTCCTTCTCCTCGGAAATATAACCGTCCGTTATGGTGATGACGCTGCGGGAAAAGCCTGGTTTAATGGGAGTGGAGACTGCGCTGCGGAGCGCCGCCCCCAATTCGGTGCCTCCTCCTCCGCTTTCCTGGTCAATGAGTTCCATGGCTTTTTGGATGTTTTCTTTGGTGGCAGGCACAGAGCCGGATGACATCTGCATGGAAGAATTGGAAAATAACAACAGGTTAAAGCGGTCGGTTTCTTTCAGACCCAGGACCAGGTCGCGGATCAGGCCTTTGGCGGTTTCTAAGGGATAGCCATACATAGAGCCGGAGACATCCAGCACAAAGATATACTCCCGGGGCAGCAGCTGATCCGGGGTATAACGCTTGGGCGGCTGTACCATCAGCATGAAATAGTTTTCCTCTTCATCGGAATCCAGGATCAGGCCGCAGCTTACCTCCTCACCGGTCAGCTGGTAGCTGAGGATGAAATCCCGGTTGCCGGCATAATCCTCCGGATGGGCAAGGGTGACCGTGGCAGTGCTGTCGCTGCTCTTTTCCACCTTAATATCATGGGATTTGCTGGAAAGGCCGGTGAGGGGAACCCCGGTGGAGAGGCTGACCGTGATGTTATATTTTCCGGGAGGGGTTTTTCCCTCCTCCAGATAGGGGGCAGCAACCCACTGGTCCGAGGCTTCCCCTCCGGTGCCGGGCCCGTCCTGGGGATTATCTGCTTCCCGGGCGGCAGAACTGGCATAGCGGGGACCCACAACGGTTGGGAATACAAATTCATAAATGCCTTCGGTGGAAACGATCATTTCTGTGTAGTGGAGTTCAATCCGCACCCTGTCGCCGGGCATGATGTTTGCCACGTCCATGGAAAAGACATTAGGACGCTGCTGTTCCAGCAGGGAGGCGCTTTTCCCCTCCTCCTTGGCTGCCTCAAAGGTTTTCTTGGCTTCCTCCCGCTCCTGGATCTTGGCGGTGATCACCTGGTCGCCGATCTGCATTTTCATGCCATGGATGGAAACACCCTCCGAGGCAGGAAAAAGGTAGCGGGCATTGATGGGGGTTTTGCCCTCATTGGCATAGGTCTGGGTGACAAAGGTCTCGGCAATGATGCCGTTGATGTTGGTGGATACGTCGGTTTCCTTTAAGGGGAAGGCCTCCGTTTCGGGGTC
The DNA here is from genome assembly GCA_910588875.1 of uncultured Lachnospiraceae bacterium. Lineage (GTDB taxonomy): Bacteria > Bacillota > Clostridia > Lachnospirales > Lachnospiraceae > Brotaphodocola. The sequence goes on from CAJURT010000035.1 coordinate 12,170, forward strand.
GGCGCCTTCCACCACGAAATAAGGGGCCAGGGCCTTTTCCTGGCTGCTGTTTTCGCTGCCATAGGCAGCGGCAGGAAGAGCGAGAAGGGGCCAAAGGGCTAGCAGGAAGGAGAGCCAGTGGTTTCTTTTTCCTCTTTTCATGTGGTGTACCTCTTTTCTGTGATGATGTGTCCCTGACGGGATGACAGGGGTTCCTTGAAAAACAGGATACCGCAGGATGGTATCAAAAAGGCTTCAAAGTTGTATCAGATTTGCATCATAAGGGATTTTTTGTTGATTTGTCAGGTCTCAGGCAGTATAATACCTTCAACGGGCAAGGAAAGCTGTCTGGTTTTTGGCCTGCTGTGGCCATGGGAGCCGGGGAAGCGGGTGCCGGGACAGGGAAGAGGAAAAGAATGGACAAGATAAAATTACAGGAGCAGCTGGCAGACTGCGAGAAGGTGCTGATAGGTCTGGGGGAGGAGTGGAAGGCCGGGCCTGCGGGGTGGCCGGAGAAAGCTTATGAGGCATTATATGAGTTGGTGAGGGAAAAGGATTACTTTATTGTCACCATGGCCACAGATGCCAGGATTTATGAGACTCCCCTGGGAAGCAGGCAGGAGACGGTAGAGGTACCGGGGCAGATGCCTGATGGGGATTTGTGCTGTGAGGCATGGGAGGAAGGGCTGAGGGAGAAGTTCAACCGGATCTTCCCTCCAAAGCAAAAACCCCGGGAGAGCCGGTGGGAGAGGATCGTGGCGCCCTGCGGGAATGAGACCTGGCGGCAATGTTCCCGGGCGTGTACCAAGGATATCTGGGAGCCGGGGGAGATCCCGGATGATTGCTGCCCTCATTGCGGGGCGCCTCTGACGGGCAATACGACAGAGGCCCAGGTTTATATCCAGGAAGGTTATCTTCCCCAGTGGGAGCGTTACACACACTGGCTGGCGGGAACCCTTAACAAGAAAACCTTGATTTTAGAATTGGGTGTGGGTTTTGGCAATCCGGGGGTGATCCGCTTTCCCTTTGAGAAGGCGGCATATTTCAACAAGAAAGCGTTTTTGCTGCGGGTTAACAGGAGGTTCCCTCAGATAGCAGGGGAACTTTATGGGCGTGCAGCGGGGATCGGGGCAGATTCCGTAGAATGGATAGCCGCCTTTTCGGCGGACAAAGAGCCGGATGTTTCCGGTGGAAAGGTTATGCTTGAATGATACAAAAAGAAGAACTGACAGAATTGTACCTGCGGGAGTATGAGCGTGCAGGCAGGCAGCGGCGGCCTTCTTCCGTGAAGGCGAAGGGTGCCGCGGAAAAGGTGGCCAGCCTGGTCCGCACGCTAAAGCGCATGAAGAATACCCAGGTGACCAGGAACGGGCTGGAAAACTACCACCGGCAGGCCAATAACTTGTATTATTGCGCGGTACGCTACCATATCCAGCCGGCCCTTGAACGGATCCGGAGGGAGGTGGTGCCGGAATTGGTGCGCCTGGATCTGGCATTGCTGCTTCCTGAGGATGAGCGTCTGGTGGGCCCGGCATTTTATGAATACCTGGAAAAGGATGCAGCCGGGGAGATTTGCCGGACGCCCCTTTATGATTTATTCCGTACTTTCCGGACAGAGGCGCTGAAGAATAAGATCCTGCAGCTGGTGCCTTCCCGGCCGGAACTGGAGTTCCCGGAGGCTCTGGAAATGAAGCGGCATTTTGTCCTGCATATCGGCCCCACCAACAGCGGAAAGACCTTCCAGGCATTGGAACGGCTGAAAAATGCCGGGAATGGGCTTTATCTGGGCCCTCTGCGTCTGCTGGCGCTGGAGGTCTATGAGAAGATGAAGGAGTATGGCGTGGCCTGTACCATGCTGACCGGGCAGGAATGCATTGCCGAGGAGAACAGCCGGGTGACGGCATCTACGGTGGAGATGGCGGACTTCTGTAAAGTTTATGACATTGCGGTCATTGATGAAGCCCAGATGACCGCGGATCCGGAACGGGGGCATTGCTGGACGAAAGCAATCCTGGGGATCCAAGCTCCGGAGATCCATGTCTGCATGAGCCCGGCAGCGGAAAAGGTGGTCAGCCATCTGATCGGGATCTGCGGGGACGATTTTGAGGTATGCCGGTATGAAAGGAAGACGGCCCTGGTTTGTGAGGACACGCCTTTTAGGTTTCCGGAGGACGTGACGGAGGGGGATGCCCTGGTGGTGTTTTCCAAGAAATCGGTGCTTGATGTGGCCGGGCGGCTGGAGGAGCGGGGGATAGAGGCCAGTGTCATATACGGAAGCCTGCCGCCGGAGATCCGCCGCCGCCAAATGCAGCTTTTTACCAGTGGCCAGACAAAGGTGGTGGTGGCCACGGATGCCATCGGCATGGGCCTGAACCTGCCGGTGCGCCGGATTATATTCATCCAGACGGAGAAATTTGACGGGGTCGAGCGCCGGGGGCTGAAAATACCGGAAATCCTGCAGATTGCCGGGCGGGCCGGGCGTTACGGGATTTACGACACAGGCTATGTAAATGCCATGGGTGCGTCTGCGCTTGCTTATATACGGGAACGGTTTGAGGCGGAGGACAAGCCGGTGGAGACGGTTAGCCTGGGCTTTCCCCAGGTGCTTTTGGAACTGGATGAGCCCCTGGATGTGATTTTACAGGTATGGCATTCGGAGAAGGCTGAGGCGCCCTTTGAGAAGGTCAGCATCGATGAACTTTTGTGCCTGTACGGATATGCGAAGCGTTTTCAGGAGCGGATCATGGGGTTTGAGGACAAGACGGTATTGTACCGGATGATCAGCTGCCCGATTGACGTGAAGGACCGCAGGGTGGTAAAGCAGTGGCTGGAATACTGCATGAACTATCCGGCGGATGTCGGCCTGGACCATCCGGTGATGGACGGGGCCCATAAAAGAATTTTCAGGAAGGGAACGTCAGACAGCCGGAGCGAGAAGAATACCATGCAGAACTATGAGACTTATTATAAGAAACTGGATCTTTATTACCAGTTTTCCTACCGTTTTGACAAGGTGATTGATGAGGAATGGCTGTCTCGGGAGCGGGAGCGGACGGAGGCGGCTATTATGCGGTATCTCTCCAAGGGGAAGAAAGGGTATATTGCCCGCTGCCAGTATTGCGGGAGGCTGCTGCCGGTGGGATATATGGCAGGCAAATGCAGGCGGTGTTTTGAACGGCGGGGGTGAACACACTCTGGCTTTATCACGGTAAAAGGAAAAATCCGCACCGGCTGACGGGTGCGGATTTTTTATGGATGTTCATGGTGAGACGGGTTAACCGTTGATCTGGATATATCTGGGGGCTTCCTCTACGGCCTTCGGAGTTTCTTTGGGGAACTGAAGTTTTAATACCCCGTTCTCGAAGCTGGCCAGGATATCTTCCTGCCTGAGTTGGTCGCCCACATAGAAGCTTCTTCTGCAGGAACCTTTGTAGCGCTCCTGGCGGAGGATCTTGCCGTTTGCGTCTTTTTCTTCCTTGTTGTCCTCCTGGGAGGCGGCAATGGTCAGGTACCCATTCTTCAACTCGGCCTGGATGTCTTCCTTCTTAAAGCCGGGAAGTTCGATGTCCAGCAGATAGTTGGTGCCGTCGTCACGGACATCGGTGCGCATCAGCGAGTTGGCGGGCTGGCTGACGGAAGTGGAAAAGAACGGGTCGTTGAAAAAATCGTCGAATAAATCAAAACCAGAGTGCCTTCTTGCAGGTGTAAATAACATAATGATTCCTCCTTTTATTGTGGCAGCCCTTCTGTCTGGCAGAAGCAGCTGTTTGAAATGTTTTATTTGTTATGGTTGTAATATAACATACATTATTAGCACTGTCAAGCGGTGAGTGCTAATTTATTTGTGAAAAAATTGTGAACGTTCTTCAGGTATTGCCTCACGGCAAATATTGAAAATCCTGTTGGTTTTTAGTACAATGAACCCAGATTCCCGGGGAGGGAAGGGAAAGGCTTTGGAAAGATATCGAGACAACAGATAAGGAGCGGAAAGTGAAATTAATCCATTTATCAGATCTCCACATCGGAAAACGTGTCAATGAATTTTCCATGCTGGAGGATCAGAGGTACATACTGAAGCAGATTCTGGCAATCACAGAGCAGGAACAGGCAGGGGGAGTGGTGATAGCGGGGGATATCTATGATAAGCCGGTGCCGCCTGCGGAGGCGGTGCAGGTGTTTGACGGTTTCCTCACCCGCCTGGCAGAACGGGGAGTGCCGGTGTTTGCTGTCAGCGGCAACCATGATTCCCCGGAGCGGGTGGCCTTCGGGGCGCGGCTGATGAGGGGACAGGGGGTGTATCTGTCTCCGGTGTATGACGGGAATGTGGCGGAGATTTTCTTGGAGGATGAATATGGGGAGGTTGTGGTGCATCTTCTGCCCTTTGTGAAGCCGGCGGCAGTGCGCCATATATTTGAGGAGGAAGCAGGCAGCTACCAGGAGGCGGTGGAGATTGCGGTGGGCCACATTCAGACAGATCCGGATAAGCGGAATGTGCTGGTGGCACATCAGTTTGTGACAGGGGCATCCCGGTGCGGGTCGGAGGAGATCCTGGTAGGGGGGCTGGACAATGTGGACGTGTCGGTGTTTCGCAGGTTTGATTATGTGGCCCTGGGGCATATCCATAGCCCCCAGCATGTGGGCCGGGAGACGGTCCGCTATTGCGGCACCCCCCTGAAATATTCCTTTTCAGAAATTGGACAGGAAAAAAGCGTGACCGTGGTGGAACTGGGGGAAAAGGGGCAGGTGGAGATCCGGACAGTGCCCCTTCGTCCTCTGCGGGATATGCGGCGGATCCGGGGCACGTATCTGGAACTTACAGCCTTGCCTTTTTATGAGGGAACGAATACGGAAGATTATATCCAGGCAGTTCTGACCGATGAGGAGGATGTGCCGGACGGGCTGCAGAAGCTGCGGGTGATCTATCCGAACCTGATGAGGCTGGAGTATGATAACCAAAGAACCAGGGAGAGCCAGGAGATATCCGGAGCCGGCAAAGTGGAGCAAAAATCGGAACTGGAACTGTTTGAGGAGTTCTATGAACTGCAGAACAATCAGCCCTTTAGTGAGAAGCAGAAGGATTTTGTGGAACAGCTGATTCAGAAGATTCAGGAGCGGTGAGAGGATGAAAATAAAAAAACTTACCATCAGCGCCTTCGGGCCTTATGCAGAGGAAACGGTGATTGATTTTACCCGGCTGGGGGACAGGGGGCTTTTTTTGATTACAGGGGATACCGGGGCAGGAAAGACCACGATCTTTGATGCCATTACCTTTGCCCTCTATGGGGAAGCCAGCGGGGAAGTGCGGGAGGCCTGGATGTTCCGCAGCAAATATGCCAGGGACCAGGTGCCCACTTTTGTGAAGCTGGAGTTCGGATATCAGGGGAAGGATTATTGTGTTGCCAGGAATCCGGAGTATATGCGCCCCAAGGGCAGGGGAAAGGGGTATACTCTTCAGAAGGCGGATGCTGTTCTGGAATTCGGGGACGGAAGGCCTCCGGTGACAAAACTGCGGGAGGTAACCCGGGCAGTGGAGGAGGTGACCGGGCTAAGCTACCGGCAGTTCACCCAGATTGCCATGATTGCCCAGGGGGATTTCCAGAAGCTTTTGCTGGCAGGGACCCAGGAGCGCAGCCAGGTTTTCCGGCAGATTTTCCATACGGGTTTGTATCAGGAACTGGAGGCCCGGCTCAGGGATGCCACGAAGGAGCAGTGGAAAACCTATGATGAGATGCGCAGGAGCATCATCCAGCATCTGAGGGGCGTGGTCTGCACAGAGGATGCCCAAATGGCAGGCCCCGACAGGGATGCCGGGGGAGAAACGGATGCACACAGGCAGGGAGATGTCCGGGAGGCGGAAAAGGAAGAGGAATGCCGGGGGATATGGGAGGATGAGATCCCGGCCAGGATTTCCCGGATCCGTGCTGAGTGGGAGTTGCTGGAAAGGAACCATTTTGAGGGAAAGGCAGAGCATGGCCTGGAACTTTTGCAGGAACTTTTGCAGTGCGACGAATCCGTTTTATCACAGATGGACCGGGCCATGGCCCTTTGGGAAGAAAGGATCCAGCAGGAGGACCGGCTGCTGGGCAAGGCGGAGCAGGGAAGGAAGCTAAAGGAGGAACTGGAACGGACCAGGGAACTGCTGGCAGAGAAGCAGCCCCTGTTGGAAGAGGCAGATAAGGCCAGGGAAGCCGCCAGGCAGCAGGCCGGGGAGGAGGAGCGCCTGGCACAAGAGATCCGGAGCGGCCGGGAACATGCGGAGAAATTCCGGCAGCTGCAGCAGCTGGACCGCCGGATAGAAGAGAAAACCCAGGAGGCCGCCCGGCAGAGGGAGCAGAGCCGCCAGGCGTTTGCCGCAGCCGAAGGCCTGAGACAGGAGGCCAGGGTAAAGGGCGAGGAACTGGAGGGATTAAAGTATGCTGGTGAGGAGCGGGAAAGGCTTGTGAACCAGCGGGAAGGACTGGAAGGGAAAAAGCAGGAACTGGCCCGCCTTTTAGAGGGAAGGAAGTCCTATCTTTTGGAGAAGGAGAAGGCCTTGGAGGCGGTGCGTGAAAACCAGGATCTGGCGGAGGCCCTGAAAAAGGAGGCTGCATTGCTGCAGGGGAAGGCAGAAGCCCTGGCAGGCCGGGAGGTGCTCCTGGAAGGGATTTCCGGGAAGAAGAAGGAGATCAAAGGGCAAATAGAACGGATGAGCCAGGGCCTGGAGGAGAGAGCCAGGATCCAGGAGTCCCTAGAGCAGGAAAGGAAGGAGGCAGACCGGCTTGCCGCCCAGGACCAAAACCTGAGGGAAGAACTGGCATCCCTCGGCCGGGAACTGGCCGGGCTTGAAGACGCTGACCGGGAAGAAGCCGAATGCCGCCACCAGGTATCAGAGAGGCGGCGGGTATATGAAGAATTTCAAAAGAGGGAAAAGCGGCTGTGCGGATATGAAAAGAACCACAGGAAAAGCCAGGAGGCCTACCAGGAGGCAACCCTTAAGTGGGAGCAGCTGAGGGAGGACTGCCACAGCCAGGAAAAGAGGTTTTTAGATGCCCAGGCCGGGCTGCTGGCAAGAAGCTTAGATGAGGGTAAGCCATGCCCGGTCTGCGGTTCCCTCCATCATCCGATGCCTGCGGCGTTGCCGGAAGAGGTTCCCCAAAAAGCAGAACTGGAGGAGAAAAAACAGGCCTTATCCCAGGAAGAAGGAAGGGTGCAGCAGCTTAGCGCAGATATCCGGCATTTGCGGGAACAGATGGAACAGGAGTGGTCAGAACTTCTAAGCGGAATGCCGGGGGCTTTGGGGGAATGGAAAGAGACGGATGCGGCGCCAAAGGAGGGGCTTTTGGGATGCCTGGACAGGTTAGGCAGACGCCTGGGAGAATACCTGAAAGAGGCAGAGGCAGTGTTAAAACAGGCAGAAAAGAGGAAGCAGAAACGCCAGGCCGGGGCAGCCAGGAAAAAGGAACTGGAACCATTGTTGGAAGGGCTGGAGGAAAATCTCCGAAAGTGCAGATCCCGCCTGGATGCCTTGCGGGGCAGCTATGAGGCTTTGTGCCAGCAGCTTGATGGGGAAGCTGCTGCTGGAGAAAAACTGCTTAAGGGCGGCATGGCAGCCATGGCGGAAGGGGAGATGGGGGAAACAACGGAAGGGACGGCCGCAGAAACAGTCCTTAGCCGGCTGGCAGAAGCCATGAAAATCATCTCCTGCCAGGAGGAAAAGATCCGCCAGGAACTTGATACGAGGCTCCAGTACCAGGAGGAGGAAAAAGAGAAGCTTACCCGGTTAGAAGGCTGCCAAAATAAGATACAGGAGAAGAAAAACCGCCTGGAGATCCTGGAAAGCAAGAATTCGGAAGACAAAAAAAGACTGCTGAAATGTTTAAATCCCAAAGAGCCCTGGGGACGGCCTTACGGGGAACGGACACAGCTGACAGAGGAGGAATTATATGGGAATGGGGCCCAGGCAGCAGAGATTTTGGGGAAGCTGCTTGAGGAGACAGACAGGAAAATAGGGCAAAACCAGCAGCAGCTGGCCAGAAAGGATGTGCTGGAGCAGGAACTCCCCGGGATCCAAAGACAGGCTGAGATCCAGGAAAGGATCATTTCCGAGGCAGGGCTTGCCCTGGCAAGGCTGGAGGCAGAGCAAAAACATCTGACGGAGCAGAGGGGGGAATTGGCGGCCCTGTTGGGAGGCCGGACAGAAGAGGAACTGGCTCTGGAGGTCACAGAAAAAGAACAACGGCTTGGCCGGCTTAAGCAGGAACGGCGACAGGCGGAGGAAGCTTTTTTGGAGTGCCGGAGGCAGACAGACGAATTGCAGGCCAAAATCCAGGCGCTTGCAGGCCAGGAAGAGGGCGCCTTGCTGCCCCCGGAGGAGGAGATCCTCTCCAGGAAGCAAAGGTGGCTGGCCAGAAAGGCAGAACTTTCCCAAAAAAGGGCGGAGCGCTACGCTTCCTATAAAAAAAATCAGGGCATCTACCGCTCCGTGGAAGGCAGCTGGAAGGATCTGGCAATGGCGGAACAGGAATACATGTGGGTAAAAGCCCTCTCCGACACGGCGAACGGTACCCTGCCGGGCAAACGCAAGATGGAACTTGAGACCTATATCCAGACCGCATATTTTGACCGGATCCTGCGGAGGGCAAATCTGCGCTTTCTGACCATGAGCAGCGGGCAGTATGAGTTAAAACGCCAGGAAAACGGGGATAATAAAAAAGAAAAGGCCGGGCTGGAACTGAATGTGGTAGACCATTACAACGGCACGGAGCGGAGTGTCCGCACCTTGTCCGGAGGGGAGTCCTTCCAGGCATCCCTTTCCCTGGCCCTGGGGCTGTCAGATGAGATCCAGTCCTATGCAGGAGGGATCCGCCTGGACACCATGTTTGTGGATGAGGGATTTGGTTCCCTGGACGAGGAGGCATTGGAACAGGCCATGCGGGCACTGTCCGGGCTGGCAGAGGGGGACCGCCTGGTGGGGATTATTTCCCATGTGGCGGAGTTAAAGGAGCGGATTGAGAAGAAGATCCTGGTGGCCAAGCATAGGGGCCGGGAAGGGATCGGGAGCCATGCGGAGGTGGCAGGAGGTTAGCTGCCCCATGGAGCGGAGGATATATCGGAATGATGAACACCATCCACAGGGACATATTTAAGGCAATCCATGAAGGAAAATGGATGACAATCGAATACCGCAACCGGCAGGGGCAGGTGACACGGTACTGGATCGGCATCCGTGACCTTAATATTGCCAAAAGGACGATGGCAGTGGAGGGGCTCCACCTGGGGAAATACTCCTTGGAGGAGTATGAACGGATCTACATCGACTCAATTTTGTCCTCCCAGGTGCTGGACGGTTCCTACTGTGAGGTCAACCGGCAGCTGGTGAGGGATATCCATGAGAATCCCGGGAAGTACAAATCCTTGTTTGGCCATGTGGCGAATCTGAAGGTGCTGGATTATCTGGAGGACTGCAGCCGAATGGACACCACCGTGTACCGGAAGGACTTTTCCCTGGTGCGCTATCTGGACAGGGAGAGCCTGAAGGGGGAGGTATATCCCCTCAGCGATGAACAGTTCCGGCATATTGTGCAGGAGTTCCAGTTCAGGGCGGAGAAGAAACAGGAAATGGCTGCCCGTCAGGAAGGAAAACCTCCGGGCATCCAGCGTCTGGCAATGAATGTCATGAGCATCCACACCCCCAGGGGGCTATATGTGCTGGCTTACCGGCGGCTGGATTTGGATGTGGGGCGGCGCTGCCTCCGGCCGGATAAGGATATCACCATCTGCACAGAATTCACGGTTGCCGGGGTGAAGGAGAGCATCCGCAGGTATCTGGATGCGGAGGACTATGAACTTTTACAGGACTTTGAGGCCAACCAGGAAAAGATCAAGGATGCGGTTACCCGCTACCATTGCCGGATCCAGGGGGTTGATGACATGCCTTATGTGATTGGCCTGGGGATGGATCCGGTGGTGGATCTCCACCGGGAGTATAATGCGGTTCTGGAAATGTACCAGAAAGAAGAGGTTCCGGTGCCGATCCGTGCATTTTTCGGGGATTTGCTGGACCGTCCCCGCAGCCGGCGCATGGTTCCCATCACTCCCCTTGACCGCCGGATTAACCTGGACCAGCTTCTGGCAATCAACCATGCCATGAAATATCCGGTGGCCTATGTACAGGGGCCGCCGGGAACAGGGAAAACCAATACCATTATCAACACGATCATTACTGCGTTTTTTAATGAAAAGACGCTGCTCTTTGTGGCATATAACAACCATCCCATTGACGGGGTGGTGGACAAGCTGGGCCATATTTCCTATCAGGGCCGCCGGATTCCCTTTCCGGTGGCGCGGCTGGGGAACGGGGAAAAGGTGCGGGAGACGCTGGCAGCCCTGGCGGAGTTATATGGACAGGTTCATCAGATTCCGGTTTATGAACGTACCTTGGACCGCAACCGGGACAGCCAGGCAGTGCAGATGCGGCAATTGTCAGAACTTCTGCGCCGATATGAGGATGTGCTGGAGTTAAAGGAACGCCGGGAGACGATTGAGCAGTTGCTGGAATATAGCCGTGGCCGCAGCCGCTCCATGCAGATGCTGCCTTTCGAGGCAGATCTGGGCGGGCGGCAGCTTCCGCAGCTGAGCCGCCAGATGGAACGCCTGGGAGAGATCAGGGACCAGGATGCCCTGTCCCTTTTGACCGAGGATGTGGAGGAACTGAAAAAGTTTCTCTATTATGCCTCGGTGAAGTGTATCCGCCGGCTGGATGAGCCAGGCAGCAGGCGGCTGAGGGAGATCCTGCTGACTGAGGACGAGGACCAGAGGCTGGAGGCCTTCCATGAATATCTGAGGGACGGGGAAGGGATGAAACGTTTTCTCCGGGTATTTCCGGTGGTGGCCACCACCTGCATTTCCGCCCACCGGCTGGGGAACCCGGAGGCATATTTTGATATGACGGTAATGGATGAGGCCAGCCAGTGCAACACCGCAGTAGGGCTGATACCGGTGCTTCGGGGGAAAAACCTGATGCTGGTGGGGGATCCCCAGCAGCTGAACCCGGTGATTCTGCTTGATGAGATGACGAACCAGCGGCTCAGGAAGAAATACGGGGTTTCGGAGGAATATGACTACCGCAAAAATTCCCTGTACAAAAGCTTCCTGGCCTGTGATTCGGTCAGCGACGAGGTACTGCTGCGCTACCATTACCGCTGCAACCGAAAGATCATCAGCTTTAACAACCAAAAATATTATAATTCCCAGCTTCTGATCCGCACGGAGAGCAGCCATCCCCAGCCGTTGGTCTATATCAACGTGGAGGACGGCATGACCAGCCGCCATAACGTGGCGCCGGCTGAGGTGGAGGAGATCCTGCGCTATGCCATGGAAAATAAGGACAAATCCATCGGGGTGATCACACCTTTTGTGAACCAGAAAAATGCCATTGAGGAGGAACTGAAAAAAAGAGGGCTGGGCCATGTGGCCTGCGGGACGGTGCATGCCTTTCAGGGGGATGAAAAGGATGTGGTGCTTTTTTCCACGGCGATTACCGACGATACCTACACGAAAACTTATGACTGGCTGAAGAATAATAAAGAACTGATTAATGTGGCCACCTCCCGTGCCCGGGAGCAGCTGATTGTGCTGGCCAATGGCCGCAACCTGGAACGTTTGCACCAGCAGTCGGCAGAGGATGACCTCTATGATCTGGTTTGCTATGTCCGCTCGAAGGGGACATCAAAGATTGCAGCCCGGGAGACGGACTCACGGGCCCTGGGGATCAAGCCTTTTTCCGCTGCCACGGAGGAGGTGTTTTTACAGACCCTCAACCATGCGCTGGAAAATATCTGGCTGTCACAGAACCGGTTTTTTGTGGGGAAGGAGGTGGCGGTGCCGGAGGTGTTTGAGGGGGATAAAAGCTACGGGGATCTTTTTTATTCCGGCAAGTTTGACTTTGTGGTGTATGAACAAAACAAGGAACAAAGACGTCCGGTGCTGGCGATTGAACTGGATGGCAAGGAGCATCTGGAGGAGGATGCAGTGGCGGTAAAAGATAAGAAAAAACGGGAGATCTGCCAGGCGCACCAGGTGGAACTGATCCGGGTGGAGAACAGCTATGCCAGGAGGTATCAGCATATTAAGGGGGTGCTGGAGGCATATTTTAAGGTACGCCGGTGAGAGAAAAGGGGGATCTCTATTTTATGGGTAGACATTTGGACGAAATCTGGGTAAAATGGCATCAGGATGGATAATTGATAAACAGATGCGGACGGGGGGCAGAGGATGATTGATTTACATGGCCAGATTTCCCTTGCTTTTTTGAAGAAAAGCCGTTTTACCGGCAGCTATAAAGGGATGCGCTATCTTTTGCAGAAGCAGGAGCGGGAGGCAGGGGCGCCTGAGGGGGAAGCCTCTGGGGAAAAGGAGGCGGCAGGGACAAAGACCATGCTGGAGGCAGTGGTCTGGCCGGAGCCCTTTCATTACGAGGCGACGGAGGCAGAGAAGAAGCACGGGAAGGATTTTCCTTTTTGCGAGGAAGGGCTCTGGGAGGCGGTAGGATGGCTGAACAGGGAGTTTGAGGCAGGACATTTTTAAGGTATGTCGGAAAATACGGATTGACAGTTCAGGAGGGTGAAGGGATGAATATCAAGCAGGTTACCAGTGTGTATTTTAGCCCCACGGGCAATACGAAGACAGCTGTGGAACTGATTGCCGGGCAGCTTCCCTGGAAACAGGGGAGGCTTGACCTGACAGATGCCGGGCGGCGGCCGGAGTATCATTTCATGGAGAATGAGGCTGTGGTTGTGGGAGTCCCGGTCTATGGGGGACGGGTGCCGGCCACAGCTTCGGAACGCTTAAAACGGCTGCATGGCCGTAAGACCGCTGCCGTGCTGGTGGTGACGTATGGGAACCGGGCCTATGAAGATGCCCTTTTGGAATTGAAGCTGATCTTGCAGAGGCAGGGTTTCTGCCCGCTGGCGGCGGCTGCCGTGCCGGCAGAGCATAATATTGTGCGCAGCATTGCACAGGGAAGGCCGGATAAGGCAGACCGGAAGCGGTTAAAACAGTTTGGCAGGGAACTGGGGCGCCGGTTCTGGGAACTGTCCAGCAATTACCGGATCGGGGATCTGAAGGTTCCGGGCCACAGGCCCTTCAGGAAATTCCATGGGGTGCCCTTAAAGATTAAGGTGGGTTCCTCCTGCAAGGGCTGCAACACCTGCATCCGTAAATGCCCGGTGCAGGCGATTTCACGGACGGATCCGCGTATCACGGACACAGAGCGCTGCATTGTCTGTATGCGCTGTGTGAAGCAATGCCCGTCAGGAACGCGCAAGATCAATACGATGGTGCTGCTGGCTGTGGCACAAAAGCTGAAAAAAGCCTGCGGGGAGAGGAAGGAAGCGGAATTTTTTATTTCATAGGGAGTATGGGATGGCAAAGATACGGAAACATTTTTATTTTTCAGGCCACGTCCAGGGAGTGGGGTTCCGGTTCCAGGCCTGCCGGATCGCACGGGGGCTGGGGCTTACGGGATACGTACAGAATCTCTGGGACGGGCGGGTGGAGTTGGAGGCCCAGGGGGAGGAACAATTGGTGTGGGATTTAGTGTCCGCTCTACACAGACAACCATACATCCGGATTGAGGATATGGAAACTGCGGATATGGAGCCTAAGGAGGAGCGGGGGTTTCAGATGGCAAACTGACCGTCCATGGACATCCCGGCTGCCGGGGCGGCAAAGAATGAGGAGGATAACAAATGACACAGAAGGAAGTGCTTGACCAGGCCAGGACGTGCCTGGGGCCATATTGCAGGGGCTGCGAGATCTGCAACGGGCGTGCCTGCAAAAACCAGATCCCGGGACCCGGGGCCAAGGGGGTGGGGGACACGGCCATCCGCAATTATGATAAATGGAAAGAGATCCGTGTGCTTATGGATACGATCTGCGGGAATGCGCCGGTGGACACCAGCTGCCGTCTGCTGGGACAGGAATTTGCCTATCCGTTTTTTGCCGGCCCGGTGGGGGCAGTTAAACTGCATTACGGGGAAAAGTATGGGGACAGGCAGTACAATGAGATCCTGGTTGCCGCCTGTGCGGGAGCAGGGATAGCCGCCTTTACCGGCGACGGGACCGACCCGGAGGTGATGAGGGCAGCCACATCGGCCATCCGGGCTGAGGGCGGAAGGGGGGTTCCCACCATAAAGCCGTGGAACCTGGCCGCCATTCAGGAGAAGCTTAAGCAGGTGAGGGAGTCCGGCGCCTTTGCCGTTGCCATGGACATCGACGCCGCGGGGCTGCCCTTTTTAAAGAATATGACGCCTCCGGCAGGAAGCAAGACCACAGAGGAACTGTCCCAGGTTATCCGGGAGGCGGGAGTGCCCTTTATCGTAAAAGGGATCATGACGGTTAAGGGTGCCCTGAAGGCGAAGGAGGCCGGGGCAGCGGCAATCGTGGTATCCAACCATGGGGGGCGGGTATTGGACCAATGCCCGGCAACGGCTGAGGTGCTTCCTGAGATTGCGGAGGCGGTGGGAGACTCCCTGGCAGTTCTGGTGGACGGGGGCATCCGCAGCGGAACGGATATATTCAAGGCTTTGGCGCTGGGGGCAAAGGGCGTCCTGATCTGTCGCCCCTTTGTGACAGCAGTCTACGGTGGGGCCCGGGAGGGAGTGGCCGAACTGGTGGCCCGCCTAGGGTCGGAACTTAAAGATACCATGGCCATGTGCGGGGCGCATAGTATCTCGGAGATCACCTCTGATATGGTGTTAAGGTAAATGGCGGTTTTTGGGGAATTGGGGATACTCCGTCCGGGCTAACCGGATCAGGTTTTTTGTTGCTGAGGATAATTTCCGGCTGGCATTCCATATCAGTTTGGTCTGGATGGCAGGCAGGCTGCCGAGAGGGAGTTTGGCGATAAGCCTGTCCGGCTCAAGGATGTGTTCAAATAAAAAGGTTGCTGCCGTATTGTTTTCCACCAGCTGACGGATTGTTGTGATCTGGTTGGTATGGATAATCACATTAGGGGTTATGCCCTTTGCCCTGTAATGTTTCCCCAGGTAGTTGGTGAGGAAGGAATCCTCTGCCAGCAGTGCCAGGGGCAGGGCAGCCGTATCTGCGATTTCGACGGAGGGCAGGGAGGCAACGGGATTGTGGGTGGACACATAAAAAAATATATGGAAGGGAAGCAGGCTGCAGGCATGGAAGGCATCGGGGAGATGGCCGTCGCAGGATATGATGGCAGCGTCTAAGGTGCCGTCTAAGACCAGGGCTTTATTCGTCATGGTGCCGTTTTCAACCATCTGCAGCTTTGCATTGGGATAGGCTGCACGGTAGGAGTGTAAAAGCTTGGGGAAGATAAGGCTTGCCAGCATAGGCGGCACCCCAAGCTTTACTTTTTGCCCTTCTTTAGAGAGGGCATCCATGCGGGAAACCAACTGGTCCGCCTGTCCTAACAGCTTTTCTGTCTCCTCCAGCAAAACCTCCCCCTCTTTTGTAAGGGCGATCCCCTTGCTGAGGCGGTAAAATAACGCAACCCCAAACTCTTCCTCTAATTCCTTTATGGCATTGGAAAGGCTTGGCTGGGATATATGGAGTTTATTTGCCGCATGGGTAATATTTTTGTATTGGCAGATGGCCTGAAAATACTGCAGCTGGGTTAATTTCATTTCTGATTCCTCTTATTAATGGAATATGGTGATTTTTTTATCTTACCATATCTCCCGTATTTCGACAACAGGATTCCTGATTCCCCTTTTGGCAGGACAAAACCTTATATGGCAGCGGCAGATGTTTTTCCCGGGAAGATTACATATTACAGCCCGGCAAGGGAGACTCTATGTACAGGGAAGGGAAAACAGCTTATCCATTTTCCTGTTCCTCCTATGATATAGCGAAAAGCTATATCACAATAATATTTCCGTATTTTACTTATGTAAGGACGGAAATTATAATCAAGGGTACAAAACAAAAGTATGCTAGATAAGGAGGGAAAGGCCAATGAGCAGCTTCCAGACGGCGCTGACTGCAGTGCTGCCCATGTTTATTATGCTTGGGCTGGGGTGGTATCTGAGAAAAATCAATATGGCGGACGAGCATATGCTGAACAAACTGAACACGGTATGCTTCCGCACCTTTTTGGCGGTAAACGTCTACTATAATATTTACAAGGTAAATATAAAAGAAGTATTTAACGCAAAGCTTTTGCTCTATGCAACTGCCACCCAAATCCTGGTTTTGCTGCTTTCCTTGTTGGTGGCAATGGTGACGGAGAAGGGGAAGAAAAGGCGGGGGGCCCTGGCACATGGGATCTTCCATACAAATTTTGTTATTTTTGGGACATTGATCGGCACGGCCCTGTGCGGGGAGGGCAACATCGGAGGGATCTCCCTGCTGATTGCCATTATCGTGCCGCTTCAGAATGTCCTTTCCGTTGTGCTTTTGGAAATGTTCAGGGAAAACAGCAGGCTAAGTTTTAAGAAGACTTTTGGGGGCGTGGCAAAGAACCCTTATGTGATTGCGGCATCCGCCGGTTTCCTGACACAGCTTCTCCGTATCCGTTATCCGGAGGTGATTGCCAACATATTCCGTGACCTGGGGCGCTGCGGCACGCCGGTTGCCCTGATTGTAATGGGAGGGCTGTTCAATTTCGGCGCAGTCAGGAGCAATATCAAACCCATCCTGGCGGGCTGCATAGCCAGATTGGTTATCGTTCCGGCTATCCTGGTGGCAGCCACAATTGCCCTTGGCTTCCGCGGCGCTGATTTTATCGCCTTAATGTGCATTTTCATTGCCCCGTGCGCCACAACCTCCTTCAACCTGGCAAGCGCCATGGATTCAGATGCAGACCTGGCAGCACAATTGGTGGTGTTCACCTCCCTGTTTTCCCTGCTGACAATCTTCCTGTGGATATTCGCCTTAAGCCGGCTGGGGATTTTCTGAAAACCTTTCTCCATAACCAAAAGGAATCCCTCACATTCCTTTTATTTAGTTGACAAACTGCACCAGGATTGCTATGATTATATGAACGTGAGAGAAAGGGTGGAATACCATGGATAGGATCGTTTTATCATTGCTGGTGGACAACACTGCCGGTGTTTTAAGCCGGGTGGCAGGATTGTTCAGCCGCCGGGGTTACAATATTGAGAGCCTGACGGTTGGCGTTACTGCCGACGAGCGTTACTCCCGGATGACCGTGGTGTCCCTGGGCGACCAGGAGATCCTGGAACAGATAGAGAAACAGCTGCGCAAACTGGAGGATGTCCGGGATATCAAGGAATTGCGTCCGGGGCAGTCTGTATACCGGGAACTGATTATGGTCAAGGTGAAGGCCAATGCCAGCGAACGCCAGGCGATTGGCGCGATCTCCGATATTTTCCGGGCAACGATTGTGGATGTGGGCAAGGATTCGCTGACGGTGATGCTGACCGGCGACCAGTCCAAGCTGGATGCACTGATCAACCTTCTGGAGGATTATGAGATCCTGGAACTGGCAAGGACCGGCCTGACGGGGCTCTCCAGGGGATCTGAGGATATCCGTTATCTGCCGTAAGGCGCCACCATAAGCGATAACAGCAAATGATTTACAACGCAAAAGAAACATGAGGAGGAAAAAGACATGGCAAAGATTTATTATCAGGAGGATTGCAATTTGTCCCTGCTGGAGGGCAAGACAATAGCAGTGATTGGCTATGGCAGCCAGGGGCATGCCCATGCGCTGAATGCCAAGGAATCGGGCTGCCACGTGATTATCGGCCTGTACGAGGGTAGCAAGTCCTGGGCAAGGGCAGAGGCCCAGGGGTTTGAGGTATATACGGCAGCGGAAGCGGCAAAAAGGGCAGATATTATCATGATCCTGATCAATGACGAGTTGCAGGCAGACATGTATAAGAATGATATTGAGCCGAACCTGGAGGAAGGGAACATGCTGATGTTCGCCCACGGCTTCAACATCCATTTCGGCTGCATCACCCCGCCTCGGAACGTGGATGTCACCATGATTGCCCCCAAGGGGCCCGGGCATACCGTCCGTTCGGAGTATTTGGAGGGCAAGGGGGTTCCCTGCCTGGTAGCTGTGGAGCAGGATGCCACCGGCAAGGCCCTGGAACTGGCCCTGGCCTATGCCCTGGCCATCGGCGGCGCCCGGGCAGGAGTCCTGGAGACCACCTTCCGCACCGAGACAGAGACCGACCTTTTCGGCGAGCAGGTAGTCCTCTGCGGCGGCGTTTGCGCATTGATGCAGGCAGGCTATGAGACCCTGGTGGAGGCGGGCTATGATCCGAGGAATGCTTATTTTGAGTGCATCCATGAGATGAAGCTGATTGTGGATCTGATTTACCAGTCCGGTTTTGCCGGCATGAGGTATTCTATCTCCAACACGGCGGAGTACGGCGATTATGTGACAGGGCCGAAGCTGATCACCGAGGAGACAAAAAAGACCATGAAAAAGATCCTGGCAGAGATCCAGGACGGCACCTTTGCCAAGGAGTTTTTGCTGGATATGTCCCCGGCCGGGCGCCAGGTACATTTCAAGGCTATGCGGAAACTGGCTGCCGAGCATTCTTCCGAGAAGGTGGGCGAGGAGATCCGGAAGCTGTATAGCTGGAACGATGAGAGCGATAAGCTGATTAACAATTAAGGAAGCAGCGGTAATGGGGGGAGAGAAAGGCGTTGGCCTTGTCTTTCCCCTGCTTTATTTTAGAACCCGCAAAAACACCGAAAAGCAGTCATTTTTCACAGGAACAGGAAGGAGATGCGGCAGATGGGAAAAGAAAAGACTTGGAAGGCCGGGCCGTGGGCCCGGATGGTATGCGCCCTGGGGCTGGCGGCCGGGCTGGCTGTGACCCCGGCATATGCAGCCGGATGGAGCCAGGAGGGCGAGAACTGGTATTATTATGGTGAAGCCGGGGAGAGAAAAAACGGATGGGTACAGGCGGATGAGGACGGGTTGTGGTATTATCTGGACAATGAGACGGGCAGATGGGTGCGCCGCCCGGTCCTGGATACGGAGGCAGCAGTCCGTCTGATGGAGAATGCCATCAAAAAATCCGGCTATTACCAAAACGAGGAACAGCCGGTGGAGGTTCGGGAAGACTGGCGGGATGAAAAGACGGTTTATCTGTCTGTCCGTGTGATCACCGGGCCAAACAGCGACACAAGGCTGAATAATTATGAGGTGAACCGAAGGACTGGGGCAGCGAAGGCAGCAGTAGGGGAAAACTTCAATCTCTATGATTAGCCTCCCCTTCTGTCCTTCCCCTTTCCTGGCAGAAGAGAAGGAAGGATTCCAGGGCTTCTGAGGTGCGGCCGGGCAGGCAGGCAAAGCCCACCGTCCTCTTGCGGATAGGGGGTTTCAGGCGGATTTCCACCAGACGCCCGTTTTCCAGGTCTTCTTTGACAAACTCCCTGATGACACAGCCGACGCCAAGGCCGATGCGGGCAAATTCGATCAGCAGGTCCATGGTGGTGACCTGCAGCAGGTTGTTGGCCTCGATGCGGTTGGTGCTCATGTATTCATCGATGTGTGAGCGGGTGATATTGTGCTTGTCCAGAAGCATGATATTGCCCACCTGGAAAATGTCGCTGCCAGCGCCTTCCCGAAGGCGCAGGTTCTGTAAGTAGCTTGGGGTGGCAACGAAGATGTCTTCGATTTCCATAACCGGGAGGAAGGTAAGGTTTTTCCGGTTCACAGGCTGGGCCACCAGGCCGATATCAATCTGCTGCTGTTCCAGCATGGCGAATGTGTGGCTGCTGGACTGGCTCTCAATTGTGATCTTGATGTGCGGGTACTTTTCGATAAATCCCTTTAAATAAGACACCAGAATAAAACGGCATAAGGTGTTGCTGACTCCGATCCGTATGTGCCCCAGGTGGAATTCATGGATATGGCGCAGCTTCTGTTCCCCTGCGTTTAATTTTTCAAAGGCAGCCTGGGTGTGGGCAAAAAGGATCCGTCCTTCCTCAGTCAGCTGGACACCGCGGGAGTTGCGGGTGAAGAGTGTTGTGTGGAGGCTGTCCTCCAGTTTGCTGATAGCCTTGCTGATGGCGGGCTGGCTGATATAAAGTTCCCGGGCAGCCCTGGAAATATTGCCGGTTGTAGCCACAGCGTGGAAAATGCGGTACTGGGATAGGTTCTGGTCCATAGGCACTCCTTTTTTTATAACTTATTGTTATGATAAATATGAGCATTATGTATTGTCATTATAGCAGGCAGGATGATATAATGCAATCAGAAAGAAAAGCTGACAGGAGGGAAAATCTGTGGGAAAGATTTTTAAGTTTCATAACGATCTGGATACAGACCAGATCATCGCATCCCAGTATCTTCTGCTGCCGACAGTGGAAGAGATGAAGGTACATACTTTTGAGTCCCTGGATCCGGAGTTCCCAAAGAAGGCAAAGCCCGGGGATTTTGTGGTAGGAGGCGAAAACTTCGGCTGCGGATCCTCCCGGGAACAGGCGCCGGCCGTTTTAAAAGCCCTGGGGATCCAGGCGGTGGTGGCCAAATCCTTTGCCCGTATTTTTTACCGCAATGCCATCAACATCGGCCTGCCGGTGATTGTCTGCAAGGAGTTGCCGGATGCGGTGGAGGAGGGGGATGAGATGGAACTGTCCCTCACCGAGGGCTTTGCAAGGGCCGGAGGGAAGGAATTTGCCTGTACGAAGCTGCCGGAATATATGCAGCAGATCTTAAACCAGGGCGGGCTGATTGCCTCCCTGAACAGGGAGGTGCAGTGATGGGGATGACAATTGCGGAGAAGATTATTGCACGGGCTGCCGGTGTGGAGGTAGTGCGGGCAGGGGACATCCATACAGTGACCCTGGACCGGATGATGAGCAATGACGGGACGACCCACTTAACCGTGGACATGTACCACAATAAGCTGAAAAACCCGCGGATTGCAGATGTGAAAAAGATGGTCTTCATCGTGGACCACAATGTGCCCTCGGACAGCGCCAAGACGGCAGGGTCACAGAAGAAAATGAGGGATTTTGCAAAAGAACATGGCATTGATTTCTGGGAAGGGAAGGGCGTGTGCCATCAGATCATGATGGAACATTATGTGTGCCCGGGAGAATTGATTTTTGGTGCGGACAGCCATACCTGCACATACGGGGCCCTGGGGGCTTTCGGGACGGGGGTGGGCTGCACGGATCTTTTGTATGGCATGGTGACCGGGACTTCCTGGGTGCTGGTGCCGGAGACGGTAAAGTTCAACCTGACGGGCAGGCTGTCGGAGGGGGTCTACCCGCGGGATCTGATGCTGACGATTATCGGGCAGATCGGGGCAAACGGCGTCAATTACCAGGTGATGGAATTTACCGGTGAGGGTGCAGGGAGCCTCAGTGTGAATGACCGGATGGTGCTGTGCAACCTGGCAGTGGAGGCCGGGGCAAAGACGGCTGTTTTCGAGGCAGATGAGGTGGCCCTTGAATATCTGAGGGCCAGGGGCAGGAAACCGAAGGCAGTATTTAAAAGCGACGCAGACGCCGTCTATGCCCGGGAGTATACATTTGACCTCACAAAGATTGTGCCGGTGGTGGCAAAGCCTGATTTTGTGGATGCGGTCGTACCGGCAGAGGAAGTGTGCGGCATACGGATCGATGAGGCCTTCTTGGGCTCCTGCAATAACGGGCGGATTGATGAGTTGAGGGCGGGGGCGGCGGCCATGAAGGGTAAAAAGGTGGCGGAGCATGTGCGCTTCCTTGTGGTGCCGGCCAGCCAGGAGGTTTACTTACAGGCAATGGAGGAGGGGCTGATCCGCACATTCATGGAGAGCGGTGCGATTGTGATGAATCCAAACTGCAGCGTCTGCTGGGGCAGCTGCCAGGGAGTGATCGGGGAAAATGAAGTCCTGATCAGCACTGGTACCAGGAATTTCAAAGGGCGTGCGGGGCATCCCAGTTCCAAGGTGTACTTAGGTTCGGCAGCCACGGTTGCCGCCTCGGCAGTGAAGGGGGAGATCTGCATGGCAGACATGCTTTGACAGGCCGGGAAACGGGTTTATATTAAGAAAAAGGATGAGGGACAGCCATGGAACAGTTTACGGGAAAGGTCTGGGTGCTCGGGGACGATATTGATACGGATATCATTATCCCCACCGAGTATCTTGCCTTAAAGACGATTGAGGAGATGAAGCAGTATGGGTTTTCGCCCCTGCGCCCAGAACTGGCGGCACAGATCGGCCAGGGGGATATCCTGGTGGCCGGGAAGAATTTCGGCTGTGGATCTTCCCGGGAGCAGGCGCCGGAAGTGGTGAAGGCCCTGGGGATCCGCTGTGTGATTGCAAAGTCTTTTGCGCGTATATTTTTCCGCAATGCCATCAATAACGGCCTGCTGCTCATAGAGCAGCAGGATCTGTACGACGATATGGAAGAAGGGGACAGGATTACCGTTACCGTCAACCAGGATGTGGATTACCGGGGGAAACGCTACCCTATCGCGTCGCTGCCCCAGAACCTGGTGGAGATTATCGCTGCCGGAGGCCTGGTGAAGGCGATGCGCAGGCGCAACGGGCTGGACGGCGAAAGGGGGCAGGAAGATGGGACAGACGATTGTTGAAAAAATCATTGCGCACAACATTGGAGCGGAGTCGGTAAAGCCAGGGGATATTGTGACCGTGGATGTGGACCGGGTGATGCTGGATGACATCATGATTCCCTTTATTGTGGATAAATTCCGGGAGATGGGTTTTAGCCGGGTGTGGGATCCGGATAAGGTGGTGCTGATTTATGACCATCTGGTGCCGGCCAGCCAGCAGGATGATACCCGCCATTACCGGGTGGGGGATGCATTTGCCGCTGAGCATGGCCTCAAAAACGTGCACCGCAGCGACGGGATTTGCCATCAGCTGATGACGGAGGCGGGATATGTAAAGCCGGGGAACGTGGTGTTTGGCACAGACAGCCATACCACAACCTACGGGTGTGTGGGCGCCTTCTCTACCGGGATCGGCTACACGGAGATGGCAGCCATTTTAGGGACCGGCCAGCTGTGGGTGAAGGTGCCGGAGACGATCCGTGTGGTGATCGAGGGGAAGGTGCCGGAGGGGGTGATGTCCAAGGACATTATTCTGCGCATCATCGGTGACCTGGGGGCGGACGGCGCCACCTACCGGGCCCTGGAGTTTACGGGCCAGGCAGTGGAAGAGATGAGCGTGGCCAGCCGGATGGCGATGGCGAACATGGCCATCGAGGCAGGGGCCAAATGTGCTGCCTTTACGCCGGATGGGAAGACAGCGCAGTATTGCGGGATTTCCCTCGATGCGTTCCAGCGGGGGCTGAAGGGGGATCCGGATGCAGTATATGTAAAGACCATTGCCTACCGGGCAGAGGATTTTGAGCCGGTGATGGCATGTCCGTCACAGGTGGACAAAATCCGCAATGTCAGTGAACTGGAGGGAACGGTGATCGACCAGGTGTTTATCGGTTCCTGCACCAACGGAAGGCTGGAGGATCTCCAGGCAGCGGCGGCGGTGCTGAAGGGGAGGAGGGTGGCTCCCTTTGTGAAGCTGATTGTGACACCGGCCAGCCGTAAGGTCTATGAGGAAGCCCTGGAATGCGGGGCTTTGCAGACCCTGATGGAGGCAGGAGCCATTATCACCCATCCTGGCTGCGGGCTGTGCTGCGGCCGTACCGGGGGGATCCTCTGTGACGGTGAGCGGGTGGTGGCGACGAATAACCGGAATTTTTTAGGAAGGATGGGGACATCCAAAGTGGAAATTTATCTGGCATCCCCGGTGACGGCTGCGGCGTGTGCGGCTGCGGGGAAGATTGTTGCAGGGAGGCAGCAATAAAGGGGATGCGGATTATATAGGAAAAGGAAAAAGAAGCTGGCGTGTGCGGCTTCTTTTTTTGAGGGGTACGCTTTGCGGGGAGGGAAGGTGGGGCAGCCCGGGGGCAGAATTTGTTTCCGCTGCGTTTCGGGAATTAAGGGATTCTAAAATCTCCCTATTTTGCGAAAAGCGAAACGAAAATACGGAAATTTAAGAATCCCTAAAATCCCTGCAAATGCAGCGGAAACAAATTCTGTCCCCGGGCCGCCCCACCTTCCCTCCCCGCAAGGCTGGTTTTCTCTGTTGTGGAAAAGAGAGAAGAGAGTGTCTGGTTTTGTCGGGATTTGAAATTTATTTGTAATATTTTTGAAATATAATTTGGACATAGTATATAAGAAAATACAATTTATAATAGAAATATAGTGCTAATTATATAAAATGCTGATTTCCAGAAATAAATTGGTGTAGAATGTGACAAAAATATTAAAAAACTATTGACTTTAGGATGAATCCCCCACTATAATATCGGACAAAGTTAAAAAACCATTAATTTTTGGATATAGTCCCCATTTTCGACAGATTTTTTGAGTTATTTTGGGAACTGATTATTTTTTATAGAAAGGGGTACGTTGGTTTGGGAAGAATAGCAGGGATTTTTAAGTGTGCCTGCCGGTATTTTGCTGCTGCGGCTGTGGGGGTGGCTTTGTCGGCGGCGGTTGCGGTTATGGCAGCGCAGCTGGGGAGGGATGGCAGGGCTGCCATGGCCGTGTATGCGGAGGCGGCTCCGCTGGCAGTTGCAGAGGAAACCCTGGAGAAAAGCCCGGAGGGAACTTTGGGGGAAGAAAAGCCGGGAGGAGAGGCGGCTGAGGATTGGAAGGAGGGCCGGATGCTGGCGGGGGAAGCACTGGCTGAGGAAGTCTTGGCCCTGCGCCAGGCCCGCAGGCAGCGGCAGGAGGGCATAGAACAGATGAAGGCAGCAAGGAGGGAAGAGGAGAAAGGACAGCAGAAGGGAGAGGAAAAGGCCAGAACGGCGTCTTCCGTGATTAGCTATTCCCAGAAGGATTATGAGGTTTTAAAAAGGATTGTGGAGGCAGAGGCAGGCATTTGCGACACCAAGGGGAGGATCCTGGTGGCCAATGTGGTGATTAACCGGGTGAAGGACAGCGGGTTCCCGGATACCATTACCGGTGTGGTATACCAGAAATCACAGTTTTCCCCGGTATCGGACGGTTCCCTGGATTCATGTACCGTGACGCCGGAGACGGTGGAGGCGGTGGACCGTGCCCTGGCAGGTGAGGATTACTCCCAGGGGGCCTTGTATTTTATGAACCGCAGGCGGTCGAAATCCGGCAATGTCAGCTGGTTTGACAAAAGCCTTACGTACCTGTTCCAACATGACCGGCATGAATTTTTTAAGTGATGAAAAATTTGTAAAATTCCTTGACAGAGCAACAGGCTATGTTGTATAATACCATCGTTGCTCGTCAATATTCCTCGATAGCTCAGTCGGTAGAGCACGCGGCTGTTAACCGCGCTGTCGT
>CAJURT010000036.1 GCA_910588875.1 uncultured Lachnospiraceae bacterium
ACGGTCTGCTGTACCACGGATACGCTCACGCCTTCTTCTGCGGCAATCTCAATCCGTTTTTTGCCAAGTATGTAGCGGGCATGGATACGCCTTGCCTGCATGGGAGTGATAGCGGAGAGCGCTTCGTCCAGCATGGCAAGCAGCTTTTCATGGGCGGCCTCCTAAAATGCGGAGAGGACAGGCAGCGGTTTTCTGCCTGTCCTCTCCGATAA
Source organism: uncultured Lachnospiraceae bacterium (assembly GCA_910588875.1). GTDB lineage: Bacteria > Bacillota > Clostridia > Lachnospirales > Lachnospiraceae > Brotaphodocola. Next base: position 213 of record CAJURT010000036.1, read on the forward strand.
TGTGATAGGGAAAAAGTTCCCTTCACTGGTTAGCCCTGAAACGTTACTGTTTTTGTTCACAGGCAATGTCAGTTCGTTAAGGGACCAAGAAACACAGCCAGGGAAACATACACAATGGTTGAAACCCTTTCAAACAGCAGGGAAAGGATTTCAACCATTCTATTTTTCTGCACAATAAGGGAAAGAGATTTGACTGTTTTTTATCAATCCTGCGTGATGAGATGAATTCACAGGCAGGAAGACCGGAAAACGAAATTCCCTGAGCTGGCAGGGGGAAAATCGCGGAAGGGACAAAAGCTAAGGACAGGAGCAGGAGGAGGGACAGGATGATCTGGGAAGAATTAAAAGAATCCTTAATCATGACGGAGGTAAAAGCCAGTTCCAGCCAGGAGGTATTTCAGCAGATGGGCGGCGCGTTGACAAGGGAAGGCTACACGAAGGACTCTTACGTTGCGGCGCTTTCGGAAAGGGAAAAGGGATTTCCTACGGGCCTGGACATTAACGGGATTAGGGTTGCGATTCCTCATACGGACGTAAGCCATGTAAACAAGTCCGGGATTGCCATTGGGGTTTTGAAAGAACCAGTTCCGTTTGTCCAGATGGCAACGGATGATGAAGTGGTAAAGGTAAAGCTGGTTTTTATGCTGTCCGTCGTGAATCCGGAGGCACATTTGGAGGAATTAAAACAGATTCTGGCTATTATCCAGGATACGGACGTCCTGAGTAAGCTGACAGAAGCAAAGGAGAAGCAGCAGATTATCAATATTATCAAAGAAAAGGAGATTACATTATGAAAAAGAAAGTGATCGTAGCCTGCGGCGGAGCCGTGGCAACATCCACCATCGCGGCCAATAAGGTGGTGGAACTCTGCAAGAAAAACGGCATAGATGTGGAGATCTGCCAGATTCGGATTTCAGAGATCGAATCGAACCTTTCAGGAGCCTCCTTAATCGTTCCCACCTCTAAGGTGAAGAGAGATTACGGAATTCCGGTAATCACCGGCATGCCGTTTATCTCAGGTGTGGGGGTGGAAAAGACGGAGGCAGCTATTTTGAAGGTGCTTAAGGAAGAGTAGGCAGTAGCAGTATGGGGAGGGCTGGCCGGAAACAGGCAGTCCCTGGCAAAAGAAAATCGTAGGGGAGGAATCACTATGCTGAATGCAGTTTCAAATGGGATCCAGTACATAATTGATATGGGGGCGTCCGTCATGCTTCCCATCGTAATTGCCCTGATTAGTATCTGTATCGGGGTGAAAATCGGGAAATCTGTCCGCTCCGGACTGATGATCGGTGTGGGTTTTGTAGGGCTCAGCCTGATTGTGGATATGATGAACGCAGAACTGGGGCCTGCGGCGGCGGCCATGTCAGAACGGTTCGGGCTTTCCTTAAATGTGGTAGATATCGGTTGGCCGGGGGCGTCGCCCATGACCTGGTCTTCCGGCATCGCGACAGTGGCGATTCCCATAGCCATCGGGGTAAATGTTCTGATGATCGCGCTGAAAATGACGAATACGGTTAATATTGATATCTGGAATATCTGGCATATGACTTTCACAGGAGCCATCGCCTATGCCGTGACGGGGAATTTCTGGCTGGGTATTCTGGGCGTTATCCTGCACGCTGCCATAGCCTATAAGCTGGGAGATTTGTGGGCGCCCCTGCTTGCGGATTACTTTGAACTGGAAGGGCTTACGGTTCCTCATGGGACAGCGGCCTATATGGCTCCCATCGCTTGTGTGGTGGATGCCGTTATGGAGAAGATTCCCGGAATCAACAAAATCGACATCAGTGCGGATTCTCTGCAGGAGAAGGTCGGGGTCCTGGGAGAGCCGATTGTGATCGGAGGAATCCTGGGCGCGGCGGTAGGTTTTCTGGCCGGATTGGCGGCAATCGCGGTGATCTATGGAATTTGTATGATTTTTGCCGTGCGGTGTTCAAAGACGAGGGGAGCGGCTTTGAAAGCGGCGGAAGAAGAATAAGTATTTCTGGAAAAGAAGCAGAGAAAAACGGAGGGAGTAATCATGAAGGCTGGAGTTGTATACGCAAAAGGGGATATCCGTTATGATGAGATAGCAAAGCCGGTCCCAAAGCCAGGGCAGGTCCTGATTAAGGTAAAATATACCGGGATATGCGGTTCTGACGTGCCGAGAGTGAACGGGGATGCGTGTCATTATTTCCCCAATGTGTTGGGACATGAATTTTCGGGAACGGTTGAGGAAATCGGTGAGGGGGGGGGGTAACCAAAGTACGTGCAGGAGACCGTGTATCGGGAGTGCCGCTGGTTCCCTGCATGAAATGTGAGGACTGCTTAAAGGGGAATTATTCCCTTTGCAGGCATTACAGCTTTATTGGTTCACGGGAGTTTGGAAGCTTTGCGGAATATGTGGTGGTCCCTGAGAGCAACGCGGTTCCTTTTGACGCCAATGTAAGCTTTGAGCAGGGGGCCTTTTTTGAACCGGCAACCGTGGCGCTCCACGGCCTCAAACGGGTTCTTTACGAGGGAGGGAAGACGGTAGCTGTCCTTGGCGGGGGAACCATCGGGATGTTTGTGATGCAGTGGGCAAAAATATTCGGCGCCGCGCAGACGACAGTATTTGACATTTCGCCGGAACGGCTTCAGCTGGGAAAACGTCTGGGAGCGGACGCGGGAATCCTTACCCAGGAGGAGAATTTCATGGAACAGGCCATGGACTTGACTGGTGGAAGAGGATTTGATTATGTCTTTGAAACCGCCGGTAATGTGGCGACCATGAAGATGGCTTTTGAACTGGCAGCCAATAAAGCGCAGGTATGCTTTGTGGGAACACCGACAAAGGAACTTTCCTTTACCGTAAAGGAATGGGAGAATATGAATCGAAAGGAATTTACCCTGGCAGGTTCCTGGATGTCCTACAGCGCTCCGTTTCCGGGGGAGGAATGGAAGCTGACTGCCCATTATTTTAAGGCCGGAGAATTAAAGTTTGACGATTCCTTTATTTACAGGAAAATCCCTCTGAGCCAGATTGCGGGTGCCTTTGAATTATTTAAAGTGCCGGGAACCGTAAAAGGGAAAATCCTGATTGACAGCGAGAACTAAGGAGGACAGGGATGATTACAACCATTACCCTGAACGCGTCGATTGACAAAGCGTATCATATGGAACGGGCGATTGAAAACGGAACCGTGATGCGGGTAGGCGCGGTAAGGAATACTGCGGGAGGAAAAGGGATGAATGTGGCCCGGATTATTCGCCTGTGCGGGGAAAATGTTCTGGCCTCCGGGCTGGCGGGGGGCTATAACGGGCGTTATCTGGAGAAGCTTCTGGACCAGGATGGGATCTGCCATGATTTTGACCACATCAAGGGGGAGACCAGAAGCTGCATCAATATCCTGGATGAGCAGTTTGGCTCAACGGAATATCTGGAACCCGGCTGCCAGGTGACAGAGGAGGAAGAGAACCATTTTCTTAAGCGTTTTCCGGAGATTATTAAAGACAGCGACGTGGTGGCGATTTCAGGAAGTGTCCCATGCGGCGTGAGCCGGGACATTTATCAGAAAATGGTCCGGATGGCGAAAGAGGCCAAAAAGCAGGTGATTCTGGATACCAGCGGTGATTTGCTGGAAAGGGGCATTCAGGCGTGTCCTGACATCGTAAAACTCAATAAGGATGAGATGGAAATGCTTTTTCAGATCAAAATTGAGAGCAGGGAGGATGTCATTGCCAGCGGGGAAAAATTGCGAAAACAGGGAATCCCCTGGGTTGTGGTTTCTCTGGGAGGAGAGGGGGCGCTGATGTTTTGCGAGGAAGGGATTTTCCTGGGGAAATCGCCAGAGGTCCCGGTTGTGAACACGGTTGGCTGCGGAGATTCCATGGTGGGAGCCCTGGCAGTAGCCCTGCATCGGAAAGAGGAGCCAAAGAAAGCGCTGCGTTTTGCCACAGCGGTAGCCGCTGCCAATGCCATGTCCGCCGGTACGGGCAATTTCGTTCCCGGGACAGCATGGCAATTGCTGGACAAAGTGGAGGTCACAGAAATAGAGAGGAACGGGTAAAGAAAGCAGCAGGAAAAGGAAATTTGGATAAAAGCAGGGCAAAGGGAGGAAAACAGTCATGTCATTAGTTACCACAAAGCAGTTGTTGTCAGAGGCACAAAAAGACGGTTACGCCGTTGGGGCGTTTAATGTGGAAAATATGGAGATGGTTCAGGCAGTAATCGCGGCAGCAGAGGAACTTCGTTCTCCTGTCATCATGCAGACAACGCCTTCCACCGTGAAATATGCGGGACTGGATTATTTTTATGCGAATGTCAGGGTGGCGGCGGAGCGGGCCAGTGTCCCGGTGGTCATGCATTTAGATCATGGAAGCAGCTTTGAACTGGCAATGCAGGCGTTAAGGGCGGGATATACCTCCATCATGATTGATGGTTCCCATGAGAGTTTTGAAGAGAATATTGCGGTAAGCAAGGCAGTTGCGGATGCCTGCCACCCTTCGGGGATTCCGGTGGAGGCGGAACTGGGAAAGGTCGGAGGCAAGGAGGATGATCTGGACGGAGGGGAGGATAATCCCTATACGGATCCGCAGCAGGCAAAGGAATTTGTTCTGGCCACCGGTGTGGATTCCCTGGCCGTAGGCATCGGAACCGCCCACGGCGTTTATCAAGGGGTTCCCAGGCTGGATGTGGAACGGTTAAGCGAGATCCGGAAGGTGGTGGCGATTCCCCTGGTGCTGCACGGAACCTCCGGCGTGCCGGACGAAGCGGTAAGGGAGTGTATCCAAAGAGGGATATGCAAGGTGAATTACGCCACAGATCTGAGAATCGCCTTTACAAAGGGGGTCAATGAGGTTCTTGGGCAAAAGCCGGATACCATAGATCCCAAGAAATATAATGCCCAGGGGCGGGAAGAAGTCAAGCAGTATGTGATGAGCAAAATCAAGGTTTGCGGCAGCACAGGAAAGGCATAAGGGCGCGGCCATGGATTATGTATTGCAAAACGATTTTCTGACCGTGGGATTGAACCGGAAAGGGGGGAGCCTCTGCTCCCTAAAAGACAGGGAGGGCACCGAGTATTTATGGCAGGGAGACGCCGCTTACTGGAGCGGGCAGGCTCCGGTGCTCTTTCCGATCTGCGGAAGCTTAAGGAATAACCGGGCGCAGGTTGGAAAAAGTCAGTTCATGGAGATGCCCCGGCACGGCATTGTCAGGAAAAAGGACTTTGCGTGCCGGGAGCAGACAAAGGACAGCATTCTGTTTGGTATTGAGAGCAGCCCGGAGACAAAAAAGCAGTTTCCCTTTCCGTTCCGTCTGGATATCCGCTATACCCTCGCGGAAAACCGGATTCTTACGGAATATACGGTGCATAACTGCGGGAAACAGGAAATGCCGTTTCAGATAGGAGGCCATCCCAGATTTAACTGCCCCCTATTCGAGGGAGAGGCTTATACGGATTACCAGCTTGTTTTTGAGAAGCAGGAGACCTGTACGGTTCCCGCTCCGGTAACGGAAACCGGGCTGATTGACATGGAACACCGCGAGGCATTTCTCAGGAATCAGAAAATACTGCCCCTGAGCCATGACCTGTTTGCCCGGGATGCGATTATTCTGGATGAACTTCGTTCCAGAAGCATTACCTTCCGGGGCAAAAAGCATGAAAAGGGGATTCGGCTTGACTTTCAGGATTTTCCTTATCTGATCTTGTGGTCAAGTGCGAATGGCGGCCCCTTTGTCGCCATAGAGCCATGGACGGGATTATCCACCTGCAGTGATGAAGGGGATGTATTTGAAGAAAAGAGAAATATCCAGAAAGCAGCGCCCGGGGAGAAGAGAAGCTATTCGTTTGGGATAAGGGTGCTGTAGCATCCTGAAGGACTGCGCTCGGAAAAACGGCTTTGCGGACATCCGCCGCTTTACCGAAAAGCAAACCGTTTATTTGACACAAAGGGCAGGAACAGAATATGGGGAAAGCCGCTGAAAACAAGGAGTTCCGGTACATGGGATGTTGCCGGAATCCCTTGTTTTTTTGGACGGTATCATGGCAGCATGGAACTAGTGGTTACGGACGGCCACAGTGGTCACGAACCTGACCCGTTACTGTTCACAGGCAATGTCAGTAACAAATCGACTGCCCTTCACTGTCCCCAACAATACGTCTGCTTGCTATCCGCCTGTCTGTATGATATACTTTTCGGTGACACTGAGGCTGATAATAAGTAAGGAGAGAAAACACATGGACTTTGAAGATGCCGTAAGGAGCGCAATGCTGGGGCTTGTGGCCGGCGATGCTCTGGGCGTACCCGTGGAATTTATGAGCCGGGAGGAACTGGAACGTGATCCGGTAATCGGAATGCGCTCCCAGGGAACCCACAGACAGCCCTCCGGAACCTGGTCGGACGATTCCTCCATGGCACTGTGTCTGCTGGAAAGCCTGACCGAGAAGGGGGTGGATTACGGGGACATGATGGCCCGGTTCCTGCGCTGGGCAGATGAGGGGTACATGACTGCCCGCGGAGAAGTCTTTGATATGGGTATCGCCACGCGGCGGGCCCTCACAAGATTTACCCATGGCACTTCCCCATCGGAGTGCGGCGGCTCTGGAGAATACGACAATGGCAACGGCTCACTGATGCGCATTCTGCCAATGGCCTTGTACCTTCACCGCACAATGGGGCCGGACTTCCCCCAGAGACCGGAGGCCTATCCGATCATTCACAACGCCTCCGCCCTTACCCATGCACATCCCGTCAGCCTGATATCCTGCGGCATTTACTGCGCTGCCGCAAATGAACTGCTCTGCGGCAGGACCGGCATTTGGGATGGGATTAAGACTGCGAAGTCATACTACCATAGCCAGACGGAGTTTAAACCTTACCAGGGCATTTTCAAAAGAATCGACGGCGGTGTTCTGCCTTCCCTGCACAAGTCGGAGATCAGGAGCAGCGGATACGTGGTCCACACTTTGGAGGCCTCGCTGTGGTGCATGGAACAAAACCACAGCTTCCGCTCCTGCCTGCTGGAAGCCGTCAATTTGGGCGAGGATACCGACACCGTGGGCGCTTTAGCCGGGGGACTGGCCGGACTTCGATATGGGTGGAGTGAAATTCCGTCGGATTGGCTGGCGGTGATCGCAAAGAGGGAGAGGATTGAACGGCTTTGCGCCATGTTTTCCGCAAAAGTTTGCGTTGAGGCGAAATAAAAGCGAAATAGAGGTGAAATAGAGGCGAAATAGTGATACCGGGACCGAAAAAATCGCTTGACATTTTCTGCCCGGAATAGTATAGTTATAAAAGTTGCGAGAGCAGCAGACAGGAAAGTAGGTATCCACCTCACCTCGGCACAAGCAAGTGACCCGGGTTCATAGCTGAGAAACACCGACAGACGGCATTCGTGCGTCCCGAGTGATTTTTGCAGGGTGGATAGAGATATTCTATCTACTTTTTTTGTGCAGAAAAGCAGATCATGTTTTATCTTTAAAGATGGAGGTGTACGACAATTAGCGAGTTAATGATTAACGAACAGATCAGAGATAAGGAAGTTCGGTTGATTGGCGAGGATGGGCAGCAGCTGGGGATCATGTCAGCCAGAGAGGCTTATAAGCTGGCTTTGGAGGCGGAACTGGACCTGGTGAAGATTGCTCCGACGGCGAAGCCGCCGGTTTGTAAGATTATCGATTACGGCAAGTATCGTTATGAACTGGCGAGAAAGGAAAAAGAAGCCAAGAAAAAGCAGCGAGTGATCGAGGTCAAGGAAGTGCGGCTGTCTCCCAACATTGACACCAATGATTTGAACACCAAGATGGGTGCTGCACGCAAGTTCCTGGAGAAGGGAGATAAGGTCAAGGTGACCCTTCGTTTCCGCGGCCGCGAGATGGCGCATATGTCCAAGTCCAGGTATATCCTGGATGATTTCGCGGAGAATCTGAAGGATATTGCGGTTGTTGATAAACCTTCCAAGGTTGAGGGAAGAACCATGGTCATGTTTTTGTCTGCGAAAAAGTAAATGAGAAGCGAAGATTAAGGAGGAAATATCATGCCTAAGTTAAAGACAAGCAGAGCGGCTGCGAAGCGTTTTAAAAAGACCGGTACCGGCAAACTGGTAAGAAACAAAGCATATAAGTCCCACATTTTGACGAAGAAGTCCACCAAGAGAAAAAGAAATCTTCGTAAGGATATCGTTACCGACGCTACCAACGCAAAAGTAATGAAGAAGATTTTGCCGTACCTGTAAGACTGTGAGAGAAGGAGGAAAAACCGATGGCAAGAATTAAAGGCGGTATGAACGCAAAGAAGAAACATAACAGAGTCCTGAAGCTGGCAAAAGGTTACAGAGGCGCCCGCTCCAAACAGTATAGAGTCGCAAAGCAGTCCGTGATGAGAGCCCTGACCAGTTCCTACGCAGGGCGGAAGCAGAGAAAGAGGCAGTTCCGCCAGCTGTGGATCGCCCGGATCAATGCAGCAGCCCGGATCAATGGCTTATCCTACAGCAAGTTCATGTATGGACTGAAGCTGGCAGGGGTGGAGATGAACCGTAAGGTATTGTCTGATATGGCGATCAATGACGCAGAAGGGTTTGCAAAGCTGGCTGAGTTGGCGAAGAGTAAAGTGGCTTAAGTGTGTGCATAGTAAGCGCTGCCGTGAGGCAGCGCTTGATTTTTGGAGGGGTTATGCTATATGAAATCACAGATGGGACAGTGTCCCTGGGCGGGCATACGGTTTTGTCCCATTTGAATTTTGGGATAAGAGGAACAGAAAAGATTGGGATTGTAGGGCATAACGGGGCAGGGAAGACGACTTTGCTGCGTCTCATTGCCGGGGAACTGGAACCGGACCGGGACGACCGGAGGCAAGGGCCTGCTGTCAGGACATCCCGCAGCTTATCCATAGGGATGCTGGGCCAGCAGGCATTTTGTGATTTCGGCATAACTGTGGAAGAGGAAATGCAGAAGGCGGTTACGGCGGAGAATGCCTTTGAACGGGAACGTTTTGATTATGAACGTGAATATGATACTCTTTTTACGGGTTTTGGCTTTTCCCGGGAAGACAAGAAAAAGATGATCGGGGAGTTTTCCGGAGGGGAACAGACACGGATAGCCCTGATCCGCCTGCTCTTGCAGAGGCCGGACATTCTGCTTCTGGACGAACCTACAAATCATCTGGATAACAGGGCGGCTGAGTGGCTGGAGAAGTATCTCCGCCAATATAAAAAGGCAGTGGTCATGGTATCCCATGACCGTTTTTTCCTGGATCAGGTGGCGGAGGAGATCTGGGAACTGGAGGGCAAAAGGGCAGTTCGCTATCCGGGGAATTATAGCTGGTACCGGCAGGAAAAGGCCAGACGGGCGGCATGGGCCAGGAAGGCCTGGGAGCATCAGCGGCAGGAGGCTGAACGCCTGGAGAAGGTAATTGAACGGTTTAAGCATAAACCGACGAAAGCCTCCTTTGCCCGGGCAAAGAAGAAGCAGCTGGAACGGATGGAGAGGGTACCACTGCCCCAGGAAGGCCAGGCCCGCTTGTTTACGGGAAAAATAGATCCCCTGGTTATGGGGAGCCGGATGGTGCTTGAGGCGGAGCATGTAAAAATCGGCTATGGAAAACCGCTGTTTGAATTGTCTTTCCGGATCCGCCGGGGCCAGAAAATTGGCCTTTTGGGGGAAAACGGCGTGGGAAAGAGCACATTTTTGAAGACCGTGGCAGGGATGCTGCCAGCCTTGGAGGGGAAACTGGCATTGGGCCGCCATGTGACGGTTGGGTATTTTGACCAGCATTCCGCACAGATCCAGTCTGAGAAGAGCGTTCTGGAACATTTCCGGGATTGTTTCCCGGCGCTCACAGAGAAGGAGGCACGTTCCATCCTGGGGGCATATTTGTTTCGGGGAAGGGAGGCAGGAAGGCGGGTCAGTGACTTATCCGGCGGGGAGAAGGGGCGGTTGGTGCTGGCAGAACTTTTACAAAGCAGGCCGAATTTTCTGATCCTTGACGAGCCTACGAACCATATGGATATCCCGGCAAAGGAGACATTGGAGTCGGCATTCTGCGCCTATACAGGGACAATCCTGTTTGTATCCCATGACCGTTATTTTATCCGGCAGGTGGCAGAATCGGTGCTGATCTTTGAGGAGGGGCAGGCTCTTTATTATCCTTTCGGGTATGAGCATTACCTGGAACGGAGGCAGGGGAATAAAGGTGCCAGTCCCACGGCCCAGGTCCGGGCGGAGGATGAGGCGCTGATCGCGTCAATGCGGGCTGTCCCCAGGGCAGAGAGGCACCGGGTGCGGGAGATCCCCACAGAGGAGGCCTATGAGGATTGGCACCTGGGCCCGGTACGCCAACGGATGGAAGAGGCGGCGGAGTGTTATGGGAGGAAACAGAGGCTGGCGGCAGAGGCACTGAAACGGTGGAAGGAGAGCCGGGAATTCTGGGGGTTGACGGAGGAGGCCGTGAAGAAGGAGGAAACCGGGGCTTGGGGGCTGCCGGATCCGGAAAAAGAATATGGCTGCCTGGAGGAAGAGGCCAAAGAGGCATGGGAAGTGTGGCATGGATGCTGTCTGCAGTGGATGGAAGCCTGGGAAGAGATTTCCGGGAGTCTTTTGGAGAGAAAAAACAGTTGAAAATTGAGTTCCCATGTGGTATTATTTGAACATTAAGGCAAAGTTCCGACATACATGCGTACGTGCGAAGGTGCAACCCGGGTGGAATTGCACCATTTTTTGGTCTATAGGAAGGTGGGCCAGAGGAGTGGTATCTGGTAAGGTAAAAGCTTTGGGACGGATGTGGCGGATAGAAAGAGGAGGATGGAATTATGAAAAAACAATTGAGTCTGGCCCTTGCCACGGCGATGGCGCTGGGGCTTGTGCTGTCCGGCTGCGGAGGCGGCAGCAAAACTTCCGGGAACGGCGGGGAGGAAAGCACAGTGGCTGCTGGCGGAGATGGCACGGAGGCAGCTGCCGCCGGGGATTCCGGTTCCGGGGTGGATACAACAGGGTTTATGATCGATGTGCTGAATGCAGATATCCAGACAGCGGATGTGCAGAAGACCTCAAAGGATTATACGATGCCCCAGAATATTTTTGACCGCCTTCTGGATATTGAGGTGGACGACGCAGGCGTTTCCAAGATCGTCCCCAGCCTGGCTGAGGACTGGGAGATTTCCGGGGACGGGCTGGAGTATACCTTCCACCTGCGCCAGGGCGTGAAATTCCAGAACGGCAATGATTTTACTGCCGAGGATGTGGTATATACCTTCCACCGCCTGCTGACGGTGGAGAATGGCGTTAACACGGAACTGTTAGACCAGGTGAAGGGTGCGTCAGAGGTGATTGAGGGGAGTGCCGACACGCTGGAGGGCGTGGAGATGGTGGATGATTATACGGTGAAGATTACCCTCAAGGAACCCTTCGCAGCATTCCTTTCCTGTTTGACGGCGCCAGGGCTGTCGATCTATGACAGTGAGGCTACGGAGGCAGCCGGCGACCAGTTCGGTATGGATCCGGCGGTAACCGTGGGCACGGGCCCGTTCCGGTTTGCAAGCTGGACTTTTAATGACCAGCTGGTACTGGTGAGGAATGAGGATTACTGGAGGGGGGCGCCGGAATTGCCGGGCGTGGTGATCAAGGTGATCCCGGACACGGAAACCCAGACGATGATGTTTGAGAGCGGAGAACTGGATCTTTTGGATCTGGATTTTGTGGCGGATGCGGCAGACCGTTTCCTGGAGACCTATCCGGAACAGATTGTGCAGGGGCCAAGGGTAGGCATCACCTACTTTACCATGAACTTTAATATTGAGCCTTTCCAGGATGTGAAGGTGCGCCAGGCGATGCAGATGGCGATTGACCGCCAGGCGATTTTGGATGCCTTGTACGGCGGCCGCGGACAGGTGGAGAACGGCATTTATCCCTATGGCCTGATCGGCTTTAATGAGGGGCAGACCAAGATCAGCTATGACCCGGAGGGCGCCAAGGCCTTGTTGGCGGAGGCCGGCTATGGGGACGGCTTTACCATGGAATTGGCGGCGGATGCTTCTGCTTCGGACACCGTGACGATGGCGTTGGAGATCATTAAGGAGCAGCTGGCTGCCGTGGGTATCAACGCTGAGATCAAGAACTATGATGAGTCTACCTGGCTGGAGACTCGTAAGTCCGGTGAATTGGGATCCTTTATGTCAACCTGGACGGCAGATTTCAATGACCCGGAGAACTTCATTTATACTTTCTTTGGCAATGAGGAGAAGACGAAGATCCGTTCCATCAACTACCCGGATACGGCAGTGATGGCTCGCGTCAGCGGAGCACGTGGCATTGTCAATGAGGATGAGAGGCTGGCAGAGTACCAGGCACTGGAGGAGAAGCTGATCCATGAGGATGCGGCCTGGGTGCCGATGTATTCCCGGATGCATCTGTGGGCAGTGAGCAAGCGGGTGCAGGGCTTTAAGCCGGTATGGAGCGGAGTCAGTGACCGGTCGTATTATGGGATTTCTCTGAGCGAGTAAGAGGGTGCCTGGCTGCAGGCTTGCCAAGCCGGGCCGTGACAGGTTTGTGACCATACAGCCGTAAAGAATGGATGCCGCAGAATGGAGAGATCGATTTTGCGGCATTTTTTATAGCCGCTTATCTTTTCTATAATAGGGATAAGCATGGCAGAAGGAGGGGAAGCAGGTGTTAAGCAAGATATTAAAGCGCATTGCCATATCAATTCCCGTGCTGGTGGGAGTGGTACTGGCCATCTTTATCATGCTGCGTATTGTGCCGGGTGACCCGGTTACCACGATGATGGGGGAGCATGTGAATCCGGCGGTGATTGAGAAGATCAGCCGTGAGATGGGGCTGGACCAGCCACTGATTGTCCAGTTTTTCCGGTATGTGGCCAATGCCCTGCGGGGAGATTTCGGCACCTCCTACCGGCTGAACCGGAATGTAACCCAGATTATCCTGGATGCATTTCCCAACACAGTAAAACTGTCGCTTTTGGCGGCGGCGGTGGCCTGGGTGATCGGGATTGTGGCGGGGATTGTGGCGGCGATCCAGCAGAATAAACTGTTGGACCGGCTGTTTATGGGAAGCGCCCTGTTAGGGGTTTCCATGCCGGTGTTTATGACAGCGCTGGTGCTTCAATATGTGTTTGCCTTCAAGCTGAAATGGTTTCCGGTGTCAGGGTTTGATTCCCTGAAGGCGATGATTCTTCCGGCCATTGCATTGGGATGGAATTCGGCCGGGAGCATTGCCCGGATGACCCGTTCCAACCTGGTGGAGGTTATGCAGAATGATTTTATCCGTACTGCCCGGGCCAAGGGCCTGCGGGAACAGGGGGTGATTGTGGGCCATGCCTTGAAGAATGCCATGCTTCCGGTGGTTACCATGATGGCCTTACAGCTTTCCAGCATGCTTTCGGGGGCCGTATTGACGGAAAGCGTGTTTGGGGTGCCGGGGATCGGACGTTTGGCGGTCAACGGTATTGAGACGCGGGATATGCCGCTTCTGCAAGGTACGGTGGTGTTTACTACGATTTTGATTATCCTGGGGAACCTGATTGCCGATTTGCTTTACAATGTGCTGGATCCCAGGATACGGGAGGACGGATAGGATGAAGGATGAGAGACAGGAAGGAAGGGCTGATGGGATGGAAGAGGGAGGTAAGATCCCAAAGCCTGACACAATGGCAATGGACGCGCAGCTGGGCGAGGCCGATACCTGGGCCGATAAGCTGCGGACTCTGGTGCGCCAGAATAAGATGGCGGCAGTTTCGGCAGTGGTGATTGTGCTGATGATCCTGGTGGCGGTGTTTGCGCCCTGGGTGGCGCCTTATGACCATTTGGCACAAAGCCTGACTGAACGGCTGCAGGATCCGAGCGCTGCACATTGGCTGGGGACGGATGAACTGGGGCGGGATGTCTTTAGCAGGATTATCTTCGGGGCCCGGATCTCCCTGACCATTGGGCTGGTCCCCACCTTGATTTCCATGGCAATCGGCACGGTTTTGGGGCTGTGTGCCGGGTTTTATGGCGGTAAGACAGATTTTATCATCATGCGCCTGGCCGATGTGATGCTGGCTTTCCCGTCCCTGCTGCTGGCGATGGTGGTGATGTATACCATGGGCGGCGGGCTGATCAATATCTTTATTGCCCTGAGCCTGGTGAACTGGGCGGGGACGGCACGGATTGTGCGTTCCCACACCCTGTCCCTGAAGGAGAAAGAGTTTGTGGAGGCGGCCCGTTCCATCGGGGTGAAGAAATGGACGATCATGTTCCGGCATATCCTGCCTAACTGCCTGCCGTCCCTGATTGTACTGTTTACCCTGAATATTCCGTCAGCGATCCTGTCGGAGGCATCTTTAAGCTTTCTGGGGATCGGGGCCCAGCCTCCCTCAGCAAGCTGGGGGCTGATGGTGGTGCGGGGCAAGAAGTATTTGTTCTCGGAGCCGTGGCTGTCGATTGCACCCAGCGTGGCAATCATGATTGTGGTACTTGCATTTAATTTCCTGGGAGACGGCCTGCGGGATGTGCTGGATCCATATCTGAAGGAGCAGTAGAGGAGGAGAACCGATGAGTGAAGCGATTGTATTGGATATCAGGAATCTGAGGTCTCATTTCTTTACGGCCAAGGGAGAGGTGCCAGCTGTGGAAGGGGTTAGCATCCAGGTGCCGCCGGGGAAGATCATCGGCATTGTAGGAGAGTCGGGCTGTGGGAAAAGCATGACAGCGATGTCAGTTATGGGGCTTTTGCGCTATCCCGGACGGGTGGTGGGCGGAAGCATTACCCTGGAGGGGAGGGACATTACCCACCTGACAAAGAGGGAACTTTCTCAGATACGGGGGAATGAGATTTCCATGATTTTCCAGGAGCCCATGACCTCCCTCAATCCCGTCTATCCGGTGGGCAGGCAGGTGCGGGAAGCAATTTTGCTGCATCAGAAGATGGGAAAGGATGAGGCGAAGGAACGGGTGGTGGACATTTTCCGCGCCGTGGGGATCCCGGAGCCGGAAAAACGGTATTACAGTTATCCGCATCAGCTGTCCGGGGGACTGCGGCAGCGGGTGATGATCGGCATGGCAATGGTATGCCGGCCCAAGGTGATGATTGCGGATGAGCCGACCACGGCGCTGGATGTAACCATTGAGGCCCAGATTCTGCGTTTAATGAAAAAACTGTGTGAGGAGCAGGGGACGTCCATCATCCTCATTACGCATAATATGGGGGTGGTGGCGGAGATCTGCGATTATGTATATGTGATGTATGCGGGCAAAGTGATGGAGCAGGCGGAGACCTTTGCCTTGTTTGAGAGGCCGGGCCATCCCTATACCCAGGGGCTGTTAAAGTCGATTCCGAAGCTGGACGAGAAGGCGGACCGGCTTTACACCATCGAAGGCGTGGTGCCAAACCTTTTGCATCTGCCAAAGGGCTGCAGCTTTTGTACCCGTTGCGGTCAGGCAAATGAAAGGTGCTTTGCGGAAAAGCCTTACCTGTATGAGACAGGGGGGGACAGTGGGGAGGCAATCAGCGGGGACAGCAAAAACCAGAGGCCGGGAAGCCAGGAATTAACCAGCCATGGGATAAGGTGCTTCCAGTATGAAGGCGGAGGGAAGTTGGATGAGTAGCAGGGACAGGGAGGAAAACATGGAGAGAAAGATCCTGCTGGAGGCAAGGCAGTTAGTGAAGGAATTTCCTGCAGGCGGTACCAGAAAAAATCCTCAGGTGGTACATGCAGTGACGGATGTGAACCTGGAGATATATGAAGGGGAAACATTGGCGCTGGTGGGAGAATCCGGATGTGGGAAAAGTACCTTGGGACGGGTCCTGATACGGCTGCTGGAACCCACTTCCGGTGGGATCTTATATCAGGGCAGGGAAATCGTGGGTATGAAGGAGGCAGAGTTTGCAGGGCTGCGCAGGGAACTGCAGATCATTTTCCAGGATCCTTATGCCTCGCTGAATCCGCGGATGAGCGTGGGGGAGATCATCGGTGAGCCCCTTCTTACTTATGGGATGAAGGACAGGAAAGAACGGGAACTGCGGGTGCGGGAACTGATGCAGGAGGTGGGGATCGCCCAGGAATTCTACAACCGCTATCCCCATCAGTTTTCCGGCGGGCAGAGGCAACGGATCGGCATTGCAAGGGCGATTGCCCTCAATCCCCGCCTGATTATCTGCGATGAGCCGGTATCGGCTCTGGATGTGTCGATCCAGTCCCAGGTACTGAACCTTCTGAAGGATCTGCAGGAGAGGTATGGCCTGACCTATCTGTTTATCTCCCACGATTTGAGTGTGGTGAAATTTATCGCAGACCGGGTGTGCGTGATGTTTCTGGGGAATATGTGCGAGATTGGGGATACAGAAGAACTGTACGGGCATCCATTGCATCCCTATACCCGTTTTCTGCTCAATGCGATTCCCAAAGCAGACCCGCGCCTGCGCAGCCAGGAGAAGGAGTTGCTGTCCGGGGAGATCCCTTCGCCGGTGAATCCGCCGCCGGGATGCCGTTTCCATACCCGATGTCCCTATGCGAAGGATATCTGCCGCCAGAAGGCACCAGAGTGCCGCAAAGTGGGGGAGAGGCGGGTATTTTGCCATTTTCCTCTGGAATGAACGGAATAAGGACAAAGGAGAACCTGGGAAGTGACAGAGAAGGCCAATAAGGCGGCAGCAGCAAAAAGGTGCCGGAGGGTTTTGGAAATTGAGATCAGGCTGGTTTGGAAAGCGGCAGGCTTCCTGCTGCTTTTTCTGATGCCTGTTGCTTCCTATCTTGTATTTGAGACAATCACCGGCAACCTGCAGTTTATATGGGCGGAGCGGGCAGTCCTGAATATCCTGTGGATTGGGGTTTTTTATTTGATTGCATTTGCGGTAAGCGGCACCAGCCGCATCGCGGTGCCGGTGATCTCCCTGCTCCTGTTTGTGCTGGCGGTGGCGGAGGCACTGGTAGTAGAATTCCGGGGAACCCCAATCATGGTGTGGGATCTGCTGGCCTTCCGGACGGCGATGACGGTGGCGGATAACTATGTGATTGCATTGACGGATGAGATGTGGGAGGCAGGCAGCCTGCTGCTGTGGCTGAACCTGCTGGTGCTGATATGCCCGGCGCGGCTGCGCTGGTGGAGGGAGTGGCTGATTGGCGGGATGGCATTTGCCGGGGCAGCGGTGGGTTTTGTGTGCTATTTTTATCTTTCCATCGTGCCGGGGCAGGTGTTGGAGATCAACATGTGGGAGATGAACGATACCTATGAACACCAGGGGTATGTCCTGGTAACAGCCATATCTCTGAAGTATATCGTGAAGCAGCCGCCCCAGGGTTATTCCATGGCACGCCTGGAAGCAATCTATGACAGGGTGGAAGGGAATGCACAGGCAGAAGAGGAAAGGGCGGGCATCCCGGAGGAGGCGAGGGAACAGGAAGGGAATACTGCCGGGGAGGGGATTCAGCCGGTGAACCTGATTTGTATTATGAACGAAAGCCTGTCAGACCTGGGGGTGGCGGGGGATTTTTCCACAAACCAGGAATATTTCCCTTTTCTTAGCAGTCTGCGGGAAAACACGGTGCGGGGGAATTTGTGCATGCCGGTGTTCGGGGCCTGGACCAGCAATTCCGAATTTGAATTCCTGACCGGGGATTCCATGGCGTTGCTGCCCTCAGGGGTGATCGCCTATCAGTTCTATGTGAAACCGGATACGGATACCCTGGTAAGCACCCTGAAGGCACAGGGGTATGAGGCAGTGGCCATGCATCCTTATCCGGCGGCGAACTGGAACCGTGACCGCTGCTATGCCAATATGGGATTTGACGAATTTGTGGCGGGGGAGGATTATGAGGGATGTGAGACCATCCGCAATTATGTCAGTGACCGCGGGGATTACCGGAAAATCATAAAACGGGTGGAGCAGAAAGAGAACCCGGAGGACAAACTGTTTGTGTTCAATGTCACCATGCAGAACCATGGAGGATATGAGGGGGACTACGGCAATTTTGAGGAGGATGTCTGGCTGACAGGCGCCCTTAAGGGAAAATATCCGAAGGCAGAGCAATACCTTTCCCTGGTCAGGCGGTCAGACGAGGCGTTCCGGGAATTGACAGAGTATTTTAAGGGCCAAAAGGAGCCGACCATGATTGTAATGTTTGGCGACCATCAGCCGGGCATTGAAGATGAATTTTACGATGAAATTTACGGAACCCCCAGTGATCAAGTGCCCCTTGGGGAGCGGCTGATGTGGTATGAGACCCCCTTTGTGATCTGGACGAATTATGAGCAGCCAGAGCAGGAGATGGGGCGGCTGGGGGCCGTGTTCCTCTCCTCCTATGTGCTAAAGCTTGCTAACCTGGAACTGGCGCCTTTCCAGCAGTTTTTGCTGGAAATGTCAAAGAGTGTCCCAGTGGTGCATCCCATCGGGTGTTATGGTGAGGACGGGACTTTTTACAGCTGGGAGGAGGCACGTTCAGCAGCATGCCCCTACCAGGGTCTCATCGGGGATTATGAGTGCCTGGTGTACAACCACAGCATGGAAGGGGAAGGCAGGAGATTTGGCAAGATGTTTGCATTTGGGGGCCGGGAGAGGGAATAGGGGAGAACTGGAAATTAAGTTGATATCAGGAGGAAAAAAGAACGGATGAATATTGCATTGCTTTTATCCGGGGGTACAGGGGCACGGATGGGCACGGATATCCCTAAACAGTATCTTATGGCAGGGAATAAGAGGATTTGTGCCTATTGCATGGAAACCTTGTTTGCCCATCCGGAGATTGACGGGGTTCAGATTGTGGCAGATCCGGTGTGGCAGGAAGCAATTGTCCGGTGCGGGGAGGAACTGCCGGGCCACCGGCTTTGGGAATTGAAATTCCGTGGGTTTTCCCTGCCGGGGTTGAACCGGCAGATGTCCATATTCCATGGCCTGGAGGATATAAGAAATTATGCAAAGGATCAGGCTTTTGTGCTGGTTCATGATGCGGCGAGGCCTCTTTTGTCTGCGGGGCAGGTAACCTCCTGCCTGCAGGGGGCAACAGGGCATGACGGGGCGATGCCGGTGCTGCCCATGAAGGATACGGTCTATTATAGCCGGGACGGCCGTAGTGTGGGGAAACTTTTGGACCGCAGTACCATCTATGCAGGCCAGGCGCCGGAGGTGTTTGTTTTGGGAAAGTATTATGCGGCGAACCGGTGTCTTTTGCCGGATGATATCCTGGGTATTAACGGCTCCACGGAGCCGGCGGTCATGGCGGGGATGGACATTGCAATGATCCCGGGGGATGAGGGGAATTTTAAGATTACCACAAAGGCAGATCTGGAGCGATTCTGCGGCATCATGGAAGAACGGTGAAGAGGTTGGGTCAAGGGCTGCCGGGAGACGGTGAAGGGCTGCCCGGCGGCAGAAAACCGGAAGGGAGAAAACAGATGAAGGCATGGGTATTACACGAGATTGGCAGGCTGGCGTTGGAAGAAGTGCCTGTTCCGGAGCCGGGCCCCGGGGAGGTGCTGGTTGCAGTGAAGGCTGCCGGGATCTGTGGGTCAGATATCCCTAGGATTTACCGGACGGGTGCCCACAGGCACCCTCTGATTCCGGGGCATGAGTTTTCCGGAGAAGTGGCAGGGCTGGGAAAAGGAACGGACAAGGGATGGCTGGGACAGAGGGTAGGGGTGTTTCCGCTGATTCCCTGCAGATCCTGCAGTCCCTGTAGGAGGAAGCAATATGAGATGTGCAGGAACTATGGCTATCTGGGTTCCCGGCAGGATGGGGGCTTTGCAGAGTATGTGGCAGTTCCGGAGTGGAATCTGATCCGCCTGCCGCAGCAGGTGGGTTTTGAGGAGGCGGCTATGCTGGAGCCGATGGCAGTGGCAGTCCATGGGATGAGGAGGATCCTGCCAGGGGATGGGGCTATGGCTGCCACTTCCGAAGGAGGGGAAGCCCGGTCATATAAAATAGCGGTCTGTGGCCTTGGGACGATTGGGCTGCTGCTTTTAATGTTCCTTAAGGAAGCCGGGTTTAGGGAAATCTATGTGATCGGCAATAAGGATTTTCAGAAGAAGATGGCATTGAAGCTGGGGGTGGCGGAGGAATTCTATTGTGACAGCCGGAAACAGGATCAGCATTCGTGGCTGATGGAACGCACAGGAGGCGCCGGGGTGGACTGCTATTTCGAGTGCGTGGGGAAAAGTGAGACATATGGGCTTGCGGTGGATGGCACAGCACCGGCAGGCAAGGTAGTGCTGGTAGGCAACCCCTATTCGGATATGGAACTGAAAAAAGAGGTGTACTGGAAGATCCTGCGAAACCAGCTGACGGTTTTTGGCACCTGGAATTCTTCTTTTACCCAGGAGGACAGGGATGACTGGCATTATGTGCTGAAAAGGCTGGCACAGGGGAATATTGACCCGGGGGGGATGATTTCCCATCGGTTTTTGCTGGAGGAATTGGAAAGAGGACTGAGGCTGATGCGGGATAAGACAGAGGATTATGTAAAAGTGATGGGAGTGTTTGGAGAGGGAAGGGGAAAAAGATAAAAAGAATACCCCCGGCAGGGACTGGGTTTCTCCAGCCTTGTCCGGGGGTATTTGCTTTTACGGAGAAGGGCAAAAGCCATGCCGATGCATCTTTTGCCGGCCGGCCGTTGGCTACTGCAGTTCCAGATTAACATTCCAAAAGGTGACGTCAGCGCTTCTGGCCACAAACATCCCTGCATACACATATTCGGAATCCATGGTGGCCAAGGGAAAATCAAAACCTGCAGATATGGGGGGATTGTCCCCGAAGGTGCAGGTATAGCCGTCGGAGGTTTTGCGGATCTCCACATGTACAATCTCACCTGGCTGGTAGACCCGGGAAGCAGCGCCCCCCTGGGTCAGCACGCCGTTTTTCCGTGCGAAGCAGTTCCAGGGAGCGTCGGAGCCAAGCATCAGCGGCCCGGCAGCCACGTAATCGCCTAAGGTGTCGCTGGTTACCGTATCAAGGTAAATATCATCCCGTACCATCAGGCCAAAAGAAGCCTGGTTGTTGGGATCTAAGTGATAGATGGTCACATCCGCTGAGAGGGTGAAATTACGGTCAGCAGGGATGGCCTGGTAGTACATGGCAATGCCGTCTGTTGTGGTGGATATTTTCCCCACTCTGGCGCCAACAGTGGAACTGTCATTTCCCTCAAAACGCCCGGCCTTCATCCATACCATATCATCCCCGTAGGGGGACAGGTTGAAGTATATATCGTTCAGGTATTCGTAAGCCCCTATATCTCCGAACACGGTGCCCTTCCAGCCGCCGATGGAAGGCCAGCGGGAACTCTCCCCCTCAGGCCGGTTGAATGTGCGTTCCTGGTAAAGAGGGTTTACGGACAGCAGGGAGGGGTCAGGCGGGGCGATATTTTCTGCCAGATAATTTTTCAGGGAACAGTTTGTCCTGGCAAGTTCATCGGCAATCAGCCAGGCATTGCAGGCAGCGCCGTAGAGATTGGTATGGGTATTGTCAATGCTTGCCTCCCGGGAGGAACTGCGGGCATGGCGGTCCTTGACGCCCTGGGCGCCTAACTGGATGTAGATATCCCGCGTCCGTTTCGTCAGGTCAAGGACAGGGACACTTTTGGCAACTCCGGCCCGCTGGATGGCTTTGGCGTAATCCCCGCCCTCAAAGGTGCCCTCAATAGTGGTCTGGGGGCTGGTGATATGGCCGCTGGCGCCAGTGTAATTGTTTCCTAAATCGCGCCGGACCACAGGGGTGCACAAAACCGGGGTTACACCGGCCTCTTGCGCCGGACGGATATAGGACTCATACAGGTAATTCTGGATGGAACCGGGGGTGGAGATGGTGGTGTTGGGATTCGTGTAGCGTAGGGATTCCGGCTTTTCGTCATTGTGGCCGAAGCCGATCAGCAGGTAATCCCCGGGCCGCATCTCCTGGAGCAGCTGCTGGTATTGGGGGGTATTAAGAAAGCTTTGGGTGCTGGTGCCGGATACCGCCAGGTTTTTGATGGTGATGCCCTGGAAATACCGGGAAAGCTGGGTGCCCCAGCCGTAACGGGGATAGTAGTAAGTGGTATCGTCGAACTCAGCGGCAGTGGAATCCCCCACGACCCACAGGGTGGGCGGCGCTTCAGGAAGGGCATTTTCCGCAGAAACCGCCTGCCCGGTGTCGTCCAGGCCGGCGGTTTCGGACAGAGCCTCCCCACCGGTGCCGTCGGGGGAGGCACAGGCCGGGGAGGCCAGCAGGGCCAATGTGGCGGTACAGAGTGCGGCAAAGGCGGCGATTTGGCGGATGATACGATATATTTTCATGGTAAAGATACTCCTGTCCGTTAGATTTTGGGTATGAATACTATAAGACAGTATACCGAATTTTGTCAGAAATGGGAATGGGGTTAAAAAAAATGTAAGAAAACCTTTTATTGTACCAGCCGCTCCAAATCCTGATAAAACCCCGGATAAGA
This sequence comes from uncultured Lachnospiraceae bacterium, assembly GCA_910588875.1. GTDB lineage: Bacteria > Bacillota > Clostridia > Lachnospirales > Lachnospiraceae > Brotaphodocola. The sequence goes on from CAJURT010000036.1 coordinate 22,575, forward strand.
GATATTTACGCATTCCGCCCCCAGAATCTCTGTCTCACCCTCAGCCAGGCAGGCGGCAACCGCAAAGGTCATGGCAATGCGGTGGTCCAGCCGGCTGTCGATGACGGCGCCGGAAAGAGGCCTGCCTCCCCGGATGATCATACCGTCTGCCGTCTCCTCCACATCTGCCCCCATGGCAGAGAGGTTTCTCACCATCACATCAATGCGGTTGGATTCCTTGACCTTTAACTCGGCGGCATCCCGGATAATGGTTTCCCCCTCTGCGAAGCAGGCCATGGCAGCAATGATAGGAAGTTCGTCAATCAGGGTGGGGATGATGGCGCCGCCGATGGTAATCCCATGGAGATGGCTGCTTTTGACCAGCAGATCCGCCACAGGCTCCCCGGCGTCCTGGTTTACGCCAAGCAGGGTGAGGTCAGCCCCCATCTTGCGGCATACCCTCAAAATGCCGTCCCGGGTGGGGTTGATGCCCACGTTCCGGATAAGGATCTCGGACCCGGGGACGAGCAGCCCGGCAGCCAGGAAAAAGGCAGCGGAAGAGATGTCCCCCGGCACCAGGATCTTCTGCCCGTATAGTTCAGGGGCAGGCCGGATAACGGCAGTGGTATTTTCCGTATGCACATCGGCTCCAAAACGGGAGAGCATCAGTTCCGTGTGGTTCCGGGAAAGTTCCGGCTCCGTGACCCGGGTTTCCCCCTCCGCAAAGAGCCCGGCCAGAAGGATTGCAGATTTTACCTGGGCAGAGGCAACAGGGGACAGATAGCGGATACCTTGGAGGGGGGAGCCGGTGATCTCCAAAGGGGCGCAGCCATTGTCCTGTATGCTGCGGATTTTGGCTCCCATCCGGGAGAGGGGATCAACAATCCGCTTCATGGGGCGTTTTTGAATGGAAGCGTCGCCGGTCAGGGTGACGGTAAAATCCTGGGCAGCCAGGATTCCGGAGATCAGGCGGGTGGTGGTGCCGCTGTTGCCGCAGTCCAGGATGCCCTCCGGCTTTCGCAGGCCGTGCATTCCCCGGCCGTGGACCAGGACAGTGTCTCCCTTATTATCGATCGCTATCCCCATTTTGCGGAAGCAGGAAATGGTGGAAAGGCAGTCCGCCCCCTGGAGGAAGTTATGGATTTCTGTGGTTCCTTTGGCGATGGAGCCGAACATTACGCTCCGGTGGGAGACGGATTTGTCCCCGGGAACCGTAACCTCTCCCCGGAGGGGGCCGCATTTGGAAAATTTCATATCGGAATGTCCTCCCTTTTATCGAATCAGTTCATAATTGTATTTCTTCAGCTGTTCCCAGGCCGCATTCATGGCCGATTCTTCATAAAACGTGATCCGCAGCGCTCCCTCCCCCTGCTCCCGGTTGTGGTTGATGCCGATATTTTTGATATTAATGCCCCGGGCGCTTAAAATGACGGACAGGGTGGAGATGGAGCCGGGCTCATCCACAATATCTACGGTAAAGGAATAGTCCGGCGGCACAGAACCCTTCGTCATATCGGAGATGGAATTGCGGTAAATGCGGGATTGGTCAAACAGTTCATAGACAGCATGGCTGTCCTGCTGCTTAAGGTTTTCCAGTATTTGCTGCAATGAGGCAATGTAGGCCTTCAGCATCCCGCAGATAGGGGCCGTGTTGGTCATGCAGATCTGTTCCCACATCTCCGGGGAGGAGGAGGCAATGCGGGTGATGTCCTTGAAACCGCCGGCAGCCAGCCGCTTCATATATTCCTCCGGATCATCGCTGTCCCGGACAAGGTTGACCAGGCTGGAGGCAATGATATGGGGCAGATGGCTGATGGCAGCCACAATCCGGTCATGCTTTTCGTAGTCCAGCACAATGGGAAGGGCACCGGTCAGCCGGGCAATCTCCCTCATTGTCTCCACATCCCGGGGACGGGAGCGGGGAGTGGGGGTAAGGATATAATAGGCATTTTCCAACAAGTGGTCAGTGGCATTTTCATAGCCGGTCTTCTCGGAACCGGCCATGGGATGGCCCCCTACAAAACAGCCCTCCATCTGCAGTTCTTCTACAGCCCGGTGGATATCAGCCTTGGTGCTTCCCACATCCGTGACGATGGCATTTTCCTTCAGATAGGGACGGATGTCCCGGAGATAGCGGGCATTGTATTCCACGGGAGTGCAGAGGAAAATAATATCGCATTCTCTCAGCTGTTCCCCCACCCCCTCCAAAATGCCGTCAATGATTCCTTCCTTCACGGCAATTTCCAGCTTGGAGCGGGTCCGCATGTAGGCCAGGATCTTCACATCCGGCCGGCTGCGTTTGATCCCCTTGGCAATGGAGCCGCCGATCAGCCCCAGTCCGATAAAACCAATAACACTGTCAGCCATCACAGCTTCCTCCCCTCCAGTCCGGCATAGGGACGCAACTGGGCAGTCAGCTGTTCAAACTGTGCGAAGGTCAGGGACTGGGGGCCGTCTGACAGGGCCCGGGCCGGGTCAGGATGGACCTCGATCATCAGGCCGTCTGCCCCGGCGGCAATGGCGCACTTGGCCAGGGGCGGCACGTAGGCCCGGACACCGGTGGCATGGCTGGGATCCACGATGACAGGCAGATGGCTTTTGCTGCGCAGCACCGGCACGGCGCTGATGTCTAAGGTGTTGCGGGTGCTTGTCTCATAGGTGCGGATGCCCCGCTCACAGAGGACCACCCGCTCATTGCCTTCTGACATGATATACTCGGCGGCATTCAGCCACTCATCGATGGTGGCGGAAAGCCCCCGTTTTAAGAGAACAGGTATCCCGGCCTTCCCGGCTTCCTTCAAAAGTTCGAAGTTCTGCATGTTCCGGGCGCCGATCTGCAGCATGTCCACATATTTGACCGCAGTCTCAATGGCATGGTGGCTGGTGACCTCGCAGATGACTGCCAGCCCGGTGGCATCCCTGGCTTCTTTCATATATTTCAGCCCTTCCTCCTCAAGCCCCTGGAAGGAATAGGGGGAGGTGCGGGGCTTATAGGCGCCGCCCCGCAGGAAGTTGGCTCCGGCTTTTTTCACGGCAACGGCTGTTTCCAAAAGCTGTTCCCGGCTCTCCACTGCACAGGGGCCGGCCATGATGGTCAGGGTGCCCGGGCCGATGGAGGTATTGCCCACCGGGACGAGGGAAGGCTCAGGGTGGAACTTGCGGTTGGCAAGCTTGTAGGACTCGGTGACGGGCACCACCTTGTCCACCCCGTCGGCAATCTCGAAGCTGATTCCGTTCAGCAAAGATTTATCACCCACGACCCCCACAATGGTGACCTCGCGGCCTTCTGACAGATGCACCTGCAGCCCTCTGGTCTCGATCTGGCAGGTCACGTTATGGATTGCCTCTTTGGAGGCGCCTGGTTTCATAATAATAATCATAAGAAGCTCCTTAAAATGTTCGGTTGTCTGTTTTTTCTCCCGCTATTTTAGCGCACCTGTGTGGGATTGTCAACGCTTTGTGACTTTAAAGTTTGACGCTTTGATGTTTTAAAGCATAAGGCGCTGCTTGGAAAAAGAATATGACTAACGAGGAAAGATCAGTAAAAGATGACAAAAAAATAAAATTATTACTAAAAATAGTTGTAAAAAATATATGATTCATATATACTGTCTTTACAAGATGCCATTGAATAATTATGAAGGGGGAGTTAAAGTTATGGGATTTTTCAGCAGAAAGAAGAAGGAAGAATTTGTGTGCCCGATGACCGGGATTTTGTGTCCTATGGAGGAGGTTCCGGATCCGGCATTTTCGGAGAAGCTGATGGGTGACGGGTTTGCGGTGGAACTGACAGAAGGGGCAGTGAAGGCGCCGGTAAGCGGGACGATTGCCGCCGCCTTTCCTACCGGCCATGCCTTTGGCATCCAGACAAAGGAGGGAATGGAGATCCTGATCCATATCGGGATTGACACCGTGAATCTGCAGGGCCAGGGATTTGCAGTGAAGGTGAAGGCAGGGGACACGGTCAAGCAGGGGGATGTGCTGGTTGATGTGGATGTGGACTATGTGAAGGGGCAGGGCAAGTCTGTGTGCTCACCTGTGATTTTCACGGGAGGCCAGAAGATTGAACTGTTAAAGACCGGAGCCGTGGAGGCCGGGGAAGGAAATATTATCAAAATAAAATAATTTGTGCAAAAACGCTCTTTGTCTTGTAATTTGCGTACTTTTTTAGTAAAATATCCTCATGGACAAAATCTGAAGTACAGGAGGGACTTTTATGAACGTGTATGGAACACAGCAAATCCGTAATGTCGCGTTGCTTGGCCATGGAGGCGCAGGTAAGACGACGGTGGCAGAGGCACTGGCCCTGGTTACCGGAGTCACCAAGCGGATGGGGAAGGTGACTGACGGCAATACGATCAGCGACTATGATAAAGAAGAGATCAAGCGTCAGTTTTCTATCTCCACATCGTTGATTCCGCTGGAGTATAAGGGAGAGGACGGCCTGATTAAGATCAATTTGCTGGATACCCCGGGATATTTTGATTTTGTGGGAGAGGTGGAAGAGGCCATCAGTGTGGCGGATGCCGCGATCATTGTGGTGAACTGCAAGGCCGGCATCGAGGTGGGAACCGAGAAGGCCTGGGAACTCTGCGAGAAGCTGAACCTGCCCCGGCTGTTTTTCGTGACCAACATGGATGACGACCATGCCAGCTACCGGGAACTGGTGTTAAAGCTGGAGACCCGCTTCGGCAGGAAGATTGCGCCCTTCCAGCTGCCGATCCGTGAGAACGAAAAGTTTGTGGGATATGTGAATGTGGTGAAGATGGCCGGGCGCCGCTTTACGAATATGAGTGATTATGAGGAGTGCGAGATTCCGGAGTATTCCCAGAAGAATTTAGGTATTGCCAGGGAAGCGCTGATGGAAGCCGTGGCGGAGACCAGCGAAGAGTACATGGAGCGTTACTTCTCCGGTGAGGAGTTCACCCAGGAGGAGATTTCCGCAGCTTTGAGGGAGCATGTGATTGACGGCAATATCGTGCCGATCCTGATGGGTTCCGGCATCAACTGCCAGGGCTTTAAGACCCTTTTGCAGGCCATTGACCGCTACTTCCCCACCCCGGATAAGTTTGAGTGCATCGGTGTGGACGTGTCCACAGGTGAGCGTTTTACTGCAAAATACAATGACCAGGTTTCCCTGTCTGCCCGGGTGTTTAAGACCATCGTGGATCCCTTTATCGGCAAATATTCCCTGATGAAGGTGTGCACGGGAACCTTAAAGCCGGATTCCGTGATTTATAATGTGAATAAAGATGCAGAGGAGAAGGTGGGCAAGGTATACCTGCTGCGGGGCAAGGATTCTATCGAGGTGCCGGAATTAAAGGCCGGTGATATCGGAGCCGTGGCGAAGCTGAATGTGACCCAGACCGGGGATACCATTGCAGTGCGCACCGCCCCCATCGTATATCATAAGCCCCAGATCTCCACTCCATACACCTATATGCGGTATAAGACCGTGACCAAGGGGGATGAGGACAAGGTAAGCAGCGCACTGGCGAAGCTGACCGAGGAGGATCTGACCCTGAAGGCAGTCAACGATAAGGAGAATCGGCAGCTGCTTTTGTACGGCATCGGAGACCAGCAGCTTGAGGTGGTGGTCAGCAAGCTTTTGAGCCGTTATAAAGTAGATGTGGAACTGAGCAAGCCGAAATTTGCCTTCCGCGAGACCATCCGCAAGAAAGTGGAGGTTCAGGGCAAGTATAAGAAGCAGACCGGCGGACACGGGCAGTACGGCGATGTGAAGATGACCTTCGAGCCCTCCGGCGACCTGGAGACTCCTTACGTATTTGAGGAGAACGTATTCGGCGGCGCTGTGCCCAGGAATTACTTCCCGGCTGTTGAGAAGGGCGTGCAGGAAAGCTGCGTGAAGGGTCCTCTGGCTGCCTATCCGGTGGTGGGCGTGAAGGCTACCCTGATTGACGGCTCTTACCATCCGGTGGATTCCTCCGAGATGGCCTTTAAGACAGCGGCTTCCATGGCCTTCAAGAAGGGATTCATGGATGCCAACCCGGTTCTCTTAGAGCCCATCGCTTCGGTGAAGGTGACGGTGCCGGATAAGTTTACCGGCGATGTCATGGGAGATCTGAACCGCCGCAGAGGACGTGTGCTGGGCATGAATTCCGACCACCACGGCAAGCAGATCATTGAGGCGGATGTGCCGATGTCCGAGATGTTCGGCTACAATACAGACCTGCGTTCCATGACTGGGGGGATCGGCCTCTTTGAGTACGAGTTTGCCCGCTATGAGCAGGCGCCCGGGGATATCCAGAAGAAGGAAGTGGAGGCACGGGCGGCTAAGGTTGACAAGATGGATGCGTAACAAAGCAGGGGGGAAAGCAGGCAGGATGGCGGCTTTCCCCCTGCTTTATGAAATGTGCGGATCAGGGTTATTCCAGAGGGCACAGCAAGGCGTAATAGCGCCGTATTTGGCGTAATTCCAGGAGTGACGGAGGATTAAATGGAAATAAGGAGACAATTTTCCCGGATTGGATGGGCATTCGTGGTGTTCTGCCTGGTGGATGTCATAATACAGGTTGTGATGGCAGTGGGGATTGTGTTGGGGAATTCGCATGGATATATGTGGATATCAGATGTGAATTTTCTTTTGCTTGGGCAGGTTTCCATGTATGTGTTTGCCTTTCCGGTATTCTGGCTGATGATGAAGCGGATTCCGTCCTGGAAAAAGGATGAGGGGGAAAAGATCTCCTTGGGCAGTTTCTTTTTGTGGGCTGTGGTGTGCTTTGGCTATACTTATATCGGGAATTTTTTGGGGCAGATATTTATGGGGGGCATGGAGGCCTTCACAGGCATGCCGCAGGAAAATCCGGTAATGGATACTCTGAACCAGATGAACCCATGGATGGTGTTTTTGACCACAGTGATTGTGGCGCCGGCCATGGAAGAGGTGATGTTTAGGAAGATTCTTATTGACCGGATAGTGCCTTTTGGCCAGGGGGTGGCGGTTGTTGTGTCCGGGATAGCCTTTGGGCTCTTCCACGGGAATTTTTACCAGTTTTTTTATGCCTGTGGCCTGGGGATGATTTTTGCCTATCTTTATAGCAGCACCGGGAGGGTGCGTTATGGGATTTTTCTGCACATGATGATCAATATGGTGGGAGGGGTATTGCCGATAGCATTGATACAGGGGATGGATGGATTCGGTGCAGAGACTGCGGTGTCACTGCTTGGCGTAATGCTGCTGGGCATATTAATGCTTGGGAGCGTGGCTGGGGCAATCGTGCTGACTTGCATCTTTGCCGGGCGTCTCACCTGGTTTAAAGGCTGGGCCCCACTGCCGGAGAAGGGGTTCTGGCGGCTTGTGCTGACGGCGCCGGGGGTTGTGGTGTTCCTTGTGATATGTGCCATATTGTTTTTTGTATCATAGGGTATGTCCTATGATACAAAAACGCTCCGCTTGGGACTGCACTGCGGCGGAGAGGATTATGCCGCTTAAGGGGCCCGCCGCAGGCGGAGAATCCTGCGAAGCAGGATTCTTTTTATAAATAATTAAAGCAATGGGCCAAGTACCGTACTCTCAGGGACATTTGGCGAATGCCGGTTATTGGATGATGGTACCGGCCTTGCCGTCTATGCTGTCCAGAGCCTTGTCTAAGGAAGTGATGATGGTGCTGCGGCCTTTTCCTGCCTTCAGGAAGGCGATGGCCGCCTCCACCTTGGGAAGCATGGAGGCAAATTCAAAATGCCCCTGGCGGATGTATTCTTCCGCCTGGCTGGTGGACATATGGCGGATAGGCTGTTCCCTGGGGGTGCCATAGTTTAGGGTTACGTTGGCCACGCTGGTGAGGATCATCAGCACATCGGCGTCGGCCTCCGCTGCCAGGAGGCCGGCAGCCAGATCCTTCTCAATAACTGCACTGGCGCCCTTTAAGCGGGAACCCTGCTCCAGTACGGGAATGCCGCCCCCGCCGCAGCAGATGACGATCTGATCCGCATCGAGCAAGGCACGGATGGCATCGATCTCCACGATGGCTACGGGCCTGGGTGCGGCTACGATCCGCTGCCATCCCTTCCCGGGGACTTCGGCCACATAATTCCCCTTGGCCTCCTCGGCATCTGCTTCCGGGCGGGTCATGTAACGGCCGATTTTTTTGACCGGTGTGTAGAAGGAATCGTCATAGGGGTTTACCATCATCTGGGTCAGGATGGTGGAAACCGGTTTGTAGATACCGCGCCGGATCAGTTCAGAGCGGATGCCGTTTTGAAGATCATATCCGATATAGCCCTGGCTCATGGCAGAGCAGACAGACATGGGAGCGGCGGTATAACCGGGATGCTGTTTGGAAAATTCATTCATGGCGGTGTGGATCATGCCCACCTGAGGGGCATTGCTGTGGACAAGCGCCACCTGCCACCCTTTCTGGATAAAATCGGCAACTACCTGGGCTGTGCCGATGACAGCCTCTTTCTGTTCCGGGAGATTGGTGCCGAGGGCGTGGTGCCCCAGTGCCATGACAATGCGCTTTTTAGCCATTGGAAAGTCCTTCTTTCTCTCTGTGTTCTCAGGAATCAGGTTCCTGTAATGAAAATTTAGTAACATTATAGTGTTTTCACTGGAAAAATGCAACAGGTTTTGCTATACTGTAACGGATGAAAGCCCTACAGGAGGGAATACTTCATGCAAAAGAAGATCCTGAGGATGCTTCTTCCTCTGTTGGTCTATGAAATTGTTGGAGAACTGGTGTTTGTATTATGGCAGTTTGGCCACGGCCAGGCCAGGGAGGCCCAGGCGCTGCCTCTGACGGCCCTGGCTTCCGTGTTGTCATCGGTTCTTTTGGGCAGGGAATACCGGCATCTGAGAGAAGGAACCGGGCCGGGAGGAAAAGAAAAGGCTTTTTCTCGTGGGCATTTTTATTTCTGGGCCAATTGCCTGGCTGCAGGTATCGGCGCCTGCCTGTTTTTTAACGGCGTTTTAAGGCTTCTGCCGATACCTGGCGAGGGTTACCGCCAGTCAGGCCGGATATTGTACGGCCCGCCGCTTATGGTTCAGCTGGCCTGCATGGGGATATTGATCCCTTTGGGGGAAGAACTGGTGTTTCGGGGGCTTTTATATGGCAGGCTGCGCCAAGAACTGCCTTTTTGGAAAGCGGCGGCGGTATCTGCCCTGTGCTTCGGGCTGTTCCACGGCAATCTGATCCAGGGAGTTTATGCAGGACTGCTGGGGATGTTTTTGGCAGCAGTCTTTGAACATGGCCAAAGCCTGTGGGGATGCTGGCTGTTTCATAGTGCAGCCAATATCGCAGCGATTTTCCTGACCCATATTTTGGGGGAGGAAGGAGGGCAGGCCGGTTGCCGGATGGCAATGGCAGTTGCCGGGGGAGGCCTGCTTATGGCTGCATACAATACAATAAGAAGGGACGGAAAAAGGACGTGAAGCTGTTATCCATAGCAATACCATGCTATAATTCGGAAGGTTATATGAAAAGATGCATTGATTCCCTGCTGCCGGGCGGAGATGAGGTGGAGATCCTGATTGTGGACGATGGTTCCCTCAAAGACAGGACGGCAGAGATAGCAGATGAATATGAGAAAAAGTATCCGGGGATCTGCCGGGCCATCCATCAGGAGAACGGCGGCCATGGGGAGGCGGTCAATGCAGGGCTCCGGGCTGCCACAGGCATTTACTTTAAGGTGGTGGACAGTGACGACTGGGTGAACGGGGAGGCCTATAAGGAGGTTCTTGAGGTGCTGCGCCGGTTTGTCTATGGCGATGAGACCCTGGACATGCTGGTGACGAATTTTGTCTATGAGAAACAGGGAGCAAAGCATAAGCGGGTGATGCAGTACCGCACGGCCCTTCCAAAGCGGGAACTGATGACCTGGGATGATGTGAAGGTGTTTATCCTGGGGCAGTATATCCTGATGCATTCTGTCGTGTACCGCACAGGGATGCTGCGGGACTGCGGCCTGGAACTTCCCAAACATACTTTTTATGTGGATAATATTTTTGTATACCAGCCCCTTCCCTATGTGAAAACGCTATACTATCTTGATGTGAATTTTTACCGCTATTTTATCGGCAGGGAGGATCAGTCAGTCAATGAACAGGTGATGATCGGGCGGATTGACCAGCAGATCCTGGTGACAAAGCTGATGCTGGACTGCTGCGACCTCTCAAAGGTGGGGAGCAGGAAGCTGCGCCACTACATGGTCCGTTACCTGGAGATTATGATGACAATATCTTCCATTTTGGCAATCAAGTCTGGGATGGAGGAGAATATGGCGAAGAAAAAGGAATTGTGGCAGTATTTGAGGAAAAAGAATTTTCCGCTGTTTTTGCGGCTGCGGTGGGGATTTTTAGGGCAGGGGATGAACCTTCCCGGCAAGAGTGGCAGGACTGTATCCATCGCAGGCTATAAGATCAGCCAGAAGTTTTTTGGCTTTAATTAAAAGGCGGAGGGATTCAAATGGCAGGCTTTTTTCAGCAAATGGACGAGAAATATGCGAAAAAGCATTTTCCCACAGGATCTGTATTTGGAACTGTTGACAAGGTATTAAAGCGCAACAATTTTGCTTTTCTTATCATAGCCGGTTTTATGATAGCCGGCTGCCTTGCCGGGCTTTTTTGGAGTATTGGCAGAACTCTGGAGATGGTTGCCGAGGGGAACAGGGATGCGCTGGGAATTGGCATAGGTTTCGGCTGTTTTTGGGCGGTGCTTGTGCTGCTTTTGGGTATTTCCTTTTATTTTAATGTGAGGAATTTGGCGAAAAAAAAGGAAGATTATATCAGGCTTTCTGCGAAATACAGTAAGCTGCCAGAGAAGGAAATCGAAGATTTTGACCGGCAGGCAATGGCATCTGACACCTATATTTTAAAATTGACTGCTGGCCTTGACAGGCTTCTGTCCAGCGCCACCAACAAGGATGGGCTGCTCACAAGAGACTATATATATCTGGCAAGCCCTTCCCAGGCCGTTATGCGGGTGAAGGATTTAAAAGCCTGCTGTTTTAATGATTATACGTATTACATCAATACAGGGAAACGTTCCAAAAAGATTCATTGCCTGGCTGTTACCCTGGTCAGTTCTAACGGGAATGGGGTGATTGACACTTCTGATACCACCGAAGAGGCCGGACGGGCTCTTATGGCTCTTCTTAAGGAGAGGAACGAGGCCATTGACACCAATGACGGAAGGGTTCTTCCGGAAGAGGCCCTTAGCGATTACATAAAGAAAATATTAGAACGCGAAAAAATAGGTGAAAAAAATTGCTGAAAAAGTCTTGACAATTTCGACAATAAAAGATATACTATGTAGGCAGCCATGATTAAGGAGTTCTTAAGAGGCTGAGATGGCGGAATAGCTCAGTTGGCTAGAGCATACGGTTCATACCCGTAGTGTCGAGAGTTCAAATCTCCCTTCCGCTACTGAAAGAGTATTCATTGGAAAATGGGTGCTCTTTTTTTGGCTGAAAAGGCAGTTTAACTTTTTCTTGACTTTAGATTTTTACCATGCTATGATGAACATGTAAAAAGGGTGGCGGTGTTGCTGCCACCCCGGGACGTCTAATGATTGCTTATGCAATCATCTTCTGACCCATCAGGTGCCGGCAAGCTTGCTGATGGGTCATTTACTGTCCGTCCCTTACTGCGCTGTATGTAAGATTTACACTCTTTGGCTAATGCTACCACGCCAACCAAGATACTCACGATACGGCTAAGGATTTCGAGGAAAATCATGACCACATCCTCCTTTCTCTGGTGTTTACACACCTGTGGCACAAGCCTAAGCATGTTAAGCCTGTCCCAAAGGTGTGCAGCTTCCAAATAGGGAGTGCTCACTTGTCTGCTCCTGATCCTCTTATTATATCGGATTTTGCAGAAATTGGAAAGAGAAACTTTGTCAAAATTCGACTTTTGACTTTATAGAAATTTAGTTTCAGGAAGTTCTGCTTCAATTTAGAAAATTCTGCTTCAAAATACTTATACTTTCGCTTCTGTTTACATTACTTCTGCTTGCCATTTCAGGTTTTGCGCTTTCATAAATGAAATGGCGTATAGGGGAAATGGGTGCTCTTTTTTATGTGTTTTGCGTGACTTTTTGGTATGATTTATGCTTTTCTCTTACTTCTTATTGAATTGTGTTGGTTCTATATACATCTTTTCATCCCAGGTTTTGTTGTTTTTATTCATTTGTGCACCAGTGTACAAGTTTTTGATTTTTTAAAAATAAAATACAAACTCAGTCTCTTTACGGTATACCAGAATGGGAGAAAGCCCGTTGTAACCGTGGGAAATTAGTGATATTATATAACTATCAACCGCAAGGAGGGATATTTTATGGCAACATTTAAGACCAACGACAATGTGGAGATTTATTATGAGGTATTCGGCCAGGGAGCGCCTCTGTTTATGCTTCCGGGCTGGACCTGCACAACCAAGTTCTGGAAGCGCAATGTGGAGGAGTTGTCCAGACATTTTCAGGTGATCTGTATGGATATGAGGGGTCACGGGGAGTCGGAGAAGGTCATGCACAGCCACCGGATCTCCCGGTACGCCATGGATGTGAAGAATCTGCTGGATCATCTTGACGTGGATCATGTGACCGTTCTTGGGTGGTCCATGGGGGCCTCCATTCTCTGGAGTTACATCGAGTTGTTCGGCAACCATCGTCTGGCGGGGCTTGTGTGCGTGGACCAGTCGCCGGCTCAGTACACGGGACCGGACTGGGTGTGGGGACAGAAGGGTTGCTATGACATGGAGATGTTTATCCGCACCTGTTATGACATCAAGTACGACCCCAAAGGCGCTGCCGCCGGGCTGGTGGGCGCTTGCCTGTACCACGAACCCACAAAAGAGGATGCGGATTTTATCGTGGAGGAGATCTGTAAGTGTCCGCCGTATGTGAGGATTGAGATCATGCGGGATCACACCAATCTGGACTGGCGTGATTTTATTCCCCACATCAATCTGCCCACTCTGGTGTGCGTGGCCAGAAACAGCAATGTGTTCGACTGGCACGGCAGCGCCTGGGTGGGGGAGAATATTCCCGGAGCCAGAACCGTGTTTTTTGAGGATTCCGGCCACATGCTGTTCTGGGAGGAGCCGGAGAAATTTAACCGGACAGTGACCGAGTTTATCAAAGGCCTATGATTACCAGCGAGGTCGTCAACCAGGCCATGGAATATATACTGGAGTACCTTGAGGAGGATTTAAGACTTGAAAGTTTTCCTCATGGACTTTGAGGCGTTTTAAGCAGAGAAAGGCGGATAGTAAACATGCGACGAGTAGGCATGAAACGAACAGGAACGGATACAATGATGAACTTGTAAAAAGGGTGGCGGTGTTGCTGCCACCCCTTTTAGGGGGACTAAAATACTTATGCTTATGCTTTACTGTTTAGCTGCAGTAAAAATGAACCATGAAAAAAGCTGACTTGAAAAAGTAAATTCCAGTGCAGGACTAAATTCCACCCTATTTTAAT
>CAJURT010000037.1 GCA_910588875.1 uncultured Lachnospiraceae bacterium
AGAACAGAAAAGGATAGCATGTATGAACTGTCCGCAAAAAATGACCGACTGATGTCCGCAAAATAGGCATACCGTTTGTGACGGCAACCGTCCGCTCAAAATCCAAAGTCTTGGATGCAATGTGCCCCTGGTCATGATAGAGGGACAGTACACTGTTGTAACGCCCCTTCAGGGCAAGATGGAATACGGAATCTGCGCCAACCGGCCCCTCCACATCATATCCCTGCCCCTTCAGTTCCCGGATTGCGGGAACAATCTCCTCTGTCTCCTCATTTCCGAACAGGCCGTGTTCCCCGCTGTGCGGATTCAGCCCTGCAATAGCCATTGTCCCATCCGGCACCCCCAGGCGCCTCAGTGCCTCCCCGCAGCGTTTCACATAGTCCGTTACCCGTTCCTTTGTGATTGCGTCACACGCCTGACGCAAGGACATATGCCGGGTCAGGAAAAATATCCGGAGCCCCCTTACCTCAAACATGGTAAGGGGATCCTCTGTTTGGGTCAGTGCCCCGAAAATCTCCGTGTGCCCGATAAAATTTATCCCCCCTTCCTTCAAGGCCTCCTTATTGATCGGAGCCGTGCTTACCGCTGCCACCCGGCCCTCATTCGCCAACCGGACCGAACGTTCAATGTATTCGTATGCCGCCTTCCCGCACATGCCGCTGACCTTCCCCATCTGAAACTTCCCGGGAGCAATATTGCCCAAATCCACCACATTGGCTGTCCCTGGTATATATTCCCCGTCCTCCGGTTTTTCTATCGTTTTAAACCTTACCTGAAGGCCGCAAAAACCAGCCGCGTCTTCCAGGACCCTTCGGTCACCTATGGCCACACACCGGGCCGCCTGCCCTGCCTCCCTGCTCAGCAAGGCTTTTAACACGATCTCCGGCCCAATGCCTGCCGGATCCCCTATGGGAATTGCTATGATTGGCCTGTCCATAAGTTCCCCTCTTTCCTACGACATCAATTCTTCCACTGCTTCTCTCAGGGTCGTATCCTCCCCCACATTCCCCGGAAAAATAATGTAGGGCATATCCGGGAAACGGCTCTCCGCCCCGGTCATCCATACCGGGATCCCCGGCTTGATCTGCCCCATCACCACCGCCCGTTTCACTTTCAGCGCTTTGGTCCCCACATCGCTGGATGTGATCCCGCCCTTGGCGATAATAAAATTAGGACGTACCGACAGCTTTGCGATAATGCTGGTCACGGCATCCGAAATCTCCACGGAAATCCCCAGCTGCTTTTCTTTGTCATCCGTGTCCAGGTCAAACCGTTCCCTGCGGGTATAAACAGCCACCGTTTTCCCCCTCTGTATCTTTTCGTTCACTAAAGCCACAACCCGGTCCACCTCCGGCGCAAGCCCTTTTGGCGTAACGATCAGGTGTTGGTTGAATTCAATCATCTCCACAGGATACCTGCACTTTTTCAATTCCTCCAGCTGGCGGGTCGTCTTGTTCACATGAGAGCCTGCAATCACAATCCCCCCGTTTTTATTGTCCCGGGATACCAGTTCCTCCTTTTTCAAAAGAGGCCTGTCTGGCACCCCGCCCAGCACTTTGGTGACGGCAGCTGCACTGCGGATGATGAATTCCTTCCCTTCCCTGATGGCACGGATCAATGCGATGCAGAATATCTTCACATCCACATAATCAATGGCATTCACGATTACCTTGTTAAAATTTTCGACATCCCTCAGCTGCTGTACAATTCTTTCGTAATCCATGGTTCGCAGATCCTCCAGGGATATGTATACCATCTTGTCCGAGGAATACGCCCCGCCCGTTTTTTCCTCACACCAGTCTCCTAAGTGGGAAGAATGGTAGCCAAAACTTTTATCTTTGGCAAACTCTGTCATCCCCGCGGGAACCAGCTTCCCGCCCTCCTTTACATAGTGGATGTCATGGATGGTATAGCGCCCGCCTTCCTTAAAAAACGGGAATATAATCTCCCCATGGAACCTTTTCCCTGTCAGCCGTTCCAATTCTTCCTTCAGCGTCTGGGGCTCCAGCGGGTAATGCCCCCGCAGTGTGGAATCGCTCCGGCTGATGGCTATAAAATCCTTCCCCGTCTCCCCTGAGGCCTTTACCATCCCTTCTGCAATCTCCTTATGCACCTGCGCTGTCCGGGCTGCCGTGAATCCCCTGGAGTTGGTCATCAAAAAAAACATCCTGTTTTCTTCCCGGAAACCCTCCAGGACAGCCTCCTGGTTCCAATCCGTATATACGGAAACATCATGGACTGTCTGCACCCCGGTGGGATCATCATCCAACACAACAACCTTCCTGCCAAAATCCGCCAATTCCCTGTTCAGGTCACGTTCCGCCTTTTCCTGGTCCGCCTCACGGAAGCTTTCAAGAACCTCTGCCGATAAGACTTTATCTTCCCTCATCGCTCCTCCTTTTATTCAGCCTGCCCCACCCGGACATCTGCCAGTTGCTCAAAATAGTGCACGATCCCGCTGTGGTCCTCTCCCATATACCCATGGACCTTCAGCATCTGGAAAATCTCCATAAGCTGGCAGGTAAAGGGTACCGGCACATCCAGTCCATGGGCTGTGGCCATCACGTTTTTAATATCTTTATGGTTGATGGATATCTTCCCTCCCGGGTTAAAATTCCGGTCCAGCATCATGGGCACCTTTGCATCCAGTACGGAACTCCCCGCAAGCCCTCCCCGTATGGCCTCATAAACCTTCTGCGGATCCACTCCTGCCTTCTGGGCGAAAACAAATGCTTCCGAAACCACCGCAATATTCAAATTGACAATGATCTGGTTGACCAGCTTTGCCACCGAGCCGCTCCCGCTCCCCCCAACCAGGATGGCAGAAGAACCCATAATCTCAAAATACGGCATCAACATGTCAAAATTCTGCCGCTCCCCTCCTGCCATGAATGCCAGGGTTCCATTCACCGCCCCAGGCTCCCCTCCGCTTACCGGGGCATCCACGAACCCAACGCCCTTTTCTTTTAATTTACCGCTGCAGTACTGGGACTCCTGAGGGGTCACGGAACTCATGTCGCACACAATGCTCCCTGGCTTTATGGAAGCTGCCACCCCCTGCTCTTCAAACAGCACTTGTTTTACCACAGCCCCTGTAGGCAATATTGTAAAAACAACCTCACAATCCCTTCCTATCCCCTCCGGATCGGATGGCCTGGCTCCCAGGGCCGCCAATTCCTCCACAACTGCCAGGTTCACATCGTAAACCATCAGCTGGCAGCCCGCTTTCAACAAATTTTTCGCCATGGGTTTCCCCATAATGCCAAGACCGATAAATCCAACCATCCTTTTTACCCCCTATCCTGCATCAATTGCATACCAGTGTGTTATTGTTGATAATATACTATTACATACCGGTATGTAAGTCAATATCTTTTTTATATTTCGTCGAAACGCCGTTTTATCGCCTCTTTTTTTGTTAGTTTTTCACATATCATTTTCACTTCATCTCCTCAGACACTAAAATGCAGGAACGCCTCAGCGCTCCCGCATATACTACATTAAACCCACTATGAGGAAAATAACCAATATGTCAAACACACAGCCAACCCCCAGGCTCGCCTTTCTCCAAATTCTGGAGGAAAACCGCCCCCAGGCCGTTGCCTGGCTCCAGGGCGGCTCTGATTATCCGCAAATCAGCGGCCTGGTCAAATTCTATGCCACGCCCTATGGCGGAATCCTGATTGAAGCGGAAATATTCAATCTGCCCGACATCTCTGTCCCCGGAGGGACCGGTTTCTATGCCCTTCATATCCATGAACATGGTGACTGTTCCCAGGACTTCTCCAAGACAGGCAGCCACTACGATCCTGACGGCAATCCCCATCCCTGGCATTCCGGCGATTTGCTCCCTCTCCTTGGCAACCAGGGCTACGCCTGGGGCGCTTTTTATGACAAACGTTTCCAAATCAAAGATATCCTCAACCGTTCTGTCATCATCCACAAAAATCCGGATGATTTCACCACCCAGCCATCCGGGAATTCCGGCGGGAAGATCGCCTGCGGCGTTATCCGCAGCAGCCGCCCCTGACGGCACTTCTACCGCAAAAACAGCTGTACCCAGTAATCAACCCCTGCATGATTCTGGTAATGCGCAACGGCAATGGAAGTAAAGTTCGAATCCAGGATATTGGCCCGATGCCCCGGGCTGTTCATCCAGTCATTCATTACTGATGCAGGGGTTTTCTGTCCATAGGCTATATTCTCTCCCGCTGACTGAAAACTTATCCCTGCTGATGTCAGTGCCGTGGAAAAGCCGCTGCCGTTTGGCCTGGTATGGGAAAAACTCTTCTCAATCTCCTTTGCACGCAGAAGCGCTGCCCCTTCTGCCTTGGTATGTACCCTAAGGGCCGGAAGCCCCACCTTTGCACGCTCTTCATTCACCAGGCTGACTACCTGCTTTGCATAAGCGTCCTGGCTGCTGTCCGGAAGTTCCGGCTTATCCGGAGTTTCCGGCTTATCCGGAGTTTCCGGCTTATCCGGAGTTATTGGCTTATCCGGGGTTACCGGCTTGTCCGGGGTTATTGGCTTATCCGGGGTTATTGGCTTGTCCTGCCCGCAGTTTGACCCTCCTCCGAAATTCCCTGTCCCCGGGCAGCCTCCGCCCAGGTTCCCAAATGAGAAATCCCAGGAACATTCACTGCCGGAATCCGGACACAGTGAATCCCCGAAGCATCCGCCTCCTGAATTTCCCCAAGACGGTTTCCCGGATAGGTTTCCCCCTCCGCCCACCGGGAACTGGTTCCCAAAGCATCCGCCCTGCAAATTCCCCTGCAGCTGCCCCAGCACCTCCCTCAGTTCATTCTGGCTGTTCCCTCCGATCACGATTGCCTGCCCGCCCGGGATACTGTAAGCGCCCATATTTGCCGCATAAGCCGTATTTGCCATCGCCCCTGCTGCCAAAACCGCTGCCACACATCTGTACATTGCTGATTTTCTCATTCCATTACCTCCTTCTTTGCCATGCTGATCCAAATCCAGTAACATCCTGATACCAGAATCATTACCTGTTCTTCCTAATTGTTACATTTCTGTTACAAAATTATCATAACACATAATTCATGGTAAATAACTAGGAAATCCATGGCAAAATCCACAGGCATTTCCAAAAAAGCCAAAAAAAGAAACCGGTTCCTGAAAATGGTTCCCGGTTTCTCATCCAAACTGCTTTTTCACCTATTTCTGCTTCGAGTACAGCGCCTTGGAACTGACTCCCGGCAGGCGCCCCAGCTTCCCGGAGACGGCGCTGATCACATCTGCCGGTGCATCCAATACCACACTGATAATGTTCACCTGTTTCTCCCGGTAAGGAAGCCCCATACGTCCGATAACATACTTGCTATACTGGTGGAGGATCTCATTCACTCCCGCTGCTGCATCCTGCTTTTCCACAATAATCCCCACAACGGCAATCCTGGTCTCCTCCCCTGCACCTTCTCTCTCTTCACCCATCCCAAATTCCTCCTTCTTCCCTGTCCTTCCCCCGCTTTTCAGATACAAAATTATCCGCTATCTCACAATTTCCACCTCTTTGCCCACCTCCGGCAAACTATTTACCGGATTCTGGCGGATATCCAGATAGCGAAGGCTCTCCGCCTGATTTAACGGAGCCAGATCCGCCACATAATTATTGCCAATCCCCAGATGGGTCAGCTTCTTCAGTTCTGATGCAAAGCGGATATTGGTCAGCTGGTTCCCGTCCAGGAAAAGTTCCTCCAGGTTCGGATAAAGCTTCAAAAAATCCGTATGCTCGTCAAAGGACATATCGTCATACCAGATATCCATCATCCCCGAATAAACCTCCACATGGAAGTTTTCCTTCAGGTCCGCCTTTTTTAAATATAGTTTTTTCAGGGAAGCGTTCTCCTGGAGGCGTTCGAAATCAATGCCGAACACACTGTCATTGAGATACAGTTCCTCCAGCCCGGCATGGTTCAGGGCATTGGAAATATCTCCGTAGATCTCCATCTTCCTCCCAAAACCGCCCCAGCCGCTCTCATCGCTCGCGCCACACAGATCCAAATATTTCAAATTCGTCATCCCATCCAGGAAATTAAGGTTCCGGAGCGGCACCGCATAGGTCCACACCGAATAACAGGCCAGGCGTTCCAGCCCCGCCAAGGACGACAGCGACTGGATTTCATCTATGTTGCAGCCATGAAGAGATAAACTTTTCAGCCCCATGAGACGCCCCAGCTGTGCCACCGACATCAGCCCGCAGACATCCAGCGCTTCCAGCCCGCTAAGCCCTGAAAGTTCCGGATCCGGCTGGGAGGTGGATTTATCCAGCGTCAAGGAAACCAGGCCGGTAAGGGAGGGAATAAAATTATAATCTTTTAACGAGTGATTGCCCTTCAGTTCCAGCGCCTTCAGCTGTGTAAGCCCTGCCAATGGTTCCATGCTGATTGCTTCCGTCTCATTCAGCGTCAGTTCCGTAAGGTTGGTAAGCGGTCCCAAAAAACTAACGTCCCGGATTGCCTCCGACTCCAGATACAGGCTCTCCAGCCCGGTCAGCACTGAAATCGCCGAATAATCCGTCATACTATAAACCGGTTCCTCCGAAAAAGGATCCCTGTCCGCATCCTCCTCAACAATCTTAAGGGAATGCAGCCCGGTAAGCGGCGCCAATTGCCGCAGATCCGGCGCCTCCACATCCTCCAGACACAAAACCTTTAAATTTTCAAAAGCCGACAAGCCATCCAGGCTCCCCGGTTCCTCAATCCTCAATTCCTCCAGCTGCCCGGGCTCTATCCATTCCGCCAGTTCCCCCGGACTCGCGCCGCAGCAAGACAATCCTTTCAGCCGCTTCAGATCCCCTAACACCTTCCCATCCGCCCAGCGGTAGGACACCTCCAGCTTTTCCAGGTTCGGAAAATGCACCAAATCGTCCGTATCCCAGTCCGCCGGTTCCAATTTCAGGGACTGCACAGCCGGCTCCGCCTCCCCATAGGCCTCCTCAAAGCTATAATCCACCGAAAAAGCATCCTGTCCGTTATGGATGCTGAGGTAACGCAGCTTTGCCAGTTCCTCCTCTGTCACCGTTTCCGCCGACTTCCCGTAAATACCGTTTATCAGGACATCATAAAACGGCGAACAGGCAAGGGACCGCCCCGCCGGTGCTTCCTCCGCCACCGGCGAATACGCAGGCCGGCTGCTTGTCCCGGTTTTCTGCACATTGCCCCCACCGGATGCGATGCCCACCACAAACAGCACTGCAATCCCCGCAAAAACCCCTATAACAGACAAAATCCCTGCCATATTAGCCGATGTATCCTGCCGGTTTCCCCCACCCTGGGGGGCAATATGCTGATGGACATGGTAATTAATTACCCGGTCGTCCTCCAGGATATACTGGCTCTGGCAATATTCACAGGCGACAATCTTGGTGTTTCCCGCAACCGGCATCAGCCTTCCGCCGCAGTTCGGGCATTTCAAGTCTACAAACTTCATGGAAATCCCTGTCTCCCTTACAATGCCTGCCGGATCTTCTCCGCAATCTCCTCATATTCTGCGTCCGTCAGCAGCACTTTGCCCGGATTCATCTCAAAAACTCCGCCCCACTCCGGGCCGCCCTCATACTTCGGCACCAAATGCATATGCAGATGGCATCCCGTATCCCCATAAGCGCCATAATTCACTTTATTGGGTTGGTATACCTTATGGATCGCCCTCGACGCCTTCGCCACATCCGCAAAAAATGCATCCCGCTCCTCATCCGTCAGTTCAATCATCTCGCTGATATGCTTATCATGGGCCAAAATCAAACGCCCCGGATGGCTCTGCTCCTTAAACACATACAAGAATCCGCTGTCCATCTTACAAACCGGATAAGCAAACTTGGCCACCAATTCCCCCTGCATACAATATGCACAATTCACATCCTTCATCGTCTCTCACCTTCTCTTTCCTAAATATCCCTCACTACAATTTACATTCTCTTATTTTAACCTTTCTTCCACAGTTATGCAAGAATTTCTTTTCTATTATTTGGAAAGCCTTGTTTGGAAAGTACAGTTTTTCGCAATTATACGCGGAAGAGCCGCACACCAGCCCGGGGGATCTGCCCCGCCTTTTTCGGCTTCCCGGGCGTACCCCTCCACCTCTACTTATCCCTGCCAATCAACTCCCTGATCCCTTCCACCGCAATCCGGATAGGAAGTTCCGTATCATAGACCTGCCGGTCTTCAAACCCCTGCTCCCTCCGGGTCTGGTTGGCTATCACCAGAAACACTGCCCCTGCCCGCACCCGCCTGGCAGCCGCCACAATGAAAAGGGATGCAGATTCCATCTCAGAGCATTTTGCCCCGAGCCTGCACCAGGCCTCCCACTCCTCCTTAAGCATCCCCCCCACCGGCATGCTGGCCGGGTCATGCTGGCCGTAAAAATTATCTTTGCTGTGCACAACCCCCAGATGGTGGGGGATCCGCAGGCGTTCTGCCCCTTTGCGCAGCGCATCCGTCACATAGAAATCCGCCACTGCCGGAAACGCATACGGAGCGTATTCCCTGGTGGTTCCTTCTGCACGGATCGCCCCTGTGGCAATCACGCAGTGCCCCCCTTCCACCTCTGTCTGCATCCCCCCGGAAGTTCCCACCCGGATAAATGTATCTGCCCCGCAGTGAATCAGTTCTTCCACGGCAATCGCCGTGGAGGGGCCGCCGATCCCTGTGGAGGTGACGCTGACTGCCACTCCGCCCAATTCCCCTGTGTAGGTAACATACTCTCTGTTTTCCGCCACCTTCCTGGCATTTCCCAGATGTGCAGCGATCTTTTCGCAGCGCCCCGGATCCCCCGGCAATATCACATAGCGGCCAACTTCTCCCTTTTTCGTCCCTATATGGAACTCCCGCTCCCCTGCATATACAAGCTTCATCATGTTTTTCCTTCCCAACGTCAGTTTAAGGCCTCATCCAGCCCCAACAGCCTCTTTGCATTATTGCACATCAGGTTTTCCATAATTTCCGGGCGGAAAGGCTGGGAACAAAACTGCCGGACAGCCTGTATCATAGAACGGATCGGGTAGCCGCTGCCGAACAGGAAACGGTATTCCAGATAGCTGTTGGCCGCCTTCACAAACTCTCCCCCAAAAGGCATATCCGGCATATAACCATAGAAATCCGGATACAAATACAGGTTTGGGCATACCATTGCCGCCCCTAAGATCCCTGCCACATACGGCCAGCAGCCATGATCTACCGCTATGGTAAGTTCCGGGTAACGGTTTGCCACCCTCTGGATCCTGACCGGATCCGTGTAACTCATATCCGGCCCTACGAAAATGCTGGAGGTTAAGGATACCAGCATTTTCTCTTCCAGGCAGGTCTCATAAACCACTTCTAAGCGTTCGTCATCAAAATACATGGGATCCAGGCAGTATCCCGGCTCCAGGCTGATTCCTTTAAATCCCCATGCCTTACACCGGCGGATCTCCTTTTTGATCCTTTCCCGGCGCCCCGGCTCCTGGCAATCCAAATCCAATGCGCCGAAACCAATAAAACGGTCCGGGTATTTGTCCAGCAGGCTTGCTATGTCCTCATTGGGGACATAGCCTTCGGTTTTTGTCTGCCTCCCGTGGACAACACACAGGTCAATCCCTGCCTCTGCCATCTCCTCAAAATAAAGCCCCATATCACATTTCCTTGCCGATTCCATTTTCCCGCTGTTCTTGTTTAAGGCAGGCACCAGCATCGGGTTATCAAAATCCAGGTCCGTCTTTCTGGGAAAAAGCGCTGTCCCAGACGCAAAAGCCCCGAAAGGCGGCCTGCTCCGAAAATCAATGACCATTTTCATTTCTCCTTAAATTTTTTTCAATCCGGCGTTTCTCCTCGTTTTGCTTCCTTGCCGAGTAAACCACCAGCCCTACTATCGTTGCCAGATAAGGGATTGCCAGCAAAAGTTCAGAGGGAACGGAGAAGGACTGCAGGACATTGGCCAGGGAATCCGCCAGGCCGAAAAACAGGGATGCAGCGGCGGCGGCCACCGGACGCCCCCCTCCCATGGACTCTGCAGCAATTCCGATAAACCCACGCCCTGCCACCATATCCCTCACAAAACGGGAAGAATAGGACATGGACATGAACATCCCGCCAAAGGATGCACATAAGCCGCTTAGGCTAAGGGCTATCAGCTTGATCCGGTGAGGGCTCTCACCCACAGACTCTGCCGCCAAAGAATACTCCCCAACAGCCCGGATCCGAAGGCCCAGAGGCGTTTTATAAAGCAAAATGTAAATAAAAACAATAAGGATAACCGCCAGGTAGGTAAATAAACTCTGCCCGGAAACCACAGATCCAACCAGGGGAATGTCCTTAAGCAGGGGAATCTCAATGTTCGGCACAGTCAGGCTCGGCAAAACCGAGGTTGACCCCTTATCCCCCGTAACCAAAAACATCACAAATACCGTAAACCCATTTGCAAATTGGTTGATTGCAATTCCGGTAAGCCAGATGTCCGTATCCATCAAAATATGGAAATATCCCAAAAACAGGCCGATCCCTACCCCGGCTATTGTACCGGCTGCCAGGCCCAGCCACACATTCTGTGTAAAAGCGCTGACAATGACCCCTGTCAGTGCAGAGCACAGCATCGTTCCCTCAATTGTAATGTTCCGCACCCCGGCCTTTTTCGCAATCAGGCAGGACATGGAGGCAAACACAATGGGGGTGGTCAGGCGGAAGACCCCGGCCAAAAACCGGGTTGTAAATATCACTCTCACAATCTCATACATACCTACACCTCCGATGTGTTGCTTTTTACGTGCCGTACAATCAGTTTCTGATGGATCTTTGACATAAACCCTCTGGAAGCAATCATTAAAATCAAAAGGGACTGAATAATTATAATCAGTTCGCTGGGCACATCGCTGGTCCGGTTCATAATATCAGCCCCGGTGCGGATATAGGCAATGAACATGGCGGCAATCAGCACATTCCTTGCTTTGAACCCGGCTATGGTGGCAATCAGGATCCCATCCCAGCCAAACCCCGGGAGGCCAAGCCACTGGAAACGCTCATATCTGCCCAGCATTTCCGCCGCGCCTCCTATCCCGGAAAGAACACCCCCGATCAGGGCGCTCAGCATACAGACTTTCCCGATGGGGATTCCGCAGTATTTTGCAAACTGCCCATTGGAGCCGATCAGGCGCATCTGGTAACCCAGCCTGGTCTTATCCATCAGCAAAACCGTGGCCACAATTGCCAGCAGCGCCAGGATCAGGGCAAAATTCACCTGGGTCTTGGGAATCAGTACAGGAAGTCCTGCCCCTTCCGGGATCGAGTAAGATGCCGTCATCCCGATCTCCGGGTCACGGATCGAATAATTCAGGATAAAGATTCCCACATACAATAAAACATAATTCATCATCAGGGAATCTACAAACAGATCCGCCCCAAACCGGAGTTTCAGATACATGGGGATCATGGCAATCGCGCCACAGATAAGGGCTGCCGCCAGAAAAGCCAGTATCTGGGTGCCAATACCGCCCCTGCCTGCCTGGATGGCTACCCAGGCTGCCACCAGGCCGCCGAAAAATGCCGTTCCTTCCCCGATTACGCTGCACTGGCCAATGGAAAATATCACACAAGCCCCCAGGGCAGTAAAGCAAACCGGGATAAAGAATTCAATCATATTTCCAAAACGCCGGATGGAACTAAATGGCCCCCACAGAAACGCCCGGATGGCGGTCAGCGGCTCATCGCTGATCAGAAAAATAAACACAAATGCGCAAACCATGGCGACCAGGATCGCAAGACTGGTCTTGATTACCTGGAACACCTCATTTACCTGCCTGCTATTCATAGAACGCCTCCTTAATCTGCTCATCCTTCTGCCTGCTGACTCCCAGCATATATTGCCCTAATTCCACCTCTGTCACCTGGGAGGCATCCGGGAAATAAGCACAGATCTGCCCTTCATGCATCACCATCAGTGCATCGGAAAGTTCCAGGATTTCATTTAAATCTGCTGACACCAGCAGCACTGCTTTCCCCTCGTCCCGCAAGGAAACAAGCTTTTGGTGAATAAAGGATGCCGTCTTCACATCAATTCCGCGTGTGGGCTGGTCGGCTATAATCAGGTTCCGTTCCCCTGTCAGTTCCCTTGCCACAACCACTTTTTGCATATTCCCCCCGGAAAGCATCCCGATTGTCGTCCTTGCAGAATCACATTTAATCTGGAATTCCCGGATCAGTTTTTCCGAGTAAGCCCGAATTCTCTTGGAGGAAAGGAGACATCCTTTCCGGAGTTCCTTCTTTTCGGTGGACAGGGCTATCAGATTTTCCTCTATTGTGGAGTTTGCCGCTGCCCCGAAACTCAGCCGGTCCTGGGGGATATATCCGCTCCCAAGCTCCCTGAATTTCTTTACTTCTGCCCTGCTGATATCCTCTCCCAAGAGGGTAACCTCTCCCTGTTCGTTGGGTCTGAGACGGGTGATAATTTCTATCAGTTCCCTCTGCCCATTGCCTTCCACCCCCGCGATCCCTAAGATCTCCCCCCTGCGCACATCAAAGGAGACACCCTTTAAGGCCAGCTGTTCCTGCCCAAAGCCATATTTCAGGTTCCGCACCTTCAGCACAGCCTCCCCGGGTCTGGCTTTTTTCTTGTCGATCTTTATGACATTGTCCCGCCCAACCATCAGGGCAGATATCTCTTCAATGCTTGTGTTTTCCACCTCGTATACGCCCATACTGCGGCCGCTGCGCATAATGGTGATCCTGTCGCAAAGTTCCTTGATTTCCCGGATTTTATGGGAAATAAAAATAATCGTGTGGCCATGGTTGCGCAGTTCCTTCAGCTGCCGGAACAATTCCATAGTCTCCTGCGGCGTAAGAACTGCTGTGGGCTCGTCCAGGATCAAAATCTCCGCCCCCCGGTATAAGGCCTTCAAAATCTCCACCCGCTGCTTCATCCCCACTGGCAGCGTGCCCGTCACCGCCCTGGCGTCCAGCTGCAGATTATACTGCTCTGCTATCTTTTCCACCTCATTGCATGCCGTATCCATGTCCAAAAACATCCTGTTTTTGACTGGCTCCCGGCGTAAAACCATGTTCTCTGCCACGGTCAGGGAATCCACCAGCATAAAGTGCTGGTGGACCATGCCGATCCCAAGCCGTAAAGCGTCAATGGGAGACTTAATCTGTACCTGTTTTCCGTGAATATAGATCTCTCCTTCTTCCGGACGCTCTATTCCGAACAGCAGTTTCATCAGTGTGGATTTCCCGGCCCCATTCTCCCCCATCAGGGCATGGATTTCCCCCTTCCTGACAGAGAAATCCACCTTGTCATTGGCCAGGACGCCATTGCCGTATATCTTTGTTATCTGTTTCATTTCCAGAATAGTCTCATTCATAGATCGCTTTCATCCCTTTTTGTTCAGTGATTATCGCCAATAAACTCGTTCAGCTGGTTTTGGTCCATACCAAAGGCAGAAGGCACCTGGATTGTCCCGTCCACAATCTGGCTGCGGGCCTCTTCCACCTGCTTCTTCACATCCTCCGGCACCAGCTTTTCATAATAGCCATTCTCCACAAGGCCTACGCAGTCTTCCTTTAAGCCAACCGCTTCGTGGATCCCGAAAATATTCTCACCTGCCATGATCCTCTGGAAGGAATTTTCCACAAAAGTATCCACCCGTTTAATTACGGAAGTCGGCATATAATTGTTCATTTCCGGATTGTTGCTTTCATACTGGAGGGTTCTGTCTACATCACATCCCAAATACATTTTCTGCAGTTCAAAGCCAGCCTCATAAATTCCTGCATATGCCTGCCCGGCAGCCGGAAAAATCAGGGAAGCGCCCTGCTGATACTGGATATCCGCCAACTCCTTCGCCTTTGCCAGGTCATTCCAGGAACCAATGAAAGAATTATACACCACCGCGTCTTCCTTCACGCTTCTGGCACCGGCAATATATCCCACCAGAAAATCATTGATCGTCGGGATTTCCTGGCCTCCGATAAAGCCAACCTTGCCCGTGTCACTCATCCCCATGGCAAGGATGCCTGCCAGGTAAGAGGACTCGTTTTGCTTGAACAAAGCAGAATATACATTGGCCAGTTCCCCCTCCTGGCTGCGCGTTATCTCCGCATCATACACAATAAATTTCACTTCCGGGTATTCCTTTGCTGCCTCCTGTACCGGCTCCACCATCTGCGCGGATCCGCAGACCACATATTTCCATCCGTCCTCACA
Organism: uncultured Lachnospiraceae bacterium; assembly: GCA_910588875.1. GTDB lineage: Bacteria > Bacillota > Clostridia > Lachnospirales > Lachnospiraceae > Brotaphodocola. The sequence goes on from CAJURT010000037.1 coordinate 14,188, forward strand.
GGCATCCAGGGTCGTGGGCAGATATTTTGCCACGTCTGCAGAAGAATTCCCCATCTCCACAATTTTGATTTCCGCCCCGTACTCGTCACGCATTTTTTCCACTGCCTTGGCTGCCATATCATGGTTTCCGCCGTCTCCCCTGGTATTGCTGATCAGATGGATAATCCTGACCCCTTCCAGGGATACACTGCTGGATCCCTCCTGTTCCTGGGCTGCCGGATCCTCCTTCTCTGTACCGCTGTCTTCCGCCTTGGCCGCTTCCTCCTGCTTCTCCTCCTGTTTTGTTTCCTGCTTCCCCTCCTGTTTTGGCGCCCCTGAACACCCGCCCAGAAGGGCTCCTGCCATTGCCATTCCCATAACCAGTGCTGCAAATCTTCTGAATTTTCTCATGTTCTTCCTCCTACAATAGCCGGTTCCATGTTCCAGACCCCTGCCAATAAGCATTCGTCTCACATTCCAGCCGTGTCCTCTGTTCCCGATTTACAAAAATACGCATTCCCTGGCAGCGCAGATATCCCTCTGCCGTCAGTTCTTTCATTACCCGGTTCACCGTCCGTGTGGATAGCCCGGTATTATCTGCTATGCTTTGCCTGCTCAGGCGAAGCATCCCCGGCTTGCCATTCAATTCCAGCGTCATGGAGAGAAATACCATCACTCTTTGCCTGCCCTCCAGAAACAAAAACGCCCGTGCCAGCTTCGCCTGTGTAAGCAGGTAGGTTCCCATGGTTTTTGCCTCCAGCCTCAGCGCCTTTTCATCATGGCTCATCCATCCCTCAAAGCTGTCCCTGGAAATCACCAAAAAGCAGCTGTCCGCCACTGTTGTCAACGTGGTTTTAAATTGATCCATCCCCAGCAAAACTTCCATTGCGCCAAATGTCTTTACCGGCTTGAACCACATATACTCAAAGCTAACCCCGTCCAGATACTGATCAGTAGCCTTCACCCTCCCTTTTACCAGGATAAATATCTTTTGTATCACCTCCTCCTCATAGATAAAGGTCGTCTGGCTTTCCATCCTGACGATCTCAAACTTCTCCAAAATGCTTATGGGAGCGTTTGCCAGGTATTCATTCAGATAATCCTGTGCCCCCTGATCCAACGATGCGATCAGGCTAAGTACCTCGTCTGTCCGTTTATTCATCCTCTTGCCATCCCTTTCGCAGCTGTCCCCATGTCTGTTACCATCATACCGGATATCCGATTCCTCCTTCAATGACACATGTCCTCTTTTTTGTGAATTTATATAATTATTCTCTGATTTTTTTTGCTTTTTTATGTCATTTATCCATTCTCATTTTGATTCTATTATAAACATCCCGGTCTTCCTGCTTTTTCTGCCATAATCCACAGCAAAAAGCCCCCTCCGGGGCGGCAAGTGGCATCATCCACTTATCCGCCTCAGAGGAGGCCCTGGCCTATTATCTTTTTATCCGTAAATCCTCAAATCTTTTCGTTTCTTGCTTCCTGCACTTTTCCTTACCTTATGCCCTTCCTTTTGGCAGTCCGCATTTCCCAATAGGTGTCACACCACTCTTTCAGCCTTCCCTTCTTCGCCTTGCCTTCGGAAGTTTTGGTTCCCGGCGCCTTTTTCCATGCATGCATGGCCAGCGCCAATGCAATGACGCCATAGGATACAAACACCCGGAAATATTCACCGATAACCGGATCGCCAAACAACTCCTTGCCGGCAAGCGGTGAGACAATAAACAAAGTATGGAACAGCACGATACCCAAAAGCGCCTGCTTATTCGTCGCCTTCTGCACGGAGGCCCCGCCTACCAGCAGCGCTGCAATGGCAAACTGCCCTACCTGGGTATGGGCGCCATACGTAGAGATTGTACCCACATTCTGCAGGAAAATCAGCTGGCCCCAGCTGGCCAGGACCGTGGAAAAGATCATGGCGATAATACGCGTCTTGTCCACATCAATGCCTGCCGCATTGGCCACGGTACGGCTCTGCCCAACTGTCCTCATATTCTGCCCCAAACGTGTCTTCATCAGGATGTTGTTAAACACACACAACGCCCCAATGCAGAGATAGGTCATCACCGGAAGCTTAACAACTATCAGTACATTATATATGGCCGGCACATAGGTCAGGGCATAAACCACTGCCGCCAGGACCACATTGACACCGGCCTTTACCGGTACAAATGTCCCTGGTCCTGCCTCCTCGCTGCCCTTCCCTGCCTGCAGCTTCCATTTCACAAAGCCATATAACTGCCAGAGCACAACACCCAGGCACCCCAGTTCCACTGCCGACAACAGCAACAGGCGGTCAGCAGCCAAGAACCGCTCCACCGGCCCGATAAAGGTCACGGCATAAACCACAACCGCCGCCACTGCTTTCCCCCCCATGGACTTCCAGTCCACCGGCTGCTTCTTCACCAGCTTAAAGGCCACTGAACAGGCAAGGATAACCAGCACCAGGTAAAAACCAAGTTCCACAATGGTCAGCATCGGCACCGTATCCAGCGCATATTTTACGGTATCCTTCAAGTCGATGGTGTTTTTCACACCGATTCCCGTAGGAATCATCAGGGTAGAATTGTTCATCTTGATGACACCGCCAAAAATGAACAAAAACACCAGCTGGTAAATGCCGTCTGCAAAATACCCCAGGACCAGCCCGCCGATCATCTCATTTCCCTTCATGTAGTTGAAAAGTTTCCCTACCAGGAACCCGAAAAACACTGCAAAGGGAGTGGCCAGCACCACGGTAAACAAGAAGCCGGAAATACCGGTAAATCCCCAGTAGGTGGTCAAAAAGATGGCCAGCTGCGCTGCCATGGCGCCGATTACGATACCAAAGTTCAGCCCCATTCCGGCGATAACCGGAATAATCAGAGACAGTACAATAAAGGAGTTCCTTGCAATACGGGTAAACAGTTCCGAAACCACAAAGGTCAATGGCTGCTTGGAAAAATATGTGGCCAGCACACACAGGATCATGAACAGGATTACCACCATATTCTGAACCAGGAAATTCGATACTTTTTTAGTCACGTCCGCTGCCTCCTTTCACCTGGCTGAGCGCGTAAATGATAATACCATTAGAGATAATCAGACGCGCCACCTCTGACAGGTTGCTCTCCGGGATAAACTGGTTCGCTACCGGAAGCCCCAGGGCCAGAATCCCCTGGAACAAAAAGGTACCAATCAGCACATGTGTAATCCGTGCCCGTTTCGGGCTGGCCCCGCCAATCAGGACAGCGGCCACGGAAGTAAAGCCCATCATCATCGGGCCGTTATATAGCTGCATGAAACCAAACCCCTGGGCATACACCAGGATCCCCACCGCTGCCAGCACCGTGGACAGCGTGGTTCCAATCAGGCGCATCTTATTGACATTGATGCCGGCCGCTTTGGCAAACATCGGGTTCGCCCCTGCCGCACTCATTGCAATCCCTGTCTTTGAACGCATAAACAGCCATACCAGGAAACACATCAGGAAGAAAAAGAGCAGAAGCCCTGTAGGGATCGTAAGGTTGCCAATACTGAATGCCAAAGTCTTGTTCATGACATTACTGTAAGAAGAAGCCAGGGAAATCGTATTCCGGAGGCCTTTCCCGGCATTTGGCCAAATCAATTCCCCGTCTGTGAAGGGCAGCAGCATCCACCACATATTCATGAATGCAATGATCGAAAAGCCTACATAAGTGGTCACGGTCATCTCCGAACCCTTCACCCGGTTCAGCAGCTGCCCATACAAATAGCCTATCACTGTGGCCAGGGCCACGCCGATCAAAATTGCCACCAGGATCGCCACCCACATGGCAAATAAGGGATGGATCGCCACCAGGGAAGGCTTCTGGGCAATCTGCAGCTGGATCACAATCAGCCCCCCCAGGAGCCCACCCACGATACCCATGGAAATACCAAAATTCAGGCCGATCCCGCACTGCACGGCCGGTACCATAGCAAGAGCCAGGATGCCAAACATCCCCCATCGCCGGATACAGTCACTCAAAAGCTGCATCAGGTTCATGTGGAACCCGCCTGCCGCTGCTACCAAAAACAGAAAGAATGACACAATGATAATACGCGGCAGCCCAAACTTCGCCACCAATGTTTTTAACGGATTACGCATCTTCCTGCCCTCCTTTCCAGGCGCCTGACATGGCAAGCCCGAAATTCGCATCTGTATCGTCTGGCTTAAGGATACAAGCCAGCTTCCCGTCAGAAATAATTGCAATCCGGTCTGATACGGAACGCAACTCCATCAGTTCGGAAGATACGATGATCACTGTCATCCCCAGTTCCCGGTTCAGCTTTGCCAGGTATTCCAGTACCAGTTTCTTCGCGCCGATATCAATTCCCCGGGTGGGCTCTGACACAAACAGAACCTCCGGCTCCAATGTCAGCGCACGTGCCAGGCATACCTTCTGCTGGTTGCCACCGGAAAGCGCCCCTGCATGCTGGCGGATCCCTGTACAGCGGATATCCAGGGTTTTCACCATCTCCTCCGCATGGGCATGGGCAGCCGCCGCATCATACAGCTTCATCCAGCCAACCTTTTTTAAAAATTTACCGTTGGTCTGCATGGCCGAGAAAATAATATTCTGCTCTATGCTTTCATCCAGCAGGAGGCCTACCCCCCGCCGGTCCTCGGACACAAATGCCACTTTATGGTTCAATGCGTCCCCCAATTTGCTAAGGTTCAATGCCTGACCATTGATCCTGACTTCTCCCTCAGCCTCATAAAGACCCATAATCCCATTCGGGATTCCCAGTTTCCCCTGTCCGGCCAGGCCTCCAATGCCGAAAATCTCACCCTTGCGGATATCCAGGTCAATCCCCTTCACCTTTTCTCCAGGCATGTCCACCTTATAATCCCTTAAACTTACAGCAATCTCGTCCCCGCTGATCTGGCGGTTGTCCAGCACATTGTCGTCAACCAGCTTTTCCATCTTCCGCCCGATCATAAGTTCCGCAATCTCTACCACATCCGTGTCCTTGATTTCTTTTCTGGCCACAAACTCCCCGTCCCGCAGAATCGTCATCGAGTCCGCCACGGCCATCACCTCATCCAGGCGGTGGGTGATAAAGATAATCGCGATTCCCTGGGAGGAAATTACCCGCATCGCCTCTAACAAGCGTTCTGCCTCCGACTCTGTGAGGACAGCCGTCGGCTCATCAAATACCAGGATGCGGATCCCCGTCTTGTCAAGTTCCCTGGCAATCTCAATGAACTGCATATACCCCACCGGGAGCCCGGCAACCTTCACATACTCTTCAATCTGAAGCCCGATGGTCTTCAGGGCTTTCTTTGCATCACGGCGCATCTGCTTAAAGTCCAGGGACTCCATGGACCGCCCAAACAGGCGGCTGACTAAGTTCGGGGTGCTGATCTCACGCCCGACCTTAATGTTCTCCGTCACCGAAAATCCCGGAATCAGCATAAATTCCTGGTGTACCATGCCAATCCCCATCTCCATGGCTTTGAGCGGGGTATCGATCTGCACCGGCTCTCCGTTTACCTCAACTGTCCCCTCAAAACCACCGGTATTGTGGATGACAGGCATACCAAAAAGAATATTCATCAGCGTTGACTTTCCGGCACCGTTTTCCCCCATCAGCGCATGGATCTCACCGGGACGGATGTGGAGGTTCACACCCTTAAGAACCCGGTTGCCATAATATTCCTTGGCAATGTTGTCCATCTTCAGGACATAGGTTTCCTTTGTTTTCTCCAAGTCACCAACCTCTTTCTACACTTATTTTTTCGCAACTCAGCCATGCCCCATGCCATTCCTTCCGTGGGGCACAAATCCGCCCAAAAGCTGTTGAGACTTTTGGGGGCAAATGCACCATAACAAAAAGTCCTGCCAACTGATGTCTCAAAGACTCCTGTTGGCAGAACTCCAGATACCATCACAGTATTCCGTTTTTCAGGATCGATTACTCAAAAGTAACGAAATCAGACATTACCAGGAAGTGGTTCTCCTTTGCATTGCCGTCATCATCCACATAGTAATCCAGGGTCATCTGTGCGCCAGGTGTAAACTCCTCTGCGCAATCCTGGATGGTGGAGCGAAGCAGATCCTCATCCAGGACAGTACCGTTGGTCTCACCCTCAAGAACCTTCTTTGCATACTCAACGCCTGCGCTGATGAACAGCATGTTACAGGGAACGCCCCAGGTAGATACACGGCCGCCCATGCCAGCCTCAGTAACCTTTGCCTGAAGCTGCTCCATCATGTAATCCACGTCAGCCTCATGGCCTGCCATATCGATATTCAGGGCAGCCGGGAAAGCATGGAACGGGGACGGGCAGCACTGCAGGCTGTAGATCGCACCATTCTCAAATACGGAACGGATCAGCGGCTCCTGCATACCACAGTTGGTGGTAAAGAACACGGTGTCCTTGCCGTACTTCTCGATCTGACGCGGAACATCCTCCAGGATGAACTGCTGGGCGCCGGTGATACCGGAATCGCCGGTCGGATCCGGAGCGGTAACATCTACCAACTCGATATCATTCTCAGCACAGTACTTTTTCAGGTTCTCATGACGGGCAACAATCAGTGCATAACTCATATGGCGGGGGAAGGAATAGTGGATCATGGTCTTCGCACCCTGCTTCTTTGCCTGAGGCGGGATCACGATGCCGCATCCGGGCTCATCCACCTGCAGAACGATATCAGCCTTGGGGTTGATAACGCCCGGGTCCTCACCAGGAGTACCTACGATAAAGATCATGTCAGGACGGGTCTCACGAACCTTGTCAATCGCTGCTGCCGTGCCCGGGATCGCCTGGCACCAGATAATCGCTTTCACATCCGGGTCGGAAGCCAGGGCCACGGTATTGGAGATAACGGTCTCCGTCTCAGTGGTAAAGTTATCCGGATAAGTAGAAGTAACGATCATATCGCCGTACTTCTCCTTCATCTTGTTTGCCTGGGTGATCTCCTCATCTCCCTGGGAAGCCGTACCGGTGATAATACCGATCTTGAAGTTCTCTGCCGGTGCCGCTGCCTCAGTCTCCGCAGAATCTCCTTCTTCTGCTTTTGTATCCGCTGCATCTGCTGCGGTGGTAGCCTCGGTCTCCGCCGGAGCCGCAGTTGTTGCAGCCGGCTCTGCGCCACGGCACCCGGCCATAGAAAGTACCATGGCAGCTGCCAGTGTCAAGCTAAGTAATCTCTTTTTCATTACTTGTCTCCTCCTTTTTTGTTCCCCTACCTGTTATTTTAGTCAGATAAAGTGTTTCGATTATATCACACATATACGTGATTTGTCCAGCTACATTTGTATGTCTGTGGCGGATTTTTTTGGAAAATGACGGGATATGCCCTAAAATTTTCTTCCGCCACCCCCATGGGTGCGGCCGCTGGACGAGCGGTGGACGGTGCTGCGCCCCCCACCCCGGCCGGCGTTTGTGCTCCGGGAAACATCCCGTGCAATCACCTGCCGTGCAATATGTGACCTCACCAGCGTATCCTCCTGGTTGCGGAGACGGAAACCGGCATCCGCCCGGTATGCCATATAATAATTGGCGGCCCGCCCCCTTTCCTCTTCCATGGCGTACTCCCGCCTCACCTTCCGGCACACGCTCCCGGCACAAAAAGCTGCCACCCCGGCTGCAAACAATGCTTCATACCAGAGGATTTCCCTGCGTCTCTTTTTCCGGTATTCCACAACCTTCCCGGTATCCCGGTCCACCTGGTACTGCCCGTCGGCAATCCCCTCCGCCTGGAAACGTAAGGTATCGGAAAACAGTTTGTATGCACAGCCAGAATAATCCCCTTCCCCCATATGAGCAGTCCCGTCCTCCAGCATGGAGCCTATCCGTTCATCCGTAAGAAGCCAGGCCATCTCCCCGCTGGTGGAAATATATAATTCCCGGTTATCCATATCCATCAGGAAGAGGACGCCGCTGGCATCCTCCCCCGTTCCGAAACCGTTTTCATCATAAAAATCATCCCCATATTCTTCCGATGTTTTTCCCTGAGTATCCTCCACGGTCACCAACACGGCATCCATGCCAAGCTTTTCCCGCAGCCTTTGTATCTCTGCTTCCAGCCTTTCCTCCTCTTCCCCGGAAAACAGATCCGCCCGGTCAAATACCCTCCCCACAGGAAAATCTCCCTCAGCCCTTGCCGGGACCGCCGTCCCCCATAGCATCAGCCCAACCGCCGCCAAAATTAGCCCTGGCCAAAAAACCCCCTTTTTCCTGGCTGCCAGTCTCTTTTCGGCCATCACTGCCTCTGTACTCACCCTTGCCTCCTTCCCAGGTTTTGCCCCAAAGCTTTCGTCTTCCTACAAGATGAAATATCCCACCGCCAGCAGTACCGCCAGCACCGGCGCAAAAACGGACAAAAACAGCTGTAAAAGCCGCCTCTCATCCACCGGCAGTTCCCCGCACACTTTCCCTGTCTGCCCGTTGCATGCAAAATAATAGACCTTATCCGTCCTATTATCCCGGTAAGTCAATGCCCAAACCGGCATCAGCACATAAGACCACCGGGGATTCTGTATCTGTGTCTCTTTGGCACGGACATTCACGGAGTGATACCCACTGATCCCGCTGCGCAGGGAATCCTCTGCAAACTGCCGGATCTCTGCCTCTATATCCGGGGCGAAGGCCCCCTGTTCCATATCCCTGTTCTCTGCCATGAACCCGGAAAGGTACCCCATATGGAAAGGCTGCAGCTTTTCCATTTCGAAGGGCATTACCCCTTCTGCCAGCTTCCGGTTCGCTTTGGAAAGGGCATTGCGTGCGACATGGTTGATTTCCATTGTCCCCTCACGCCGGATTTCATATTCCTCTGTCTGTGTAAGCCGCATACTCCCCTCTGTCCAGGAGGTTTGCTTCCTGGCCTCCCCCTCCAGCTTTCCCTCCACCTGGCAGTCATAAAGCCAGTAGGGAAAATAAACCCCTGTCATCTTCTCCACCTGGTCCTGGGAATAAAATGCTTTTGGGACATACTTCTTCCCGGCTATCCATTTCCCAAAAATCTCCAGCGCCTTTTTCCGGTCAATCTCAAAAGGGAGAATCCCATCAGGATGGTATTCTCCCTGTACCCGGCCTGCCAACACAACCGGATTATGGCAATAATAGCAAAAGGTAGCCGCTGTGGTCTCCTCAGCCACAAGTTCTGCCCCACAGCTTGGGCAGGAATACAACATCCCTGCTGCCTCAGAGAAATCCCCTATCTGCCCTTTGGAAAACTCTGACTGGCAATATTCGCACCGGAATTGCTGCCCCTCTGGCTCAAACCGCAGGTCACCGCCGCAGTTTGGGCACTTATAAATCACCGCCGACATATGCTCCCCTACTCCTTCGGATTGCCGCAGGAACTGCAGAATCTTCCGCTGTTAACAGCGCCGCACCGGCACACCCAGGTGTGGCTGTCCGGTTTCGGGCTCCCGCACTCACTGCAAAATTTCCCCGTATTCAACGCCCCGCACTGGCAGGTCCAGGACTCTGTATCCGGCTTGGGACTGCCGCATTCGCTGCAGAACTTTCCGCTGTTTTTGGCGCCGCACCGGCACACCCAAACGCCTGCCCCTGCCGACGCGCCGCCGCCAAAGCCGCCAATCCCCCCCACTGCTGTGTTCTGCCCATAACCGCCGGCTCCTGGTTGGTTCCCGGGTTTGGCGTTCATCTGCATCTGCTGCATATTCGCGGAGGAAGCAGCCCCCATAAAACCGCCTCCCGCATTCATGCCTGCCCCCATACCCATAAAGCCCGCCATCGCACCGTTCCGGTTCGATCCGGCTGCCTCCAGGCCACGGGCAATTGCCCCCTGCACATACCCCTCACGCACGTTGGGGTCACCCAGCATTGCACCCTGGTTGCGCATATTAATCAGCTTCTGGGACTCCGCATCATAGGAAATGCTGGCCAGGCCCACGCTCATTACCTCAAAGCCCCGTTCCCGTTTCCAGTCCTCATCCAGCACCTCTGACATGTGGCGGCTAAGCACGGTCCCCTTGGAGAGGACAAAAGAGATTCGTTCGCCCTCCGCGGACATCCGGTTGATAGATGCCTGGAGCGCCTCCAGGAATTCGTTCATATACTGCTCATTGATAGAACCAATTTCCACATGGCCTGCATTCTTTGGCACCACCTGGGCATAAAACCGCAGCGGATCCGTAATCCGGATCGAATAAGTGCCATGGGCCCGCAGGAATAACTCTGCATTGTAAAAGCTGTCAAAATAATTTACCGGATTTCGGGTGCCGAATTTAATTCCTTTAATCTCCTGCAGGTTGACGTAGAACACCTTCTGCACCCCTGGCGTCTCCCCGCCAAACCGGATCCGGTTAAAGGATTCCTTTAATGCATCCTTAAACTGTCCGTTGAACAGAGACGGCAGCGAGGAATTCTTCACGATATAGTAGCCCTCTTCCGCCGTGTAATCCACAACCTTCCCGCCATCCACCACCATCATAAACTGGTTCGGGTAGACGTGGATGACTGCCCCGTCGGACACCGTGTTATCGCTTCCCTTGGTATTGGAGCCTTTCCGGATCTTCACGCCGCTTGCAAACACCGTCTGATCCCCCATATTCCCCGGTTCCATAACCTCCAGCCACTGATCCGCCAGTGCACCCCTCATTGCTGTCACTGCTGCCTTAACGATTCCCATCCTATGATCCTCCGCTATTTCCCTGAGGGGACAGCCGTTTCGAATTCTTCCAAACCGTTATCCCCTCATCCCCATACAGAATAATAACTTCCTACTGCAGTTTCTCGATCCCTTTCCGGATTCTTGCCAGGGACTCTTCCTTTCCCAGCACTTCCATAATCTCGGTTGCCCCTGCCGGTGTCATCTGCTTTCCCGATACCGCAGTACGGATCGGCCACATTACAAAACCTGTTTTTACCCCTTTTTCCTCCACATATTGAGAAAGAACCTCATATAATGCATCGTTTGAAAAATCCTCCTGTGCTTCCAGGATCGGCAGCACATCGGACAGCACCTGCAAGGAACTCTCTGCCGTGGATTTCATCTTTTTATGGGTATACATGGAAATGTCGTACTCCGGCATCTCCTCAAAGAAATCAATATGCCCTGCAATATCCGGAAATACCTCAATCCGGGTCTTCACCATGGCGGCAATCTTTTTCAGATCCAGATCCTTCTTAATCACTTCCCGGATATAGGGCTCCGCCATTCCATAAAAACGGTCTGAATCCATGGCCTTCAGGTACTCGCCGTTCATCCATTTCAGCTTCGTCACATCAAAGACTGCCGGGGATTTGCTCAGGTTATGATAATCAAATACCTGCACCAGTTCCTCAAGGGAATAAATCTCCCGGTTCTCCTCCGGTGACCAGCCTAAAAGCGCAACATAGTTCACCACCGCCTCTGACACAAACCCCTGCTCGATCAGATCCTCATAGGAGGCATGTCCGCTGCGTTTGCTCAGCTTTTTGTGCTCCTCATTGGTTATTAACGGGCAGTGCACATAGACCGGAACCTCCCAGCCAAAGGCATCGTACAGCCGGTTATATTTGGGGGAGGAGGAGAGATACTCGTTCCCCCGCACCACATGGGTGATCCCCATCAGGTGGTCATCCACCACATTGGCAAAATTATAGGTGGGATAACCGTCTGACTTAATCAGAACCATGTCATCCAGTTCTGCATTTTCTACGGTAATGTCCCCATAAATGTCATCATGGAAGGTGGTCTGCCCTTCCCGCGGATTGTTCTGCCGGATCACATAGGGCATCCCTGCCGCCAGGTTCGCCTCAACCTCTTCCTTTGACAGGTGAAGGCAATGCTTATCATAAGCCATGATCTCCTCGCCGTTCACCGTAGTCCTCAGCGAATCCAAGCGTTCCTGGGTGCAGAAGCAGTAGTATGCCTCCCCCTTCTCCACCAGTTTTTTTGCATAATCCAGATAAATCCCCGCCGCTTGGCGCTCACTTTGCACATAAGGTCCCACACCGCCGTCCTTGTCCGGCCCCTCGTCATGGATCAGCCCCGTCTTCTCAAGAGTCCGGTAAATAATCTCCGTAGCCCCCTCCACAAAACGCTCCTGATCCGTATCCTCTATCCTCAGCAGAAAATCACCGCCATCATGTTTGGCAATCAGATAGGCATATAGCGCCGTCCGCAGATTCCCCACATGCATCCTCCCCGTTGGGCTTGGTGCATATCTTGTCCTGATCTTTGTCATATAGCTGTCTCCCTTGCTTATTGTTTCAAATTTGATTATATAACAAGACATCTTAAAAGAAAAGATGTTTTTGCGAGCCCCTATTCCCTTTGGCCTTCCGGCCAAACCAGCCGGTATTCCCCATCCCCGTTTCCGCACACGGAGGAGGAGTACAGTTCCTTTGCCACCCGCACCAAATAAGCCGTGTCCTTGCTTCCCGCCGTCTCATAGCAGGAATGCATCGCCAGCTGTGGCAAGCCAATGTCTACTGTGTTAAGCGCCACCTGTGAACTGGAGATATTTCCCAAAGTGGAACCGCCGAGCATGTCAGAACGGTTGAAAAACACCTGATAGGGGACGTTCACCCGCTGGCAGAGGGCCTTAAACAGCGCCCCGGATATGGCGTCCGTAGTATACTTCTGGTTTGCACTGTATTTGATAACAATCCCCCCATTCATAAAGGGGCGGTTTGTGGGATCTGCCTTATCCGGATGGTTCGGATGGATACTGTGGGCATTATCTGCCGACACCATAAAGCTGGATGCCAGCGCCATCAGATATTCTTCCTCGCTGCGCCCCATAGCCCTGTTCACCCGGTGCAGCACGTCACGCAGGAATGTGGATTCTGCCCCCTGCTTTGTCCCGCTCCCCACCTCCTCATTGTCCAGCACACAGTGAACCGCTGCACTATGCCCCGGCTTTGCCGCCAAAAAACCTTTCAATGAGGCGAATCCGCATTGCAGGTCATCCAGCCGCGGGGCTGCGATAAACTCACCGTCCAGCCCCAGCACCGTCCCCCTCATCCGGTTATACAAAAACAAATCCGTATCTAAAATGTCTTTTTCCTCAACCCCTGCCTCCTCTGCGATCAGCTTTAAAAAGCCTCCTTCCGCCGCCCCGCCGCAAAACAGCGGCAGCATGTCCTTCTGCATGTTAAACTCATAGCCCTCATTCGCCTTACGGTTCATATGGATGGCCAGGCCCGGGATGATCAGCAGATCCCTGTCCACATTCACCAGCCTTGTGGCCACACCGTTTCCTGTGCGCACCACCACACGCCCCGCCACCGACAGGGGGCGGTCCATCCAGGGCGCACAAAGCAGCCCGCCATACCGCTCCACATTCAGCTTAACATACCGCTTCTCCACCTCGATCTCTGCATTATCCTTAATTTTTAATGCCGGGGAATCACTGTGGCTTGCCATAATCTGAAACCCTGTAAATTCCCTGTCCGGGATCCGGAATGCAATCAGGGCAGAATCATTTCTCGTCACATAGTATCCTGCCCCGCCCTCCAATGTCCAGGCCTGTCCTTCCAAAAGCCGCTTAAACCCTGCCTGTTCCAGCATTGCTTTCATATTGGCAACCGCATGGAAGCTGGTGGGGCTACTGTCCAAAAACTCCAGCAGTTCCCTGTTGACTTTTTCATCGATTTCCATATATCCTGCTTTATCTCCCATATCTGCAATCATCCTCCCAGAGTCTCCAGCACTGCCTTTAACTTCTCAAAATCCCCGTCGCTAAAGCAATAACCATCCATTCCGCAGGCACGCGCCCCCTCAATATTCACCAACACATCATCAATAAAAAAGCATTCCTCCGGTTTTAACCCAAACCGTCGGAACAGATGCCCATAAATCTCCTTTTGTGGTTTGATGCATTTCACATCTGCGGAAAATAACAGGCCGTCAAAGCAGTCCACCGCCGGTATCACCTCCCGGTAACAGTCCAGAAGCCGGATTGCCGCATTGGAACATAGGTAAATCCCAAATCCCCGCTCCTTCAGCCTCCGGATCACCGGTTCCATTTCCTGGTACGTCCACATACAATAGTTGTGCCACTCCCTCAGGCAGGTTGCGGCTACTTCGTGGAGGCGTTCCGGCAGCCTGGTGCACATTACCTTCAGCGCCCGCTCGTCTGTCAAAACCCCCATATCCAGCATCACCCATTCCGGCGATACAAAAACTGCAGTATGAACCCGCTTACGGTCATGCTCATTCTCTATAAAATGCTCACATACCCGCATGCCGTCATATCCCACCAGCACTTTTCCCATATCAAATACAATATTTTTAATCATCCGTGTCCTCCGTACCCTGTTATGTTTTCTATACCATTGTTTTATTATACACCTGCCTCCCCCCTCCTGTCATTCCCTTTTCACTATATCTTCCAAAAAGAAAAACGGTCTGGCAAAATCCACATAGACTTGATTCTGCCAAACCGTTTCCTTATTTGTAACTTCTGCCTTTACCTGCTTTATTGCCCAGCTGTCTTAGTTCCCTGGAATCCAGACCCCATCTGCTCCGATCCGGTAACCGTCAATCTGGGTATCTGCTGCCATGACAAACTTGTTGGTCTCTGTGACCGGATAGAAATAATACCATTTCCCTGAAATCTCATACCATCCGGTAACCGCCTCTCCGGCAGGCCCGACATAGTAATACTTCCCATCCGTGTTGATCCACTTATTGGTCGCCATCGTACCGTCTTCATTCAGCCAGTACTGCCCCCCGTTCGTGATAATCCAGCGATTGGTCGCCATCGATCCATCTGAACGATAATAGTACCAGGAGGAACCCCTTGCCACCCAGCCTGTCTCCGCCATACATACCATGGCGCTAGACATCGTCATCATCGCTGCCAGCACTCCCACTGCCAAAAATTTTTTCCGGTTTCTCATCTTTTTCCCTCCAGTTTCTTTTATTTATGCATTCACTGGATCCATCTTCCGTCCGCTCCCACACGGTAACCACCAGGAACCAGTGCATCTGCCGCCATAATACCACTCTTTAAAAAGTAGTAATATTCCCCGCCTACTACTTTCCAGCCATTCCTCAGGGCATAACCATTGGACTGGAAATAGTACCATTTCCCATCTTCTGTGCACACCCACTCATCCGCTGCCATCTTGCCGTCCTCGCCAAGCCAGTAAGTCTCACCGTTCAGCTTCATGATCTGGCTGGCCAGCTTTCTTCCGTTAGAGTCCACATAATACCAGCCTGTGCCGTCATTCACCCATTGACTGGTGGCCATCGCCCCATCATTCCTGACCCAGTAAGGACCGCCCTCTGTGTCAATCCACACATCCTTCGCCACCGTCCCGTCATCCAGGTAATAGAACCATTTATTCTCCGCTTTCCCCCACCCCTGTGCAAAGGACACAGTGGAAGAAAAAACAGATAAAACCAGCGCCAATGCTGTTACCGCCCAAAATCTTTTCTTCATCCTAATTCCTCCTCAATATGTCACAAATAAACTTACAGATAATTTAATCATACTCTTTTGTGGCATTACTTGTCAATCCTTTTCCTCGCTTCAATTCTGACAATTTTCTTTCATTCTTACCAAACCAATTGGGCTTCTTATACCTGCCGTGCCCGGGAGGAAAATCCCCGGAACCTGGCTACAAACACAGCCGCCCGGAAAATCCAGTCAATAAACATCCCCCACCAGACTCCCATCACTCCAACCTTCCATACTTTCACAAACAAATAGGCAAACCCGATCCGGAACGCCCACATTGAAAACACGGATACAGCCATGGTAAAACGGGCATCCAGGCCTGCCCTCAGCGTATTCGGCAATGGAAATGCCAAGGGCCATATCAGCATTCCGGCTGTGTGCATCAAAATCATGTTCCTGGCCAGTTCTGAGGCCTCCGGGGACAAATGATAGATCCCCACAATCGAATGGCTGAATAAGACCATGGCTCCACAGATCACAAACAGAAACCCATAATTAGCCAGGATCAGCTTTCTGGTATACTGCTTTGCCTGTTCGTATTCCCCGGCTCCCACACATTGGCCCACAATCGTGATAAGCCCAAGCCCCAAAGCATTGCCTGGCAGATACTGAAGGGTGACCAGGTTCGATGCCACCGCAAAGCTGGCAATCGCCGCCGTCCCCAGCGTGGAAACCAGACTCTGCAGCGCAATCTTCCCAAACTGGAACATCCCGTTTTCCAGGCCGCTGGGAATCCCCACCCCCATAATCCGCTTCACCATATCCCTATCCGGCATCAGATCTTTCAGGCCGGAGACATGGATCACATTGCCCGGACGGGTAACCAAATACCCCATCAATACCGCCGCCACGATCCGTGAAACCAGGGTTGGCCATGCAACCCCCTCCACTCCCATGCGGAGCCCGTAGATGCAGATGGCGTTGCCCACAATATTAATCCCGTTCATAACCAGGGAAGCCATCATGGAAACCCGTGAATTCCCCATGGAACGGAATAAGGCGGCCCCAGAATTATAAAGAGCCAGGAATACATAGGAAAGGGCAGTAATCCTGAAGTAAACTGCCGCATTTCCCATCACCGCGTCTTCCGCCTGGCCGAAAACCAGTTCCAGCAGGTGGCGCCCTCCCAGCAATGCTGTCCCTGCAAACAGCACAGAACACACCACCGTAATCAGGATCAGCTGCCCTGCACCGTGACAGGCGGCCTCCAGCCTCTGTTTCCCGATATACTGGGAACATACCACTGCCCCGCCGGTTGCCAGGGCGGCAAGCAGCTGGATAATCAGAATACTGATAGAATCCACCAGCGCCACGCCGGACACTGCCGCTTCCCCTACTGCTGCCACCATCACCACGTCCACCATACCTACAAGAACGGTCATAATCTGCTCCACGATCAGCGGGCCCAGAAGTTTAATCAGATCCTTTTTTGAAAATAACATCACAATCCCTCTCCGTCAGGCAACGCCATCCTTTTTTGACGCCTCTCCTTTGCTTGTCCGGCATCCTGCCACCCCAATGCTCAGAAGAAGCCACATCATCGGTGTCATCAGCGGAAGGCTGTTATTGATGATCGCCTGGAATGCATAGCAAAGCACTGCTCCCAGGGAGCCCATGATATATGGGTTCTTCTTCCAGTTTTTCCACATATACCGAATGGATGCCCATAAAAATACCAGGTAGGCAGCTGTCCCTGCAATTCCGATTGTCAGCAAATAATGAAGGTACTCATTATGGGCGCAATCGTACAGTTTATTCGTTACCCTTGTCATCTCATAAATAATATTTTGGGTTGTCAGAATTCCAAATGTATCCGGCCCATACCCAAACAGTTTCTTTACCCAGGAAAACTCCTGGTACAATTTCACAGAAGCACCCCAGATATATCCTCTTTCACTCCCCCAATGCTTTGAAAAAACCAGATAGTTCCTGGCCGCCCCATACCGTTCACCGTGGCCGGCAACATTGGCGTCAAACAGCACAAAAACGATTCCCAGCAACACAATGAACGAAAAAATGCCCCAGGCATAGATAAACCGATTGCCGCAATTTCCGCTTTCTAAGTTCTTTTTCTTTCCATAGTACCAAAACCCTATAGCTACCGCCCACAATAAAGCCACAAGATATACCAGCCCCCCAAAGCTGGTTATTACCTTAAATAGACTGTCCAAACCAATTACCTTGTCCCCAAACGCCCGGTTGACCCTGTCAATACATAATACCACAGTAAAAAATGATGCCAGCATCACCAGGTACCGGTTCACACATTCCCTATTTCTGAATACTGCAAATGGGATCAGGCCAAACAAGGCCGCGATTGCAAAATAAGCATTGTCACTGCAGCCCATGATAATGGCAAAAAAGGAAACAACCATACAGATATAATACCATACGATGCGTATCTTTTTCTTCACTGTAAGGAACAAAGATGCACAAAATCCCATAATCATCCCCACATATGCCGTATAATAATTGATATTCCCTATAGTGGAAGTAAAAATGTCTGATTCTTCCAAGGGGATATCCGGCCCACGGAAATTAAGGACATCCAGCCTGAAATAATCCGTGATGCCTATCACACACATAATCATCCCCGTAACCAGGAACAACTCCAAAATCCATGCCTCCGGGCGCCAAAAACGGCTGATTATCAGATAAGCCAGCACATACAATGACAACAAAAACATCCCGCTATACCGCCCTTCATTCCCCCAGAAGGACTCATAAAAATAGTCCGAGCAAAAAGTAGAGATGATCACCGCAGCCCAAAATATGACAACAGCAATATCCGCAACCAGAAAAGTCTTCTTCCAGTTCCTGGGCAAAAGGCGGCCCAGCATACTTTTTGTATGCGCTCCTTTATATTTCCCATAATCAATAGCCACCATGACCAATACCGCCGCCAGCAGCAAAACCAGCATCCCTATCACTGCCTGGTAATAGCAGATATATTTCACATCCATAATATTGGTATATGCTTCCTCATAAAGCAGAGGAAAAACAGTCATCAATATAAAAACGCACAGGCCAATAATATCGTTAACCGCCGATGAACATGCCGACGAAAATGTGTCCTTTGCCGTATTCTGTGGCTTTTTTACATTTTTTCCAGTCTCTGCCATCTTGCAAACTCCTCCTTCTGTTTTTCTTTTACCGACCAAGTATAACATCTTTCCTATGATTCCGCAACTTGAAGTCCCGGTTCTGCCGTCATAAACCTTAGCAATAATCTTAATTGTTAATTACATTTTTTAAAAGGGTCTATCCAAACCCTGAAATATAATATATAATACAGTTTGTCCAAAATATTTCGATTATTATTTAACAGGAGGTTTTATATGAAACTAGACAAAACATTCAAAACAATATTGCTGGCTGCCGGCTGCGTACTGTTGTTATGCGGATGTACAAAAAGCAATATTGTCCGCACCGATGAGACCTTAGGGCCAGACTTCAATTATTATTCCGATATTGAGATTGATGAATCCCAGCTCCACGATGATGTGAACGACATCTATCTGGATCCCATCGATTATCCCATGGCCTCTGCGATTGACTTCAAACTCCATCTGGATGAAGCCTACATCGATATTGACGTTATTGTCAAAGATGGCACCTCTCCAGAAGACACTGCATGGTTTGCCGACCAGGCCATCAAAGGCATCAATGACCAGGTCTGTGTCCAGGACTTCTCCTATGGGGAATCCGACGACGATACCTTTGGCGGCTTATACCAGGACAATGAAATCCATTTAAAGGTATACGATGAATCTTCCTATAAGAATGGTACTCCTTTATATGAAACAGAGATCCCTATGGATGCCTATATGACCTTCGAAATCGCTTCATAGCTTCATAACTAACCAGAGCCAGGGGCTGTTCTCTGATTTGCCCCTGGCTCTGATTCTATCTTTTTACTTCTATATCCACTTCTATTCTACCGCTATTCTTGCTTCTACTCTGCTGTGGTTTCCTCTGCTGCCTCACCAGCCTGGCCGTCTGTTTCTGCCTGTTCCTCCTGAGCCCCATTCTGGTTTTCCTGAGTTTCCTGGGTGTCAGCCTGGTCCCCATCCTTCTTCCCTTGTCCGGAAGTAATCACAGAAGAAGTAGTGGAAGCAGCTTCTTCAGGCTCTTGTGCTGTTTCCTGGGTATCAGCTGTGGTGGATTCCGCATCCCCCTCTGCTTCCTGTCCCTCGGCAGGCTCCTCCTCTACCTTCTCACTGCACGTTACACGGATCGTCAAAACCCCATTCTTATTCATAACCACAAAAGAATTTCCCGTGTCCGTGGTATCGGCGTGGCCATCCTCCAACGTACCCGCCAAGGCTAATTCATAAACCTCATTTCCCTTGGTCTCTCCCAGACATGCAACCAGCATCTTCTGATATCCCTGGTCAAAGATATCCCGATCCTCCTCTGAGGGCGCAATGCCGCGGTTGTAGGCAAGTTCGAATGTATAAGGTACATACTTCTCGGAATCCTGCTTTACAATCTTTGAATAAGAAGCAGAAATAATGTCCTGCTTATCCTCATTCCTGAAAATGCTATATTTTACTGCCTCATTATCATTCCCGGAATAGGTATCTGTCGGATACATATTGGAGTAATCGATGCTCATGTCACCGGTCTCGCTCCCGTCCTCGCTGGCTAAGGATGCCGCTTCTGCTGCCGCTTTGGCCTCCTCTATGACCTTCGCACGCCTCTCCTTAATATCCTTATAAAGTTCACCCGACATCTCCAGGAAATACTTGTCCATGAAGACCTTCATCTCTGCCTGGTAATGAGCCCTCAGGGTCGATGCCGCATACGTCCTGGTCTTTGCCTCTGCAACCGCCGCGTCAATGGCCATCTTCGCCTTATTGGGAGTCGGTTTGGAAGCCTTACGTTCTGCAGCCCGTGCTTCCCTTGCCAGCTGCTCGTCTGTCTTCTCCAGGCGATGCCCGTCAGAAGCCAGCTTATATCCTTCCACCTCCGTGTCACTCATCATATATCCGCCCGGAGCCAGATGGTAAACCAACCCGGTATCCGGATCTGTGAACCAGCCCTGGCCTGCGGTAGTTCCATTATCATATTGGTACAACCAGCCGTTGCCATCCTGTATCCACCCTGCGAATGAGGGCACCACCATAGCTGCACTCAGCGATGCTGCAATAAACGATGTTACAAATATCTTTTTTCTCATAGAATAATTCCCTCCAGCTTTACCGCATTCTCATTTTTTGTATAAAAAGCATATCATACTTTTATTTATCCATCAACTATCCAAATCATGAAGTTTCTATAACTTTTTATTAATTCGTTGGAAGAAAAATGTAATAATATTCAATCGTGCAGGAGGCGGTAACTAACCAGCGGCTGTTTCCTGCCTGCCATGCCAAGTCCTCCGGCACTCCCATCTTGATTAGGTTTCGCACTTTTGTCCTTGGTTTCTTCCCTTGTTTCCCTATACACATACGGATTCTGTGATAGAGCCATCCATTGATGTCTTCTATGTTGTTCTTCATGCTTGCTATTCCGTAATAGTTTAGCCATCCTCTTGTACACCTTGATTTTCTCAAGGTTTGGGTTGATGGACTGCACTGATCTACGGGAAGATAAATCTTTCAGCTTCGACTTAAACTTCTTTCATGACTTTACATGAACCCGGTCATAAATGCCGCTTCCGTTCCTTCCCAATGCAAAGCCAAGAAACTTAAAATTTCGGATTGCAAACAC
>CAJURT010000038.1 GCA_910588875.1 uncultured Lachnospiraceae bacterium
TGATGATGGGGAGAGTCCAGGGCATTATTGAGAAGTATCTGGGAAAAATGCCTTAAAGCCTCCTTCAATTGAACATTTTTTCGTTCTGTGATAAAATCCATGGTAGGAAGCAGCGGGGGTGATTGCGGTGGAGCAGAGGGCAAGGGGGCGTCTGAAGATTTTTTTCAGTTATGCGGAAAGTATCGGAAAGACACAGGCAATGTTAAAGGCAGCGCTGGGGGCGAAAGCCCAGGGCGCGGATGTTCTGGTGGGCACCATCACGGTCCATTCCCCGGGGGAGGCCCAGGCTCTGTTAAAGGAGTTTGAGCAGCTGCCTTTTGCAGGGCAGGAGGGGAAGGGGGAGTTTGACTTAGACCAGGCCCTGGACAGAAGGCCGGATCTGATTTTGGTGGATGAACTGGCCCACTCCAATGGGGCCGGCAGCCGCCACCGCCGGCGTTATCAGGATATCGATGAACTGCTGAAATTTGGGATTGATGTCTATACCACGGTAAATGTGGGGAATATCGAGAGCCTGCATGATACGGTGACCTCCATTACCGGCATTGCCGCCTGGGACCGGATCCCGGATTCTGTTTTTGACCAGGCAGATCAGGTGGAATTGATTGACCGTGAACCTCAGGAACTGATGGAACGGCTGAAGGAGTCCGGCACGGCAGACTCCTTTTTTACCGTGGAGCAGCTGACTGCCCTGCGGGAGATTGCCCTGCGGCGCTGTGCTGACCGGGTGCGGCACTTGGCAGAGGAGCACCAGAGGAAGAACAGCTTCCACACGGATGAACATATTTTGGTCTGCCTTTCCTCCGCCCCCTCCAATGCCCGGATTATACGCACGGCAGCCCGGATGGCGAGGGCGTTCAACAGCCAGTTTACGGCTCTTTTTGTGGAGACCCCTGATTTTGGGGCGGCTTCCCCGGAAAACAGGCAGCGGCTTTTGGAGAACCGGGAATTGGCCAGGCAGCTGGGGGCAAAGATTGAGATGGTCTATGGGGAGGACGTGCCTTATCAGATCACGGAGTTTGCCCGGCTTTTTGGCATTACGAAGATTGTCCTGGGGCGGAGTGCCGTGACCCGCAAGCATCTGTTTTGTAAGCCGACGCTGACCGAGCAGCTGATTTCCTATGCCCCGGAGATGGATATCCATATTATTCCGGACAAGAGTGCGGATACAGGCTACCGGCCCCGGAAGATAAGCCATTCCCGCCGGGGGGAGGCAGGGAAAAATACAGCCAGGAGTGTGGGGATCCTGGCAGGGGCCACGATTCTGGGGCTGGGCTTTTACCGGCTGGGATTTACGGAAGCGAATATTATCATGGTATATATTCTCGGAGTCCTGCTGACTTCGGCTGTGGTATCCCAACCCATATATAGCCTGGTTTCCTCCATTGCCAGTGTGTTTATTTTTAATTTCCTGTTCACCTCGCCCCGGTTTTCCCTGACAGCCTATGAGACCGGCTACCCGGTGACCTTTGTGGTCATGTTCCTGACTGCCTATATTACGGGAACCTTTGCCATCCGCTATAAGAGGCAGGCAGGCCAGTCGGCCAGGATTGCCCATCGGACAAAGATCCTGTTTGATACGGATCAGCTGTTGTCAAAGGCAGGGGATAAGACGGAGATTATGAATGCGGCGGCACAGCAGCTGAGGAAGCTTCTGGGAAGGAATCTTGTGATCTTTGCCAATGAGGAGGGGAAGCTTTCCGCTCCTTATCTGTTCCTGTCAGAGACAGCACCGGCCTCCGGCTATGATTTGGAAAAGGAGAGGGAGGCTGCGGAGTGGGTGCTGAAGAACAATCATTCCGCAGGGGCAACCACGGATACCCTGTCTGATGCCCGGTATCTGTATCTGGCCTTGCGGGTCAAGGAGCAGGTCTATGGGGTGGTGGGGATTGAGGCAGAGGGCAATCCTCCGGATGCCTCGGAGCACAGCATATTGCTGTCCATCTTGGGGGAGTGTGCCCTTGCGCTGGAGAACGAGAAGAATGCCCGGGAGAAGGAGGCAGCAGCGATTTTAGCTGAGAACGAGAGGCTGAGGGCCAATTTGCTGCGGACGATTTCCCATGACCTTCGGACTCCCCTGACCACCATTTCCGGAAATGCGGATAATCTGCTCAGCCATGGGAGGAATTTTGACGAAGAGACAAAAAGGAAGCTTTACCAGGATATCTATGATGATTCCTTGTGGCTGATCAATCTGGTAGAGAATCTTCTGTATGCCACCCGCATTGAGGAGGGACGGATGACGCTGCATACTTCCACAGAACTTCTTGGTGATATTGTGGAGGAGGCGATGGCGCATGTCAGCCGGAAGGCGGGAGGGCGCCGTGTGTCCGTGGAAGAGGGGGAAGAACTTTTGCTGGTCAGGACGGATGCGAAGCTGGTGGTGCAGGTCATTGTCAATATTGTGGACAATGCATTCAAATACACGGAAGCCGGAACACCGGTGACGGTCACCACAAGACGGAGGGGGCCAATGGCCGTGGTGGAGATTGCAGACAGGGGCAAGGGAATTTTGGATCAGGAGAAGGAAAAGGTTTTTGACAAATTTTACTGCGGCAGGAATAAAATTGCGGATAACCGCCGCAGCCTGGGGCTGGGACTATATCTTTGCAGGGCGATTGTGGAGGCTCACGGAGGAACCATCCGTGTGACGGACAATGAGCCCCAGGGAGCGGTTTTTAGCTTTACACTTCCGCTGGAGGAGGTCAGATAAAGGATGAGCAAGCTTCAGATTCTGGTGGTGGAGGACGATGCGCCGGTGCGCAATCTGATCACCACAACCTTAAAAGCCCATGATTACCGTTTTATGGTTGCAGCCAATGGGGCGGACGCCGTGATGGAGGCTGCTTCCCGCAATCCCGACATTATCCTGTTGGATCTGGGGCTGCCGGATATGGATGGGGTGGAGGTGATCCAGCGGGTTCGCAGCTGGTCTCACATGCCGATCATTGTGATCAGCGCCAGGAGCGAGGATAATGACAAGATCGATGCCCTGGATGCCGGGGCAGATGATTATCTGACCAAGCCCTTTTCCGTGGAGGAACTGCTGGCGCGGCTGCGGGTCACCCAGCGGCGGCTGGCGCTGATGCAGGCAGGCGCCGGATCCCAGGCGGTGTTTGTCAATGGCTGCCTGCGGATTGATTATGCCTCTGGCTGCGCTTACCTGGGGGAGGAGGAGATGCATCTGACTCCTATCGAATACCGGCTTTTGTGCCTGCTGGCCCAGAATACCGGCAAGGTGCTCACCCACAAATTCATTACCCAGAGTGTATGGGGGAGCAGCTGGGAGAATGATGTAGGCTCCTTGCGGGTATATATGGCAACACTGCGCAAGAAGCTGGAGAAGCCTTCCGGGTCACCTCAGTATATCCAGACCCATGTGGGGATCGGGTATCGGATGGTGCGGGTCGGACTGTGACGGGGAAGCTGGTTTCCAATGATAAAGCGGGATGATAGAAGAGCTGATCTGCTTCCGGGCAGGTCGGCTTTTGTTGCGGAAGCCTTAAAATCAGCCTTAAAATCATAAACGATTATTTTGACTTTAGCATATAATCGTGGTATATTATAAAAATAAAAATTGGAATGTGCGGGCAGTATTTTTGAAGCTGTGAGATGGAGACAAGGATGAGTAGGAAGCAAAAGGAAAACAGGAAGGACAGAGGGTTTCCTTTGATTTTTTCCATTGTTTTGGTATTTTGTATTTTGGGGACGGTTGTGTTTTCGGTGGCCAGGAGGATTTCAGCAGAGATGTCTTCCTCTGCGATCCATAACTTAAGTGAAAGTTTAGGGCTGGTCAAGGGCACAATAGAAGCGATCCTGAACCAAGAGGCAGAGTTCCAGAAGCTGATTGCCCAGGAGATTACCATGATTGAGGATCCGGAAGAATTTATCCGTTCCTATAAAAAGAATGGGACGATGGTAAGAATTTCCCTGATCCTGGAAGGAGAGGCAGAAGGCGTATCCAATGTGGGGGAAACCTTTTCGGAGGAAGGCCTTGATTTTTCAGCAGGAAAGAGTATAGACGGGCTTTTGGTTTCCCAATCTTATCTGAACAGCCTGGGGACATGGGCATACACCATCAAGTGCCCGGTGCTGAGGGGGGAAGAGGAGATTGCTGCCCTCTATATGGAATATATTTACGATTCTTTTGACGAGGCATTGCCAGGGAGTTTTTATAATGGCAAGGCTATGCTTTATATCATGGATGCAAAGAGTGAAAGGCTGGTATTAAAGCCCAAGGGTATGGGCGAGCGGATCGCCGGCCATTTGAATCTGCAGGATTTTTACCGGGCAAATGATATTATGGAACCGGAACTGCAGGCAGAGGTGGAAGCCAGCATAAATACCGGGAAAAATATTATGTTTTACCATGATATCCGGGAGAAGGATTCCCTGATTTATATGTGGGCAGTCAATGACGGCGGGATTTATCTGATTGGCTATGTCCCGATTGAGGCAATCCAGCAGGAAGGCAAGGCAGTCAACCAGAATATTATAGCGGTTGTCCTGGTGATGCTGGTAGCATTTTTGATTTGCTGCCTTTTGTATTATTTAAACCAAAGGCAGCAGAACCGAATCCGCAGGGAGCGGGAGACGGAACGGGAGATCCATAATAAACAGCTGGCAGAAGCGCTGCAGGCGGCGCAGATTGCGAGCAAATCCAAGACGACATTTCTGTCCAACATGTCCCACGATATCCGGACTCCCATGAACGCCATCCTGGGCTTTACGACTTTGCTGGCTAAGGATGCGGAGAACCCGGCCAAGGTGCGGGAATACACGAGAAAGATTACAGCCTCCGGCCAGCACCTGCTTAGCCTGATCAATGATGTCCTGGATGTCTCGAAGATTGAGAGCGGAAAGGTGGTTCTGACGATTGGGGAATTCACCCTGAACAGCCTGGTGTCCTCTGTCGATACGATTATCCGGCCAATGGCAAATGCAAGAAACCAAAGCTTTGATGTGACGGTGACCGGCATCAAGCATGAACATTTGGTGGGGGATGAGACCCGCATCAACCAGATACTGATTAACCTGCTTTCCAATGCTGTGAAATACACTCCAAAGGGAGGCAATATTTGGTTCCGGATTATCGGCCTGCCGCAGCGCTCCAGCCAGTATGAACATATTCGAATTGAGGTGGAAGATGACGGTTATGGGATGACGCCGGAATATTTAGAGACCATCTTTGAGGCGTTTACCAGGGCAGAGAACAGCACTACCAACAAGGTGCAGGGAACAGGCCTTGGCATGGCAATTACCAAAAATATCGTGGAACTGATGGGAGGGAGCATAGAGGTTTCCAGCGAGGTTGATAAGGGAAGCATTTTCCGGGTGGAGTTGGAACTGCGGATACCGGATGGCCAGGCAGACAAGGAATTCTGGGAGAAAAGCGGGATTTCCCGGATTCTGGCTATCGACGATGACCGGGAAATCTGCGAGAATATCCAGATGCTGATGAAGGATATGGATGTTGCGGTGGACACTGCTTTCAGCGGGGAAGAGGGCCTTCTCCGGCTTCAGGAGGCCGTCGGCGCAGGCCAGGCATACCAGATGGTTCTTCTGGATTGGAAAATGCCTGACATGGATGGGATTGAGACGGCAAAACAGATTCGATGCACAATATCGGACACATTGCCAATCCTGTTTCTGACTGCCTATGATGGCGCTGATGTGGAAGATGAGATTCACCATGTGGAAAATACGGGAATTCTGGCCAAACCGTTTTTTGTCTCTACATTTAAGGAGAAGATCCTTGAGATGAGAGCCGGGCGGAAGGCAGAACATACGGAGGAGGAGACAGCAGCACATGGCAGCCTGGAGGGGCTGCATCTTCTGGTTGCGGAGGACAATGAAATCAATGCAGAAATCCTTTCAGAACTTTTGGATGTGGAAGGGGCAATATGTGAAATCGTGGAAAACGGGCAGCTGGCTGTGGCACGGTTTGAGCGGGCTTTTGAGGGCGAGTTCGATGCCGTTTTGATGGATGTCCAGATGCCGGTTATGAATGGTTATGAGGCTTCAAGGGCAATCCGGGCGCTGAAGAGGGGGGACGCCAGCAAAATCCCGATTATTGCCATGACCGCCAATGCTTTTGCAGAGGATGTTAAGGATGCATTGGACGCCGGCATGAATGTCCACATCGCAAAGCCAATTGACATGGCTCTTTTAAAGAAAACATTAAACCAATGGATACAAAAAAGGAATTGAGAAATGGAGAAGGCCATGAAAAGGGGAGTAAAAAGAATATTGGCAGTTGGTTTGGCGGGAATTGCCGTATTGGCTATGGCATCCTGTTCCACAAAACACGATTTGCCGCAGAATCTGATTGCCGATGATGAGGCCAACAGTAAAATAGTAAATGTATTTGGGCCTATGGAAAAGTCGAAGCCGGGAGTTGATAATGTTTCAAGAACAGCCTTTGACATCACGGTCAGCATGGCAGAAGAGAAGCTGGGGCTGAGGGTGGAATACCGGACCTATACAGCAGAGAATTATCAGGAAAAAACGTATGATGATGTGACACTGGACCGGGTGCGCAATAATATGGATGATTTTTACCTGCTTAATCCGGACTGTATTCAGACATTGGGCGAAGAGGGGAAACTGCTGGATCTTTCTGACCTGGAGTGCACAAAAAATCTGAGGGATGTGGTAAAGGCGGCGAACACAGTCAACGGAAAGCTGGTGGCGATTCCGCAGGAGATCGTGGTTTATGGCCTGTTTGTGAATAAGGATATGTTTGACCGGTACCATTTGGAACTTCCGAACACCCCGGAGGAATTCATGGAGTGCTGCCGGGTATTTAAGGATAATGGGGTTGAGACGCCGGTTGGCGCCAACCGATGGTGGCTGGAAACGTTTGTCTTTGCCCAGGCTTTTGCTGATTTGTATAACGGGGAGAATACCCAGGCAGAAATTGAAGCGCTAAACAGTGGGGAAAGCAAGTACAGTGATTATATGCGCCCTGGCTTTGAGTTTTTGCAGGAGATGATTGACAAGGGTTATATCGATGCAAAGGCTGCCTATACCTATGAGGCCATTGAGGGGGAAGGGCCGGATTTTATGGCCCAGAAAACACCCATCGTGATGGCTTATTGGGCCGCCGCCAACGCAGACACGGCTTACGGAAAGCCGGATTTTGAGATGCAGGTAATTGGTTTCCCCAGCAGCCGCGGGCAGATGCCGGTGGTGCCGATCACAGGTTATGCCATCGGTGCGGAAGCGGAACACCTGGAAGATACCAAGAAAGTTCTGGATGTTATTCTGTCTGACGAAGCGATGAAGCTTTACTCCGAGACGAACCGGGTGATTCCTTCGACGAAAAATGTGGAGGTGGATTGCATCCCTGCTTTAGAGCCGCTGAATAATAAGATGGAGGAGAATGTCTATGTGCTGGCTTCCAATGCCAACATGAAGATGGAGCAGTGGGGGAATGTCTGCCTGATCGTGCGGGATCTTTTAAACGGCGCCACTGTAGATGAGTGTATGGAAAAGCTTGACCGGATCCAGGAGGAGGCAGTCAGGAAAGGGACAGAGTGAGCGGGGAAATGATTTAAACCCAAAAGCCCTTCCCTGGCTGCCTGCCCTCCCCTCTTTCCTCCGGGGCCGGATTCCGTTGTCAGCCGCCTTTTAGCCGTTCGTCCACATCCATAAAGGTGGAGGCAGCCTTTTCCTTTAAGGAGCCGGCCAGTTCCTCCAGGGAGGAGCAGGGGCGGGCGATGAGGGTCTCGATGAGAAGAGGAAGGTTGATTCCGGTAAAATGGCGGAAGGAATACTCCCGGGACAGCAGGGCAACGGTGTTGAAGGGGGTTCCTGAAGCGATATCAGTAAAGATGAGCAGGCCGTCGCCGCTTAATGCCTGGATGGCCTGGCAGATTTCTTCCCTCAGCATATCGGGGCTTTTGGAGGGAGTAAGGCCCAGGGCAAGGAACTTTTCCTGGTCTCCTAAGATCATCCGGGAGGTATCCAGCATGGCCTGGGCATAATTTCCGTGAGAAACTAATAATATTCCTGTCATATTTTTCTCCATTCTATGAGGTGAATTATTCTTTATCCGTGTCGGAGCATTCTCTGCGGTTGGGTGGAATTCCAATTGTCTTAGGAAGGGACAGGGCTGTCTGCCTGCCAGAGGGCAACAGCCTGATTAAGCCTTCCCTTTGCCTTTTCCAGATATTCCTGTGCAGGCCCGGCGGCAAGATCCGTGAGGCCCATCAATACAGCCAGCTTTACCTGGTTATTGGATGCAGCCAGCAGGCCTTGGGCCTGCTCTTTGGTGCAGCCTAAGCATTCCCGGAGGATGGAGGAGGCGCGGGCCGCCAGTTTTTCATTGGTTGGCTGGACGTCTACCATCAGGTTGCCATATACCTTTCCCATTTTGATCATCACGGAGGTGGATATCATGTTGAGAATCATTTTCTGGGCTGTGCCTGCTTTCATCCGGGTGGAGCCGGTGACGGCTTCCGGGCCGGTGACGGCCTCTATGGCTGTCCGGGCGTGTCCCGACATTTCGGCATGGGATACACAGGAGATGGCTCCGGTGTAGGCGCCGAGAGAGGAGGCATAATCCAGGGCCCCGATCACGTAGGGGGTGCGCCCGCTGGCAGCCAGCCCGATGACCGCATCCCTGTCGGTAAGGCCCTGGTGCATCAGGTCATCTTTCCCCTTTTCCGGGCTGTCCTCTGCCTGCTCGCTGGATTTTCTTAAGGCGCTGTCTCCTCCAGCGATGATTCCCTGAACCAGTTCCGGCGAAACCCCGTAGGTGGGAGGGCACTCGGAGGCATCCAGTACTCCTAAGCGGCCGGAGGTTCCGGCTCCAATGTAGAAAAGGCGGCCTCCCTTTTCCAGGCAGGCATAGATATGGTCAACCATTTCTGCCAGGGCAGGCAGGAGGTTTTGTATCACTGCCGGTATCTTGGCGTCTTCCCTGTTGATGGCAGTGAGTATTTCTAAAGTATCCATGGCGTCAATCCCCCGGGTATCGGGATTGGGCAATTCGGTTTCCAGTTTCCTCAAATGCTCTGTATTCATGGGCGCTCCTTTCTTTTGCCAGCCTTTCTTTGCCGGAAAGGCTGTTTTCTTTTTCTATTCTCCATTATACATGAGTGAAATAAAAAATCAAATATTTAAAAATAAACTGAAATTTTATTTTACATCCTGAAAGAAATGAGGCATACTAATAGAAAAGTACAGGAGGAGGAATCAGATATGAGTGTTTTGATTAAACTGCGGGATAACAGGAATCTGTCCGTGGCAGAAAACCAGGTGCGGGAGTATATCTTAAAATATCCCAAAAAGGTGATGGAATATACGGTATATGACCTGGCCAGGGAATCCTTCACTTCCCCTGCCACGATTGTGAGGCTCTGCAAGAAGATCGATATCAAGGGCTTTGCCAGGCTTAAGGTGCTGCTGGCAGAGGAGACCAAATATTTCCAGGATATGAAGCTGAACCTTCTGGACACCACCACCATCGAGAAGGAGGACAGCCCCCGGGCCATCATAGAAAAGATCACCAACATTGCGGTGAAAACTATCGAGGAGACCCGGGTTCTGGTCAATGAAAAGGTGCTTATGGAGGTGGTGCGCCTGATGGAAAAGGCAGTGATTATAGATTTTTATGGGGCAGGTGCCTCCAACATGGTGGCTATGGACGGGCAGTTTAAATTCATGCGCATCGGGAAGAATGTAATTACCTATCAGCTTTACGACAGGCAGTATGTCCAGGCCGTGAATTCCGATGCCTCCCATGTAGGGATTATCGTCTCTTACTCCGGGGAGACTAAGGAGATGATACAGATTGCCGGGATCCTGCAGAAGAACGGAACCCCTGTGGTGGCGGTAACTTCCAGCGGGGAGAATTCCCTGAACCGGATCGCAGACTATAACCTGTTTGTGACTGCAAAGGAGACGGTTTTCAGGAGCGGTGCCATGGCCTCCAGAACGGCTCAACTCTATATTATTGATCTTTTGTATGCCCTGTATTGTTCCTTAAATTACGATGAAAATATCCAAAAGATTCAGCAAACCCGGATTTCCTCCAATAATGTTTCATAATTTGAAATAAAATTTCGCAATTAATCACTAATATTGACATTTACTTTCCGCTCTGGTAGTTTGGAGGAGAGATAAGTTTCCGCTTCACAGCCTGGAAAGAAGAAAGGAGGGTTACAAGCCATGATTACCATAGCAAGGATCGACGAGCGCCTGATTCATGGCCAGGTGGCTTATGCCTGGAGTGTTGCTTATAAGAGTGAGGCCATCATGGTAATTGACAACGAAGTGGCAGAGGACAAGTTTCAGGTATCCCTGCTCCAGATGGCATGCCCTGCGGGGGTAAAGTGCATGGTATGCAATGAGGAAAAGGGGGCAGAACTTCTGAAAAAGTATGAGAAACGGAAGATTTTCCTGGTGGTAAAGCATCCTTCCGCCTTGCTTTCCCTTTGCGGGAAAGGGATCGAACTAAAGGAAATCAATGTGGGAGGCCTTTACTTTAAGGAAGGCCGGAGGCAGATTTCCAAGACCGTGTATGTGGATCCGGAGATGGAGGGGATTTTCCAAAGGTTAAGTGAATTGGGAGTAAAGCTGGAGAATCGGACGACCCCCACGGACTCCAAAGAGGATCTGATGAAGCTGATGTGATGAGTTTTTGACTAAGGAGGGTATTTCAATGAGTATGGTTCAGGTGCTGATATTAAGTGCATTTATTGCGATTCTGATTTTGGAAAATTACGGCTATGGCTATTGGATGATATCCCGGCCAATTTTTGCAGGGCCCCTGATCGGCCTCGTGCTGGGAGATATCCAGACCGGGCTTTTGGTGGGGGGAAGCGTGGAACTGATGTACATGGGGGTCATTCCGGTAGGCGGAAGCGTGCCGCCCAATGCACAGATCGCGGGAATCCTTTCCACTGTGTTTGCCATCCTGAACGGGGGGAATGCAGAGGTGGGCATTGCCCTGGCCCTGCCCATCGGGCTGCTGGCCCAGCTGCTGATCATGTTTGCCTGGAACCTGAACATTATCCTGATCCATGGCGCGGACAAATATGTGCGCTCCGGGGATTATAAGATGGTGGAACGGCTGCAGATGTGCGGCCTGGCAGTGTTTTTCCTGGTGTTTTTCATCCCCACATTCCTGGCGATCCGTTTTGGCAGTGAGTTCGTCAACCAGGTGGTGGCTTCCATGCCGGTGGTGCTGACCGACGGGCTGAAGGTGGCTTCCGGCATCCTGCCTGCAGTGGGAATGGCCATGCTGTTAAAAATGATGAATTTTAAGAAATACTGGCCCTTTTTCGCCCTTGGGTTTGTGTGCTCTGTGTATCTGGGGCTGAATGTGCTGGCAGCCGCGATTATTGCCGTGGCAATTGTATTTGCCATGCATACCATGGAGAAAGGCCGGCAGGGAGAGGACGGGTTTGATGATTTTGATACGGAGGATGGGGAGGAAGAGGCTTTTTCCGAAAGGCTTTTAGATAACAAGGTATTAAAAAAGGTATTCTGGCGCTCCTTCTTCTCCATGACAACCATCAACTATGAGCGTTATTGTTCCCTGGGTTTTTGCTATGCCATGATTCCTGCCTTGCGGGTGCTGTATCCCAATCAGGAGGATTTCCAGGAGGCCATTCTCCGGCACAATGAGTTTTTTAACTGCCATCCCTACACGGGGAATGCAGTGCTGGGCGTGTCCCTGGCGCTTGAGGAGCAGCGGGCAGCAGGGAAACCCATTTCCCCGGAAGCGATTTCTTCCACAAAAGCTGCGCTGATGGGACCTTTGTCCAGCATCGGGGATTCCGTGTTTAAGGCTACGTTTATGACTGTTTTTGCGGCTCTCGGCGCAGCGCTGGCGCTGGAGGGAAATCCGGCAGGACCCTTTTTGTTCCTGATTCCCAATGTGGCCCTCAACGTCTGCTCCCGGTGGCTGTTCATCAAGCATGGCTATGGACTGGGGACGAACCTGGTGGTGAAGATGAAGAGCAGCGACCTGATTGAACGTTTTGTGGAAGGCGCCACGATTGTGGGCATGATGGCAGTGGGCGCCATGATTGTGGGATTCGTGAAACTGAATGTTGCCTGTGTGTGGATGATCGGGGAAAAGGAGATCATCCTTCAGGATATCATTAATTCCCTGATGCCCAGCATCCTTCCCCTTCTTTTAGTGCTGTCCTATTACTGGATTCTGGTGAAACAGAAGAAGGGCATGTATACTTGTATGATCGTCAGCTTTGCGCTGGGGATTGCAGGAAAGGCGGTGGGTCTTTTTTGATCAGTCAGGCGGTAAAGGAAAAGAGCAGGAAGGAAGAGGTGTTAAAACAGCTGAAGGGCAGGCTGATCGTATCCTGCCAGGCCAGGGTGGGCTGGCCCATGTACGGGGCGGAAATTATGGCTGCCTTTGCGGCAGCTGCCTGCCAGGGCGGAGCCGCAGGAATCCGGGCTACGGGTGTGGATAATATCACAAAGATTAAGGAAAGGGTTGGCCTTCCCATCATTGGCATCAACAAACAGTTCCGGGAGGATTATGAGGTGTACATAACCCCCACCTATGAAAGCGCCAGGGAGATCCTGGAGACGGGGATTGAGATTATCGCCATGGACGCCACCCCAAGGAAAAGGCCCGGAGGGGAGACGGTGGGGCAGATCCTGGCCGGGATCCGGGAGAATTATCCGGATGTGCTGGTGATGGGGGAGATTTCCACCATAGAGGAGGCAAAGGCAATCCTCCCCATGGGGTTTGACCTGATCTCCACCACCCTGTCCGGATATACGAAGGAAAGCCAGTGCGTGAAAACCGTGAACCTGGAATTGATCCGCAGGATCTGCGGGATTACGGATATCCCGGTGATCGCGGAGGGGAAGATCGCCCGGGAGGAGGAGGCAGTGATGGCCCTGGAGGCAGGGGCCCATGCCGTGGTGGTGGGAACTTCCATCACCAGGCCGGAGATTATTACGGAAAGATATGTGGGCGCCCTCAGGGAGTATGGGGCAGGAAACTGACGGAAAAGAGAAGGAAGAAGACCCGGATCAGGGATGTATGAGACTGCCGGGAAATGAGGACACCGGCTGGCAGAAGCGCCAGCCGGTGTCTTTTATACAAGATCCAGGAATTCGGTAATAATCTTAGTCATATACCGGTTCTTTTTGAAATAAAAATTCACATCCCGGATGGCATCCCGGTTATCTAACTTGTAATAGAGCAGGTTTTTGTCTTCCGGAACATGGCAGATCAGGGTATCTCCGCAGAAGGAGATGCCAATGCCGCATCGGGAAAGATTGTAGGCTGTGATCTGCTGCTCCAGTTCAAACCGGATATCAGGGACGAAACGGGCATGGTGGCAGATTTTGTCAGCCCGGATCCGGGTGTCATTGCCGGACTTTAACAGTAAGAAGGGGTCCTTTTGGAAGACCTCCAGCGGGATTGGCGGGATTCTGGAATTCAGGTGCCGGCTTTCCCGGATATCCAGGGCTGTCAGGGCGTAGTTTCGGACTGCCAGATTGGAGGCAAAGTGAGAAGGGACCACAAGAAGAAGGTGGTCCTCACAGAAAAAGCGTTTTCCGAAAACAGCAGGATCCATGGCTTTATTGTC
Organism: uncultured Lachnospiraceae bacterium; assembly: GCA_910588875.1. Classification (GTDB taxonomy): domain Bacteria; phylum Bacillota; class Clostridia; order Lachnospirales; family Lachnospiraceae; genus Brotaphodocola. The sequence continues at coordinate 13,581 of CAJURT010000038.1, forward strand.
AATAAGAAGATCTAATGCACCGGAAAAAAGCATATCCGCCAGCTTTGTGGTATAGGCTTCGATCAGGTTGACCCGGATATGGGGATATTTTTCTGTGAAACGGGATATAAGGGGCGGGAGCACATAGGAGGCATAAAAATTTGTGCCGCCGATGGAAACGGAGCCGTTGCGCATATCCTGCATATCCTGGACATAATTCTGGAACCCGTTTTCCACATCCATGATGGCTTCAATGGCATGGATATATTCCTTCCCCAATTCGGTCAGCCGGATGGGGTTGGAACTCCGGTCAAAGATAGGGAAGCCAATCTTCTGTTCTGCCTTTTTGACAGCGGCGCTCAAGGAGGGCTGGCTGATATAGAGATTCTTTGCGGCTTTAGAAAAACTTTGTTCTTTATACACTTCATAAACATAATCCATCCCCTGGAACATAACTTCTCTCAATCCTTCCCTGTTATAGACAAATATCTATAATAAATATGAAAATATAAGTATTTGAAAATATTGTAAAGCAGGATTATACTGATGTCAAGAAAGAGAAAGGGATGGTTTTCCAGCCAGGAGGATAAAGGATGAAGGAAGAAATGAAAAGATACCGTATGGAACACGATTCGATTGGGGAGAAGGAAGTGCCGGAGGAGGCCTACTATGGGATCCAGACCTTAAGAGCCTATGAAAACTTTTACATAACCGGCCTGAAGATGCACCCGGAACTGATCAACAGTGTGGCACAGATCAAAAAAGCCGCTGCCATAACCAACTTTGAAGTGGGGGAATTGGACAAAAGGATTGCAGATGCCATCGTGCGGGCCTGTGACGAGATCATAGCCGGTAAGCTGCACGACCAATTCATTGTGGATCCCATCCAGGGCGGGGCAGGGACATCTCTGAATATGAATGCCAACGAGGTGATAGCGAACCGTGCCATCGAACTTCTGGGGGGCAAAAAAGGGGACTATAATCTGGTAAATCCCAACGACCATGTGAATTTTGGACAGTCCACCAACGATGTGTTTCCTTCCTGCGGGAAAATGGCGGCTTTAAAGCTGTTAGACCATGCACAGGATGAACTGAAAAGACTGGAGAAGGCATTGACGGAAAAGTCGGTGGAATTTGATTCTGTGATTAAAATGGGAAGAACCCAGCTGCAGGATGCGGTTCCCATCCGCCTTGGCCAGGAGTTCCATGCCTATGCTTCTGCCATAAAACGGGATATCCGCCGATTCGAGAATGCCAAGGACGAGATCAAGAGCCTGAATCTGGGAGGGACAGCCATTGGCACAGGGCTGAATGCGGATGTGCAGTATTTTAAGAGGGTGGTAAAAAACATGTCTACCCTGACCGGGCAGGACCTGATCCAGTCTTATGACATGATTGACGCCACCCAGAATCTGGACAGCTATGCCAGTGTCTCGGGCATTGTGAAAAACTGTGCCATCACCCTGTCAAAGATGTCCAATGACCTGCGCCTGATGTCCTCCGGCCCCCGGACCGGTTTTGGTGAGATCAACCTCCCGGCCAAACAGAACGGGTCTTCCATCATGCCGGGAAAGGTAAATCCTGTGATCCCGGAGGTGGTAAACCAGGTGGCATTCAACATTATTGGCAATGATGTGACCATTGCCATGGCAGCAGAGGCAGGGCAGCTGGAACTGAATGCCTTTGAGCCCATTATTTTCTACAACCTGTTCCAGTCTATCGAGACATTGACCTTTGCGGTGAGGACGCTGATTGACAACTGTATTGTGGGGATCACTGCCAATGAAGAACACTGCCGTAAGATGGTGGAAAACAGCATCGGCATCATCACGGCAATCTGCCCGTATGTGGGCTATGAGACGGCTGCCAATATTGCCAAGGAAGCCCTGCGGACCGGCCGCCTGGTGAGGGATCTGATCCTGGAGAGGAAGCTGATGGATCTGGAGCAGCTAAAGACTATCCTTAACCCTTATACCATGACAGAGCCGGGGATCCGCGGGAAAGATCCAATGGAGAAATTCAGAAGCTGAAGGCTTCCGCCAGCACTGGTGGAAGGAACTGCCGGGATACACGATAAGTTGTAAGAGATAACAGGTATTTCATCAAAAAAAGCATGTTTTTTCCCTGGGTTTTTGCAGTAAAATGGAAACAGAACAAAAACCAAAAAGGAGAAACAACATGTTATATCCAAAGGCAAATGAAATACGTATGGTATCAGATTTATCCGGGATCTGGGAGTTCCGGCTGGGGGATGAAAGGGAACCGGGAGAGCAATGCGGGAAACTTTCCGGCATGGGGCCGATTGCAGTCCCGGCTTCTTATAATGATCAAAAAGAGGAACGGGCATACCGGGAGCACTATGGCTGGGCCTATTACAGAAGAAGGCTGACAGTGCCTCTTTGCTGGCAGGGGCAGAGGGTGGTGCTGCGGTTTGATGCGGTGACCCATCAGGCCAGGATTTATATAAACGGGAAACTTATAGCCCAGCATAAAGGCGGTTTTTTGCCTTTTGAACTGGATATCACAGATTTAGTGCCCGCGGGAAGACAGGGGGAACTTGTAGTGGCAGTGGACAACCGGGTTGGCCATAGTACGCTCCCTGTGGGCAATGAGGGGAGTACCGCATTTTTTGGTTCGGACAATCCTGGCGTGCCCGGGGTGGAGGCAGCGAAACGGTGGAGAAAGCCCAGGAACCTGCCGAATTTTGACTTTTTTAATTATGCAGGCATTAACCGCCCGGTTCGGCTTTACACGACACCCCAAATATATATCGAAGATATTACCCTTGTGACAGATATCTGCGGTACGGATGGGATTGTGAAATATAAGGTCTGCACCGGGAAGGCAGGGGGGAAGGACGGCCAGGGATCCAACATGCCGCCGGTCCGTGTGTCGGTGCTGGATGGGGACGGGAATCTGGTGGCCTCCGGGGATGGGGCAGAAGGGACCTTAACCGTTCCGGAGGCAAGGCTATGGTGGCCGTGGCCCGGAGAGCCATACCTTTACCAGGCGGTTGTTACCTGCGGGGAGGACCGTTATGAGCAGGCTTTTGGCATCCGCACGGTAAAAACAGAAGGAACACAGTTTTTGATCAATGGGAAGCCTTTTTATTTTAAAGGTTTCGGGAAGCATGAGGATTCTGCATTCCACGGGCGGGGGCTGGATCTTTGCCTGGATGTCAAGGATGTGAACCTGATCCACTGGCTCCATGCCAATTCCTTCCGCACCAGCCATTATCCTTATGCCGAGGAGATGTATGACCTGTGCGACCGGGAAGGGATTGTGGTGATAGATGAAACGCCTGCAGTGGGGATTGCATCGGTGGACGGCCTGGATCCCTACAAAACCTTTTCGATCCGTGCCCATCACGAACAGGTATTGAGGGATCTGGTCAGCCGGGACAAAAATCATCCTTGTGTGGTTATGTGGTCCATGGGAAATGAACCAGATACCGAACACTTCCCGGAGTCTGCCTATGAATATTGGCGTTCCCTGTACGAACTGACCCATCAGCTGGATCCGGCGGGGCGCCCGGTGACTTTTGTGTGCTGCCAGAACAATTATGAGAAAGACCTGGTGACCCGCACGATGGATGTGGTATGTCTGAACCGTTACTATGGCTGGTATAACCTGTCCGGTGACCTGGATGCCGCCTGTTATGGGCTGAACCAGGAACTGGATTTCTGGGAAAAACAGAATAAGCCGGTTATGATTACAGAATATGGCGCGGATGCTATTGCCGGGATCCATGAGTGTGTGGCAGAAATGTTCAGCGAGGAATTTCAGGTGGAATTTTACGAACGGCAAAACGCAGAGTTTGACAAACGGAAATTTTTCATTGGGGAACATGTGTGGAATTTTGCGGATTTTGCCACAATCCAGGGGTGCATGCGGGCGGACGGCAATAAAAAAGGTTTGCTGACCAGAGACCGGAGGCCGAAGATGGCGGCCCATTATTTCCGGAAACGATGGAAAGAGATTCCGGATTTTGGGTATAAGGGATGAAAAGGTTTCTTTTTTGTGTGTTTTATGGTAAACTGCCGTAGAGATCACATGATGGCCCATGTCCGGGCTGTTGTGGGAAGACACAAGGGAGAAAAGAATATGGGAAGAAAAGCGTTGTTTTTTGATGTGGACGGTACTTTGTTAAGTGAAGTTACCCATACTGTTCCGGAAAGTGCCTTAGAAGCGCTGGCAGCCACCCGGCGTGCCGGCAACCTGGTATTTATTAACTCAGGGCGGACATATTCGTTCCTGGGGGAGATTGAAAGCATGGTGGAATGCGACGGGCTGCTATGTGGCTGCGGCACCTGTGTGGTGGAAAATGGCAAGGTGATCTTTCAGCACAGGATCAGGCAGGATCGTGGGAGGGAGATCCGCAAGGCTATGCTCAGATATGGCTTTGACGGGATTTTGGAAAGCACGGAGGGCCTGTATGTGAGGAAGGAGCGGTCCTGGATACCCCCTCTGAATGAGATGAGGGACAGGGAGAGTTTCCTGATAGAAGACCGTTGGGAGGATGAGGTCCTGGAGTATGACAAGTTTTGTGTCTTTGCGGATGGGAACAGCGACAGGGAAGGGTTTTTTGAATTCCTCTCTCCGGATATCCAGGTGATTGACCGGGGGAATGATTTTTATGAGTGTGTCCCCGCAGGCTATAGCAAGGCTACTGCCATTGCCTGGGTATTGGAGCATTATGGCATTGAGAAAAAAGACGCTTATGTATTTGGCGACAGCAGCAATGATCTGTCTATGTTTGAATATGCAACAAACGCGGTACTGATGGAAGTTCACGATAAAGTGCTTGAACCTTATGCCACCTTTGTGACAAAAAGAGTGGAAGACGGGGGGATAGCATGGGCGATGAAGGAACTGGGGCTGGTCTGAGAGAACAGTCCCGGTTCTTTCATCGCCTGGGGAATTTGTGCGGAACTTAGGGCTTGGCCTGGGAGGTGCGGGACTGGATAAAGTCCCTGGGGGACATCCCTTCCACTTTTTTAAATACTTTGCTGAAATAAAATGCGCTTTCAAAACCGAGACAGTCTGCCACCTCATAAACTTTCATCCCCTGTTCCAGGAGCAGGGATTTGGCCAGGGTGATTTTCTTCTGGGTGATATATTCCGAAAAACCGATGCCGCAGTTCTTTTTAAAAAGGGCGCTTAAGTAATTTGGGCTTAAGCCGAATACTGCCGCCACATCATTCAAGGTCAGGCGGTCTTCCAGGTGGCTGCCGATGTATTTCTGGACACTGGAAACCACATGATCCTTGTAGGTTTTATGCTTGTTTTTTAATACATGGCACAGGCCATCCCGCAGAGTACATAGCCACTGGGCGATTTGTACCACGTTTTTCTGTTTGTAAAGGGAGCGATAGCCTTCCGGGTAGGCAGCGAACACTTCCTGGAGGGTTTCCTCGCCGTCAGGCAGCAGGGAGAGGGACAGGTATAAAATATTGCAGGCCCCATCCATGGCCTGGAGAAAATGCTGGGGATAAGTTAAAAACAGTTCTGAAATTTCGGCCAGGGTGTTATATAGGACATCCGTATCGAACTCTTCAAAAGCCCGGGTCAGGGCATTTTTAAATACTGTAATATTAAAGGCGTCACGGCATGCTCCCTTGTCTGAGCGGGAGAAGAATACAATTGGGGCCTGGCGGTTTGCAAGGTTAAAGGCCTGGCGCCCTTCCTGATAGGAGCCGCTGATTTTTAAAGGGTCATCAACCAGTTTCCCGGTTCCAACGGAGAGCCACACATTAAAATAGTTATATACCATGGAACGGGTGTTTTCCCAGGCTTCCCGGATGCGGCCCAATTCCATCTGGGCGGCGGTAGGGAAGTGGTATATGACAGCAAAATGAATCTTGTCCAGTGAGATCACATGGCAGGGCACATGTTTTCCCAGGATTTCCTGGATCATCTGCAGGCTGCTGGAGTAGAGATTCATTTCTTTGGCAAGATCCATCTGGCGGACAATGCCGCTGTGGATCTCCCCATGGGATGCCAGGTAGCAGGTGTCAGAAAAATCGAGCCGCAGGTCTTTGGCCTGGATTTCAAACTGTTCCCGGCTGTCAAACAGGTTGTGGAGAAGACGCATAAAAAATTTGTCCTGGTAGCTTTGGAGCATGGGACGGCCGGTGGTCTGCTTATAGGCTTTGCTGGCTTTTAATTCTTCCAGGCGTTCCAGAGCCCGGCGGATGGAGGCGCTTAAGGTCTCTTCATCCAGTTCCAGCTTGATTAAATAATCGGCCACCTGATAGGAGAGGGCTTCCTTGATCAGAGGGAATTCCTCATAACTGGTGAGAATTAGGAAGAGGGGGAGAGATCCCATTTCCTCCCGACAGGTGCGGGCAAGTTCCAGGCCGTCCATGATAGGCATTTTGATGTCCGTGATTACCAGTTCCGGGGAATATTCCCGGATCATAGCCAGGGCAGTCTGGCCATTCATGGCAGTGCCGCATATTTCAATGCCAAAGTCCGCCCATGGCACCATGGATTTGATGCCAATCAGAACCAGAGGTTCATCGTCTGCAATTAAAAGTTTTATCATCATTTTCCCCTTTTAATTCTCAAATTTTTCCCGGTTTATATGTATCTGGCGCTTGGTCTCCGGCAGGTGTTAAGAACCGGTGCAGGTTTTTGGAGGAAGAAGTTTCTGGAGAGGCAGGGTAATAGCCATAGTAGTATACTCACCCGGACAACTCTGGATAGTAATGCCGTATTCTTCCCCAAAGTCGTATTTGATCCGCTGGTTCACATTGCTGATCCCTACATGACGGAAGAAATCAGCGGAGGTTTGGGTATTTCCATTTAATACCTTGTCTATGGTTTCCTGGCTCATGCCAATGCCGTTGTCTGTCACAAGGATCTGCAGAATCGGCAGTGCGTTATCCCGGTTTACCGCTTCGGCCCGGATGGTGACTTTTCCGGCGCAGCCTTTAGGCTCAATCCCATGGAACAGGGCATTTTCGATAATAGGCTGCAGGGTGAAGCGGTGGATAAGGCACTGATAAAGCCCGGGATCCCCAATCAGGTATTCTATGGAAATATTACCGCCGTAGCGGTATTTTTGGATCAGGAAATAATCTTTTACCAGAGCCAGTTCCTCTTCTAATGTGATTTGGGCAGTGGTGCCTTTGGACACATTCTTCATAAGACGTGCGAGGGCAGTGGTCATCTCGGCGATTCCGGTGGCATTTTGGATAGTCGCCATCCATTTTATGGAGTTTAATGTATTGTAAAGGAAGTGGGGATTGATCTGGCTTTGCAGTATCTGGTATTCCAGGTCCTTTTTCTGCTTTTCATCCTCAACTTTTTTATCCATCAGCATGACCACATTTTCAGACATCTGGTTGATGCCCCGGCCGATCAGACCCAGTTCATCCTGCCATTCGATAGAAGGATCCCTGGCGAAATCCCCCAGGGAGATGGCAGTGATCTTTTCCAGGATTTTCTGCACCGGGCGGTTGATGATACGGTTTAATAATATGTAAAGAATAAGGCCCATCAGGCAGACCGTGAGGGCAATACCGGCAATCAAGGCAAAGTAAGCCTGGCTCTGGGCCTGGTACGCTTTCTCTGAGAGGATCAGGGAAACAGACCAGCTGTCCGGCTCCAAAGGGCAGGTGACCATGATCCGGCGTTTTCCGTTATCTGTTTTTATCCTGTGTACAAGGCTGTCCTGGCTCACTGCCTGGCGGCTGAGGTCTGACAGGATCTGGAAGGAAAAGGAGGCTTCCTGAAGGTGGTTTCCTTGCTGGTGGTAGGTATGGTTTCCGATGTGGATATAAAGCCGGGAGTCCGGTTCCAGAGGAAATGCCTCCAGAAAATCCAGGAAAATACGTTCGGACACTGACAGATAACTCCATCCGACTACCTGGGAACTGTATGGGCTGCGAATCGGACGAACCACAGGAAGGATCTGGCCGCCGCCTAAAGCGAGGGGGTCTTCCATAAGGCCGGTTTCCATGCCTGAGGCCGAGGCAAGCAAGACCTGAAAAAAATTTTCCTTACATAATTTTTCAATGGAGCGGGATGTGGCAGCCGAGGAAGTGTCGGAAATCTGCAGGTAATTATGCTGGTTGGCAGGGATTATAATAACCCGGGTCAGGTATTCGTGAGAATAGGTGTTACGGTATTCTTCTTTCAGCCGGTCATAAGCGTTTAAAGCGGTGATCCGTAAGCCGGAATTCCCGGAGGAAATGGAAGGCATTTGTTCCAGGCTGCGGAATGCTTCCAGATATCGGCCGATATCCATGTTGGAGCAACACCATTGATTAAAATTCAGGATGTTTTCCATGGCTGAGGATACGTTTTCGGAAAATATCTGCAGGCTATATTCAGCAGACTGGAGTTGGTTCCTTCTTAAAAAGGACTGAAACAGGGAGAAACATACCGATACGGTAATGGTGGTAATGATGGCCGTAACGGCTGCTGTGCTGAGCAGAATTTTGCTCCGGATAGTTTTTGGCAGCTTCCCCATAAAAATCCCCTTCCCTGGTTGTGGAATATTATTAATCATATGCCCTTGATTTGGATTTGTCAAATGAATACAATTGTTAAAAATTACCGGTTGGCGGTGAAAAATACATCTTTTCTCCTTTTTGTTGTGATAATGGCAGAAAGAGTGGAAGATATTAAAGCTTTTTTGGTAAAAAGAACATTCAGAACAAGGAAAAAGAGTTTTATAATAATGGCATATTAAAAAATTGCACAGGATAAAGTGCATTGAAGGAGGAAAAGGGATAATGAAAAAACGTTTGGCAAGCCTGATTATGACAATGGCCATGGCAGGGAGCCTGGTTGCCTGCGGGGGTGGCAGCAAAGGCAACGAGGCACCTACCACGGCAGCGGCCGGCGGAGGCGGCGGGGAGACTGCCACGGCAGCAGAACAGGTAGTTGCTGCCGAGGGGCAGACGGTAATGAAATGGTCCATCTGGGATAAAGACCTGACCCTTTACTATCAGCCATTAATTGAAGAATTTGAGAAACAGAACCCGGATTTGAAGATCGAAATGGTGGATCTGGGAAGTTCCGACTATCAGACCGTTCTGGGAACCCAGCTGACAGGTTCCGGATCCGATTTCGATATTGTTACGATTAAGGATGTCCCTGGTTATACCACCTTGGTGAACAAGGGGGTGCTGGAACCGCTGGATGAGTTCATTTCTTCTGATGGGGTGGATTTGGAAGGCTATAAGGGCCTGACCGATCAGATTCAGGTGGACGGCAAATTATATGAACTCCCTTTCCGAAGCGATTTTTGGGTACTTTATTACAATAAAGATGTTTTTGATGAGGCAAAGGTGGCTTATCCCACGAATGATATGACTTTTGAACAGTATGATGCCCTGGCAAGGCAACTGACCGTGGATATCCCAGGGCAAGAGGTATATGGTGCCCATTACCACACTTGGAGAAGCGCAGTGCAGCTGTTCGGCATTTTGGATGGAAAGAACACGATTCTGGATGGCAGTTATGATTTCTTAAAGCCTTACTATGAGATGGCATTGGCAGAGCAGGAGGATGGGGTGTGCCAGGATTATGCCACTTTAAAGACTTCCAACCTGCATTATTCAGGGGCCTTTTCCCAGGGCAATGTGGCTATGATGAATATGGGGACCTGGTTCCTCTCTACTCTGGCTGACAAAATTAAGACGGGGGAATATACGGACTGCACCAACTGGGGGATTGTAAAGTATCCTCATGCCGATGGGGTGGAGCCTGGTTCTACCCTGGCTACCATCACGGCGCTTTCCATTCCGGCCAATGCGCCTCACAAAGAGGATGCCTGGAAATTTGTAAAATTTGTATGCGGTGAGGAGGGCGCGGAGATTTTGGCTTCTACAGGCAATATCCCGGCTCTGATGAATGATGATATTGCAGGGATGATTTCTTCCATGGAAGGGTTCCCTGAGGATGAGGGCAGCAAAGAAGCATTGCAGACAGCCAATTTGTATCTGGAAATGCCGGTGAGCAACAAGAGTTCTGAGATAGAAATCGTGTTAAATGAGGCTCATGATAATATTATGACCGGCAATTCCACCATTGATGAGGGGATTGCAGACATGAATGAGAAGGTGGGAGCAATTCTTGCCCAGTAGGATTTTTGGCCATGGCATGTCTTCTGATATTAAGGCCTTCCAAGGAGGGGCATCTGGCAGTATGCCATGAAGGATACAACAGGATACGAAGGGACGGGCAGGCGGCAAAAACGCCTGCCTTAATTAAAGGAAAAGGCTGTTACAAAAAATCTGACGGAAAAATCCGGGGAACCATCACGAAACAGGTGAGAGAATTCCGGACGGAAGAAAGGCAGGTATTATGGGAAAGACAAAGACTATTGACCCGGCTGTGGTTCAGAAAAAGCTGTCTGTGCTGGAACCGTGCCTGGAAAGACTCCAAAAACAGGCGGAGGATGAGGCCGATCCGAAAAAGAGGCTGAAGCTGGGGCGGGAGATCGACCGCACGCGGGACAAGATCCGGCAGGCCAAGACTGGTGAGCGTTTCAGCCGACAGGCGAAAAGGGATATGGTGGCATATTCATTTATTGCACCGAATTTTATCGGATTTGCAATCTTTACCCTGGGGCCGGTCATTTTTGCATTTGTTCTGGCATTTTTAAGGTGGGATGGCAACAATGCCATGGAATTTGCCGGGTTGGACAATTTTGCCATGATGTTTGGCAATAAGCGGTTCCTGGCTGCCCTGCGGAATACAGTGGTATATTGTGTGGCTACTGTGCCATTTACCCTGGCAGCAGCGCTGGCTCTGGCGGTGCTTTTAAACCAAAAAATCAAGGGGCGCAATTTTTTTAGGACGGTCAGCTTCTTCCCCTATGTGGCATCCCTGGTGGCAGTGGCGGCTGTCTGGAACATGCTGTTTTCTCCGGCCAAAAGCGGGCCGGCCAACATGATCCTATACAATCTGGGCGTGGCGGCCAAGAGCCTGCCCAAATGGTCGGCAGACAAAAACTGGGTGATGTTCACAGTGGTAATGTTTTCCGTCTGGAAAAATATGGGCTATTATATGGTGATTTACCTGGCAGGACTCCAGGGGATTAACGGGGAACTCTATGAGGCCTGTGGACTGGATGGTGCCAACACCTGGCAGCGTTTCTGGTATATCACCCTTCCGCAGCTGAGGCCCACCACATTTTTTGTGACCATTATACTGACCATCAACTGCTTCAAGGTCTATGACATTGTGTATATGCTGGCGGGCGGCAATACGGGAGTGCTGAACGAATCGGCCATTGTGCTGGTATATCACATATACGAGGAAGCATTCCGCAACTGGAACCTGGGCTATGCAAGTGCCTGTGCCATGGTTCTGTTCCTTATGGTGCTGGCTATTACCCTGGTCCAATTCCGTGGGGAAAAGAAATATGCTAATTAGGGAGGGGTTGTAAATGAAGATTAAAAATACAAAGACAAGAGCCCTGCGGGTGGTTCTCTATGTGGTGCTGATCGCCCTGGCATTAGTGATGCTGGTACCCTTTGCGTGGATGCTGTCAGCATCCTTTAAGCTGGATAAGGATGTATTTATTTTCCCTATTGAATGGATACCCAAAAACCCACGGTGGCAGAATTATGTGGATATCTGGAGTAAAATCCCTTTGATGGCTTTTGTGCAAAATACCGTGAAGCTGACCCTGATTGTGACTTTTTTACAGCTTCTTACCAGCAGCTTTGCGGCCTATGCCTTTGCCAAACTGGAGTTTAAGGGCAAGGATCTGTTGTTTTTGGCTTATATTGCAACGATTGCTGTACCGTGGCAGGTATATATGGTGCCCCAATTTATGATGATGCGTTCCATGGGGTTGGCAGATACGCATCTGGCAATTATCTTTTTACAGGCATTTTCGGCATTTGGGGTGTTTATGATGAAACAGTTTTATGAAGGGATTCCCACAGAACTGTGCGAGGCGGCAAGAATAGACGGTATGACGGAGTATCAGATCTGGTACAGGATCATGCTGCCGCTGTCGAAGCCGTCACTTTCCACATTGACCATATTTACCTTCGTAAATACATGGAATGATTTCCTGGGGCCCTTGATTTACCTGACTACAGAGTCGAAAAAAACCCTGCAGCTGGGACTGCGGATGTTTATCAGCCAGTTTGGATCCGAGTATGGGCTGATTATGGCGGCATCCGTGCTGAGCCTGATTCCGGTGCTGATCGTGTTCTTGTCATTGCAAAAGTATTTCGTGGAAGGTGTGGCGGCTTCTGGTGTAAAGGGCTGAGGAGGGCTTATGAGTTGGATCGCACAACAGGATTTGTTGGAACAACCAGAGATTTCCCATGGGGAGGTGGGGCAGGCCCTGGATCTGGCATCGGATCTGGTGATCCGGAACCTGCCTGCTTTCACCAGGTATTTCCCCAAGGCTTATAGTGAAGGGGGCTTTTATGCTGCCACAGAAAATGTGGATTGGACTACGGGGTTCTGGACCGGGGAAGTGTGGCTGGCTTATGAACATACAGGGAAAGAAGAACTGCTTAAAGCAGGTATGGTGCAGATGACCAGCTTTTTGGAACGGATTGAGCAAAAGAGGGATGTTGGAACCCATGACCTGGGTTTTCTGTATTCCCCTTCCTGCGTGGCGGGATATAAACTTACAGGGAGCGAGGTTGGGCGAAGGGCAGCTCTGATGGCAGCAGAAGAACTGACAGGGCGTTTCCATGAGAAAGGAGAGTTTATCCAGGCGTGGGGAGCCCTGGATGCAGGGGATAATTACCGGCTGATTATTGATTGCCTGCTGAATTTACCGCTTCTTTATTGGGCATCCGAGGAGACGGGGGAGGAACGGTACCGGGCAGTGGCAGAGAAGCATATCCATACAGCGCTGGCAAATGTGGTTCGGGAGGATTTCTCTACCTGGCATACCTACTTTTTTGACAGGGAAACCGGGAAGCCAGACCATGGGGCTACCTGCCAGGGCTACCGGGACGGCTCGGCCTGGGCAAGAGGCCAGGCATGGGGAGTATATGGGACGGCTATTGGTTATCGCTATACGAAACGGGAAGAATACATTGCTGTATTTGAAGGGGTTACGGATTACTTTTTACGCCATTTGCCCCAGGACCTGGTGCCGTTCTGGGATTTGGAATTCGGGGACGGGGACCAGCAGCCCAGGGACTCCTCCTCAGCGGCGATTGCCGCCTGCGGAATGCTGGAGATGGCGAAATATCTGGATGAGGAACGGGCAGCATACTATCAGGGGATGGCCGGCCGGCTGATGAAATCCCTGGTGGATTCTTATGCAGTGAAAGATGGGGCGATATCCAACGGGCTGGTGCTTCACAGCACATACTCTAACCATTCGCCTTTTAACACGTGCAACCATTACGGGGTGGATGAATGCAACATTTGGGGGGATTATTTTTACATGGAGGCGTTGACCAGGCTGCATAAGGACTGGCAGGTATATTGGTGAATTACAACAGAAGACATGATGGCCAGAAAGCAGTTGTATTAGGGAAAAACGGGGCACGGGCAATGAAAGGGGCAAGATGACAAAGAAGGAGTTTTTTGCAAGAGGAAAGGAACATTTTTTTGTAAAGGATCCGGCTGAAGCGGCAGAATATTGCCGGGAGCATTGGCCAGAGAACTGCGAACATATCATAAGGATGGCATCAGCGGTATGCAGGAATGAATTTTTGTTTAACCTGCCGCATGACCTGGAGCAGACCTGGGAGCCTGTCTGCTTTGGGCCAGACAGCCTGGTAGACTGGGGGTATCAGCCAGACAGCGATCCGGAATTCAGCTATCAGTTCAACCGGCATCGTTTTTTTATCTGTCTGGGGCAGGCATACTGGCTGACAAAGGATGAAACCTATGTCCGTCACTTTCTGCGCCTGCTGACGGATTGGATGAAACGGGTGAAAAGAAACAGGGAGACGGAGAAAACAGCCTGGCGGATTCTGGAGGCAGGGTTTAGGGGGGAATACTGGACGAAGGCCATTCGCTATTTTGCAGACAGCCCGCTGCTTACGGATGAGGTAATAGATGCTTTTTGCCATTGTTTGGCAGAACATGCGGAATACATTATAGAAATGCATTCACCTTACCGGTATATCAGCAACTGGGGCGTACTGGAAAACCATGGCCTGTTTGAGATCGGTGTCGCTATGCCAGATGAGGAGAGAAGAAACAGGTATACTTCCATTGCCATGGAAAAGCTGGAGATCCAGGCACGGATGCAGATCCTGGGGGACGGGGTGCAGTGGGAGCAGTCCCCAATGTACCACAATGAGGTACTCCACTGTTTTGAAGATGTGCTGATCCTGGCATTCCGCAACAATATCCCGGTACCAGAGGCCTTTCTGGATGCAGTAAAAAAGATGGCCTATGCTGATCTTGCATGGCAGAAGCCAGACGGGCGGGAGTTTATGACAGGAGATAGCGATGACATGGACCTCCGCGATTACCTGGGCGTCGCGGCGTGGCTGTTTGGGGATCCGGTGCTTAAGTCCGGAGGGCATGCCGTGATGGATTTTGAGAGTGTCTGGGATATCGGAGTGGAAGGGGCAAAGGAATATGCAGCCATGAAAGGGGTAAAGCCGGACTTTGTGTCAGCGGCATTGGCAGATTCGGGCAACTATTATCTGCGCAGCGGCTGGGGAAGGGAGGCCAATGTACTGCATTTCCATTGCGGAACCATGGGGGCCGGGCACGGACATTCTGACAAACTTCATATAGATCTGGTGGTCCGGGGGGAGGATGTACTGGCTGATTCCGGACGTTGTACCTATGCAGTTGATAAGGGGAGGTTTGATTTTAAAAATCCGGATGCCCATAATACCATCACTGTGGATGGGAAATATTTTACGGTCTGCAAGGATTCATGGGAATGCAGCAAACTGTGCCAGCCAGTGAAACAACTCCATAAATTTACGGACCAATATGAGTTCGTCCAAGGCGGGCACCTGGGGTATTTGGATTCAGCAGGAGGGGTCTTTGTGAACCGGAAGATCCTTTGGATCAAGCCGGATCTGTATGTGGTTATGGACGAGATGTACAGCGGAGATCCCCATAGCTATGAGCAGTATTGGAATTTCAGTGAATTGGGGCAGCTGGATTTGAGCGGGGAGGATATCCCTTTCTTGGATGAGGGGGGGATTGGCACTGGGGCAGTGCAGACAGCCCGGTTTAAAGGAAAAAAAGCCCAGGCCAAATTTTATTTTATGACACCAACATCCAGAGCAGAAAAGCTTTGGGGAAAGATTGCCCGCCATTACAACCAGCAGGAAATGCGGCAGAAACTCCGGGTAAACCTAAAGGGGGAGGGGTTTGCTTCTCTTTTGACCGTGATTCAGACAGGGGATGCCAAAGGCCTGCCGGAATGCCGGGTGGAAAGGATGCCTGTGAAATCAGCGCTGAAAGGGATTTATTATCCCTATTCTATGGCGGAAGGGCTGCGGATCCGAGGAGACGGCAGGGAGTATGTGGTGATAATCTGCCACCAGGAAGTGAACTCGCCTACAGATCTGGAAGAGGTGGATGGATGCCTGGGATATGGGAATGTGATTGTGTTTGATAAAGGCAGCACAGAGATAGGGGGGACAGTGCTTTGCTGGTAAGGCACCAATAAATCTGACGGCAATCCTGACAGCATATATGCGGGCATGCCGGGGGTACATAAAAAATAAAGGCCGGGCTTTCCATCTTTTAAGACCTGATGATGGGAGGCCTGGCCTTTTTGTAATGCAAAAGGTTTACTTATTGGTACCCAAGGAGTATAATGAAAAGTAACTCTTTAAGAAGAGGTGATTTGTATCTGTCCGGTAAGACCAGTTTGGAGGGAAATGGCAGAATGCTTACTTATAATTTAGCGGATTTGGGGCCAGGTCCTCTCTATGAACATCTGTATAAAAGCATTAAAAATGATATTGTCCAGGGAGTGATAAAGATCGGGGACAGGCTGCCTTCCAAGCGGCCGTTTGCGAAAAACCTGGGAGTCAGTGTGATTACTGTGGAGAATGCTTATGCCCAGCTTTTGGCAGAAGGATTTATTTATTCCATGCCGAAGCGGGGATTTTATGTGTCAGATTTTAAAAGCAGGGTAGAAGAAAAAAAAGTGCCTTTCAAGAAGGAGGTAATCCCGGCTGCCGGTGAAGAATCCGGCTGTTTTGCGGATTTTTCCAGCAACCAGACCCCGTCGGAACTGTTTCCCTTTACAATCTGGTCCAGGGTGATCCGGGAGGTGCTGAATGACAGCCGGGCCCAGCTGATGACGAATCCCCCTTGCGGGGGGATACTTCCCCTGAGGGAAAGCATTGCAAAATATCTGAAGGAATTCCGGGGGATGAACGTCTGCCCGGAGCAGATCCTGATCGGCGCAGGGACGGAATACCTTTATGGCCTTTTAATTCAGCTTTTGGGCAACGATAAGGTATATGCGGTGGAGAACCCGGGCTACCCGAAGCTTGCGAAGATCTACGGCAGCTATCGGGTTGCCTGGGAATGGATTGAGATGGATGGCTCCGGGATCCGCACAGAACAGCTGGAAGAAAAAAAGGTTGATATTGTGCATATAACCCCGTCGCATCATTACCCGACAGGGATCGTGATGCCAATCAGCAGGCGGTATGAACTTCTGGGGTGGGCATCAAAGGGAATGGGGCGTTATATCATTGAGGATGATTATGACAGTGAATTAAGGCTGAGCGGGCAGCCCATCCCTACCCTGCAGAGTATTGATGTCTCGGACAGGGTTATTTATATGAATACTTTTACCAAGACCTTATGTTCTACGGTGAGGATCAGTTATATGGTTCTCCCCAGAAAGCTGCTGATACGCTTTTATGAGACCCTGTCTTTTTATTCCGGAACGGTTTCAAATTTTGAGCAATATACCCTGGCAAGGTTTATTGAGGAGGGGAAATTTGAGGTTCATATTAACCGGCTGCGCAATTATTACTGTTTGAAAAGGGATGCATTGCTGGAGGCAATCCATAAGAGCAAGTTAAAAGATGTGGTATCGATATCCGGGGAGGAGGCGGGGCTGCACTTCTTGATGGCCATCCATACACCGCTGGAAGAAGAGGAAGTATGCAGCCGTGCCAGGCAGCAGGGCATTCAGCTGGCTCCATTGTCAAAATACTATTATGGATGCCCCGGACAGGGGAAAAATACATATGTGATGAATTACTCCAGCATTGATATGGAAAAAGCGGGCGGAATTATGGAACAGTTATATGAAAGCTGCATATAAAGGATCGATGGGCAAAGGTAACAAAAAGCAAAATCTGATGGCCGGGTTTGCGGAAAAAGGTTGCTATGCTTCGGGAAATAAAGTATTATTATAATGAGGATAGAATAAGCATAGGGGGAGAAGAAAAATGTATCATTGCCATCTTCGGTTCTATTTGGCAGGGAATCCCAACCGGATATTTGAAATTATAAAAGAGATGCCTCCGCTTGAGCATTTCACACATGGTTTTTCGGAAAGTGAAAGGCCGGAAAGTGAGTTGGCAGCAGATGCAGATGTGATTATAGCGGACTTGCGGGATATGGATGCAGGAAAAGCGGTGCAGATGCTGGCTGCCGGTAAATCCCGGGATGCTGAGCTTATTCTGCTGGCAGGAAAGGAACAGATAGAGTTGTTTGAAGACATCCTGCCGGATGTGACGGATATTTGGATTGTGCCCATGGCGGAGGGAGAAGCCCGTTTCCGTTTCCTGCGGTGGCAGCAGACATGCAAGATGGGCAAGGATTACTGGCAGACCAGCCATTACCTGGAAGCTACCATCAATAATGTCCCCAACCTGGTTTGGTATAAAGATAAGAATGGCATTCATGAAAAGGTGAATGACAGTTTTTGCAGGACAGTCAACAAGACGAAGAAACAGGTGGAAGGGCGGGGCCATGCCTATATCTGGGATGTGGAGTTCGACGATCCGGCTTGCATTGAATCGGAACGGGAGGTTATGAGCACGAAGAAGACCTGCGTTTCTGAGGAGTCCGTGAAGAGCGGGGACGGCGTGCGGCTGCTTACAACGTACAAATCACCGCTGTATGATCTTGATGGGAGTGTAATGGGAACCGTGGGTGTGGCGATAGATGTGACCCAGGAGCGTGCCTACGAACAGGAGATTATACAGAAGAACCAGACATTAGAGACCATTTTCACCACCATGGACTGCGGGGTGATGTGCCACACAATGGATGGGATGGATATCATCAGCATTAACCGGGCAGCGCTGGAGATCCTTGGCTATGAGTCACGGGAAGAATTGGAGGCGGCGGGCTTTAATATGGTTGCCGCGTCGGTGGTGGACGAGGACAGGGAAAGGCTCAGGGATGATATCAAGGAATTAAAAAAAGAAGGGGATAGTATCAGTACGGAGTACCGGGTTCGCCGCAGGGACGGGGAGATCCGCCATGTTATGGGCAATATTAAGCTTCTAAAGGAAAACGGCCGGATGTTTTACCAACGCTTCCTGCTGGATTATACTGCCCAGAAGCTGCAGGAAAAGGAAAATGAAAGGCGCCAGAAAGAACTGATCCAGGCGCTGAGCATCGATTATAATGTGGTCTGCTTTTTTGACCTGGAAACCGGTGCAGGCAAGGCACTGCGGATTGCGGAGGATTCGGGCTACCAGATTGGATCCATATTTAATAAAGGGCTTTCTTTGGAAGAAAGCATGAGTTTATACATTGAGAATTTTGTCTATGAGGAAGATAAGGAGATGCTGCAGGAGGCATCTTCACGGGAACGGCTGAAAAAAGAACTGGCAGAGGAAAAGCAGTATTATGTCAATCATCGTGCCAACAAGGACGGCAAGATGGAATACTTCCAGATGAAGGTGGTGCGTGCCGGGGCCTGGAGCCAGACCCACGGCATTGTCCTGGGATTCCGCAATGTGGATGAGGAGATCCGCCATGAGATGGAGCAGAAAAGCCTTTTGGAGGATGCGCTTTTACAGGCGAACCGGGCAAGCAAGGCCAAAAGCGTATTCCTGTCCAATATGTCCCATGATATCCGTACCCCGATGAATGCGATTGTCGGCTTTACCGCGCTGGCGATTACCCATATTGAGCATAAGGAACAGGTAGAGGAGTACCTGCAGAAAATCATGACTTCGGGGAATCATTTGCTGAGTTTGATCAATGATGTCCTGGATATGAGCCGGATTGAGAGCGGCAAGATGCATTTGGAGGAGAAACCATGCCGTTTGCCGGATATCCTCCATGGGCTGCGCAATATTCTGCAGGCAGATATCCGGGCAAAGCAGCTGGAACTATATATGGATGCGGTGGATGTGTTTGACGAGGATATCTACTGCGATAAGCTGCGGCTGAACCAGGTGCTTTTGAACCTGCTCAGCAATGCGGTCAAGTATACAGGGGCAGGCGGGATCGTCAGCATCAGGGTTACCGAGAAGCCCGGGGCCCCTGCTGGTATGGCCAATTATGAATTCTGCATCAAAGATACCGGCATCGGCATGAGCAAAGAGTTTGTGAAACATATTTTTGAACCCTTCGAGAGGGAACGTACCTCCACGATCAGCGGCATCCAGGGAACAGGTTTGGGGATGGCGATTACAAAGAATATTGTGGATATGATGAAC
>CAJURT010000039.1 GCA_910588875.1 uncultured Lachnospiraceae bacterium
ACGCATTTTATCGTGAGCAAAAATCGGAAATTTTAGGAATTCTTGATCTCGAAACCGGAAAAAGCAGCAGACCCTTTCTGATGGCTGCTCTCCCCGTTTTCCTGGCGTACCTTTTGGAACAACTTAACTAACTGACATTGCCTGTGAACAGTAACAAAGAAGCCTGATTTGCAGAGAAATGGGGGAGAAATATTGACAGAGGAAAGGAAAAAGTTAATCGAAGATCTGCGGGGGTTTACCACCTCGGAACTGTGTGACGGAGCAGGCCTGTA
Organism: uncultured Lachnospiraceae bacterium; assembly: GCA_910588875.1. GTDB lineage: Bacteria > Bacillota > Clostridia > Lachnospirales > Lachnospiraceae > Brotaphodocola. The sequence goes on from CAJURT010000039.1 coordinate 273, forward strand.
TCATTCCATGGACTATACCATCAAGCCGTGGATAAACGGGGAACGGATAGTCGGGCCGGCTCTTATGGTGGATGTGCCCAGCGGAGAGGGGGCCATTGTGGCAGACGCCATTCTTCAGGCAAAAGAGGGGGATGTGATCGTGGTGGCCGGCAGGGGGAATTGCAGCTGTTCCTACTGGGGAGACCACCGAAGCTTCTGCGCCCGGATGAAAAAGGCGGCGGGCGTGGTGATTGACGGGGCATTCCGGGATGTGGAGGAGTGCAAGGAAGTGGGATTTCCGGTTTTTGCCAGGGGGATTACCTGTGGGACGGCGGGAAAAAGCGGAGCAGGAGCAATCAATGTGACGGTAAGCTGCGGAGGCGTGACCGTGCGTCCGGGGGACATTGTGGTGGGAGACCGAAACGGTGTCTGTGTTATCCGGCCGGAGGAAGCAAAAGAGATCATGGAGCGGGCGCTGCGAAAGCGGGAAAAGCAGAAAACGCTGGTGGAAGAAATGAAGCGGACAGGCGTGGTGGTGACGAAGGTGAAGATGGCACAAAATCTGACAAGGAAAATCCTGGCGTCTCATCTGGCAAAGCCGTCTGAGATGAAGCCGGGGGAGGAGATCTATCTCAAGGTAGACCAGACACTGACCCACGATATCAATGCGGTGATGACCTATCTGGCCTTTGAGGCTGTGGGTATTGACCGGGTGAGGACGGAATGTAGCGTCAGCCATCTGGATCACAATCTGTTGTATCTGGATCACAAGACGCCGGATGATCATATTTATTTACAGTCGGTGGCAAAGAAATACGGAGTGTATGTGTCCAGGCCGGGAAACGGCATCTGCCACGCCATCCAGGTGGCCAGGTTCGGGGCGCCGGGAAAGCTTTCCATGGGCGGGGACAGCCATACTCCTCACGGGGGAGCCATCGGGATGCTCTGTATCGGAGTGGGAGGCATGGATGTGGCCACGGCCATGACCGGGGTGCCCATGCGGCTGAAAATGCCGGAGATTATCCGGGTGAACTTAACCGGCAGGCTGAGGCCAGGCTGCAACGCCAAGGAAGTGATTCTGGAAATGCTCCGCCGGGTGACGGTCAAAGGCGGACTGGGAAAGGTGTTTGAGTATGTGGGGCCGGGGGTGGAGACTTTGGAGGTTTCGGCCCGGGCAACGATTGCCAACATGGGAGCGGAGATGGGAGCCACCACCTCCATATTCCCGGCGGATGAGCAGGTGCGCAAGTTTATGAAGGCCCAGGAGAGAGAAGGAGTATGTCCGGATGCTGCCCGATGAGGGATGCAGCTATGACGGGGAGATGGAGATCAACTTAAGTGAACTGGAGCCGCTGATTGCCTGTCCCCATCAGCCGGACAATGTGACTACCATCCGGGAGGTGGAAAAGAAAAAGGTGCAGCAGGTGATGATCGGAAGCTGTACCAATGCCAGCTACCGGGACATTGCCAGGGCGGCTTTGGTGTTAAAGGGACATCATGTCCATGAGGATGTAAGCTGTACCTGTGCCATTTCCTCCAGGCAGATCTATAAGCAGCTGATGCGGGACGGCTATGTGGAAATGCTGATGGATGCCGGGGTGCGGCTTTTGGAACTGGCCTGCGGGCCCTGCTGTGCCATCGGCCAGTCGCCGGCCACTAATGGAGTGGCGGTGCGGACCACCAACCGGAATTTCAGGGGCCGTGCAGGCAATCCCACAGCCCAGGTCTATCTGGTAAGCCCGGAGAGCGCCGCGGCAACGGCGGTCACAGGAACCTTTACCACAGCCCGGGAACTGATGGGGGAGGATGTGAAAATCCTGGATCAGGTGAAGGAGCCGGAGTCCTATCCGGTGGATGATTCCATGATCATTCCCCCGCTGCCGCAGGAGGAAGCGGCCAGGGTGGAGATTGTCCGGGGGCCGAATATCAAGCCTCTGCCCATACCGGACGCGCCGGAGCAGTATTTAAATGCAAAGATCAGCTTAAAGACCGTGGACAACATCACCACAGACGACATCACACCGGCCAGCGCGGAATTTTCCAGCATGCGTTCCAATATTCCGCTGATGTCCCAGTACTGTTATCACCGGTATGACCCGGATTTTGCGGCCAGGGCAAAAGAACTGGGCAAGAGCATTATCATCGGCGGGGAGAATTACGGACAGGGTTCTTCCAGGGAACATGCGGCCATCAATCCCATGTATCTGGGGGTGAAGGTGGTGATTGCCAAGAGCATTGCCAGAATCCACAAGGGCAATCTGGTGAACCACGGGATTATCCCCATGATCTTTGCGGATCCGGCGGACTATGACAAGCTGGAGTTGATGGATGAGTTGGAGATCGAGAATCTTCGGGAGCAGTTAAAGACGAGGAAAGTGACGGTTCGGGATAAGACGAAGGATGTTTCCTTCCAGGCAAAGGTGGAACTGTCGGACAGCGAGTTGGAAGTGATTTTGTGCGGAGGGCAGCTGCGGTATCTGAAGGAGCAGCTTGCCAAAGTGGAAGGATAGGAGAGGAGAAGAAAAATGAGCGGGATTAAGGAAGCACAGGAAAAATTCGGAGAATTGATTCAATCGGAATTTGAGCGGATTGAACGGATGAAAAAGGACAACGAGATCACCGACTATTCTAAGATTGACAAGATTGTGGTGGGCGTATTGCCGGGGGACGGAATCGGGCCGATCATTATGGAGCAGGCGCTGCGGGTGCTTCGCAATCTGATGGGGCCGGAGGTTGAGAGGGGAAAGGTGGAGATCCGGGTCATTGAGGGCATGACTATCGAGAACCGCGCCGCAAAGCTGCAAAGTCTTCCCGATGAGGTCTTTGAGGAAGTGAAGAAGTGCAACGTGATCTTAAAGGGGCCCATGGTGACACCCAGGGCTTCGGATCCCTGGCCGAACCTGGTCAGCGCCAACAGCCTGCTGCGCCGGGGGCTGGAACTGTTTGCGGCTGTCCGCCCCATCAAGATTCCGGACAAAAATATTGACTGGACATTTTTCCGGGAAAATATTGAGGGCGAATACATCTGGGGAAATAAGGGCATTCAGGTCAATGAAGATCTGGCTGTGGACTTTAAGGTGCAGACCAGGCAGGGAAGCGAGCGGATTGCCCGGGCAGCCTTTGATTTTGCCAGGAAGAACGGAAAGAAAAATGTCACCATTGTCACCAAGGCCAATATTGTCAAGCTGGCGGACGGCAACTTTATCAAGGCCGTGAGAAAGGTGGGGGAGGAGTACCCGGAGATCGAGATTCAGGAGCGTCTGGTGGACGCCATGTGCGCCAAGATGCTGGACCCGGAATTTAACAAGGGGATTGAGGTGATCGTCCTTCCCAACCTGTACGGGGATATTGTGACGGATGTGGCGGCGGAGCACCAGGGCGGTTTGGGCACAGCCTCCTCCTCTAATTTGGGCAATAAATACGCCATGTTTGAGGCGATTCACGGGACGGCTCCTTTCCTGATCGAGCATAACCGGGGCGAGTATGCAGACCCCTGCAGCCTGATTCGTGCGGTGGGCATGATGATGGCCCACATCGGCTACGGAGACCGGAAGCAGATTTTGGATAAGGCTTTGGATATCTGTACCATCACGGAGCGGAAGGTGGTGCTGACCACCTTCAGGGAGGATGCAAGCGCGAAGGAATTTACGGATTATTTGCTGGAAACCATTGACGGATTAAAATAGTGTAAGTGTTATCGGAGGGAAAATGAGAAAGTTTAAGACAGTATTTATGCGGGGCGGCACCAGCAAGGGCTGCATGTTTCATCGGGAGGATTTGCCAGAGGACCGGTCTTTGTGGGACAGCATTTTTTTACAGGCCATGGGAGATCCGGATCCGAAGCAGATTGACGGCATGGGAGGCACCGTGTCCTCCAACAACAAGATCGTCATTGTGTGGAAGAGCGAGGAAAAGGATGTGGACGTGGAGTATCTGGTAGGACAGGTGATCGTGGGAAAAAGCCAGGTGGATTACAAGTCCAACTGCGGAAACATGACCGCTGCCGTGGGACCCTATGCGGTGGAGGAAGGCATGGTGGAGGCCGCAGAGCCGGCTGTGACCGTGCGGATGCTGAACCGGAACACAGACAAATACATCAATGTGGTGGTGCCCTGTGAGAAGGGGACCTTTGCCCAGGACGGCGACTGCCAGATCGCCGGGGTTGACGGGACGGCGGCTGAACTGAAGGTGAATTTCTTAAACCCGGCAGGCGCCAAGACCGGGAAGCTTCTGCCTACGGGAAATGTGCTGGATGTGCTGGACATTCCCGGGTTCGGCAAAATCGAAGCCACCATTTTAGATGTGTCCAACCCCATGGTACTGGTTCGGGCGGAAGACATCGGCATGAAGGGCACAGAACTGCCGGAGGAGATCAACCAGAACAAAGAGGTGTGTGATTTGCTGGAGAAAATCCGGGGCACGGCGGCCTGCCTCATGGGCTTTGCCAAAGATCTGGAGGACGCCACAGCCAATTCTCCGGCCGTTCCCAAGGTGGGATTCTTTACAAAACCGGTGTCCTTCACGGATATCGCCGGCCAGACGGTAAAGATGGAGGACATGGATTTGTGCGCCCGGGTGATTTCCGTGTTTAAATGCCATAAAGCTTGTCCCCTCACATCGGCAAGTTCCATTTCCGTGGCGGCATTTCTGGAAGGTTCCGTGATCTGGAAAACCATCGGAGCCCCGGCAGCGGGCCGGGAGACCGTGCGCATCGGCCATCCCAGCGGCGTGATGACCATGTATCCCTACATAGAGAAGGAGAACGGAGAACTCCGGCTGCCCAGCGTGGCAGTGCAGAGGACGGCCAGGAGAATCATGGAGGGGACATTGTATATCCGAAATTAAACGGTCTGGATGGAGCACCAGAGCGTGTCTGAAAATTGCTTTCCGTCAGATGTGCGTCACAATTTGTGAGAGATTTAGTCCGAATGAGGAAGGCGTAGTGGGCTACGTTGACCGAATGAGGGCTAAATCTCCTGCAAAGTGGGGCGTGCTTTGACGGGAATGAATTTTCAGACACGCTCTAGGGGATGCTGACAGAAGGCAAGCATAAAGCAAAGGCAGGTAACCGTTCAAGGGATATTTGAACGGTTACCAAGGCGGAAAAACAGGGGAGAAGGAATATGATTCGACTGATTGATCACGGAGTTTTCCTGACAAAGCAGGGGGACATCATAGAAAACAAGGATATCCGGGAAAAGGACGAGGGCAGGAAAAAAACCATGGCCTATGGGATTTTGCAGGCCCACAACAAAAGCGGGGACATGGAAAATCTGAAGCTGACTTTTGACGCCTTGGTGTCCCCGGACAACAATTACGTCAACATTTTACAGACGGCCCGGGCCGGGGGAGGAAGGATGATCTTAGGCTCGGACAGCCATACCCGCTACGGCGCCCTGGGAACCATGGGAATCGGAGAGGGAGGCGGGGAGGTGGCCAAGCAGCTTTTGGGCCGCACCTATGATGTGAAAATGCCGCCGGTTCTGGCTGTGCGGCTGACCGGAAGTCCAAGGCCGGGGGTGGGCCCCCAGGATGTGGCACTGGCTCTGGTGGCCGCCACCTTTAAAAACAATTTCAACAAGAACAAAATCCTGGAATTTGTAGGGCCTGGCATTAGAAATCTCTCCATGGAATACCGCATGGGCATTGACGTGATGACCACGGAGAGCGCCGCCCTGTCAAGTATCTGGTGTACGGATGAACGGACCAGGGAGTATCTGCGGGAGCATGGAAGAGAGGATGCCTACCAAAAGCTGATGCCAGAGGACGGCGTCTGGTATGACGGCCTGATTGACATTGATTTGTCCCAGGTGGAGTGTATGATTGCCCTGCCCTTCCATCCCAGCAATGCCCTGCCCATCCGGGAGTTTCAGGAGAGGATGGAGGAAATCCTGGAAGCGGTGGAAGAAGAGGGACAGAAGATCAAAGGCCCGAAGGGAAAGCCCTTTTCCATCATGTCCCATGTAAGGGATGGGGGATTCTATGTAGATCAGGCCCTGGTCAGCGGCTGCTCGGGAGGCCTTTTTGAAAATATTGTGGCCATGGCGGACATCCTGAAAGGATACGGGATTCCCGGAAACGGGCTGAACCTGGGAGTCAATCCCGCCAGCCTGCCGGTGATGGCGGAACTGATGAGACAGGGAATCGCCGGGGAACTGGCTGTCTGCGGCGTGACCTTGCGCCCGGCAATCTGCGGGCCCTGCTTCGGGGTGACCGATGTGCCGGCGGACAACCAGGTGAGCATCCGCCACATGACCAGGAACTATCCCAACCGGGAGGGCTCCAAGCCGGGACAGGGACAGATGGCGGCTGCCTGCCTGATGGACGCCCGTTCCATTGCCGCCACGGTGCGCAATGGGGGAAGGCTGACGGCAGCCACGGAACTTTCTGTGGAGTACCGGAGCCTGACCTACCATTTTGATGAGCAAATATACAAAAATCAGGTTTTTGACAATTTCGGCAAAGGGGACGCCGAAGAAAAGCTGGTAATGGGGCCGAATATTGCCGACTGGCCAGAGATGGCTCCCTTAAGAAAACACCTGCTTTTACGGGTGGCCGGTTCCTATGAGGGGTCTGTGACCACAGACGAGTTGATTCCCTCAGGAGAGGCATCCTCCTTCCGCTCCAACCCGGAGAAGATCTCCGAGTATACCATGATCAGCCGGGACAAGGACTATGTGGGCCGGGCCAAGGCCGTGCGGGAGATGGAAAGGCAGCGGCAGGCGTGGGCAGCAGCCGGCCGGATGTCCGAGAAACCCGGGACAACAGAAAACCAAGACGGGGCATATGCAAACGGCCTGAAAAATATCCTGTCAGTTCTATGCACCCGGGAGCAGTGCGGCCTGGAGGACATCCTGATCGGCAGCGCCATGGTAAGCCAGCAGATCGGTGACGGTTCTTCCAGAGAACAGGCAGCCAGCTGCCAGAAGGTGCTGGGCGGCTTTGCCAACATTGCCAACGAGTATGCCACCAAGCGGTACCGTTCCAACCTGATCAACTGGGGCATCCTGCCTCTTCGGACAGAGAAAGACTTAAAACTGCCAACAGACACCTGGATCTTCATAAGAAATATCCGCCAGGTGATTGAAGAAAAGCAGGATACCGTAAAACTTCAAATATTAAGCCTGCCGGAAGAAGGCGGTGTGGAGGCATCCGGAACCCTTGAATGTACGCTGGACAACCTGACAGAAGATGAGCGAAAGATTTTACTGGCGGGGAGCCTGATTAATTATTACAAGGGATAGCAGATGGAACTGTAATGCCACAGTTACTGTTCAATTCATGACTAATCACTCCGCTGATTAGTTATGAGCCAATACAGTTATGGGGCCAAAGCATATGCCCCGGTCTACACGACCTTCCGGCCGGTTCTGAACAAGCGCCACTGACGCTTAGAACCGCCGCAGACGATTTCAAATGGACATAAGCTGTTACGTTACAGGATACCTGTGAACCAATGTCAGTAAGTTAAGGAAACGGGGAGAGCAGCCATCGGAAAGGGTCTGCGGATTTTGACTTTGCAGAGATTTAGAAGTCCTTGAATTTCTGAGTTTTGCGTTGAAACGAAAATTCACACTGTCTGAGCGCAGCGAGTTTGTGAATTTTCGTTTCGCTTTTAGCAAAAATCGGAAATTTTAGGAATTCTTTGCCTCAGCACGCAGAAAAGCTGCCAGTGGCAGGTTTTCTGTGAATCTCGAAACCGGAAAAAGCAGCAGACCCTTTCCGATGGCTGCTCTCCCCGTTTCCCTGGCGTACCTTTCAGAAACGCTTAACTTACTGACATTGGGAGTGAACAGTAACTCCAAGACATCCCAGAGACACCACAAACATCACTCCCTCTGCCACCGGAACCGCCAGCCACACCCCTGGGATTCCCCACACCCGGGGCAGAACCAGGATACTGCCGGCCAGCAAGCCAAAGGTGCGCAAAAAGGAAAGCGCTGCCGACACCCTTCCGTTGGACAATGCGGTAAACATGCCGGAGACGAAAATATTCCACCCGCAGAACAGAAACCCAAAGGAAAAAATCTCAAAGCCCCCCACCGCAAGCTGATAGACCTCGGATTCTTTTCCCGCAAACATCCCTGCAATAACCCCGCCGCCGGTAAAGGAAAAACCAAACACCGCCAGAGATGTCACGGCAATAAATCTCATGCTGACGCGAAGCACCCTCCTCTGCCGGGCATGGTTTCCGCTCCCGTAATGAAAGCCGATCACCGGGGCAATCCCCATGGAATAGCCTAAAAACAGCGTATTCAGCAGAAACTGGGAATAAATGAGAATGGTAATGGCCGCAACCCCCTCCTCCCCCGCCAAGTCCATCATGGTAATATTAAACAGATAGGTGGTCAGGGCTGTTGCCAGCTGGCTCACCATTTCCGAGGAGCCGTTTGCACAGCTTTCCGCCACCACCTTAAGCCTGCCCGACAAAGCCCGTACCGGCGCGTTTTTCCTTCTCCTCAGACTCACAAAGAAAAGGGTCCCCTTTCTCCCCATAAAAAAAGCCATCCCTGCTGCTGCCGGAATCAGATACCCGATTCCCGTCCCCAGAGCCGCCCCCCGGATTCCCATGCCCAAAGGCACAAGGAAAATATAGTCAAAAACAATATTTGCCACACCCGCCAGAACCGACAGCCCCAGTCCCAGTCCCGGCCGGCCTGCTGTCACCAGAAGGTTGGCAAACAAGGTCTGCAAAATATTGGCCGGGATAAAGAAAGCCAGCACCGTCAGATACTCCCGGCAATAGGGAAAGAGCCGGTCACTGGCTCCCAGAAAAACGATGATTTCCTCCATCCAGAAAAGCCCTGCTGCCAGAAGCATCAGCCCCATGGCAAGAGCCACAATCACCAGCAGGGTAAAATCCTCCCTGGCCTCCTCATTGGCCCCTGCCCCCATTTTCCGGGAGACAATGGCATTTCCCCCCGCTGCCAGCATGGTTCCCAAACCAACGGTGAGATTGATCACCGGGCAGACAATGTTGATGGCAGAAAGGGCGTCCGCATTCACCAGCCGCGCCACGAAAATCGTGTCCGTTATGGTGTAAAGCCCCATAAATATCATCATCACAATGGTGGGAAAGGCAAATTTTAACAAGGCCGGGGCATCCCATTCCTGGTCTAAGATATTCTCCTTCATATGCCCACCGCCTTTTTGCGTATCACCTTTTGCCTTGAATCGGAGATAATCCTACCGGTTGAACCCGGAGCGCCCTTGCCCGCCAAACTCTGCGTATTTGTGCCCATTGGCCCCGTGACTGTCGTCCTCCTTGGCTCCAAGTTTCTCTGTAAAATCATTCTCTGAGTAGGATACCCAAACTCTGTCAATAACTCCGCCTCCTCAAAGCCCAGTTCCCGATATTCCCTTCGCTGCCCCGTGTCCGCCGGGTCTCCCTGACGGAAGGTGGTGATGCTGACCTCTCCCACATCACCGGCAAACTCCTTCTCCATCATAAAATCAAGCAGCGCCCCGGCCACCCCCCGATGGCGGTACTGGGGATGCACCCCCAGAAAATCGATGCTCCCGGCTCCCGCCTGGCAGGAAAAGGCAGCCGCTCCTATCATCACTTCCCCATCCCGCATAAGAAGGACCCGCCCGTCCCTCACAGAAGACCGAATACTCTCCCGATGCTCCTCTTCATGAAACCCGGGAAAACCGTCAAGCACCTGCCGGACAAAGGCCATCCACTCCGGGATATCCTCCAAGGCCGCATAAGAAATCTCCCCCGGTCTGCCCAAGCAAACCCTGGGGCTTTTGTTCAGGTCAAAAGCCAGCTGCAACGGGTAAAAATCCCGGTTCCGTTTATATTCCCTGGGCGTTTGTTTATACATGGACTTAAAAATCCCCGCAAATGCCTGCTGGCTCCCATACCCGGCGCTCAGGGCAATCTCCAGAACCGGCTTTTCCGAGAAAACCAGATGCCTTGCCGCCTCTGTCAGCTGCCGCCTTCGGATATAATCGTGAATCGTGATACCTGTTGCCTGGGTAAACATACGGTGCAGGTGGAATTTGGAATAGTGAATATCCCTTGCCACCCTGTCCAAATCCAGCCTTTCCTGCAAATGGGCTTCGATGTAGGCAATCGTATTTGCTACGCTTTCAATGTCACAAGAATTCATACCCATCCTCTCCTTTACCATTCAGACAAGTTCCTTTGCAAAATATGAATGTATCAGCAGAACCAGTATAGCAAATAATACGGAAAATGTTTTCATCATTCTTGCGGCATTTCTCGGTTTACCGACAGGATTTCTCTGTTTACCGACCGCATTTCCTTCTTTCCTCTTTGCCAATACAAACTGCATTTCGGCAAATCGTTTCTCCTTCCCCGGACAGGAAAGGGTGTACTCGTACAGCATTTCCTAAATTCCTCAAAAGAACAGATTTCCCACTCTCTGAATCTGCGCCGGCATATGTCCCCTGTATTTCAGACAGCGTGTATATTCCTGCGCTTTCTCAAGAACACGGATAAATTCCTTCTGTTTGCCTTTATTTTCCAGAACAAGTCCCCCTTGCCTTAAATCACTCTCAATGTCCCGGGAATCATATCCCTGAGTCGTCCATGCCCAGATTCGTGCCAGACAGTTTTTTATTCTATTCTCCCTCCATTCCGTTTCCTTCATCAGAAAATCCTTCAGTTCCCGGTAATGCCGCTCCTTTGATGGATATCCGTTCTGATAACAATCTTCGATTTCATCCGCCTCGGGGATGAAAAAATCCCACGGCTCCTGCATTTTTTCTATTTTCAAATAATATTCATCCTTCAAAAAAAACTTCTTAATCACCTTATCCCCATGAATTTCACAGGGATTCTCCCTCTCCAAAACATCCTGGAAAACCGAATAAAACTCTGACTGTTTAAGGCGATATCCCTGTTTCTTCCGATACATCCGCATAATAACCGAAGCCGGCGCACTTCCATAAATCATGGCATGCATATGAAGGCAAGCCCGCATCCATACTGCCCTCTTTCTCCTGGTCTGAAATTCCGGTGTATTGATCCTTTTATATCCCTCTGCCACTGCCAGCGGTATCTCCACAGAATCATCCTCATACATTGCCAGATAATTATCCTCATAAAACTGCTCCAGCAATCCCACATGCTCTGCCAAAGGCTGATGGCGTGTCCCGATTGCAACAGCCGCCTCCCATGCCAAAATCTTCTCTTCATCCTGCCCGATAAAATAATCCTCCATCACCTCTGCCGTCAACAAATGATTCGCTATCTTCTCCGCCAACCGGAATTTGCTCAGGGAGGAAATCCCTGACAACCCGAATTCCTTTCCCAGTTGTAAGAGTTGCTCCTTATTTTCCCATAGCAGACGCTCTGTCAGAGAAATGCGGCCTTTATCGGTTTCCTTTAAAGCCTGCTGTTGCTCTTCTTCTGCCCTTTCCCCCTCTTTTGTCCTTTGCCCTTCTTCTGTCCTTTCCCCCTCTTCTGCTCTTTGTCCTTCCTTTCCCCCTTGCCCCTTTACTTCCTGCGCTTCTCTTCCAAACGCCTGGGGATCCTCTTCTCCTGCCCCCATCCTCTCCTGTCCTGTTCTTCTCGATTTTTCCAGGAGCCTCTGTTCCTCCGGGGATAAGAATTCCTCCGCAACTCCCCCCTGCAACGCTTTCTGCAATATCCCCGCCATAAGTTCCATATAATGATTGCTTGAATATCTGATCTTTTCCGGATCATTTTCTGCCTTCTGCCATCCAACAAGGCCAGGCTTTCCGTTTTGGTGATCCTTTTGTATCTGCTCTCTGGTCTTGTACTCCGGCCCTTCATATCGAACCGCATATTTTTTCTTCATTTCACAATTAATCTTCAGAAGATTTTCCTTCAAATCCGTCTCAGAAACATCCTCCACTGTCACAGCCATTTTCGCATTTACGATAAAAGGATAAGCATCCTCATTCCCATCCTTTCCCAGCCGTTTTTCAATCGTAACCCGCAGCTTAAGCTGATCCCCATAATAAAAACTGAACCAGTCTTCTGTGTCCAGCAATTCATCAATATAGAACTCCGAGGCCTCCGCCACACTATAAGAAAAATCCGGTCTCATCGGTTTATCTTCCCTGCTCTCCCCAAAACGGATTTTCTTTTGATAAAATTCAAACTCAAAATCTGCCTCTTCCTGCCTGTCCATCACATCCGTCAAAATCAAGCTTAACTGGGAATAAGTGATTCCCCCGGGAACAATGCACCTGCGCCAAACAAGCGGCTTCTGGTTCTTGATTGCTGCCTTTAATTGATATGCATTCATAGATGGCTCTCCTCTTTCCTTATTCCTTATTTCTTCCTCCGGTCTCGATCTCACCAGAGCCCGGCTGCTCAGACCATGAATTCCTTTACCCGATGCAGCACCACCTGATCTGCCGGCAGCCAATCCACCTCATCGATGGTTTCCCTGGTCAGCCATCTGGCCGCTTCATGCTCCCTCAGTACCGGCCTTCCCGCCTTCCTCTCGCATATCTCACACAAAAAGCAATACATTTGCAGGTGAAAATCCGGATAATCATACTCCACAACCGTGAGAAGCTTCTGGACGATAATCTCTATGGCCAATTCCTCGCGGATTTCCCGAACCACCGCCTGCTCCGGAGATTCCCCTGGCTCGATCTTCCCGCCGGGAAACTCCCACTTGCCCTTCTGCGCCCCATATCCCCGCTGGGTTGCGAAGACGGAATGTTCACGCTTGATGATGGCGGCGGATACTTTGATTGTTTTCATGCTATTATCCATTCCTTTCCCCTGGCCTTGCTCTGCTGCTGACATCCTGCTGCCAAAAGCTCTGTTGGCATCCTTCTGCCGTCAGAGCCTTTTTTACCCCCCGCTGCCATCACCCCACCCCCGGCACATCCGGCCTGTCCCTTTTGGGCGTAAATACAGAGCAGGGTTTCCACACCTCTTCCGGAATTTGCAGGCTTTCTATCCATTCCTCAACCTGCCCCCACTCCTCTTCTGACAGGTTGATCAAATCGCCGCAGCGCGTCCCGTCATGGTAATAATCCAGGAACTGATAATAATAATTCTTTTTCGCTTCACCAGCCCCTGTCTCATTGCTATCCGGGGATTCCCCGGATTCATCCATGCTGTCTGAGGTTTCCCGGATTTCTCCCGTACTGTAACTGCCCTCCTTAATCTCACGGCACTGGGAATCCAGCCTCTTGATCCACCAGACTTTCGTATCCTGATACCAGTATACGCTGAGCATCCTCCCATTCGCCAGGGGAAGCGCATACCCATGGGAATCCGCCGAATGGTACGTCCCCCACATTTTAATCTTCCCCTTATCATAATAAAAGGAGGCTGTATTATTCACCCCTTCCCGGTAAAGGCGAACCACCAGTTCCTTCACCCCATCCTGGTTAAAATCCATCAGAAAATAACTCCATCCGCATCTCCCGTCCCCCTCTTCCAGGCTATCCTCATAGTTACTTTGCAGGCTACCCCAGCGCTCATCCTCCACAAGAGAAAAATCCCCCTCCAGCATCGCCTTGTAAGCCTCCCACTCTTCCCCTTTCTCCTCATTGACAGGAAGGTGTTCTCTGTCTTCCATCCAGTACCAGAGAAGCAATTCCTCCCCCGGCTGATATCCCGGATGTTCCCCATCCCCAAATAGCTGGGTAAAAGTCATGGGATGAGGTGCATTTTTCGCTGCCTGAAAATAACCCTCCAATATTTCCAAAGCAATCTCCTCTTCCACCTCCATCTCCGGACATCCGTCCAGGGATATCCGGTAAGTACTCTCCCACCCGTCCCACAAACGGGTAAGAACATCCCGCAGGCAAAATTCCCGGCCTGAGTCTTCATAGCAATAAATCAGTTCCGTTGTGCCGCCCTCCGTATATTCGGTAAATTCGGCAACCATCTGCCCTTTTCCCAGCAGATTCCAGCCCTCTCCCTTTTGGTGATACAACTCCACTTTATCCTCCCTGGGATGATATTTCAATACACAAGTCCCTCTGGTATTTACTGTCAGTTCCGGAAGTCCGTCACCATCAAAGTCCTGATAAAAATAATCCGATTGCCGGACCGCATCCTGGAATTCACCCTCCTCCATTTCCTCTGCCCCAAAGACCAAATCCTTGTAAAAAGAAGTCCCTCCCTGATTTGGAAAATGAATAGGGATCTGATTTGTGACAGCTTTTAGAAATGCTTCCTTGTATCGCTGATCTGTCTGTTTATCGTAACGAGCCATGTCTACCGGGGATTCCTGGATTGTAAAATCCATGGTTCTTGCCTGTCGGATGGTTTCTGCTGTAGTTTTTTCTGTAGTTCTTTCTGCGGTTCTTTCTGTAGTTCTTTCTATGGTTCTTTCTGTAGCTTTTGCTGTAGTCTCCTTTCCGGACTCTCCTGCGGTCTCCTCTCCAAGATCTCCTGCCTTCTCCCTTCCAAGATCCTCTGCGTTCTTTTCTGTAGTCTCTTCCTGTGTTTTTTGGGGATTCCCTGTTTGTGATTCGGCAGAGGCATGGGAAGATGGTTGGGGGTGCGCAGGGGTGACAGCTGCCGGAGCGGCGCTTTTCTGCGTATTGTATCCACAGCCAATGAGAAGCAGGCCGGTTAGGAGGATTGCGGGGATGGGATGAGGGAGGCAGTGAAATACCTGGGAATGGGAGGCCTTTGGCTGGTTCCTTTTTGACAGGCTTCTTGACGGATTCCTTTTTAACGGATTCCTTTTTAACGAATTCCTATTTGATTGGCTTTCTTTTCTGGATTTGTTCATGTGGAATTCCTCGTACTTTTTATTGAACGTTTAAAAGGCTTGTGGCGATTTCCTACTCAGAGTTTATTGGATTGTATGGGCCGCACCAAAACTCTCAAAAAATTCAGCAGATATATGAATAAACCAACTCCCAATTATCATTCCATAAACAATCTATGTAATGTCCAAACAGAAACTGAGAATTTGATAGACAACATCCTATGGTTTCCGTATCCGCATCTAAAACAAAGCTATCAACCATCAATTCCTGGCACATTTGACCAGGTGACCGGATCCGATTCTGTTTTACACCATAAAATTCATAAAAAACAGGATGAAATGCTTGCCGCACGAATCGCTCAATATTGTCTGACATATATTTCAGCTTTCTAAAATAAGTCTCAATTTCCTCATTGCTTGCATTTTCATCGCCCTTTTTCCATATGTAATAACTGCATGGTTCACAAAAGGGGGAGCGAAATCTTGGATTGTCCCCTATAATTTCTTTTACCTTATAAGCATCCATATCCACTGTCTTGTACCTCGGTATCTGGGATTTCTGTTTTATCAGGAGCCATTATTGGGACAACCCCCTGTTTATTAAAAAAGAGAGCCTGCACCAATCTCTCAGCGCAACAGCTCCCTGCTCTTCAAAACCACCAATCGCCTAATAGTGACGCCAACACATGACGCTTACCTGGATAATGGCACTGACATAGGACTTACTGTTGGTGTTTCTATCTTAGCATATGCGGAATGGCTTGTCAAGGTTGCTCAAAAAATCTCCCAATTACCAATTATGCCAATTATGATTATTTTCATTTCTTTAATTTTAGAAATGTTAAAACTCCATCCTTTCCCCCTCATACCTCCTTCGATAATACTCCATCATCCGATACTCAATCACATCCCACAGCTGTTCTGACATACCTTTTAATCCCACCACACTTCTCAATTCCTCCCGCAGCCCCAGCACATATCCTTCCTTTTCTACAAAGAAGCCTTTCCCTGACTCCATCAAAAACTTTATCGGATTCTTCCTTGCCTCTTTTGCACAGCGCTTCAAATCCCACTCTTTATAATCTCTGGTGTTCTTATCCTTTTCCAGGTCCCTCCAATTCATCCCCATCCCATAAAATTTCTTATAACTTTTATAAATATCTTCCTCCGAAATTTCCATCTTCATATTCCCGTCATTATAAAATGCCATTAAAACCGGAAGCTTATAAGATTTCGACATACTGGTAGTTTCAATCACCTGAAGAAACTCTCTTCCAATCCCATGATAAATCTCCTCCTGTTCTCTGCTCAACTCGCCTATATTATGTAGATATTCCAGATATCTGCGGAATGGATTTTCTGCAAAATTTTTCATGCAAATCTGATAAACCTCATCCTCCATGTAAGTAAACAGTTCCACTCTGCTCGGAATTTTCCCATCCAAAAGTTCCTTCACTCTCTCATATTCTCCCCGTATCCGTTCCCGAATGCGGACATTCTTCTTAGCCATTTCCTGAAAAACATCAATTAACTGCAAGTCGAAATCTACAATACAATCATCCGGATACTCAAATTCCTGCTCACTTATATGAGCAGCATGTTCTCGTGAATAGATCTGTCCGCTCAAAAGGAATGGTGCGTTTCCCGCTTTTTCATAGTTTCCGATAAAATCCAAAACATTCAGATATTCTTTATTCTTCCCTCTCCTCAGCCCTCTTCCCAACTGCTGTAAAAATACTGTCGATGATTCTGTCGGCCGCAGAAACATAACCATATCTACTGTACAAATATCTACGCCTTCATTAAACATATCAACAGAAAATATTACCTTGATTTCTCCATCTTTCAATTTCCGAATTGCAATCTCCCGATCTTCTGAAAAATCCCCATCCGCATTGCTATAAACAGCCACAGCAGGAACTCCGCGTCTGTTGAAATCCCTTGCCATATTCTCTGCATGAATCCGGGAACAGCAAAAACCTAATGCTTTTTGGGAACGATACTTCCGATAATGTCTGTATATCAATTCATATCGTTCTGAGGACTGATACTTTTCATTAAGTTCCTTCTCCTGGTATTTTCCCTTTACTACACGCAGCTGAGAATAATCCACTGTCTTATCATAAATCCCATAATAATGGAATGGCACCAACATTCCTTTATTCACTGCATCCTTTAAGCTGATTTGATAAGGCACATTATAATCACAAATCTCATAAATATTCCTTCCGTCCATCCGTTCTGGCGTTGCCGTCAATCCCAATAAAAATTGTGGCCTGAAATATCGGATAATCCTCATATAATTTTCATTAACTGCATGATGAAATTCATCAATAACAATATAGTCAAAATACCCTTTTGCAAAATATTTTTCCTGAAGGTAATCTTCTTTCCCCAAAGTTGATACGGATGCAAATATAATCGGTTTATCTGTATCTTTTCTTTTTTGGTCAAAAAATCCCTGTTCTTCTGACGGACGAACATTCCGAAAACTATTTGCGGCCTGCCTCAGTATTTCTTCCCGATGTGCAATAAACAAAACCCGATTAAACTCCGCTGAATCAAATGCTGCAATCAAAGTTTTTCCGACACCTGTGGCTGCATAAATTAATGCTCTTCTTGCACCCTCTTCCCGTGAAGATTTCAGAGCATATAGTGCCTCAATCTGAGCACCTCTTGGCTCATAAATCATTGATACCTTGGTATTGTCAGCCTGTTCCTCATATTGATTCAATTCCTTTTGAACCGCAGGTTTCCTCCAATTTTTAGAATAATCACTTAGCACCTTATCATCGATTTCTATTGCATGATGATAAAAAAGATTTTCAAACTCCCGGTAGAACAACATAAAATTCACCGGATCTTTATCTCGCTCAAATCGATAATTCCATTCAATTCCTGAAGTCAAAGCACTTCTTGAAATATTGGATGAACCGATATATATTTCACTTCCATTTTCCCAATGAAATATATAAGCTTTCGGATGAAAAGACCTGTTCTTTTCTTGATACAGGCGCAAATCCACCTGGTCATACAACTCCTTTTTCAAAAGATATAACGCTCCCGGCTGGGTAATCCCCAGATAATTCCCTGTCAAAATTCTAACCCGGGCTCCCCGGTTAATGGCCTGCTGTAAATCTTTTAAAATCATCCTTACGCCAGATTCCATCAAAAAAGAGACAACAATATCTATGGCTTTTGCCCGCGCCATGCTCATTTTCAGCTGATAGTACAGGTACTTCCGGTAGTCTGTCCCTCCAGTCAGCACATCAACCCGTTCCAGCATCGCTGGATAGCTTTTCTTTTCCTGACCTGGATTTATCTCCTCTTTTAAACTGATCTGTTTTTTCTCCCCACCATATTCACCCATCTCTCATCCCCTCTTCCTTCCCTCACATCTGCCGTAACCCAAATCTCCTCCACCGACATCCCGCGGCACTCCTCCACCAGCCGTCTCGCCCCATCCTCCGTCATATCCGTAAAATACCGTCCATTCCTCCACCCCTCAAACTCCCCATACTTAAACGAAACATAAATCACCCCATTCTCCTTTAATGCTGCTGCCATCTTAGCCAGCACAGCCCTAAGTTCCTCATAAGGCAGATGCAATATAGACGCACAAGCCCATATCCCGTCATACTTTTCTCTCTCATTCAATTCCAGAAAATCCATCTTTCTCACAGATATTCCCGTATATACGGAAGCCATCTCACACAATTGCTGGCAGCCATCCACCGCCTCCACTTTATATCCCAGATCAAGAAAAACCCTCGCATCACGCCCGGAACCGCAGCCAAAATCCAGGATACTCCCATGCTCCGGGAGTCTTTGTATAAATTTTTCCCGATTGAATTCCATATCTGCATTTATGGTACCTTTTACGAAGTTCTCTGCATTTCTTTCATAGTAACATAAGGTTTCCTCTTTGATTGGCATTTTTTATCCTCCTAAATTCCTCTGTCTCATATATTCCTGATTCATTACTTTCTTCCATGCCCCGTATTATTCTCCTTCTCTTCATTATATCCAGACAAAGAGTAAGTTTCAATAAAAACATTTCATCACAAAAACCTTTGATATTTTCTGTAACTTCTATAATACAATTCCTTACTCTTTCTTCTGTTCCAAAAATTTGATATCTTGTCGCAGAAAGAACCGCACCGCAATAGGTCTATTTTTTTCTTGATTTATAGGCTTTTGGAATCTGATTTTTTGAAAAAGAAGTGATCATTTTGAAACTGCAAACAGCAAGAAATATGTACAATAACCGTTAAATTTGTGATAAAACTTTCTTTTATTTACTAAAAAAACATCAGCCAAGACAGGATCCTTTATTTCCACCTAAATCATTAAAATTAATGCCGATCTGAAATATATTAATATAAATCAAGCAAACAAAAAAACCTATTGCATTAAATCTGGTGCTGTAGATTTTTTCCGGCTCTGGTATTTACCCGTCTGCTAAAATAGAAAATATGGCAGATTCCCTCTTTCATCCCTTCAATTAAGGATTCATTTCTCATATCTTCCATAATTTTACACATCTCTCACACTGACTCGCCTTTACTATTAAAATCTGCTATCCCATTTGCTTCTTAATTTTGCATTTATATTTTCATCCTACCATAAACTATCTGGTTTCACAAGCCAGGAATCAGCCATATTTTCCCTCTACTTATTCGAAATTTAATCATTAATTCTTCCACACTCCATCCCCCACCTACGCCCCCTCCCGAATCCTCTCAATCCCCTCCTCCATCTCCCGGCTCATCCACTTATTCTTGTGGACAAAAATCTGCTGGCACATGACCGTCTGAAGTTCCGGCGCGTTAAGCGCCATCAGTTCCCCCTTTTGCAAACTCTCCCTGACTGCAAAAAAGGGCAGATAGGAGATCCCCCCGTTTTCCTTCAGCAGCCGGATGATAAATTCCGTGTTGCCGATTTCCAGAGCCAATGTCAGTTCCAGGCTCTGTGCCTCCAGGAAAATGTCCAGTTCCCGCCGGTAATTTTCATTCTTCTCAGTAAGGAAAAAGGGGTCTTTTTGCAGGTCAGCCACCCGAACCCTTCTGCTCCGGCTGCCCCAGTAGCCCGGGGAGGTGACAAAGACGATGGGCTCCTTTTGTTCCATGACCTTCAGCCAGTTTTTGCTGTGCCGGGGACGGTCCAGCAGATAGATAAAATCCAGCTGGTTCTGCTCCAGCATCTCATAAAGCTTTCCCGGGGATGCGGTGGTGATTTTCACCGGCACCTGGGGATGGCAGGTGCGGAAATGGCGGAGCACGGCAGGCAGCTTGGCAAAGCACAAAGATTCCAGGGTGCCGATGTGGAGGGGATGGCACAATTCCTCTTCCTCCCCGGCAATCTCCTTTGCCTGGCTCACCTCCTTTACGATATGCTGCGCCTGCTCCAAAAACCGCTGTCCTCTGGCTGTCAGGGAAATGCTTTTCCCCAGCCGGTCAAACAGCCGGGTGCCCAGTTCCTCCTCCAGAAGGCGAATCTGCACCGTAACCGCTGACTGGGAATACCCCAGAAGTTCCGCTGCCTTAGAAAAACTCTCCACCTTGGCTATGGTAATAAAGGTATTCAATTGCCGGAATTCCATCTCTGACCTCCCCCTTTCGCCTGTCCCGCCCTCCCCCGGAGCACCCTTAAACTTCTGCGGCTCCGGCCGCTACTTATGAATTTAATTCAATCATATCATAAAATATATGAATTTGATATATTTACTTTTTGTGGTACACTAATCCTGTGATACCACGGATTGCTCCGCATTTCATGCTGCCGCAATCCCAAAACACCTCAAATTCGTTCATTTTTCTGTGAAAATGGCTACTTTCTGGTGTTTTTGCAGGTCCCAAGGTCAAAAATCCTCTTGCAATCAAGTTTACATCGGACTTTTTGACCTTTTGCCCCTGGTATCCTCCTATCAAACGGCCAAAAGCGAGGAAAATCTTATGTCATTTATCAGTATGTTCGATGTCCTGGGTCCCAATATGGTGGGGCCCTCCAGTTCCCACACAGCAGGAGCCTGCTCCATTGCCCTGATTGCTCGGAAAATGCTGGGCGAGCCTGTCCGCCAGGTAGACTTCACCCTCTACGGCTCCTTTGCCAAAACCTATCGGGGCCATGGCACAGACCGGGCGCTCTTAGGCGGCATCATGGGCTTTTCCACCGATGACGAGCGGATTCCGGAAGCATACACCCTGGCCGATGCCCAGGGAATCACCTACCATTTTTCCTACAACCACACAGAGACAGAGGTTCATCCCAACACGGTGGATATCCGGCTGACCGGAACGCAGGGAC
The DNA here is from genome assembly GCA_910588875.1 of uncultured Lachnospiraceae bacterium. Taxonomy (GTDB): domain Bacteria; phylum Bacillota; class Clostridia; order Lachnospirales; family Lachnospiraceae; genus Brotaphodocola. Next base: position 21,245 of record CAJURT010000039.1, read on the forward strand.
ATGCCTTTTCCCTGCGTGGGGAATCCATCGGCGGCGGGAAGATTCGCATCTCCCGCATCAATGGTATAGCCGTGGATTTCTCCGGCGATTATAATACTCTGATCGTGGTGCACAAAGACCGCATCGGCATGGCTGCCCACATTACCCGGTGCTTAAGCGAGGGCATGGTAAATATTGCCTTCATGCGTCTCTTCCGGGAAGCCAAGGGCGACAAAGCCTACAGCATCGTAGAATTTGACGGTGCCCTGTCTGAGGACGTGCAGCAGAAAATCAAAGAAAAGCAAGACGTAGATCAGGTAATGGTCATCCGTATTTAGAAAAATGAAGGCCTGGGAAACTTTGTTTTCCAAATCTATATGATTTTTGATTTCCTGGCCGGTGAAGCACAACGGTACATGGCGTTTCGGCTTTGTGAAGAAACACTCATTGGCAGAGAACCCACAGCAACGCCTGCCACTTCTACTTACCAGTACTACGTGCTGAAAGCCCTTGTGAAAATGCAGGTACTTCAAATACGTAATACCAAGAATTTATCATACAAGGAGAAAAACAAAATGGATTTCAAGAATGCAGCAGAACTGCTCACTCTTTGCGAGAAGGAAAATTGTCCGATTTCCGAGATTATGAAACGCCGGGAATGTGATCTGGCAGAGACCACCATGGAAGAGGTGGAGTCGCGGATGCGCAAGGCCCTTGCCATCATGAGAAAATCCTCCTCAGAGCCTCTCACCAGCCCCCGCCGCTCCATGGGCGGGCTCTTGGGCGGGGAGGCGCAGCTGGTAGAGAGGCACCGGCAGGAAGGAAAATCCATCTGCGGAAACGTGCTCTCCCGGGCTGTGGCCTATGCCATGGGGGTGCTGGAGGTGAATAGTTCCATGGGACTGATCGTGGCGGCCCCCACTGCCGGCTCCTCCGGGGTGGTTCCCGGAGTTTTCCTGGCTCTTCAAAAGGAGCATGGCAGTTCTGATGAGGAATTGCTGGCCGCCCTGTACAATTCCAGCGCCGTTGGCTTTCTGGCCATGCGCAATGCCTCGGTGGCCGGCGCGGTCGGCGGATGCCAGGCCGAGGTAGGCGTGGCTTCCGCCATGGCAGCCTCGGGAGCCGTGGAACTGATGGGCGGCACCCCGGCTCAGTGCCTGGATGCGGCCTCCACCGCGCTGATGAACCTGTTGGGGCTGGTCTGTGACCCGGTGGGAGGGCTGGTGGAGTACCCCTGCCAGTACCGCAACGCCATCGGTGTCGCCAATGCCCTGACAGCGGCGGAACTGGCCTTAAGCGGGGTGAAGCAGCTGATTCCCTTTGACGAGATGCTGGCCGCCATGTACCACGTAGGGCGGCGGCTGGCGCCGGAATTCAAAGAGACTGCCATGGGCGGGTGCGCCACAACTCCCTCAGGCTGCAAAGCCTGCCAGGGCTGCGGTTAATTTTCCAACACTTTTTACCAGTTTTTCTTGTCTTTTCATGCTCTCTGAAGTAAAATCTCTTTAAAGACTGGCATCACAAGGAATATTGAATTCTGCCTATTCCATTTTTTGAACGATTCATGGAGGCATCAAAATGGCAATCATCGGAATTGATCTTGGAACCACTAACAGTCTGGCATGTGTCTGCCAGAACGGCAAACCGGTCCTCATCCCCAATCCCCTGGGACAGGTTCTGACTCCCAGCGTTGTCAGCATGGATGAGGATGGCAGGATCCTGGTAGGCTCTGTGGCAAAAGAACGGCTTATCTCCCATCCGGAGGCCTCTGCTGCCTCCTTCAAACGTTATATGGGAACCAATCGGGTATTTATGCTGGCCGGACAGGAATTCACTCCCCAGGAACTCTCCTCCTTTGTCCTGCGGCAGTTAAAGGAGGACGCGGAGCGTTTTCTGAAAGAGGAGGTGACGGAAGCCGTCATCAGTGTTCCGGCGTATTTTAACGATCACCAGCGTTACGCCACCAAGGAAGCCGGCAGACTGGCTGGCCTTCACGTAGAGCGGCTGGTCAATGAGCCATCTGCTGCCGCTCTGGCCGCCAGCCGGATAAGCGGGGAAGAGGAGGGCAGCTATCTGATATTCGACTTTGGAGGCGGGACATTGGATGTGTCTGTTGTGGATTACTTTGACAATGTGATCGAGATCATTGCCGTCAGCGGTGACAACCGGTTAGGCGGCGATGACTTTGATGAAATCATTGCCCGCAGATTCTGCTCCCTGCAACAGATGAATTATGACGACCTGGACTCATTCCAGCGGTATTCTCTCCTGCGTCTGGCCGAAGACTGCAAGCGGAAGCTGACCGGCCAGAACGAGGCCGAGCTACTGTGGGAGTCTGAAGACAAGAGCATAACCCTGACCAATGTGGAACTGGCAGAACTGTGCCAGGGGATTTTTGACCGCATCAGCCAGGTGATCTCTACTGCCTTAAGAGACAGCGGCCGGACTGCCGGGGATCCCTGTCAGGTAGTCCTGGCAGGAGGCTCCTCGAAAATGCCGGTCATTTCCTTCTACCTGCAGACCTTTTTCAAACGGAAGCCTTGCATCATCGCTTCTCCGGATGAGGTGGTTGCCATGGGTGCGGGAATCTATGCCGGAATCAAAGAACGTCAGGAGGATATCCAGGATCTGGTTCTGACCGATATCTGCCCCTTTACCCTGGGAACCGATGTGGTGAACCGTTCGGACACAGACAATCCCATTCTGTCGCCAATCATCGAGCGCAACAGTATCCTCCCCTGTTCCAAAACCCAGTATTATACCAACAGCTACAATGGCCAGTCCCACATCAGCATTGGTATCTTTCAGGGGGAAGCCTATTATTGCCGTGACAACATCCAGCTGGGCGCCATAGAGATGGACATCCTGCCGCTTCCTGCCGGGCAGGCCCACATTGAGGTATGCTTTTCCTATGACATCAACGGAATCTTAGAGGTTGAGGTGACCGACCATGAGAAAAAGCAGATCCGGAAAAAGGTGCTGACCAGTGACTGCTTCCGAATGTCAGAAAGCGAGTTCAACACGCGGCTGGAGGCGTTACAGACTTACAAGCTGATGCCCCCCGGCGGAATCCGTACCAGGCTGGTGCTAGCCAGGGGAGAACGGCTGTTTGCCCAGCTGCTTGGCCCGAGGCGGCAGCTGGCTGCCGATGCCATTCAAAAGCTTCAGGAAACCCTCCTCACCCAGAACGACCAGCAGATTATCAACTGCCTGAATACCACCCAGGAGATCTTCGACCAGCTGGAAGGTCTTTGCCACATTGTCAAGTGGTGAATTCAAATTTTCAAATTCTTTGAGTTTTAAATCTGGTTATACATGACAATCTATACTATATCTTGCGGATTTTTTGATAATATGATAAAATAAACACAAGAATTAGTATTTTAAAATAATATTATAAGGGGTTATTATGGCTAAAAAAGATAATCAAATGATTAAAATTGTATATTTTGATGAAGGTTCTGTAACAGATTTTATTTATGTACTAAACGGTGGTAAAAATACAGATAAAAAAGAACATATTATTACAAAAACTACAGAGCTTGCAGCAGGTGCAGAAGCAGAAGCAAATAAATCAGCAAGTGTATTATCTATTCTTTCTGCTAAAATTGGGGTTGGAGCCAATGCAGATTTTAACAGAGAAGGTAATACAATTATCACAAAAGCAATCGAAAACACACTTTTAACAGATTACTTAGAGTATATATCGAAAAATGGAAAATCATATATAAAAATTTTCTCAAATTGCAAACCCTATCCATACCCCAAATCATTTGCTTTTTTTAAAATGCTAACACCTTACTTGAAAATGACAAATGGACAAATAGAAGTAACTGAAGGACTTTCATTAAATTTATCTCTTATGGATGAAGCGCTTGATAGTGGCCGAGGATATTATGAGTTGATGGTTGACTACAATGGTGAAACTGCCGTATTGCGCTTTAATATTAAAGCTTTTAGAAATAACTACTATATTTCTGATTTAGTTAAAATGAATTTGGATTACCATGCAATAGAAGTTGGTACTGTTTCTATTGGAAGTCTGACCATGGAATCTGAATTTGGCGAAAGGCAAGACAATGAGATAAATGGATTTGATATAGTAGAAAATAGAATCCCTACAAATTCAAATGATTTGAAAGTTTATGATGTGATATTAGCAGGAGTGTATAGATGAATGTAAATATATTTTATGGCAGTTTATCTGAATTTCAAAATCGTTTACCAGACGAAGATTATATGCCGATTGTAGATTTAGCAATCCTTGATGATGCAAGACATCGAAAGTTTACAGTCGATATGAAAGGAAATCGTTTTGAACAAAGTGAGGAAGAAGAACTTCTTCATTTCAATAATGTAATTGCATTTTCTGATGATTACCCCTCTTTATCGGAAAGCACTATAGAAAGTTTTACAAATTTCGTATTCAGATACGAAATTGATAATTTGTTTTTACAAAATCCACCCAATAGTATAGCTAAACACATCCAAGAGCTTTCATCTGTTGATTGTACTGTTGCTTCTCAGGATTATAATACTATTGATATAGATACATTAAAAAAAATCAAAGCAGGTTTTTCCGATGCAATTATTGGACAAGAAGCTGCACAAAATCGAATCTTAGCCGCACTATATAACGTTGCCAAACAAAGATATAATAAACCTTGTGTAATGCTATTCTACGGCAGTACAGGCGTTGGAAAAACCGAAACTGCAAAATACATCGCAAATATTTTAGAAGAACAACTTTTTAGAAAACAATTTTCTATGTTACATAGCGAAGAATTTAGTTCCTACATTTTTGGTGGAAAACACAACCAAAGTAGCTTGGCAAAAGATTTACTGGAAAGAGAATCAAACGTACTACTTTTCGACGAATTTGATAAACCCCATCCTGTATTTCATAGTGCATTTTATCAGCTTTTTGATGAAGGAATCTATGTGGATAGAAATTTTACTATCAAAATGAAGGATTCTGTAATTATATGTACCTCTAACTATATGTCTGAAAAAGAAATCAAGTCTGCATTAGGTGAACCCATTTTTTCACGTTTTGATGCCGTTATCCAATTCTGCAGATTGGATAAAACTTCAATATTAAAAATTATGGAAAAGGAATACAATAAACAATATTTCATTCTGGACGATGAAGAAAAACAAGTAATAAATGATTGTCAAATAAAAGAAAAAATTTTTCATTTAGCAGAAAAATTAGATAATGCACGTCAAATAAGAAAAATTATTAGAGAAGCATTTAGTGCAGCATTGATTCAACAATTTTTATGTATGTAAGTGCTAAATTTATAGAATACACCCATATACTAAATTAGGAACTTATAAAAAACTTAAAACACCCTCTTATATCACATAGCATATTTTATAGAGGGTGTTTTCCTATATTGACATTATTAACTATTTAGTTGCTTTTATTATTCTATCTGCTAGCTTATTAAAAGTTCCATTAAAATCATCTATATTCTTTTTCATATTTTTCCATACATTCCCACCTTTTTGTACTTGTTCTTGAGTAAGCAGAAACACAGGGGTATTGTTAGATTGCGATTGTGCTATAAGGCTGTTAAAATCAGCAATATTTATGAGATTATATCCTTCATCATAATTGCCTGCATCATAAGAAACAATCATATCGCTTTTTTTCAGTATTGGAACTAATTTATCATTAACAAGCAGATTAATATCGTTAATCCATTCAGAAAATGCTTTTGAAGGAGAACCATTACGGGGACGATAACGTTGTTGAATAGTACCAATAAATTTGGGTTTACTGCTACTCATTTTATAATCAGCATTTATAAAAATATCATTCTCCTTTAATTTGCTGTATGCTTTCTCCCATCTTGGGAAAACTTTTGTTAAAGATTCAATCGCCATATAACAAAAATAATCAGGTGCACACGGCAAAATAAAATAATCACTTTCCATAAGTATATTTGCATTTGTTGCAGAGATATTTGGACTCATATCAATTATAATATATTCAAACCCATATTTGTTTGCTGTCATTTCCAATAAATTTCTAAGTGCACCCGGAACATTTTTTAACATTGTAAGTGATCCGGTCAAATTTTCTGCAATATTATATGTAGCATCATATTCAGAAAAATCAATATGACCTGGAAGTAAAAATAGGTTGCTGTTCTCTTCAAATTCATAACAAGTGACTGGCTGTAATGGTGACAATGCTCCACTAAAAACCGGTGATAATGCTTCTTTTAAATTATTACTATTATTCACATAAAAATTCTCAAGTTTGTTATTTTTGTCTGCGTTTAAACACAAACCTGTCAAATTACATTGTGGGTCTGTATCAACAATCAATGTTTTTTGTCCTTTTTCTGCTAATTTCCATCCCAGATGAAAAGTTGTTGTTGTTTTAGATACACCTCCCTTGTTGTTAAAAAGAGAAATTGTTTTTACCATAATATCATCCACCTTTCCTACCTATATTTTAAAATCAATAAATGTAAATTTTATCATAATCTCTTCCTTCAATAATGAAAAGAGATTTTATTCATTAAAACTTACTATTTCTCCAACAAAATTATAAATAATCTTAACTTCTTGGAGTTTCTGCCCGTCCAACTTCCTAACCTCACCCACTAAAATCTTACTGATAAGCCGGTTTAAAACAGCTTCGTCCAGTTCCTGGATTGTAGCATATTTGCGGATTTCCTGCATAAATGTCCGAACGTCGCTTTCCTGCTCGTCTGTACGGCGCATCACCAGAACCAGCTCCTGAATCCGCTTCCGGTTGGTTTCCTGTTCCTGCTCCAGTGTGGCAGTCAGCTTCAGGAAACGCTGTTCCGTCAGGATGCCTTTCGCCTTATCTGTATAAAGGCTCATAAACATGCTGTCTATCTCCTGATTCCTTGCTTCCAGCCGGTCACACTCTTTCTGCATTTCGGAAGCATCCGCCATATACCGCCGTTCCATGCGGCTGGACAGCCGCTGATAAAATACATCCGCATCTTTCAAAGCCATCGCCGCCAGATCCTGTATATCTTTCAGCACAAGATTATACAAATCCCTTGCTTCGATCTTGTGGCTTGTGCAGGCGTTCTTCCCCAGCCGGTTATAAGTCTGGCAGATATAGTATGCCTTATCTATCGGCTCCCGCTCTTTCCCGGTAAACCGATTCTTGCCGGTTCTCCCGACTTTCTCATAACGCACCTGCATGGATTTTCCACAGGTAGCACAGTAGATAATGCCATGAAAAAGATTGTAAAATGGGCAGGCGTTTCCTTTCATAATCGTCGGCCTGCGGTCAATAATCTCCTGCACCTGTTCCCACTCCGCCGATGTGACAATCGCTTCATGGCAGTTTTCAATCACTTCCCAGTCCTCACGGGGAATGATGTCGTAAGTATTGGAGCGGATGCCCTTCTGGTGTGTCCGGCAGACCAGATGTGCGCCTTTGTAGAAAGGGTTCCGCAGGATATGGCTGATCCTTGCGCTGCCCCAGGAATAATAGTTCACATCACATTCCGTATTGGCTTTTACCCTTGTAATCGGCACTTTGTCATCCATCAGCTGCTTTGCAATTCGCATACAGCCCCAGCCGTCCAGTGCAAGTTCAAAAATCCGGCGGATAACCGGCGCAGTTTCCGGGTCTATGATAAGATGCCCTTTTTCATCCGGGTCACGCATCAGCCCCAGCGGCGGCTGCCCTCCGCAGAACTTCCCCTGTCTGGAACGAGTCATACGCCCCGCCAGCACCTTTTTGGAAATGTCACGGCTGTACATATCGTTCAGAATATTTTTGAACGGCGTAATATCCATTTCCTGCCTTGTCAGGCTGTCCACCCCGTCCGTGACTGCGATATACCTTACATTATGCTTTGGGAAAAAGATTTCGATATAACTGCCTGCTTCGATATAGTTCCTCCCCAGCCTGGATAAATCCTTGGTGATCACGCAGCAAACTTTCCCCGCTTCAATATCAGCGATCATGCGCTGGAAAGAGGGACGGTTGAAATTACGCCCGGTATAACCGTCGTCCACATAGTATACATACTGGAACATGCCGTTTTTCTCGGCATAATCCCTGAGCATAAGCTTCTGGTTGCTGATGCTCATGCTTTCGTTCTCCCGGCCGTCCTCAAGGGAAAGCCTGCAATAAAGGGCAGTTATCTTCTGATTAGGTTGATTTTTCCTGTTCATAGTCATTCTCCTTATCTATGAACAGGGACACGATATAAATATAATACCATGCCCCTGCCCATTTATCAACGGATTTCTCCAAATATCTCCGTTTTTCCGTATCCCCTTCCTACTTATCCCGCTTTCCGTCCCAGCCATTCCTCAAACTGCCCGCAGGCCTGCCGCTCAATCAGCTGTTCAAAGGCTTCCTGCATGGTCTGGCTGCCGGAGAACTCCCGTGTCACGATAAACTGCACTTTTTTCCGACTCTCCTGTTTCTCTTTCTTCTTCTCTGAATTTCTCTGCATAAGCGCTTACCTCCATAAATGAAATAGCCAGACAAAGGGACACGGCAACGAAGTCCAACAACGAACAGCGTAAAACCTGTAATCCAATATCTGGCCTGTTATTATTGTTTTTTAAATTTTTCTTGAATTTCTCGTTGCTTTCGTTGTCATAAAAATATAGACAATAATAAAATTCTCCTAAAATAAGCGGTTTTCTGAACAACAGGGCAGCATATTCACCGGCAACGAACCCGGCAACAAAACAACAACCTGCCCGGCAACCAGCACACAAAATCACTCCAGCCACTCCTTCGGAAGCTCCAACTGCCGGGCTTCTTCCTCTGTCAGTTTCAAAAAACCGGCTTCGTTGCCGGACAGTCCGTTGCCGGAATCCGGTATGCGTTCCCAGCCTTTCTGCCTGCCGTACCCGGCAAATGCCCTGGGATTAGAGAAGTACTGCCAGCCGGTGACAACAGAGTTCATAATCTCGTTGATGTCGTGGATCTGCCAGCGTTTCGGCTCATCGTATTCATGGTGCAGGGCTTCCCGGTAAAGCTGTTTGGAGCATACCTGGTTTCCCTGATAGGTTTCCAGAAAGCCGATAATCATCCCGGCTTCGGTGTCCTCCGGCATAAAATCCTTTTGAACCTCCGCTAATTTCTTCTGTATGGACTTGCTGAATTTCATGGAGTAATTCCCGCCCTGGTAAATCTCCATAGCTTCCGCCCACACCTGCAAAAGATAGGCTCTGGAACCGTCCTCGTCCTCCAAAATGTGTACTTCCGCATCCTCCGGGCAGACCATCACCGGCAGGAACCGCCGGTTCCCGGCACGATCAAGGGGCAGGAAGTCCAGCCGGTTTGACGTGCCACCGAACACGCACTGCCGGAGCCGGTCTTTCGGCTGCGATTCATAAGGTGTCCGGTAAGTTTCCTTCTGCCTGCTGATAAAAGAGCGGATTTCTTCAATGCTCTTTGCGTTGCTGGTGGCAAGCATCTCCGACATTTCAATAATCCAATGCCCCTGTAGCTTCGTAAATACCTTATCATCATCCAGTTTCTTTAAGTCATCGCTGAACCATTCGTCTTTTATTGCCAGCAGGCGGAAGAAAGTGGATTTCCCCGCCCCCTGCCCGCCTACCAGACAAAGCATTTCCTCATATTTTGAACCGGGCATGAACACACGCCGGATTGCCCCTAACAGGAAGTGCTTCAGCATCTCCTCCGCATAATCATCCGCATCAGCCCCCAGGAAATGGCGCAGGCAGGAGCGGATGCGCGGCGTCCCATCCCAGACAAGCCCCTCCAGGCAGTCCTTGATCGGGTGGTAGCAGTTCTCATTCGCCACGATTGCCAGGGCAGCCTGGATTTTCTTTTCACTGGTCAGCCCATAGTTTTCCTCAAAATAAAGGAGCAGGTATTTGATGTCCGTATCCGTGAGTGCGCTGGTATTCCTGCGCCATCCCACATCCCGTACAATATCCACCCGCTCTGTCAGTAAATTCAGCCGGATTGCCCCTTTTAAAAGCGGGTCACACAGGAATACTGTTTTACAATTCCCGATTGTGTTCGTTGTCTGCCCCTTTTGTGTCATGGAAAGGCTCTCCCTTACCTCATCGACCGTCAGTGCCGGTAGGAGCAAGTCCGCTACGTTCATAACAGCCTGCCTTGTGGCTGGCGGCAAGTCCTGAAATCCGTTCCCCAATCCGCATCACTTCCTTTCCATGCTCTTTTATAATGCCGGCTTTTTCCACTGCTGTGCCGCCCAGAAGGGTATCTAGCAGATATTCTGTATAAGCCTGCTTCTGCAAAGCCTCCACGAACAGTGGATGCCATTCTTCCCCCGGTGTTTCCGGCGCATATTCTGTTTTCCACTTTTCCAATAAATGGTTATAATCCGATAATATCCGGCAGCACTGCAATTCTGCCTGCTTTAACCTCAGTTCCTCAGATAGTTTTTTCTTCACTGGGCGTGGGGAAGCACGCCCTTTGTTGTCGTAACTGATCCCGAAATCAGAAGCCAGCTTTACAGCCGCCCCAAAATTATTCAATCCATACAGTCTTGCGGCAAGATCGATCACATCACCGTCCGCCTGGCACCCAAAACAGTGGAAACGCTTATCCACCTTCATGCTTGGATGTCTGTCATCATGGAACGGGCAGCACGCCATGCCGTTCCGGTTCACCCGGATGCCGTACA
>CAJURT010000040.1 GCA_910588875.1 uncultured Lachnospiraceae bacterium
CCAGGGAACAGGTTTGGGGATGGCGATTACAAAGAATATTGTGGATATGATGAACGGCTCAATTGAGGTACAGAGTGAGTACGGTTCGGGCACAGAAGTTTTTGTTTCCTTCACCTTCCGCCTGAATGCAGAAGTCAAAGAACCCCAGGCAATCCCGGAGTTGAAAAACTGCCGGGCGCTGGTGGTGGATGATGATTTTAATACCTGCGACAGCGTTTCCTATATGCTCAGCCAGATTGGGATGCGTGCGGAATGGACTTTGTCCGGAAAGGAGGCCGTGCTCCGGACCAGGCAGGCGGTGATGAGAAAGGATAACTATTGTGTATACATCATTGACTGGCTTATGCCGGATATGAATGGAATTGAGGTGGTCCGCAGAATCCGCAAGGAGGTGGGGGAGGATGTGCCGGTGATCGTCCTCACGGCTTACGACTGGGCGGACATTGAAGAGGAGGCTAAGGAGGCTGGTGTCACGGCCTTCTGCAGCAAACCGCTGTTCTTGTCTGAACTGAGAAGCTGCCTGAATTCGATTGTCAATGGGGAGGATGAGAAGGAGGATGATGTAGCAAAAGAATTAAAAGGCATCCATACCGGCCATATTCTGCTGGCTGAGGACAATGAACTGAATCAGGAGATCGCTATGGCGCTGCTGGGGGATGCAGGCTTCACGGTAGACGTTGCAGAGAACGGGCAGATTGCTGTGGACATGCTCAAAAGGTCAGAGCCGGGAGATTACCAGCTGGTTTTGATGGACGTCCAGATGCCGGTGATGAATGGATATGAAGCGACAAAGCTGATCCGGGGGCTGGAAGACAGAAAGCTGGCGGAGATTCCGATTCTGGCGATGACAGCCAATGCCTTTGAGGAGGATAAGCAGGAGGCCCTTCGGTGTGGGATGAACGGCCATATCGCAAAGCCTATTAATATTAAAGTTTTATTTGACACTTTGGGAAAGATATTAAGTTAAAGACCAGGAGGGGGGCTGCATGAAAAAGAGGATATTATTGGCAGCAATGATTGGAAGCTGCATGATGGCAGGGACAGCGTTTGCAGGGCAGTGGAGGCTGGATCAGGTTGGCTATTGGTACCAGAATGATGACGGAAGCTATCCTCATTCTGCATGGATGAGGGACACGGACGGAAAGTGGTATTATTTTAATGAAGCAGGGTATATGCATACCGGCTGGTTGGTTTTGGGTGATAAGATGTATTATCTGGATGCATCCGGAAAAATGCTGACCGGGCAACAGACCGTTGACGGTTCGGTTTACCGTTTTGATGCGGTGAACGGTGATCTGATTGAGACAATCCAGACGGATCAATGGGGAGCACAGGGCCTGGAGGTGAATACGGAGGACTTGTCCGGCTATTTCAGCCGTATTGGCGGAGGAGCAGATCTTAACATCGTAAAGACAAAATATGGTTATCTGGTGGAAGGACGCACGGCTGCCGGGGATACGGTGGATAACTATATGGAAATGATAGACGATTCAACGGCTTATGTCTGCGATGGGGATGTGGATCTGATCATCAGCTGGGTTACCAGTGATTACCTGAGTGTGGAGCACGGTTCGGCTCCCGGTTCCCGGTATGCAGACTTCCAGGGGGATTATTTTTATGAGAAGCCGGCTGTTGTGCCAAAGGGGTTGCAGCCTTAACGGAAAACCACTTGATTTTTCTGCCAAACCGCATTATAATAGGCAATAGAATACAGAATAAGTTCTTCGGGGCAGGGTGGGATTCCCTACCGGCGGTAAAGTCCGCGAACCACGCAAGTGGCCGATCCGGTGAGATTCCGGGACCGACAGTAAAGTCTGGATGAGAGAAGAGATTGTGTGGCAGCTTAAGCGGCTGTGGATTGCGGCACATCTGGGGAGATATGGCAGGATATATTTTATATTTCCCTGGAATTTCAGGCACAATAACAGACACCCCGGATGGAAAGGACATCCGGGGTGTTTTATGTCTGCGGCAGCCACATGATTCCTCCGTGCGACGAACTTACACAGTCAGCAACCCCGCTGCAGATAATGGGGGATGCGACCCTCACCGGCGCTTAGAACCAGTGCCTGTGGGAATCAAATTTAGGAGGAAAAGAAAATGAGAGAAAAACGGCTGTTGTCTACGAAAAATGTGGCGGTGATGGGGATGCTTGGCGCATTGTCTGCGGTGCTGATGTTGTTTGAGGTTCCGCTGCCTTTCATTGCTCCCAGCTTTTATGGCCTGGATCTGAGCGAGGTGCCGATTTTGGTGGGAACTTTTGCCCTGGGGCCGGTGGCCGGGGTAGTGATGGAAGCAGTTAAGATACTGATCAAGCTGTTGTTAAAACCCACCAGTACCGGGTTTGTGGGGGAATTTGCCAATTTCGTGTTTGGATGTTCGATGGTACTCCCGGCTGGCCTGATCTACCGTTTCCACAAGACAAAGAAGGGAGCCATGATTGCGATGGCGGTGGGAACCCTGGTTATGTCCGGGGTAGGGATTGTGGGGAATGCCCTGGTCATGCTCCCGTTTTATTCCAATTTTATGCCGCTGGAGAATATCCTGGCTGCAGGGGCGGCGATCAACCCGGCAGTCAGCAATGTGTGGACATTTGCCGCATTTTGTGTAGGCCCGTTTAATATTATCAAGGGAATTGCGGTGTCTGTGATTACGGCGTTGGTCTATAAGCGGGTAAGTGTGATGATCCGCAGCATCGGGACAGAGAGGCAGGGAGGAAAACGCCGGGCAGAAGCGTGATTAAAGCAGTTTGGGCAGGAAGGGAGAGAACTCCCTTCCTGTTTTGTGTATGGCGGGCATGGCGTCCTGTGCTTGCGCGGATTTGGTGCTTGTGCTATGATTACAGGGTAAAGATTAAGGCAGGGAAAGACCGGGACAGAAGGGAAGCAAAGGAATGGAGACGAGGTTAGTCCGGATAGGAAAGGGAGAGGGAAACGGGGAGGAGGCGCTGCAGGAGGCGGCACGGATTTTACGGGCCGGCGGCCTGGTGGCGTTTCCGACGGAGACCGTTTATGGGCTGGGCGCGAATGCATTGGATGAAGCGGCAGCAAAAAAGATTTATGCGGCAAAAGGAAGGCCGTCAGACAATCCGCTGATTGCCCATATTTCTTCCTTTGAGGAATTGAAACCGCTGGTGGCAGAGATCCCGGAGGCGGGGCGGCTGTTGGCAAAGGCATTCTGGCCGGGGCCGCTGACGATGGTATTTCCAAAAAGCAGCCTGGTGCCAGGCACCACCACGGGCGGACTGGGGACGGTGGCTGTGCGGATGCCGGACAATGATATCGCAAGCCGCCTGATTGCCCTGGCAGGGCTTCCGGTAGCGGCGCCAAGCGCGAATCTGTCAGGGCGGCCAAGCCCCACCACTGCCCGTCATGTCTGGCAGGATATGGAAGGGCGGATTGAGATGATCCTGGATGGCGGCCCTGTGGGGATCGGCGTAGAGTCAACAATTGTGGATGTTTCGGTAGTTCCCCCCGTGCTGCTGCGGCCAGGGGCGGTGACTTTGGAGATGTTAAGGTCAGTGGCCGGGGAGGTGGAGATCGATCCGGCTCTTGGGGGAAGGCCGGATCCGGATATCCGCCCCAAGGCGCCGGGGATGAAATACCGCCACTATGCCCCCCAGGCGGAACTGACGTTGGTGGAAGGGAAGACGGAGACAGTGGTGGAGGAGATCAACCGGCTTGTCAGAGAGCAGACGGCATGCGGAAAGCGGGTGGGGGTGATCTGCACAGAGGAGACGAAGGATCGATATCCCGTGGAGGCATTGTGCAGCGTAGGCAAACGCAGCCAGGAGGAGACGATTGCCCATAATTTGTTTGCGGTGCTGCGGGAATTTGACGACATGCAGGTGGATTGCATCTATTCGGAGAGTTTTTCCCGGGAACATTTAGGATATGCGATTATGAACCGTTTGACAAAGGCAGCCGGTTACCGGGTGATCCATGTTTAAAACAGGGGTTTTGTGAAGGAGGGTGTGTGATGGAGGAGATAAAGAAGCGAAGGGATTATATTTCCTGGGACGAGTATTTTATGGGGGTTGCCGACCTGGCGGGGAAGCGTTCCAAAGACCCCAATACACAGGTAGGGGCATGTATTGTAAGCAATGACAATAAAATCCTTTCCATGGGGTATAACGGTTTTCCCCGGGGATGCTCGGACGATGAATTCCCCTGGGGAAAAGAGCAGGAGGAATCGGATCCTTACAGTACAAAATACCTTTATGTGACCCACAGTGAATTGAATGCAATTTTAAATTACCGGGGAGGGAGCCTGGAGGGGAGCAAACTTTATGTGACACTGTTTCCCTGCAATGAATGTGCAAAGGCGATTATCCAGGCAGGGATTAAGACCGTGATTTATAAGGAAGACAAGTATCAGGATTCCCCGTCCGTGCGGGCTTCAAAGAGAATGCTGAATGCAGCAGGAGTGCGGTATTACCAGTATGAGAAGACGGGAAGAGTGATTAAAATCCAGGTATAGAGGTATAGGCGGAGGCTAAGATGAAATTTTTGCTGGCGGCTGTGAATGCGAAGTATATCCATTCCAACCCAGGTGTGTACAGCCTGAAAAAATGTGCGGATCAGTCCTTCCCTTCTGCCTGCACGGAGATTGCAGAATATACCATAAACCATTCCATGGACCAGGTCCTGGAGGATCTGTTTTTGAGAAGGCCTGATGCAGTGGGCTTTTCTTGCTATATCTGGAATATAACGGAGATAAAGAGGCTGATCCATGACCTGCATAAGGTGATGCTAGGCACGGACATCTGGGTGGGGGGCCCGGAGGTGTCATTTGATGCCCCGGAGTTTCTAAGGCAGGAACCAGAGGTGCTTGGGGTAATGAAAGGGGAAGGGGAGATTGTCTTTCCCCGGCTCTTGGAATGCTACCGGCAGTTAGGGGGATCCCTGCGGGGGCTGGATGGAAAGGAGGAAAAGGCGGGGGAGAGGCGGCAAAAGGCATTCTGGAAAGAACTTCAGCAGCTGCCGGGGATTGCATTCCGTACAGGCCGGGGTGAGGTTTGGGACCATGAGGTTTGCCCGGCAGCAGAATTAAGCAGCCTTCCCTTTCCTTACAAAGATTTAGTCGGGTTTGAGAACCGGATTGTGTATTATGAGAGCAGCCGGGGGTGCCCGTTTTCCTGCAGCTACTGCCTGTCCTCCATCGATAAGTCAGTCCGTTTCCGGGATCTGTCCCTGGTGTTAAGGGAACTGGATTTTTTCCTGGAGAAAAAGGTTCCCCAGGTAAAATTTGTGGACCGCACCTTCAATTGTAAAAAGAGTCATGCCATGGCAGTGTGGCAGCACATCCTGGAACATGATAATGGGGTGACAAATTTTCATTTTGAGGTGGCTGCAGATTTGATGGATCAGGAAGAACTGGAATTGCTGGGGAAGCTGCGCCCGGGGCAGGTCCAGCTGGAGATCGGCGTGCAGAGCACCAACCCACAGACAATCCGTGAAATCAGGCGCAAAACGGATCTGGAAAAGGTGCGCCGGGTTGTAGCGCAGATCCATGCCGGGAATAACGTCCACCAGCATCTGGATCTGATTGCGGGCCTTCCTTATGAGGACTATGAAAGCTTCCGCCGTTCCTTCAATACAGTGTACGGGATGGAACCGCAACAGCTGCAGCTGGGGTTTTTGAAGGTGTTAAAGGGATCCCACATGCATGCGATGGCCGGCAAGTACCGGCTGTTATACCGGGAGGAGCCTCCCTACGAGGTGTTGTCTACCCGGTGGATGCCCTATGAGGACATTATCCGTCTGAAAGGGATTGAGGAGATGGTGGAGGTTTATTATAACAGCGGCCAGTTTCCCAACACCTTGCATCTGCTGGTTTCCGGGTATTCCGACGCTTTCCGCCTGTTTGAGGCGCTGGCAATGTTCTATGAAGAAGGCGGGCTGAATAAAAGGAACCATAGCCGGCTGGCAAGGTATGAGATCCTGCATGATTTTATTGAAAAGCAGAGGGAAAAACAAGAGGAAGCCGGAGGGAAAACCTGGATGGGGGTCTCTATGGAGACCTGGGAGGATTCCCTGGTGTGCGACTGTTATCTGAGGGAGAACTGCAAAAGCCGTCCGGGCTTTGGGCGTGACCTGGCACCCTATAAGGAAAAGTTCCGCAGTCTGGTGCCCGGGCTCCGGCAGTTAGGCGCTCAGGTCCATATCGAGTTCCTGCATTGTGGGGAGATCTGGTTATTTGATTACCGGAAGCGGGATCCGCTGACAGGGAATGCCGGTATGGAGCGGCTGGAGTGACGGCCCGGCAAGGTGGGAAGAAGGAAAAGGCAGATGGAGCAGGATTATATTGCAGTAGATTTAGAGACAACAGGACTGAATGCGAAAACCGATAAGATCATTGAGGTCGGTGCAGTTCGTGTTATTGGCGGGAGAGAAATATCCCACTACCATTCCCTGGTAAATCCCCGGCGGAAATTGGAATCCCGGATTGTGGAATTGACGGGGATTACGGACCAGATGGTCAGGGACGCGCCGGATTTTGGGGATATCCTGGGTGAGTTCCGGGATTTTTGTGGAAATCTTCCCCTTTTGGGGCACCATATCATGTTTGATTATAGCTTTCTCAAGCGGGCAATGGTGAACCGTGGCACAGAATTTGAAAAGAAAGGCATTGATACATTAACGCTGTGCCGCCTTTTGATGCCGGAGGCAGAAGCAAAGAGCCTGGAAGCGGCCTGTTCCTATTTTGGGATAGCAAGAGAACAGGCACACCGGGCGTTAGGGGATGCCAGGGATGCCCATCATCTGTACCAGAGGCTGACACAGATGCCGGAAAAAAACCAGAGGGCCAGAGGGGCTTTTGATGCAAAACCAATGATTTACAGGGTAAAAAAGGAGCAGCCGGCATCAAAAAAGCAAAAAGAGGACTTGCGGTATTTACTAAAATATCATAAAATAGATGTGCCTGTGGAGATTGAATTTTTAAGCCGTAATGAGGTATCCCGGCTGAAAGATAACATCATTTCCCAATACGGCAGAATCGGAACCCGTGATTAAAAAAAGCAAAAGAGGTGAATGTTATAAATGAACAATAAAAAGAGGCAGCTGATTTCGAGGATTGTTGTGATTATTCTGGTGTTGGCCATGGTCATACCGACGTTGGTTAGTGCCTATTTTGCGTTTTTCTAAAGGAAAAACAAAACGTTTTAAAGGAAAGGGACTTGGGTTCAGTTATGAGAAAGGCAGACAGAGCGGGGGTTTTTTTTGCCACCGTGGCCATGGTTATCCTTTTTGCCGGGCCGGTGCATGCGAAGGAGAAAACAGTGCCGGAAGGCTTTTTTGTCGGGGAAGTCGGCCTGGGCGGGATGACGCAGGAAGAGGCGAGGGATGCGGTTGCTGCTGAGGTAAAACGCCTGGAAGGAAGAAAGGTGGTTTTGGAGATTGCCGGGCAGGAGGCATCCACGGAAGCCGGGAAGCTGGGCCTGTCCTGGGGAAATAAGGAGGCTGTGGAGGAAGCCATGGCAGAAGTGTCTGCCGGGAACCTGGTGCAGCAATATATGAGCCGTAAGGATGTGGAGAAGAATCCGGTGCACATCCCTCTGGAGACCGTGGTTGATGAGGGAAAGATGGAGGCTTTCGCCAGGGCACAGGCAGAAGGCCTGGTGGCGGAGCCGCAGAATGCGTCAATTATCCGGGAGGAAGGGACATTTAGGATTACCCCGGGAGTGTCTGGGAAGGTATTGGACGTAGGAGCGACAAAAGCGGCGCTGGATCAGGCCCTTATAGACAGTGCCGGGGATGAAGTCAGGGTAGCTGCCGTGATTGCCGAACGGGAACCGGACATCGTGGAGGAAGATTTAGCCTCCATTCAGGATGTGTTGGGTACCTTCACGACGGATTTCAGCAGCAGCGGTGCATCCCGTTCGGGAAACCTTGCCAATGGCGCGGCTAAGATCAACGGCCATGTGCTGTTCCCGGGGGAGACCCTGTCCGGCTATGAATGCATGCATCCTTTCACGACAGCCAACGGTTATTTTACGGCAGCGGCCTATGAGGGAGGCCGGGTTGTGGACAGTATCGGCGGAGGGGTGTGCCAGATCGCAACCACCCTTTATAACGCGGCATTGCAGGCAGAATTGGAGATCACCCAGCGGCAGAACCACTCCATGATTGTGGGCTATGTGAAGCCATCCATGGATGCGGCGATTGCCGGTACGGTGAAGGATATCAAGATTACCAATAATTACAGCACCCCGATTTATGTGGAAGGGTATACGAAGGACCGCAAACTCACTTTTACCATATACGGGAAGGAGACGCGCCCGGCAAACCGCAGGGTGGAGTATGTATCGGAAACCTTAAGTTCTTTTAGTGCCGGGGCGCCGACAGAACAGTTGGATCCCTCCATGGCCCCGGGGGCAAGGCGCCAGGTACAGTCAGCCCACCGGGGGGTGAAATCCAGGCTCTGGAAGGTAGTAACGGTAGATGGCGTGGAGACGGAGAGGACGTTGCTGCATACGGATACTTATAATGCATCAAAGGCAATTGTGCTGGTAGGGCCTCCGGTGGCGCCTCCGGCACCGGCGGCTGTCCCGGAACAGCCGTCAGCGGCTCCCACCCAGCCAAGTGAAGGGCAGATGCCCGGCCAGCAGGAAGGAACCCAGCCATCCGCGGCAGAGGGGCCGGAGAAAGGGCCCGGAGTGCCGGTGCCGGGAACTGCGGAAGCCGACCGGCAGGCGGTCCCGGAGGAGACATCCGCGCCGGTACAGGCAGAGGCGCCATCCCCGGCGGAGACATCCGCACCGGTACAGGCAGAGACCTCTTCCCCGGCCGGTACATCCGCGCCGGTGACCGAGGGGAATGGGACGCCAGAGACGGGGATGTAGAGGGGTATGGAAAAAAGAAAACCTCACGGTTTGATGAAGGCAGGACAAGACCTGGTAGTGGCTGGTTATGCCGGTCTTGCAGGGACAAGGATACTGATCGGGGCAAAACGGCAGGAACTGGAAAAACGTTTTGCAGCTTCGTATTTGGAACGGGTTTTCCGGGAATGTGAAGCCGGTATTTGCCGGCTTGGGGAAAAAGAAATCAGAGCCAGAGCCGCAGAATGGGAGCCTGCAGGAGAGGGAGGCATTCTGGCGGCTCTTTGGAATCTTCCGGAGGCATACCGGGCAGGGACAGAGTTTTCGCTGCGAAGGATTCCCCTCCGGCAGGGAACCATCGAAATCTGTGAATATTTTGGGCTGAACCCATACCGGTTATATAGCGCAGGGTGCTGGCTGCTGGTGTCAGAGAATGGCGGCAGGCTTGTAAGCCATCTGGCAGGGCAGGGGATCTGTGCCGGAGTGGTGGGAAGCGTTACCGAAGGGATTGCGCGGGTGGTTATAAACGGCGGGGAGCGGGGCTTCCTCAACCGCCCGCAGCCGGATGAACTGGAACAAGTGGTTCCTGATTGGAAGAAGGAGGCAATGAATTATGAGAGAGAAGATTTTGGCAGTGATAGAAAAGAACAGCAGGATAGATATCCGGGATCTGGCAATTCTGCTGGGGGAGAATGAGGCGGCAGTGGCAAACGAGATTGCCGAGATGGAAAAGGAGCATATTATCTGCGGATACCATACGTTGATCAACTGGGAAAATACCAGTGATGAAAAGGTGGTGGCGCTGATTGAAGTGCGGGTCACCCCCCAGAGAGGGATGGGATTTGACAAGCTTGCGGAGCGCATTTACCAGTACAGCGAAGTCACAGCAGTGTATTTGATGTCCGGAGCCTATGATTTTACCGTGATCCTGGAGGGGAAAACCATGCGCCAGGTGGCACAGTTTGTCTCTGATAAGCTGGCGCCGCTGGATTCCGTGCTCAGCACGGCCACACATTTTGTACTGAAAAAATATAAGGATCACGGCACGGTTCTCTGTGACGAGGTTCAGGATGAAAGGATGTTGATTACGCCGTGAGAGATCCGTTGTCAAAGAAAATTGTGACGATCCCGCCATCGGGGATCCGTAAATTTTTTGATATTGTAAGTGAGATGAAGGATGCGATCTCCCTTGGTGTGGGCGAGCCGGATTTTGATACGCCCTGGCATATCCGGGAGGAGGGCATTTATTCCCTGGAAAGAGGCCGCACTTTTTATACGGCTAATGCAGGGCTGCGGGATTTGCGGGTGGAGATACATAATTACCTGGAACGCAGATGCGGGATAAGCTATGACCCGGACAAGGAGATCCTGGTGACGGTAGGGGGGAGTGAGGCCATTGATATTGCCATGCGTGCCATGCTGGATCCCGGGGATGAGGTATTGGTTCCCCAGCCCAGTTTTGTCTCCTATGTGCCCTGTGCGGTGCTGGCAGGAGGCGTGGCAGTGCCTGTCGAACTGGAGGAAAAAGATGAGTTCCGCCTGACGGCAGAGAAGCTAAAGGAGAAGATTACCCCCAGGACAAAGATCCTGGTGCTGCCTTTCCCCGGGAATCCGACGGGGGCGGTCATGCGGAGGGAGCATCTGGAAGAGATCGCAAAGGTTGTGGAGGAGAATGACCTGTTTGTGCTTTCGGATGAGATCTATGGGGAACTGACATACGGGGAGGAGCATGTGTCCTTTGCTTCTATGCCAGGGATGAAGGAACGCACGGTGCTGATCAATGGTTTTTCCAAGGCCTTTGCCATGACCGGGTGGCGGCTGGGCTATGCCTGTGCGCCGCAGGAGATTTTAAAACAGATGCTGAAGATCCATCAGTTTGCAATTATGTGTGCGCCTACCACCAGCCAGTATGCAGCGGTGGATGCCATGAGAAACAGTGATGAGGATGTGCAGCATATGCGGGAGTCCTATGACCAACGGCGGCGGTACCTGCTCCATGCTTTTGAGGAAATGGGGCTGCAGTGCTTTGAACCCCAGGGGGCATTTTATGCCTTCCCCAGCATTAAACGCTTTGGGATGACTTCCGATGAGTTTGCAAACCGGCTGCTGCAGGAGGAAAAGGTAGCGGTGGTGCCGGGGACAGCCTTTGGGGACAGCGGAGAAGGGTATTTGAGGATATCCTATGCCTATTCCTTAAAGAGCCTGAAAGAAGCCCTTGGGCGGATCAGGCGGTTTGTAGAGCGGTTGGACGGGAAATCCTGACAGAGGGCAATAAGATGAACATTGTGTTATATGAACCGGAAATGCCCCTGAATACGGGGAATATCGGGCGTACCTGTGTGGCGACCAATACCCGCCTGCATCTGATCGGGCCCCTGGGGTTTAAGCTGAATGAAAAGGCAATCCGGCGGGCCGGGCTGGATTATTGGGATAAGCTGGATGTGACAGTTTACTGTGATTTCCAGGAGTTCCTGGACAAAAATCCTGGCGCGAAGATTTATATGGCAACGACCAAGGCAAAAAAGCCATATACGGATGCTGCTTATGAGCCGGACTGCTACCTGATGTTTGGCAAGGAAAGTGCCGGGATCCCGGAGGAGATTTTAGTAAAAAACTGGGAAAACTGTGTGAGGATCCCCATGTGGGGAGATATCCGTTCCCTGAACCTGGCCAATTCCGTGGCAGTTGTGCTGTATGAGGCGCTGCGGCAGAACGGGTTTGAGAAGATGAGGATGGAGGGGGAACTGCACCATTACAGTATTTGATAAGGAAAGGGAACCATAGAGAGGCGCCTGCCGCATTATCGCGGCAGGCGTCTTTTTAAAAGTTTGTTGCAGTCATTTCTTTTCCGGCCAGCACCTCTTCGTAATCCTTTAAATTCCTTTCTAAAAGTTCCGGCGTGTTCAGCCCATAAGGGCACTTGCCGACGCACTGCCCGCAGTGGAGGCATTCTTTGATTTTCATCATCTTTTCCTGGCCTTCCGGGGCAAGATGGGAATCCGAAGGAGAGCGGCGGAGCAGCAGAGACATTCGGGCACAGGTGTTGATCTCGATACCTGCCGGGCAGGGCATACAATAGCCACAGCCCCGGCAGAAGCTGCCGCAAAGCTGCTCTCTGTCCCGGGCAATCAAGGAACGGATCTCCTCTGTCATTACAGGCGGGTTCTCTATGTAGCTTAAAAATTCATCCAGTTCCTGTTCTCTTTGGATACCCCAGATGGGGAGCACGTCAGGATATTGGGCGGCAAAGGCGTAGGCGGCGGCTGAGTTGGTGATCAGCCCGCCGGACAGGGACTTCATAGCGATAAAGCCCATGTTATGCTCCCGGCAGCCCCGCACCAGGGATTCCTCCGGTTCACCGGAGAGATAGCAGAAGGGGAACTGAAGGGTATCATAAAGGCCGCAGGCAATGGCCTCCTGCGCCACAGAGAGCCGGTGGTTTGTAATGCCGATAAAGCGGATTTTGCCTTGTGCTTTTGCCTCGGATGCAGCTTCATAAAGCCCGCTTCCGTCGCCGGGCTTCGGGCAGAAGGATGGGTTGTGGAACTGATAGATATCAATGTAGCTTGTCTTCAGGAGAGAGAGGCTTGTGTCCAAGTCCTTCCAGAAGGCATCTGCATTGTCTGCGGCTGTCTTGGTGGCAATATAAATATGGCTGCGGACATCGCTTAAGGCATAGCCCAGTTTTTCTTCGCTGTCTGTATAGGCACGGGCTGTGTCGAAAAAGGTGATGCCGCCGTCATAAGCTTTTCGGAGAAGCTTTGCAGCATCCTCTTTGGGAATCCTCTGGACCGGAAGGGCGCCGAAGCCATTGCGGTCAGTGACGATGCCAGTTCTGCCTAAGGTAATCTTTGCCATAGGGAAATCCTCCTTGTTGTATGTCGTTTTTTATAGATTATCATATTTGCCGGGGTTCTACAAGCAGGCATAATTTCCTAATGCTGGTTTGTGCCTGAAGAACCCGGGTTTTGACGCATTGTCGGGGAATCAGGGATGTGAGCGGAAGTACTGGGAAATCCACTTCCCCGATTCGCTTAATTCTTCCTGGCTCCATCCGGCCACTTTGCTGCAGCCGGGGGAGATCACACTGCTGGATTCGGCTTTGTTTGCAAGGTTCCAGCAGCAATAGCTGATTTGGTGGCTGTCCAGCAGCCGGAGCCATTGGGCGGCCTGGCTGAAATCATTGCTGCCGCTGCCGGAGGCATCGCAGGTGCCGAATTCACTGACAAACACCGGGAGTCCCTGGGCAGTGCAGTCTTCCAGGCGCTGGCGGAGCCAGTCCCCATGGGTTGCGGCATAAAAATGCAGTGCATACAAAATGTTGCCGTATTCCAGCAAAGATGCAGCAGCCTGATCAATATCCTGGCTCCAGGTAGGAGTGCCCACAATGATGATAGCATCACTGTCATTGGCCCGGATCACCGGGATCACTTCACGGGCATAGTTTTTGACGGAGTCCCAGGTGGCATAGGAGTTTGGTTCGTTACAAATCTCATACAGCACATTTTGATGGTCTTTATAAAGGGCGGACATTTCCCGGAAAAATTCCAGGGCATCCTCTTTATGGACATTGGGGTCCTTGTCATTTAAGACATGCCAGTCAATAATGGCATACATACCCAGTTCCGTGGCATAGTCAACCCCCCTTTGAACCAGGGCTTTGAGTTCCTGCTGGTTTCCGCCGTTGCTGTAGCCAAGGTATTCGTCTGTATACAAAGCCAGGCGGATACAGTTGGTGTTCCAGTCATCCCGCAGGGTTTGGAAAGTTTCCAGAGTGATATACTGAGGGAACCAGGCGATGCCATGGGTGGACATGCCGCGCAGCTGGAAGGGCTCCCCATGGCAATCCTCCAGGCGGGAGCCGTTAACGCGGAGCGTTCCATGGGCATCCAGAGGAGATGCGGGTGCAGCAGGGGAGGCAAAGGCTATGGGGGGAGCGGCGGCCGGAATGTTCACGGCCAGAAGGGCAGCAGATAAAAGGACGGCAGCGAAATGACGGTGTTTTTTGCTATTCATGAATAATTCCTCCTGAAGATTTTACCATAATAGTTTTGGGTATGGGATAAAAAGAAAGAACTGCTTTTCCCCCATAGAAAGCAGTCCCTCCGGTCACGATCAAAAACCGTTACACTATAAAGCTTTGCTTGGTATCCCCATACCAAATATGAATGTAATCGGCACGGTGTGCGTCTTACTGATATAGAATATACCATTTTTTGCGGGAATAGTCAATAAATTTTGTGCAAAAAATACATTAAAAATACAAAAGGCGAGAGAATTCCTTGTTAAAAAATGCTTTTATTCCCCAAAAGCTTTTGGCGCCGGGGATTCTTCTGGCTGACGGGGCAAAAGGCGGCCGGATAGATTTTGGCAAAACCGCGCATACTGACTTAACAATAGTAAAAGGATGAATGACGCGGAGGGAATGGCATGGAATTTTCAAAATCGTTGCCAGAAAATGTAGAACGGCTGAAGCAGGTTCTGCGGGCAGATAAAAATTTTGACATTGTATACCGGACGTTTACCATTGCAGGGAAGAAGGCAGCCCTGTTCTTTGTGGATGGCTTTACAAAGGATGAGGTGCTGCTGAAGATGATGCAGTCCTGGTGGTCTATCAAGGAAGAGGATATGCCGGAGGACGCCCATGGATTTTCTAAAAAATATCTTCCCTATGGGGAGATCGGCCTGGTGAAGGAGGAGGAAGATATGCTGGTTCAGCTTTTGACCGGCATATCCTGCCTGTTTATCGACGGGTTTGAGGTTTGCATGACCATTGACTGCCGTACCTATCCGGCCCGGGGCGTAGGAGAGCCGGAAAAGGATAAAGTAATGCGGGGATCCCGGGACGGGTTTGTGGAGACCCTTATCTTTAATACGGCACTGATACGGCGCAGGATCCGGGATCCCCGGCTGACTATGGAGATACTGACAGCAGGGAAGAGTTCCCATACAGACATTGCGGTTTGCTACATGGACGGGAGGCAGGACGAAGATCTGCTTAACAAGATCCGGCAGAGGATCCAGGGGCTTAAGGTGGACGCCCTGACCATGAACCAGGAAAGCCTGGCAGAATGCATCTATCCTCATAAATGGTATAATCCATTTCCAAAGTTTAAATTTTCAGAACGGCCGGACACGGCGGCGGCCTGCATCCTGGAAGGGAATATTGTGATTCTGGTGGATAATTCACCTGCAGCCATGATCCTTCCCTCGTCAGTGTTCGATATCATTGAAGAGGCGGATGACTATTATTTCCCGCCCATTACCGGGACTTATCTCCGGTTATCCCGGATGGTGACCGCTCTTTTGTGCCTGCTGCTGACGCCGACCTGGCTGCTTCTCATGATGAATCCGGGGATAATCCCGCCGTGGCTGGATTTTATCCGCCTTTCGGATCCCTCTTATGTACCCCTTATTTTCCAGCTTCTGATCCTGGAATTTGCCATTGACGGCCTGCGGCTGGCGGCGATTAACACGCCCAATATGCTGACTACGCCCTTAAGCGTGATTGCGGGTATTGTGCTGGGGGAGTATTCCGTCAAGTCAGGGTGGTTTAATAGTGAGACCATGCTTTATATGGCGTTTGTGACTGTCGCCAATTATAGCCAGTCCAGTTTCGAACTGGGATATGCCCTGAAGTTTATGCGTGTGATGACGCTTCTGCTGACGGCAGTTTTTAATGTGTGGGGGTTTGGGGCAGGGATCCTGATTTCGCTCTGTGCCATTGTGTTTAACAAGACGATTGCCGGGAAGAGTTATATCTATCCGCTGGTTCCTTTCAGATGGAAGGAACTTAAGAAACGATTCCTGCGGGGGCGGCTGCCGCTTTCGGATGAGGACAGCCGCTGAACGGCAGGGATATGGCTGGCGCTCAGCGGCCAGGGGGCAGCTGACCGGCCGGTCGGGGCAGTTCCGGGGCCCTTTAGCCCTTTACCATTTGGCAGTGTAAAGGATATCCCGGTTGATGGTCTGATAGAACATTTCCCGTATCCTTTCCGGGTCGCTGGTCTGCCCAAGGATCCACATCAGTTTGGTGACAGTGGCCTCCAGGGTCATGTCATAGGCTTCCAAAAGCCCGAATTCCTGTTTGATGGTCTTGCCTACCTCATAGATGGACATATTGCTGCCCTCATTCGTGACCTGAGTAGTCATGACTACGGTTTTCCCTGCTCCGATCCATTTCTTGATGGCTTTGTGGAAGTCGCCGGATTCGTAGGAAGGAAGCCCTCCTACGCCGAAGGATTCTATGATCACGGCATCATAGTGGCCGGCAAGATAGTCCAGCACACCAGATTCCATGGAAGGGATCAGCTTTAAGAGAGCCACCCGGTCATTAAGGCGTTCACTAAAATGCACCGGCTCGGACAGCAAGGCCTTGTCATCCAGGTAAAAAATCACATGCTGGTCCTGGATCGTGGCAATATAAGGGAAATTAATGCTGGAAAAAGCGTTGTAGCTTTTGGTCCTTTCCTTTTTGCCCCGGGTTCCGGCTATGGCCTTGCCATCGAATACGATAGAAACACCATAGGCTTTGCTGTGGGAGGCAAAGCGGAGGCTGTCCAGCAGGTTGGTCTTGGCATCGGTGACCTCCAAATCAATAGGCTTCTGGGCTCCCGTGACCACGATGGGCTTGGGGGAATTCTGGATCAGGTAGGACAGGGCGGCTGCCGTGTAGGCCATGGTGTCGGTGCCATGGCAGATGACAAACCCATCATAGCGGTCGTAGTGTTCCCGGATGGCAGCGGCAATCATCAGCCAGTGTTTTGGCTGCATATTGGTGCTGTCGATATTGAGAAGCTGCAGGGTGTCCGCCTTGCAAAAGGAACGGGCGTCAGGGACATAGCTTAAAAGTTCATTGGAAGTAATCAGGGGCTTTAAGCCGTTTTCACTGCTTTTGGAAGCAATGGTGCCGCCGGTGGCAATCATAAGGATTTGTTTCATGAGGACTCCTTTCTGGGGCTCTTTACATTTTGGAAAAAGCATTGTATGATTTTAATATTACCATAGATAGTGCCGCTTAGACAATCATACAATGAAAAAGGAGGAGGGTATTATGGCAACAATTCCCAGGGATCCGGTTATGCTGCTAAGTTACGTGAATACCCAGCTGAGGGATTTCTATCCGTCGCTGGAGGCTTTGTGCGAAGACCAGGAGATGGATGGTGAACTGCTGAAGGAGAAACTGGCATCTGTTGATTACCGGTATGATAAGGAACGGAATCAGTTTGTGTAGGTGAGGGATGGCAAATGGCGCAGGTGATTGCAGTGTGGGGTTGGCTTATGGAGCATTTGCTCTGGCTTAACCTGATCTTATCCATAGTGATTGTATTTTTTCAGAGGCGGGATCCCAAGGCAGTCTGGACCTGGCTTCTGATTCTTTATTTTGTGCCGGTGTTTGGTTTTTTCTTTTATCTGGTGTTTGCACAGGATTACCGGAAAAGCAAAATGTTCCGGATTAAAGAGGTGGAAGACCGTTTGAGTTCCTCGGCCAGGCAGCAGGAACGGATCCTGAAAAATGATGTCATATACCTGGAGGATCCCCTGGCGGCTGACTATGCAGACCTGGTATGCTACAACCTGGAGCAGGCAGGGGCTGTGCTGACCTTGGATAACCAGGTGGAGATTTTTACGGACGGGGAAGAGAAGTTTGAGGATCTGCGCCGGGAACTGGCCAGGGCAGAGCATTTTATCCATATGCAATATTACATTATTAAAGATGATGAACTGTTTGAATCCATCATTCCTATACTGAAAGACCGGGTGTACCACGGTGTGGAGGTGCGGATTTTGTATGACGGCATGGGTGGAAGGCTTATGCCGCGCAGGCGGTGGCGGGAACTGCGCCGGGCCGGGATCTGGACGGCCTGCTTTTTCCCGCCTTTTCTGGGCCGGCTTAACCTGCGCGTCAATTACCGGAACCATCGGAAGATCGTGGTAATTGACGGAAGGGTGGGATATGTGGGCGGCTTTAATATCGGAAGGGAATATTTGGGGAAGAATCCCCGCTTCGGTTATTGGCGGGATACCCACCTGAAAATCACCGGGGACGCAGCCATCAGCCTTCAGATCCGTTTTGCCCTGGACTGGAATTATGCGGGCAGGGAAAACCTGTTTTTAAACGGGTGGTATTTTATGGACTGTACCAGGCTGGGGAATTGCGGGGTTCCGGGGCCGGAGGGCAAGACAGTCTCAGAATCCGAGGTGATCTCCGATTCCGGGCCAGAAGGCAGGGATGGCCTGGAAGAAGCCTGTCCAAAAGAGCCCAAACCAGATGTTTTTGAAAAAAGTTTTTCCGGGAACCTGGTGGGAATCCAGATCATAGCAAGCGGGCCTGATTCAAAGCGGCCGCAGGTCCGGGATAATTACCTCCAGCTTTTCCATAAGGCAAGGCACCATATTTATATCCAGACACCTTATTTTGTGCCGGATGATGCGGTTTTGAGCGCCCTCAAAATCGCAGCCGGGTCCGGAATTGATGTGCGGCTGATGGTTCCCTGCAAACCAGACCATCCATTTGTCTATTGGGCCACATACTCTTATGTGGGTGAACTGGTGGATGCCGGAGCCAGGTGTTATACTTATGAGAACGGATTTCTCCATGCCAAGGGCGTGATGGTGGACAGCCGTGTCAGTTCCTATGGCACGGCCAACATGGATATCCGCAGTTTTGAACTGAATTTTGAGGTGAATGCGGTGATCTATGATGAGGAGACGACCGAACGGCTGGAGGAGATTTTCCTGGATGACCTGACCCGGTGCCGGGAGGTGACGAAAGAAATCTATGAATCCCGGAGCCTGTGGGTGAGGATCCGGGAGCAGGGGAGCCGTTTGCTCTCCCCATTGCTTTAGATATGGAGAAAGGTTTTTGCGCCGGATTTCCTTTCTAAAAGGAGTGGGGGCAGGAGTTTTCCCGGTGAAACTACATGCTTAACAAATCCAGGAAAATGTTATATAATGGAAATCACTGATGCTTTTGCTGCATCAGGTTGATATTAAGGCATATAGGAGGAAGGCTGCATGGAAAGCAGGATTACAAGAGAAGCGGCGCTGGCCCTTTTAAAGCAATATAACCAGGAAGAGTTCCATATTCTTCACGGGCTGACGGTGGAAGGCGTGATGCGGTGGTTTGCGAGAGATCTTGGCTATGGCGCAGAGGAGGACTATTGGGGGATCACCGGATTGCTCCATGATATTGATTTTGAGCAGTATCCGGAGCAGCATTGCCGGAAGGCTCCGGAACTGCTGGCTTCAGGGGGTGTGGGGGAGGATATGATCCGCTCAGTCTGCTCCCACGGCTATGGGATCTGCAGCGAGGTGGAGCCGGTGCACGTCATGGAGAAAGTACTGTTTGCGGCAGATGAACTGACAGGGCTGATCGGGGCAGCAGCAAAGATGCGGCCTTCTAAAAGCTGCCAGGATATGGAGGTGTCCAGCCTGAAAAAGAAGTTCAAGGACAAGCGGTTTGCAGCAGGCTGTTCCAGGGACATTATCCGTAAAGGGGCAGAACTGCTGGGGTGGGAACTGGACGAACTGTTTGAAAAGACGATCCGGGCGATGCGTTATTGCGAAGACGCAGTGAGAGAACAGATGGAGCAGCAATTTGGAAAGGCAGCAGATGAGAATTGAATTTCCGGGCAGATTGTGCTATACTTGGTTACAGTTGTAGTGAAATGTAGGAGGAAGAGACATGGAATTGATGTATTTTATGGGTGGAGTGCTGCTGATTATCATTTTTGCAGTGGTGGCTACTGTGACAACCGTGGCCAGTACCGCGGCTGCCATAGCAATGGAAGAGGAAGAAGAGGAAGATTAGTAAGGTCAAGGGAACCGCTTTTTATTTATGATTGCTGTTGCAGGCGGTATATGCAGGGAAGCCAGGAAATGTGCTTTTTATACAAGAAACCCACCGAGGGGTCGGTGGGTTTCTTGCATTACTTTTGGGAATGGTAGGTATACAAATAAAAGAAAATGGTTTTAGGGGGGCCTGCCAGAATTGCTTCTGGCAGGTATGAGTATGAAAAAGCTTTACAATTTCAAGTGTTAACTTGAAACAAAGGCTCATTATCCTTTCGGATAATGTAACTATAGTATAAAGAATATTTGTGTCAAAAATGTGTCTCCATAATAAAAAAAATATAAACAAAATAAAAAATAAAAAAACCCTTTCAAAATAGGGTATCTTTGTATATAATAAAAGGAAAATCAGGGAACAAAATATTGTATCAGGATTTATGGTTGATATGTGGAAATATTGTAAATACTGTAGATAAGGAATTGGAAGGAACGAGCAGGAGGAAGAACAAGAATGTTGGTATCCAATGATATTGGAATTGATTTAGGGACAGCAAGTATTCTGGTATATATCAAGGGGAAAGGCGTGGTATTGAAGGAGCCTTCCGTGGTGGCGATTGACCGGGATTCCAATAAGATTATGGCGATTGGAGAGGAAGCCCGGCTTATGATCGGCAGGACTCCGGGCAATATCGTTGCGATCCGCCCTTTGCGGCAGGGAGTGATCTCGGATTATACGGTGACAGAGAAGATGCTGAAGTATTTTATCACCAAGGCAGTCGGCAAACGTACACTGCGCAAGCCCCGCATTGCCGTCTGCATCCCCAGCGGGGCGACGGAGGTTGAGAGGAAGGCGGTTGAGGATGCCACCTACAATGCAGGGGCAAGGGATGTGGCCATCATTGAAGAACCGGTGGCGGCGGCGATTGGCGCTGGCATTGACATTTCAAAGGCCTGCGGAAATATGATCGTGGACATCGGGGGAGGCACAGCGGATATTGCAGTGATTTCCCTGGGAGGCCCGGTGGTGAGCACTTCCATCAAGGTTGCAGGCGACGATTTTGACGAGGCCCTGGTCCGGTATATGAGGAAGAAGCATAATCTTCTGATCGGTGAGCGGACGGCGGAGGAGATTAAGATCAATATCGGGGCGGCTTACCGGAGGCCGGAAGTCCTGACCATGGAGGTGCGCGGAAGGAACCTGGTAACCGGCCTTCCGAAGACGATTGTGGTGACCTCGGACGAGACACTGGAGGCTCTGCGGGAGCCGGCGATGCAGATCGTGGATGCCGTGCATAACGTATTGGAGCGGACCCCGCCGGAATTGGCGGCGGATATCTTTGACCGCGGGATTGTGATGACAGGAGGCGGGGCGCTGCTTAACGGGCTGGATCAGCTGATTGAGGAGAAATCCGGCATTACGACTATGGTGGCGGAGGATCCGCTGACGGCAGTGGCAATCGGCACCGGCAAATATATTGAGTTCCAGCATGGGGATGTCAGGGGACATGAGTATTAAAATGTTCCGGCCAGTTATGGCCGGTGTGTGAAAATGGGTAAGGGAAACCCCGCACCGGGAATGGCGCGGGGATTTTTTAGTATCATGAATTCGTGTTTGTGCAAATTACAGGATCAGGGCAGGCGGTGGGAGGATGGCAACAGTTAAGGGATATGTGGAAAAAATAAAGTTCAGGAATGAGGAAAACGGCTACGCCATTTTGGATGTGGGGTGGGAAGGGGAGGACTATGTGCTGGTGGGCACATTCCCTTACATCAGTGAAGGGGATCTGGTGGAGGCGGAGGGACGGATGGTGGAGCATCCCATCTACGGAGAGCAGATGCAGGTGGAACGCTATGAACTGAAGGCGCCGGAGGATACGGTGTCCATGGAACGCTATCTGGGCTCCGGCGCCATCAAGGGGGTGGGGGCAGCGCTGGCGGCAAGGATTGTGCGGCGTTTTAAGGCGGATACCTTTCGGATTGTGGAGGAGGAGCCGGAACGGCTGGCAGAGGTAAAAGGGATCAGCGAGAAGCTGGCAAGGTCGATTGCGTCACAGATGGAGGAAAAGAAGGAACTGCGCCAGGCGATGATTTTTCTCCAGCAATATGGGATATCCATGAACCTGGCTTTGAAGATCTACCAGGAATATGGTCCTATGCTTTATGGGATTATTAAGGAAAACCCTTATAAGCTGGCCGATGATATCCAGGGAGTGGGGTTTAAGATT
This sequence comes from uncultured Lachnospiraceae bacterium, assembly GCA_910588875.1. GTDB lineage: Bacteria > Bacillota > Clostridia > Lachnospirales > Lachnospiraceae > Brotaphodocola. The sequence goes on from CAJURT010000040.1 coordinate 21,841, forward strand.
GCAGATGAGATTGCCCAGCGGGTGGGAATCATGATGGATTCGGACTACAGGATACGCAGCGGAATATTTTATTGCCTGCTGCAGTCCGTGGTAAACGGACATACCTATCTTCCCCAGGAAGAACTGTTAACCAGCGCTTCCGAACTTCTCCATGTGGAGGAGGGGGTGATGGAAAAGCATCTGATGGATCTGCAGATGGAGAAAAAGATCATGGTGAAGGCAGGGGAAGGAGGGGAACCGGGCCGCCATATCTATGCAGCGCAGTATTATTATATGGAACTGAATGCCGCCCGTATGCTGCACGATTTGAATCTCAGGGGAGGGGAACCGGAGGCAGCGGTCCGCAGTAAGCTGGAGGGGATCTGCAGGGAAGAAGGGATCGAGGCGGACGAGATGCAGATCCAGGCAGTGCTCCAGGCAGTGAACAGCGGCCTTTTGCTCATAACCGGCGGCCCCGGAACCGGAAAGACAACAACAATCAATACGATTATCCGGTATTTTGAGCAGGAGGGAATGACAATCCTTTTGGCGGCGCCAACGGGGAGGGCGGCAAAGAGGATGACGGAAGCTACCGGATATGAGGCGAAGACGATTCACCGCCTGCTGGAATTAAACGGGGTGCCGGATGAGGATCACGGCACATCAGGGATGCATTTTGAGCGGGGGGAGGAGAATCCGCTGGATGCGGATGCCATTATCATCGACGAGACCTCAATGGTGGATATTTACCTGATGCATGCACTGCTAAAGGCAATATCGCCGGGGACAAGGCTGATCCTGGTAGGAGATGTGAACCAGCTGCCCAGTGTAGGTGCAGGAAATGTTCTGCGCGACATGATTGAATCGGAAAGTTTCCCGGTAGTATGCCTAAACCGGATCTTCCGGCAGGCGGCGGAAAGCGACATTATTGTCAATGCCCACAGGATTAATGGGGGGGAGCAGATCCCTCTTGGCAGGCGCAGCCGGGATTTCCTTTTTATCCGGGGAGAACAGCCGGATGCCATTATCCGCTCCATGGTTGCCCTGGTGAAGGAGAAACTGCCAGGGTATGTCCATGCAGATCCCTTTGATATCCAGATTATGACGCCGATGAGGAAAGGGGCCCTGGGGGTTGAGCGCTTAAACGGTATCCTGCAGGAGCACTTAAACCCCAGGGCGGCTTCGAAGGCGGAGAAGGAGTCCGGCGGCATAGTTTACCGGGTCGGTGATAAGGTGATGCAGGTGAAGAATAACTATCAGCTGGAATGGCAGATCCGGGGCAGCCATGGAGGGGTGGCGGATACGGGAACCGGAGTGTTTAACGGGGATATCGGGATTATCCGGGAGATTAATACCTTTTCTGAGGAACTGACAGTAGAGTTTGATGAGGGGCGGATGGTGGACTATTCGTTCCGGAGCCTGGAAGAACTGGAACTGGCCTATGCGATTACCATACATAAGTCCCAGGGCAGTGAGTACCCGGCAGTAGTCATTCCTGTCCATTCCGGGCCGCGCATGCTGATGACAAGGAACCTGATCTACACGGCAGTGACCCGGGCCAGGCAGTGTGTGTGCCTGGTGGGGATCCCGGAGATGTTCCAGATGATGGTGGATAATGAGACAGAACAAAGAAGGTATACGGGGCTGAAGGAAAGGATCCGTGAGATTATGGCGGGTTCCTGAACCAGGAAGGCCAGAGAGGAGGAAAAATACGGGGAAGATAATACAAAAAGAGATGGGGGCAAAGCTTGCAGACCTGCTTTTCCCGCGGAGATGCCCGGTCTGCGGGAGGATTGTAGAGCCGGTTGGAGAATTGATCTGTCCCTCTTGTGTGAACAAGCTGGCTCCGGTGAGGCAGCCGACCTGCTTAAAATGCGGGAAGGAGATCCACGGGGAACAGGGGGAATATTGCGGGGATTGTATGAGACGCCGAAGGACATTTCACTCCGGGGCGGCGCTTTTGAATTATAATGAAGCGGCCAGGCATTCCATGGCAGCGGTCAAATATAAAAACAAACGGGAATACCTGGACTTTTATAGCGCTGCCATGGCATTGCGCTTCCGGAAGCTTGTTGGTTCCTGGCAGGCAGAGGTGCTGATTCCGGTACCGGTACACCCTTCCCGGCGGAGGCAAAGGGGATACAACCAGGCAGAGGAACTGGCAAAGCGCCTGGGCCGGGAATGGAAGCTGCCGGTAGACAGCCGGTTCCTGGTCCGGGACAGGAAGACAGTTCCCCAAAGGGCACTGAACCCGCAGGAGAGGCTGAAAAACTTACAGGAAGCCTTCCGGATCCATCCCCGGTACCAGCCGGGGGAAAAGGGACGGCTTCCCCATTGTGTAGTCCTCATCGACGATATTTATACTACGGGGAGTACGATAGAGGCGTGTTCGCGGGTGCTTAAGGCAGCAGGAATCCCAGAGATCCATTTTCTCGCCGTCTGTATTGGGCAGGGCAAATAAAGAGGGTCAGCCTTCGCAGAATACCACAATTTTGTCCGGAGTGGTCTGGGCAGGAATGCTGCGGGTGGCGGCACGGTAGGTTACCAGCATCAGATGGCCGGAAGGAGAGCCGGCGAAGGGCTGGCCGTTAGGGAGGGTAAATTCCGTCTGGGCCGAAAGGTTCAGGCGGAGGGTGTCATCTGGATTAGCCAATTGGTTGCTGTGGGGAATCCATGTAAAGACATCCAGGGCAGCCTGAGTTCCGTTTGGGGCGGGGACAACGGCCAGCAGCCGGTACTGCGGCGGATAGATGAGGGGGACAGGAGCCAGGGAGGAGTAAAAGCAGATCACATGGTCATTTACTTTTAGGGGCTGGCATCCAAGGACATAGGTAGACCCGCTTATAACGGCCTGGATGAGCCCCTGGCTCTGGGTCTGCATAACCAAATTTAAACTACAGCCGTTTTGTGAAGCAGTATTGTTTTGAGATTCTATCCGGAGTATGGTTCCGGATACCGAGATATATTGGGACATAGGGACCTCCGAGAGGGATATTGGTATAAGATATGAAGAGATGGGAAAAAAGAGCCTGTCAGGAAGCGTTTTTGGAAAGACGGGGATTGACGCGGCAGTAAATGGGGATTAAAATAAGGACAGAACGTTTTGGGAGGAGTTTACAGATGAAAAAATTTTATTTGGGTATGCTGTTTGGGATTATGGTATTAGCAGCCGGATGCGGTTCACAGAGTGCCGGGGCGGTGGCCAGCGGAGAGGAGACAGAGACCACTGTGGCAGAGAGCCAGACAGAGACGGAAGCGGAGACGGAAAAGGAGACAGAAGCGTCAGAAAAAGATAACACAGACAAAGGAGAGGCACAAAAGGATGCAGAGGAATCCATCCAGGCGGCGGAGGAATCATTAAAAGCGTTGGAGGAATCATTGAAGGCAGCAGAAGAGTCCCTGGCAGCAGAAGAGGAGCAGCCGGACAGAATCACAGATTATGGGAAGCTTGTGGGGGTTCCCTCGGATTATCTGCAGAAACAGGTTCGTTTTACAGGCAGGATTGTGCGCTTTGCGCCGATTGGCAGCACGGAGGCACAGATTGTGCTGGCTGTCAACGGAAGGGAAAGCAACCGGGTTGTAGGGGAATATAAAAGAAATATTGTAAATACCGACCTGGCGGTGGGTGACCAGATAACCCTGTCCGGAGAATTCCAGGGGATGGTCCGCTATCGGATGCAGACAGGCGGGACAGAGAGCATGCCCACGGTGGACATTGAGGAGATCCGTGATATTGTTAAGGCGCAGCCGGAGACTTTGGCCGCCACATTGCCGGAGACCTCGGCTCCTGAAGGCATGGAGACAAATGAGGAAACCACGCCGGAGGGCGGTGCAGAACCTGGACAGGAGAGCCAGGGTTCACAGGAGATTGGGGAGGAGAGTGAAAGCGGGCAGCAGTCCCCGGTGATCTCAGCAGGAGAATAGGGTACAAGAAAACCCGCCCTGGCCAGAGAGGGAAACGGCCAGGGCGGGTTTGCCATATTCATCCTAAATTTCGATCAGATGGAATGGGATTTGGTTTGCTGTCATCATCTGGGCTTCCCTCTGGTGGCAGGTGAAGATAATCATCTGGTTTTCATAGGCATGGGAGAGCCACTTCAGGGAGGTTCTCAGCCGGTCGTCGTCATACTGGACAAAACTGTCATCGAAAATCAACGGCATCTGGTCATGCCCTTTCTGGAGCAGGCGTGCCGCAGCCAGGCGCAGGGCAAGATAGACCTGGTCGATGGTTCCGCTGCTTACCTGGGATACGGGCACCAGCTTTGTGGGGGTATTCAGGTAAAGTTCCAGGTTTTCATCCACACTTATGCTGTCGTAGGTGTTTCCGGTGATTTCACCGATCATGTCGGAAGCGGCCTGGTTCAGATAGAGGCCAAAGGAGTCCCGGATGGTGGAAGATAATTCCGTCATGGTGTCTAAGGCCAGGTCGATTGCGGCGATCTCCTCCCGGATACGGTCGTTTTCTTCTAACACCTGTTTGATTGTCTCGGCCTGGTCCTTGCATTGTGCCAGCCGGTCTAATTTTTTTTCCAATTCCCACTGGGTTTTCTGCTGCCGGGAGATCACATCATCACAGGAGGTGATATGTTCCTTCAGGGAGGCGATTTCGTTGGCCTGGAGGGCAAGGGAGGCTTCCGAGCGGAGGATGGCCTGTCCAAGCCGGATGTATTCGTCCATCCGCGCAAGGAATGCATCCATGGCTTCATGGGAAACTGCCGGATCGCCCAGGTGGCGGGAGAATACCTCCTGCAAAAGCTTGCCGGTATAGGCAAGATCCCTCTGGCCTTGTTTCTTTTTGAGGATCAGCACAATGCCGGTGACCATAAAAAACAGGGTGAAAGCGGCCAGGGCACAGATCAGGAGAATAGCGGGATCGTGGGGACTTAGCAGGGAGCCGGGCTCGGCCAGCATTGCCCTCCGGGTATGTTCCTGGACGGCGACAAATGCAGTAAAGGCTCCGGTAAGGACAGCAGCCACCAGGGACAGGGCAGTGAGCACGGACCGGGATTTCCTCTCACAGGCGGCCTTAGCCGTTTCGTAGGCATCGTATATGGTGCAGGTTTCCTCCCGGTAGTGTATCACAGACTCTTCATCCGTGAACTGGGCGCTGGCCAGGGCTTGCTTTGCGGAAGCCATTTTTTGCAGCAGGGACTCCCGCTCTTCCTGTTTTTGGGCAATCTGGGAGTGGATCTGGGTGCGCATGTCCTGGTAGGATTGAAGCTGGTTCTCGTATTCCGGCGCAGAAATCTCCCTTTCAATCGTGCGGATTTCCCCCTGGAGGGTAGCATAGCTTTTGGCTGCCTCGGGATCCAGCTGCTGGTCAAATTCCTTGCGGCGGCTCCGCAGGCGGGAGGTGGCACGGGTAATATTCAGGGACATATTGCCTGTTGTGTTCATGTTGGCAATATAATTGCGCAGTTCCGCTACCATGCCCCCGTCCGTGGCGCTTTTAAGCTGGCCGATGCTGATGGTGTTGGCATAGGTGGTTTCACTGAGGCCACATAGCAAATGATCCAGAAAAGCTTTGGTAGGCTCAACCTGCTTTCCCATGGTTTCGTTGATGATTGCCAGGGATTTTTGGTCTTTTTGGAAATTCCGTTCAATCCGGTAAACCGTACCATCCTGTTCCAGACGCAGCCATCCGCCGTAGGCCGCCTGTCCGCCCCAGGGATCGAAATGAGAATAGGTATCATTGCGGGAAGCCCGGCCGCGGCCGCGTTCCAATCCGAACAGCATACAACGGACAAAGGTGTGGATGGTAGATTTGCCGGCTTCATTTTTTCCATATACAATATTCAGGCCGTCCGAAAAGGTAAGGTCACGGTTATGGAACTTACCGAATCCGTCAATGTGTAAATCCAGTAATTTCATCCTGTCATGCCTCCTTATCTTCTCTCGTCCATAGTGCAGAGCAAGGCGTCAATCCCGTAATAAAGCGCTTTTTTCTCTATGGCGCTCATCTCCTCTTTCTGCAGGGCACGGATATAAAATCCGATCATATCGCCGGGATGCTCCGCAAACAGGCGGCTGAAGTCATATTGGGGTTCCGATTCATCCAGGATCTCCACTACCTGGAGTTTCCGTTCCAGCGGGCTTAAGTCAAACCGGATATCGGGATCCCGCATGCCGCGGATGCGGAACCGGTAAATGTGTTCCAGTCCCCGGCGGCTGGCCTCATCCAGGAGACGGTCCGAGAGTTCCCCGTTGGTGGTTGCAGGGGTCACGTGGATCACAAGAGGGATATATTGTGCCTGGGACAAAGGGATGAATTCTAGGCGGGTGACCTGGCGGGTAGCAGGGCTGATTTCGCCGAATACCACGCCGTGGCGCCCGGTTTCCGTCTTGTCCAGGGGTTCCGGGGAACCAGGATAAGCATAAGACAGATCCGATGACAACTCCGGTTTGTGGATATGCCCCAGTGCGGCATAGGAAAAGCCGGAAGCCAAAAACTTCTTTTTATCAAAGGGAAGATGGGAGGAGTCCCCGCCATGGGCCAGCAGGATGTGGATCCTCGGGCTGTCAGGGGGAACCACATCCTTTAGCCAGGGCTCTGTAATCTCTGCAGTATGGTAGGAAAAACCGGTCACATCAACATTCTGTTTTTCAAAGACAACAACGGAAGGGGTTTTTTCTGCCAGCCAGGTTACGTTGGAGCACCAGGAAAAACTATGCAAGGCAGAGTTCGGGCGTATGCGGTCGTGGTTGCCGGCAATCAGCACCACCCGGACAGCGGGGATCGTGGAGAACAGGTAATTGATCTCCTTGAGATCCCGCAACAAGGGCTGGCGGTGGAATAAATCTCCGGCAACAAACAGAAAATCTGCCTCCCGGAGCCTGGCCTGGCGGACAATCTCGGTAAAGGTATCTTTGATTGCCTGAGCCCGGTCACGGCTCCAAGGCTTATCACTGTCGGGGTTCATGCCCCAGTGGATGTCTGCAGTGTGGATAAATTTCATGGGGACTCCTTTAAACATGGTGGGAAGGTGCCGGCGGATTACAATTCGCAGTTGCCGACTGTCCGCGGGAAGGGGATCACGTCACGGATGTTGCCCATGCCGGTCAGGTACATGACACAGCGCTCAAAGCCTAGGCCAAAGCCGGCATGGCGGGCAGAACCGTATTTGCGCAGATCCAGGTAGAAGCTATAATCTTCCTCCTTAAGGCCAAGTTCTTTCATGCGGGCCAGCAGCTTGTCATAATCATCCTCACGCTGGCTGCCGCCAATGATCTCGCCGATGCCGGGAACCAAGCAGTCCATGGCAGCCACGGTCTTGTTATCCGGGTTCATCTTCATATAGAAGGCCTTGATTTCCTTGGGATAGTCGGTGACGAAGACAGGCCGCTTGTATACCTGTTCCGTCAGGTAGCGTTCATGTTCGGTCTGCAGGTCGCAGCCCCAGGACACCTTGTAGTCAAAGTTATCATTGTTCTGTTCCAAAATTTTAATCGCCTCTGTGTAGGTAACATGGGCGAACTCAGAATGAAGCACGCCGTTTAAGCGTTCCAGGAGGCCTTTGTCAATAAAACTGTTGAAAAATGCCATCTCCTCCGGGGCATGCTCCAACACATAGCGGATGATATATTTCAGCATGCCTTCTGCAATCTCCATGTTATCCTGCAGGTCGGCAAAGGCCATCTCCGGCTCAATCATCCAGAACTCGGCGGCATGGCGGGTGGTGTTGGAATTCTCGGCCCGGAAGGTGGGCCCAAAGGTATAAATATTGCGGAAAGCCATCGCATAGGTCTCGCCGTTAAGCTGCCCGCTGACCGTCAGGTTGGTGGGTTTGCCGAAGAAATCCCTGGAGAAATCAACGGAACCGTCATCTTTTTGGGGGATGTTGGCTAAATCCATGGTGGTTACCTGGAACATCTCCCCGGCGCCCTCACAGTCGCTTCCGGTGATCAACGGGGTGTGCACATAGACAAAATCCCGTTCCTGGAAATATTGGTGGATCGCATAGGCGATAAGGGAACGGACCCGGAATACTGCCTGGAAGGTATTGGTGCGGGGGCGCAAATGGGTGATAGTGCGGAGATATTCCAGGGTATGGCGTTTTTTCTGAAGCGGATAATCAGGGGCAGAAGCGCCCTCAACGGTCACTTCCGTTGCCTGGATCTCAAAGGGCTGCTTGGCATCCGGGGTGGCTACCAGGACACCCTTCACCAGGATGGCAGCGCCTACATTCAGCTTGCTGACCTGGGAAAAATTAGCCAGGGTGTCATGGTAGACAACCTGGAGTGTATCAAAATAGCTGCCGTCGCTGGCAACAATAAACCCAAATGCCTTGGAGCCGCGGACACTGCGGACCCAGCCGCCTACGGAAATCTCCTTGTCCAGGTATTCTTCCCGGTTTCGGTATAATTCTCTTATGGTAATTAAATCCATGGTGGTTCTCCTTTCAAACTTTGGTACCATATGGGGATTATACTTTATTTTTTTCAAGGATTCAAGGGCAAGAGGCGGCTTTCTCATGTACTTTTCCCTACATTCCGCCACTATCTGCTAAAAAAAATGAAATCATACAAAAGATGTCGGAAAATGAACAAAAAATCTTAAAAATACGCATAAAATTTGTTCACTATTTTTTTGTTATGTGGTATAATCATATCTATAGAAAATACTACAGCGAGGTGATAGCGTGATTAAGAAAGAAATGATTGCCATGCTATTGGCGGGAGGGCAGGGCAGCCGATTGGGGGTGCTGACGCAGAGAGTCGCAAAGCCGGCAGTCTCATTCGGCGGAAAGTACAGGATTATTGACTTCCCTCTGAGCAATTGCATCAATTCAGGCGT
>CAJURT010000041.1 GCA_910588875.1 uncultured Lachnospiraceae bacterium
GCCTTTTACCAAACTATGCCGTTTTTAACTATAAGTAGCACAACAGGTTAATTTATTGACATGATGTTGGGGGCAAAAGGTCTTTTGACCCCTCTGATACCGGATTGCTCCGCACTTTGTGCTCCCGCTTCTTCACTCCGTTGCGGTCGGCGCTGAACAAACGTCCACCGGACGTTTAGCGCCCTCAAAAACATTCAAAATTCGCCCTAATCGGGCTACTTTTTCATGTTTTTGAACTTTTGACACTGGTATCTTGACATTGGTTCACACCATGATTAATTACTCCGCTGATTAGTCATGGGCGAGTACAGTTATGGAGGCAAAGCATATGCCCCGGTCTACACGACCTTCCGGTCGGTTCCGAACAAGCGCCACTGGCGCTTAGAACCGCCGCAGGCGATTTCAAATGGGCATATGCCGTTACGTTCACAGGGTACCTGTGAACAGCAACCATTGCAGCGGGGGATGGGATTGTATGGAGGATAGGGATTGTGGATTGGGGAAAATGATGTTACAATTTACAGAGAATGTCAGTTCGGTAAGCGATTCCCAAAATATTTTAAATTTTTGAATGGATTGGCCGGGGCCAGTCGTATTATTGTTGAAGCCGGAAAAGGCTATCAATGAGGATAGGAGATTCTGAACATGAAAAAACGATTAGCAGGGATATTGACAGCGGCAGTGATATTCAGCTTGGGAACTACAAGCGCATTTGCCGCAGGCCGGGGGTGCCATTACCAGGATGCCGACCATGACGGGGTCTGTGATTTTGCCGGTACAGTTTGTGCCTATGCGGATGAGGATGGAGACGGCATCTGTGATTATTGCGGTATGAGCGACAGTGATGATGGCTGGCATGGAAGGCATTATGTAGATGCGAATAATGATGGCATTTGCGATTATTATGCGGATGGCACCTGCCCCCATGACGGTACCGGCTATGGCCATGGATGTTATGGTGGCCACGGTAGGCATGGGAGGCATTGCCGGTAGGAGGGCAGGATATCAGGGGCGGCAGGCCAGGGACGGAAAGGCGTCAGGGCAGCAGGCTCTGAGATAAGCCTGCAGGTCAAGCAGCCGGGAGCCGGGACAGAATGGCTGCCAGGTCAAGCAGTCCGGAGCCGGGACAGGATGACTGCCAGGTTAAGCAGTTGGGAGCCGGGACAGGATGACTGCCAGGTCAGCCAGGCAAGACGTCAGGGCAGGATAGCCGCCTGGCTGTCAGTATGACTAATTGGCGGATGAATGGAGTTTCAGGATGCGGAACGAGCAGGAGGTAAACCAGGCCATTGAGCAATATTCGGACATGGTTCGGCGGCTTTGCATGGTACATCTGAAGAATCATGCGGATACCGAGGACATATTTCAAACTGTTTTTTTGAAGTATGTCCTTAGTTCTGTTTCCTTTGAAAATGAGGAGCACGAGAAGGCCTGGTTCATCCGGGTCACGGTCAATGCCTGCAAGGATTTGCTGAAAAGCTTTTTCCGCAGCCATACCGTATCCCTTGAGGAGGTGATGGAGCAGCCAGCCCTCCTTTTGCCGGACAACCGGGAGGTTTTGGAGGCTGTGCTTTCCCTTCCTGTCAAATACCGGGAGGTGGTATACCTGCATTATTATGAGGATTATACGGCTCCCCAGATCAGCCGGATTCTGGGGAAAAATGTCAATACCATTTATACGCTCCTGACACGGGCGAAACAGATGCTCCGGGAGAGGTTAGGAGGTGAGGGATATGAATGACAGAATAAAGAGCGCCTTTGCTCAGGTGCAGGCCGGGGAGGAGTTAAAGGACAAGACCAGGGAATTCCTTGCGGATAAGACCAGGGGATATACAGGACAAAGAAGGTTTTGGCCTCAAAGGATAGCATTCTGTCAGCCCATTGTCTCTGCCGCCTTATGCCTGCTGATTCTGGTATTTGGGGGACACTGGTTTTATTTTACCCCCACAGCGAAGATCAGTATTGATGTCAACCCTTCTCTGGAACTGGGGATTAACCGGTTTGACCGGGTGGTGGCGGTGGAGGCTTACAATGAGGATGGGCAGGCATTGGCGGCTTCCCTGGATATCTGGTTTATGGGATACCAGGAGGCGGTCAGCCGGATACTGGAAAATGAAAAAGTGGCCGCTCTTTTATCCCAGGACGAGATCCTGACAATTACGGTTATGGAGTCCAAGGGAGTCCAGTCAACGAGAATCCTTTCGGACATGGAAAGCTGTGCGGCAGGGCATCAAAATACCTACTGCTATTCTGCTGATTCCAGGGAGGTTGCCCCGGCCCATGACCATGGGATGTCCTGCGGAAAGTACCGGGCTTTCCTGGAACTGCAAAAGCGGTTCCCTGATATTACCCCAGAGGAAATCCAGGCCATGACCATGAGGGAGATTCGGGATTTGGCAGAGGAACTGCCGGAGGAGGCAGAGGAGCATCCTCATCATCACGGGAGAGCCGGGACAGGCGGGAGCGGTCCGGGCAGCCCGAGCCAGGCAGGGAACGGAAAGTGGCAGCCCGGAGGAGCCGGGGCTGGGGCGGAGAAGGAGAAAGGGCAGGCCAGTGAAGCCGCGGCGGGGAACGGAAAGGGGCAGCCCGGAGGAGCCGGGGTGGAGAAGGAGAAAGGACAGGCCAGCGAAGCCGCGGCAGGGAACGGAAAGTGGCAGCCCGGAGGAGCCGGGGCGGAGAAGGGGAAAGGGCAGGCCAGTGAAGCCGCGGCGGGGAACGGAAAGTGGCAGCCCGGAGGAGCCGGGGCCGGGGCGGAGAAAGGGCAGGTCAGTGAGACCACGGCAGGGAGCGGAAAAGGGCAGCCCGGAGGAGCCGGAGCCGGGATGGCGGAGGATGGAGAGGAACCGGAGACCTGGGAAGGGGAACACAGCAGGCGCGGCCATCATGGAAGGGGCAGCGGTAATGGGGGAAGGAAGGGGCATGGACATGAATAGCCTGACGGGTACTAATGACCGGATCACTGGCTGGTAAGCCTTAAGGCCCTCAAAAAGAAGTCCTCCTGCCCGAAGTTTCCGGATTTCAGCACCAGCCGGATATCCGGGCGGTTTTGGGGAATCATCACAGGAACGCCGGGAGCCACGCTTTCTCCTATGAGATAGGAGTCAAAGCCCAGGGCTTTGGTGACAGCCCCGGAGGTTTCTCCGCCCGCCACAATAATCCGGGTGTATCCGGCTTTTACGGCCAGTTTGGCCAGTTTGGCCATGGTCTGCTCCAAAAGCTGCGCAATCCTTTCCTTGCCGGACTTTTGGACAGCCTGAACATTTTCAGGGGAGTCGGAACTGTACACCAGAACCTCCTGCCCCCGGTGAACCTGGATAAAATGCCATAATTCCTCCGGGGTCTGGCTGCCCTCCAAAAGCTTATGGGGAAAAAGCTGTAAAGAAGGGATGCGGCAGCTTTGGACGCAGGCGATCTGGCGGCGGGTCATTTCGGAGCAGCTTCCTGCCAGGATAAGAGCGGAGCCGGCAGTATCCGGACCTGTTTTGGGCGTCTGCTTTTCTTCTGTTTCCTGACGGAATTCCTCTTCCTGCCCAGAAGCCTTTGGACCGCCGGGGGCCAAACGGCGGGCCAGTTCGGTCAGAAGGCCGGAACTGCCGGAGAGGAGGGAAAGCTGCCCAAAGCGGTCTGCAATGGCAGCGGCATCCTCCTCTTTTTCGTAGTCCGGAATGATATAAAAGCGGGGATGTTCTGCGGCAAACTGTCGGATTTTCTCAACAGTCCGGCTGACGGGAAGGTGGTATTGGTTTTGGTCCACGTGGACGGTGGGATATTTGCTCTGAGCCTCCATCAGCACGGAAATGCGGGAATCCCACATGGGGGTCAGGGGATGCCGCCCCATAGGACTTTGATCTAAGGGAATTCCGTTTACATACAGCTTTCCCTGGATGACCTGACGCCCGTTGACGGGGAGCGCCGGGCAGAGGATGGTACAGGGAAGGTCATACTCCTTCAGCAAAGCGTCTAAAATCGGGCCGATATTGCCCTGGGGAGTGGAGTCAAAGGTGGAGCAGTATTTGATATAGAGTTGCCTTGCTCCCTGCTCCTTCAGCCATCTGGCAGCAAGAAGGGTGTCCCGGACAGCCGAAGCCGTCTCCTGGGTTCTGGTTTTTAAGGCAATGACAACAGCCTGACAGTCCTCGGGGGCCAAGGAGGGGAGACCGTTAAATAAAATGGTTTTCAGGCCTCCTTTCACCAAGAAGGAGGCCGCGTCACTGGCGCCGGTAAAATCATCAGCAATACATCCCCACAATAAGGAATTGTTCATTTCATACCTCGTTTCTGGATTGATTTTCAATTAAGAGTTACTTTTCAACCAAATCCACTTTTCATCCCGGTTCTTCATTCAAGCGCCATTCCCATCCGATACAGTTCAACCAGCCGCTGCCCCTCCGGATTCACATCGGACAGGGTGATGGGATCGCCTTTTTTTATGTCATTTACCAGAGAACCATTGTTCAGCAGATAGAAGGGGGCGAGATTTGTTGCCTCCTTTTTCTCCCAAAGCTGCGGGGTGATGTGGTCGATAGAATGGTGGTGGCCGTGTACCTGCAAGACGGTTCCCTTCGGGATATCCTCCTGAGCCACGGCGGCCATGACGGCAACCTGCCGGCAGTTTTCATTGGCGCCGATTCCCATAAGGTCGCCCAAGAGAATGGAGATGGGAGATTCCAGCCCCATATAGTGATAGGGCAGATATACACAGGCATATTTTTGGTTCCGGCTGACCACATGGCCTTTTCCGGTGAGTATTTTCCACACTTTTTCATTTTTACAGCGGATGATGAGAAAGACACCTCCGGCAAAGCTTGCCTCATCTGGGCGGCGGAGATTGCAGAATACATCCACAACACCGGTTTTTTCCAGGATGCCTCCATCCTCCCTGGGGATAAAGATATCCGCAAGCTCGCTGATTTTGGCAACCGGATAATGCATACTTTTGCAGGCGGGAGGCATACCGGTGGCATTGGACACAAGATTCATCTCACAAAGGTCCGCGGATATGACGGCTCTGTATTTTTCTAACAGGCATTCCCTCTTTTTCAAGGTCTCTGTTCCCTCATAATGCCACAAAGCCTTCATGCCGGGCATAGGCTCCCGGGGCTGGTCCGTGTCATTGAGATAGGTGAATTCGCCGGTGTCCGGATCCCAGACAAAATCATATTCGCTGGATTTGCCGGCGCAGACAATGTCCAGGCCAAGGACGCGGCCCCAGGAGATCAGATCTAACAGATTCCGGGGCTGGTCCCCGTTTACCAGGGTGTAAATGCTGTGATATTTTTCAGCAATTTGATTCATGGCAACTCCGCATACACTGTCGGTTTCCTTGGAAACCATATAGACATGAATCCCTTTTTTCAGGGCTTCCTCCGACAGCCAGGAGCCGACAACCGTGTTGCCGGTACATTCCACCAGGGCGGTGATATCCGTTTCCGGAACAAGACGATAGTCGGTGAGAATCAGGATGGCCTGGTCCGGGGCCGCATAAAGCTGCCGGGCATTTTCGCAGATCACCATATTTTCCCTGTCATAGCCTAACTCAAGAAGAACCCTCTGACAATCCCCGGCATCCAGGGCACAGATCATCCGCAGTTCCATGAGAGATACCTGGGAGATCTGAGCGAGAAGGGTATAGCCATAGCCGCTGGTGGCGCCCACAATGCCCACCCTTGACTTTTTGCCGTTGCTGCTTTTTATGAGAACGCTGTAGTCCATGTAAAAATCCTCCTGCTTTTTGATAACCATTATTACAGCAAATCCGGTGCCAGATTTCAGTATAACAGAAAATCCGGAAAAACTTATGGGGAAACAGGAAAAGAATGGCAATATTTCCCGTTTTTGGGAATTTGCCTGTTGAGACTGTGTTGGAAAATGTTTCATATGCAACAAAGTGTACAGCGATATTGACGGATAGGGGAGAGTGCGATTACAATCAATGAGATCCTGCTGAGAGAATTGACAGAAAACGAGGTGAGAAATGATTCGGTTGCTATTTATTGTCCCCTACCCGGAACTGGAAAAGACCATCCGCTACATTTTGGAGAACCATCCGGAAAAAGGGCGCATTTCGGCGGATGTGCTGGTGCGGAGCGTGGATGAGGTGGAGCGGCTGTCCGTGACAAGCTATGATGCGGCGATAGCAAGGGGCTACAGCGCCCGTCTGCTGCGGTCTGCCTTTCCCCATACCCCTGTAGTGGATATGGTGATTTCCGGTTATGATATTATGCGGACCGTGATGGAGTGTAAAAATGCATATGGAGCGAAACGGATTGCGGTCTGCGGCTTTTTCGGGAAGATCTATGAGGCGGCGGCGCTCGGCCGGGAATTTGGCTGTGAGATGGAGTTGTATTCGCCGGACACTTACCGGGAACTGGAAAAGAATGTGGAGGAGGCAAAAAGGAACGGGTGCGATGCCCTGATTGGCGGTTTTTCCTCCGGAAGGTATGCACAAAAATATCAGCTTCCCTTCCGGCTAATCCGGACAGGGGAGGATACGGTTTTTTTAGCACTCAATGAGGCGATCCGCACAGTGGAGGAGGTCCGCAAGGAGCGGCTCCGCTCAGAGACCTACAAGACCATAATCGATTCCTCCAAAAATGGGATTCTGTTTGTGGACTGCAGGGGCGCCATCCAGGTGCGAAACCACACGGCCCGGGCGATGAACCGTCAGGACAGCCTGATGAATAAGCTGTTAAAGGAAGTATTTCCTCTGCTGTACCCTGCCTACAAAGAGGCCCTTGCCTCGGGGCAGGAGATCGGAGGAAGGATTTTTAAGCTGCCGGGCAGCCAGATCACGGTGTCCGTTTCGTTTACGCCGGTGATTGTCAATAATACAATATCAGGCATTGTTATCCTAATGAGTGATATCACGCAGGTGCAGAAGCTGGAGGGGCAGATTCGGCGGACCTTAAGCCAGAAGGGGCTTCAGGCAAAGTACACCTTTGAGGATATTATCCACGAGAGTGAAATCATGGACGCTACGATTGAGACGGCCAGGCGGTACGCGTTGTCTGAGTCCAATGTCATCCTGGTGGGGGAAACAGGTACGGGAAAGGAACTGTTTGCCCAGAGCATCCACAATGCCAGCAACCGGAAAAGCGGTCCCTTTGTAGCCATCAACTGCGCAGCCCTTCCGGAGAATCTGCTGGAAAGTGAATTGTTCGGTTATGTGGAGGGCGCCTTTACCGGCACGGTGAAGGGCGGGAAAATGGGCCTGTTTGAGCAGGCTCATGGGGGAACCTTGTTTCTGGATGAGATCGGGGAGATCTCCATGGCGATTCAGACCAAGCTGCTGCGTGCCCTCCAGGAAAGGGAGATTCGCCGGATTGGGGACAACAAGGTGATATCCGTGGATGTGCGGATTGTTTCTGCCACCAATAAAAGCATTCACAAACTGGCGGAACAGGGCCTGTTTCGCAGAGACCTGGCATACCGGCTGGATGTGCTGCGCATTTTCCTCCCGCCTTTGAGAAAGCGGGGAGAGGATATTTCCCTTTTGTTTCTGCGCCTTTTGCAGCAGTTAGGGCGGGAGCAGAACTGTCCCGTTCCCCGGGTAGAGGCGGCGGATCTGAAGATTTTGCGGGAACATTCCTTTTTGGGAAATGTGAGGGAACTTCAAAATGTGGCGGAGCGGGTCTGGGCCTTGAGAAACGGCGGGCGGATTACCGCCAGGGAGTTGGCTGCCGCCATGGAGCCGCCGGATTTGGAGATGGATGCGGACACGGGCAAGGAGAGGGAGAAGGTTTTGGAGGAGGGGCTGCCGGACGAAAGGGCGATGATTCAGCAGGCGCTGGCTTTGTGCCGGGGGAATCAGACAAAGGCGGCAAAGATGCTGGGCATTGATCGGTCTACTTTGTGGAGGAAGATGAAGAAGTATGGGTGAGGGGGCTTGTGTGTTGCAATATTGTTGTATTTGCTACAGATTTTTGGCGGGATGGATTTGGGATTTGTGTGGTGAATCTGTAATTTTCTGGTAAGTGTTTAGATAGTGGGGATTTGACAGGGATTTTCAAACGTGTTCTGGGGATAAGTTTGCTTGTAAGCTGAAATTTCTGTTAAATTCAGCATGGGATGGACATTTTATCCTTTTTGTCTGGTGTGGACGGGCGGGAAAATGTCTGTCAGAACGGTTGCATTTTCTGATGAATTTTTAGTGGTTTATAGGTGTTTAAAGATGGGAGTTAAACTCTGGCACAGAAGTTGCTTAATCAACTGGTATCAAATAAAAACGGAGGGTTTATTTATGGCAACTGGATATGTGTTAGGGGTTTTTGCGGTTGTGATTGTATTGATGATTTTCCTGATTTCCAAATGCAAGGTGCATGCGGCAATGGGAATTCTTGTCTCTGCCATTATTCTGGCGATTGCCCTGGGGACGCCGTGGCAGGAGATTGAGGGCACCATTAACGGGGGATTTTCGGGCACGATCAAGAGTGTGGCGATTGTGATTTTTCTTGGCTGTACCATGGGGACCGTGCTGGAAAAGACGGGGGCAGCCATCCGTATCACCAAGTGGGCTATCGGGCTTTTTGGGGATGACAAGATGATCTGGGGGATTGCTCTGGCCTCTTTTATTCTGGGAATCCCGATTTTTGCGGATACGGTTGTGATTCTCTTGATTCCCATTGTGTCTCTTCTGGCGGTGCAGACGAAGAAGTCTATGATGTGCTATGGGACGGTTCTCTATCTGGGGGCTCTTGTGACGGCGTCCCTGGTTCCGCCTACCCCGGGGCCTGTGTCTGCGGCGGCGCTTTTGAATGTTCCTTTGGGGCAGGCGATTATCTGGGGTCTGCTTACGGCTGTGCCCAGCGTGATTGCGGCTACGCTTTACTGTATGACGCTAAAGACGCCGGTTTTGCCCAAGGAGGAATTTATCAAGGCAGCCAAGGAGGCGGTGGATGGCAGGGAGATGCCTGGACTTACGAAGGCTTTGGCTCCCATTATTGTGCCTCTTGCCCTGATCGTCTGCAACACAGGGGCTTCGATTCTGGTTCCTGATACGGCTATTGCCAATTTCCTGGCGTTTATCGGAAGTCCTCTGGCTGCCTTGTTCACCGGCTGTCTGGTGTCTCTCACACTGACGGGAAAGGAATGGAAAACGAAAAAGATTCTGGACGGCTGGGTGGGGGAGGGTGTCACCGCCGCCGCCATGCCGATTATCGTGACGGGGATGGGCGGCGCCCTGGCTACCTTTGTAAAGAATGCAGGGGGTTGCTGACCGGATTGCAGAGGTGGTGGTTCAGTCTTCGTTTCCGGCGATTCTGATTCCGATTATCATTGCGGCCATCATCCATGTGGTGACAGGTTCCAATGCCCTGGGGGTTATGACAGCGGCTGCTTTGGTGGAGCCTATGTTAGGTACTCTGGGTATTTCTCCGGTGGCGGCATTTCTGGCCTGCGGCACCGGGGCGCTGATGTTTAAGCATGCCAATTCCAGCGGTTTCTGGGTGACAGTATCCATGTCCAACATGGATGTGAATCAGGGAATCCGGGCCGTGGGCGGCGCATCCACGGTGGCGGGGCTGACAGGAGCCATCCTTACCTGTATTCTGTGGGGATTGCATTTGATTTAGCACAGCGCTTGTTTGGGGCACAGGCGGGAGAATTCTGAAAGCAAAGGGAGAGAAAATCGGGATGGAAAAATTTATTACCAAGGCGGCACGCCTCAACGGGGCCTATGATATTGAACTGATTGAAAGGGAGTTGGTGTGCGGCGAGGATGACATTGTGGTAAAGAATCATTTGATGGGGATCTGTGGTTCGGATAAAAGCTTTTACCGGGGCTCGATGCCGCCCCAGACGGCAGAGTTTCGCCAGCCTCCGGGTTTTCCGTTTCTGCTGGGCCACGAGAGCGGGGGCACGGTGGTGGCAGTGGGGAGCCGGGTCAGTGATTATAAGGTGGGGGACAAGGTGATTGCCTTTGGCTGGAACAATAATTTCGCGGAGTATTTTAAGGCAAAGGCATTTCAGCTGCAGCCCGTTCCCTTTGGTCTGGATATGGACATTGCCAGCTTAGGGGAACCTACGGCCTGCGCCATGTATTCAGGGTTGAACTGCCGGGTTCAGCTGGGGGATAGTGTGGTGGTTATGGGAGGCGGATATGCAGGCCAGATTATTGCCCAGTGCGCCAGGCTCAAGGGGGCTTATCTGGTGATTGTGGTGGATGTGTTGGAGGGAAAGCTGAATCTGGCAAAGTCCCTGGGGGCAGATGTTGTGATCAACAGCAGGGAGGAGGATCCGGTGGCAAGGGTAAAGGAACTGACCGGAGGCATCGGCGCGGATGTTGTGGTGGAATGTGCCGGGACGGAGGAATCCTTCAATGCTGCCAGCGCCATGATTCGGCACAATGGAAAGTTTGTGTTTTACAGCTGGGTGACCAGGCCGGTGACCTTAAATATCAGCCGCTGGCATGATGACGGACTGGAATTTGTCAATACCTGCCTGGTTCATCACACCTGGCAGCAGCGGTATGTGTGGTTCCCGGAAACCATGCGCCCCATTGCTCAGGGCATGGTAAAGATCCGGCCGCTTATTACCAATGAATTTAAGCTGGCAGATCTGAAGGCGGGTTTTGAACTGGCAGACCGGGATGATGCTGCCATCAAGATTATGTTTCGGCCGTAGCAGGGGGCGAAAACGTAAATCAGGAAAGAAGGGAACTGGTGTGAGTTGTCTGAGCTGCTAAAGGGAAGAGAGATGGAGAAAGAACTGAGACAGAAAATGGAGGAGGCGGTCTGGGTTGCCCGCAGCTTGTTTGAGCGGAACCGGACCACCGGATCTTCGGCAAATTTAAGTTTTTTGCATAATCAGAGCATGTATATTACCGCCGGCGGAAGCTGCTTTGGGACTTTGACGGAGGAGAATTTTGCGGTCATGGATATGGAGGGAAGGCCTTTGGGGGACAAAAAGCCCAGCAAGGAGTGGCCTCTGCACCTGGGTATTTACAGGAAAAAACCCCGGACAGGGGCCGTGCTCCATACCCATGGCACCCATGCCGTGCTGTGGAGTTTTGTGCCGGTGAGGGATGAGACCGACTGTATTCCGGCCTGCACCCCGTATTTGAAAATGAAGTTGGGACGGGTGTGTATGGTTCCCTATGAGCAGCCCGGCTCCCAGGCCTTGTTTGATGCCTTTGAAAAGCGGGTGATGTCCGGGGACGGATATCTGCTAAAGCGCCATGGGGCGGTGGTGCCAGGGGCGGATATTATGGATGCCTTTTATTGTCTGGAGGAGTTAGAGGAGAATGCCCGGATTGCCTGGGAACTTTGGCGGGCGGGGGAAGGGAGTGAGGCGTACTGGATGCACGCCGATTGACACTAACGCCGCCAGCCGCCAAAAGACGATACTTGGGGCGTGTGCCCCCTTGTCCGCAGAGGGTAGGAAATTACCTTGAAAAACCGGCTATTTTCATACTTGTGGAATGATGGTAGAATGAAAGTGTGGTTGAAGAAAACGGTTTGTGACAAAACTTGTTAAGGTACATGATGAAGGGTTTGCCACTTTGAGAGACAGAAATGGAGCCCTGATAGACTCAATTGTATAACATGTAGAAGAAAAGCCACCGACTTGCCAGTCAGGCGGCTTTTTCTTTATCCCCGTATCCTCTCCCTAAGCGCAAAAATTTCCTGATAAAAGCGATGGTCAAATTTCTCATAATTCTGTTTCTTGCTTTTTCTAAAATTCTATTGCCTGAAAAGATCTGTCTTGTGGTAATGATCTGCCAGGGCGAAGCTGGCTTTTGCCGAACCGGCGACAGAGGCCTAGTACTGGTCCATGGCCCACAGATTGTTTTGTTCTGCCGATTTCATCCAATAACTTCTGGCACCGGTATCACCCAAGAGCGGCAGGCGTTCCCGGATAAAGGGCTGCCATGCCGGGTGAGCAGCACTCTTAGCTGCTCACATAGGGACTCGGAACAGATGTTTTTCTGGGTAAAAGCAAACAGGGCATGGTAAAAGACGATCTGGTTCAGAAACGGTTTTTTCCTTTGCCGGAAATATGGCCGGCCAATGGCCGGAGCAAAGTTTTTTGTGTCATGGATAAGAGGCGCCTGTCTGGATTGTTTACTGATTTGCTGCCCGGTAAATCTCATAAATGTTTTCTTCATCAAGGATCCGGAAGGTTCCGATGGTTCTGCTCTTTTCGAAAGAGCAGCGATAAGCCAGATCCCGGAGTGTCCCATCGGTCTGGATGCCGATATCAGGATTTGTCCCGAAGCTGACCGGCATACCCAATTCGGAAAAATAGGCCACAGTGGCTTGGATTCCTGCCAGGGCCAGGGCATTTTCATCTTCATTTTCTAATCCCCAGACATTTTGTGCATAGCGGGCAAAACGTGCCGGTTTTGCCGGACAGACTGCCATAGCCCAGGAACCCCATACGGTAGATAAAGAAGCGCCATGGGCAGTTCCAAACATGGCAGACAATTCATGGCCAAGCTGATGTACAGCAAAATCCCCGGGGCCGCCAAGGCCGGTCAGGCCGTTGTGGGACAGGGAGCCGGCCCACATCAGTTCACTCATGGCATCATAGTCATGGGGATTTTGGATGGCGGTACGCCCTTTGGCAATTACCGTCCGCAGCAGAGCCTCAGCGATAGCGTCGGTCAGTTCGTTGTCCACCGGATTAAAATAGCGGTCCAGGGTGTGCATCATGATATCCGTGACGCCACAGGCGACCTGGTAGATGGGAAGGGTGTAAGTCAGTTCGGGATTCATGATGGCGAACCGGGGACGGTTAAAGTCCGTGCTGAGCCCGCGTTTGCTGCCGGTGGCAGTATTGGTGAGGACAGAGGAGTTGCTGGTCTCACTGCCGGCTGCCGGAATGGTCAGGATTGCCCCGGTCGGAAGGGCGCGGCTTACCTCCTCTTTGTGGCACCAGAAGTCCCAGATGTCAGTCTGGGGGTTGGCACTGCCGATGGCGATGGCTTTGGCGGTGTCAATCGCGGAGCCGCCGCCGATGCCAAGGATGAAGTCAGCGGAGAAATCCAGTGCCAGCCGGATGCCTTCGCGGGCGTGCTCAAGAGTAGGATTGGGCATTGCACCGCCGAATTCCTGGCAGGGCAGCCCGGCTTTTTCCAGATTTTGGCGAACCTGACCTAACAGGCCGCTGCGAAGGATACTGCCTCCGCCATAGACCAGCAAAATGCGGGTGCCGCCATATTTGCGGACATAGGCGGCGGTTTGTTTTTGGGTGCCTTTGCCGAAAACAACCTCAGTGGGGGACAAATAAGTGAATGATTGCATAGGTGGTTCCTCCTCATCCTGTTTTTTTGGATTGTACCATAAACAGGCGGAAAGTGCCAGGGGAAAAGAAGGGCGGTATTGGCAAAAAGGCTGCTTTATGGTAAGCTTGGTATGATGAAGAAGGGATATTACAGAAGGTATTTTTGGCTGAGTGATATCAAATATGAATTCATTTTGGAAAAGGACGGGATGGATTGGAGATAAAATACAGAAAAGCAAAATTAATTTTACGGTATTTTCATGGCTCTAAACGCTATTTTTTATGTGCAATTGCGGCTTCGATGGTGACGACGGCATTGAATGCAGTGACACCGCAGATTTTCCGGTTTGGCATAGACCAGGTGCTGGCCGGGAATGGATATGGGCATCTGAGGGAGAGGCTTTGGATGTTATCGCTGGTGATTGTGGGGGTGGCGGCTTTATCCGGCCTGTCAATGTTTGTGAGCCGAACCTGCACGGCACGGGCGGGGGAGAATTTTGCGAAAAATATGAGGGATTCATTGTTTATGCATGTCCAGAGGCTGCCTATGGCCTGGCATGACCAGAACCAGACAGGGGATATTATCCAAAGGTGTACCTCGGATGTGGAGGTGATCCGCAATTTTGTGGTCACACAGCTTTTGGAGGTGTTCCGGACAATGTTCCTGGTAGGCATTTCCTTTGCAGTGATGGTGTCAATGAATGCCGGGCTGGCATTGGTGGTGCTGCTGTTTGTGCCGGTGGTAGCCGGGTATTCTGCTGTATTTTACTGTTTGATAGCAAAACGTTTTACGAAGGCGGATGAGGCGGAGGGCGAATTGTCCACCGTGGTGCAGGAGAATGCCACCGGGGTACGGGTAGTCCGTGCTTTTGGGCGGGAGCAGTTTGAGATGGAACGTTTCCGTGAGAAAAATGAAGCTTTTGCCAGGATGTGGATCCGCCTGGGGACACTGTCAGGCCTTTATTGGGGTGTCGGGGATCTGATTACAGGGCTGCAGATTGTGGCAGTGGTGGTGCTGGGGGCAGTGGAGGCTGTCTATGGCCATATGTCTGTGGGGGAGTTTGTAGCCTTTGCTTCCTACAATACGGTGCTGGTGTGGCCGGTTCGTGGCCTGGGGAGGATCCTGTCCGATATGAGTAAGGCTGGAGTGTCCTTTGAACGTGTGGATTATATCATCCATGGGAAGGAGGAGCAGTACCAGGGCAGGGATCCGGTGATTCCGCAGCACACGGACATTGCCTTTTCCCACGTGACTTTTTCCTATGGACAGGGAGGGCCGGTATTGGATGACCTTTCCTTTTCGGTTCCCCAGGGGACGGTTTTTGGCATCTTAGGGGGCACAGGGAGCGGGAAATCCACAATTGTACAGCTGCTGACCCGGCTTTATGAATTGGGCGGGGAAGATGGGGCAGGAAGCATTACGGTGGGTGGCATCGATATCCGCCGGATCCCTTTGGGGTGGCTGCGGAAAAATGTGGGCATGGTATTGCAGGAGCCGTTTTTGTATTCCCGTACCATCCGGGAAAACATTGCGGCCTCGGCACCGGAAGCGACTCTGGAGGAGATCCGGCAGGCGGCTCAGATTGCCTGTATAGACGAGGCGGTCCTGGCCTTTCCGGATGGTTATGACACGTTGGTGGGGGAGCGGGGGGTGACCCTGTCCGGAGGACAGAGGCAGCGGGTAAATATTGCCCGGATGCTGCTGCAGAAGGCGCCGATCCTGGTTTTTGATGACGCGTTGTCAGCAGTGGATTCGGAGACGGATTCCCGCATCCGCAGGGCGCTTTCAGAACGGATGCAGGGAGCGACAGTGATCCTGATTTCCCATCGGGTCACCACGTTGATGGGGGCAGACCAGATCCTGGTGCTGAACCATGGCCGGGTGGAGGAACTGGGAACACATGCCCAGCTGATCCAAAACCACGGGATTTACCGGCAGATCTATGAAATCCAGATGAGCGGGGATGACAGAAAAGAGGTGCAGAATGGCAGCATATGAAGAACAGGAATACAACAAACCATTCAGTTTCCAGATCTGGGGGAAAATGATCCCTTTTTTCAGGCCTTACCGCCGGTATTTTATTATCACTATGGGGCTTAATGTTTTTCTGGCAGCGGTGGATGTTCTGACGCCGCTGTTCCAGAGTTATGCCATTGACCATTTTATTATGGAGGATACCCTGGATGGGCTGCAGCCCTTTGCGGCAGCTTATATACTGATGATTGTGGCACAGGCAGCCAGTGTGTATTTTTCCGTGCATGCGGCGACGACGATTGAGATGAATGTGGGAAGGGATCTGAAATGGGCGCAGTTCCAGCATCTGCAGGCCTTGTCCTTTTCTTATTACAATACGACGCCGGTGGGTTACATCCATGCACGGGTCATGAGCGATACTCTCAGGATTGCAACGATGGTGGCCTGGGGGCTGGTGGATATGTTTTGGGCGCTGCTGTATGTGGCCAGCGTGTTTGTGATTATGTTTTTGCTGGATGTGGGGCTGGCGCTGATTATTTTGACGATTGTGCCGGGGATTGCCCTGATAACGGTTTATTTTCAAAACCGGATGCTCCGCTGGAACCGAAGAGTGCGCAAACTAAATTCACAGATCACCAGTTCATACAATGAGGGGATCACAGGGGTGAAGACTTCCAAAAGCATGGGGATTGAACCCGATAATGACAAGGCATTTTTTGAGCAGACTGCCAGGATGCACCAGGCAGCCAGCCGTTCGGCCAGGCTGAATGCCATCTACATCCCGGTCATCCTCCTGTTCAGTTCAGTGGCATCCGCCATCGTGCTGGCCCGGGGCGGTAGGATGGTGAGGGAACAGCTAATGCAGCTTGGCACCTTGTCCGTGTTTATCTCATATGCCGTGATTATCTTTGAACCGGTTCAGCAGCTGGCAAGATTGCTTTCGGAACTCATATCCTGCCAGGCCAATATAGAGAGGGTTATGGATTTGCTGGAACAAAAGCCAAATGTGGTGGACAGTGATGCGGTGATTGCCAGGTATGGGGATTCTTTCACGGCAAGGAAAGAGAACTGGGAGCGGATCCGGGGGGACATTGTGTTTGAGGATGTGTCATTTAAGTACCCGGATGGCAAGGAATATGTACTGGAGCATTTTAACCTGCATGTCCCGGCAGGGATGAATGTGGCGATAGTGGGTGAGACCGGTGCAGGAAAGTCAACACTGGTGAATCTTTTGGGCCGTTTTTTTGAGCCCACAGAGGGGCGGATCCTGATCGACGGCGTGGATTACCGCCAGCGTTCCCAGCTATGGCTGCACAGCCAGATCGGATATGTGCTGCAAACTCCCCACCTGTTTTCCGGGACAGTCCGGGAAAATATCCGTTACGGGCGCCTGGATGCCACGGACAGGGAGGTGGAGGAGGCAGCCAGGCAGGTTTCAGCGGATGTGGTGGCAGGAAAACTGGAGAATGGCTATGAGAGCAATGTGGGGGAGAGCGGCAGCAGGCTTTCTGTGGGGGAGAAACAGCTGATCTCCTTTGCCAGGGCGATTCTGGCAGACCCGGCGGTTTTTGTGCTGGATGAGGCCACCTCCTCTATCGACACACAGACCGAGCAGCTGATACAAAAGGCCATCGGGCATCTGCTGAAAGGCCACACTTCCTTTGTGATTGCCCACCGCCTTTCAACGATCCGGCAGTCAGACCTTATCCTGGTGGTGAGGGACGGAAAGATCATGGAACAAGGGAGCCATGCCGAACTTCTGGCCCGGGGAGGATATTATTATGACTTGTATTCGAGACAGTTTGAGGAGGAGTCGGCGATAGGGGTGTTTGCAGGGATCCATCCATAGGCAGGGGCCGGGGAGTTCCGGATGAGGGGCAGGGGAGAATACAGAGCAGTTGCGGAAAGATTGGCAGAGAAAAGGACGGCGAAAAAGAAATGAAGGCAAAAAAAATCAGCATAGGGGTGAAATGCGGTATTTTATATGGCTTGTGCCTCCTGTGTGCCGGAAGGGCAGCAGAGGCTACGGGAGGAGGGCATCGGGCGGAATCTTTAGAAAATTTCCGGATGCATGCCCAGGCAGCGCCGGAGGGCCTGGTGCTGACAGACGGAGGGTCTTACTACCAGTACCAGTGGGCGCTGAAAAATACCGGGAATATGCAGCGGATCTCGGCAACCGAGGAAGGGAAAATTACAAACAGCATAGCAGGCATCGACATCGGGATTGAACCGGCATGGGATGTATATGAACAAATACCACAGAGGCGGACAGTCACGGTTGCACTGATTGATACCGGCGTGGAGGTTTCTCATCCGGAACTGTTAAATGCCATATGGGTAAACGGGGACGAGATCCCCGGAGACGGGATTGACAATGACGGGAACGGCTACGTGGATGACATCAATGGCTGGAATTTCCATGACGGAAATAATCAGGTGTTTGCAGGGGAGGAAGACGAGCATGGGACACATGGGGCAGGGATCATTGCAGGTGCCTGGGACGGCAAGGGCATTACAGGGATTGCGGATGGAAACTATGTGAAAATTATGGTGCTGAAAGTGCTTGCTTCGGAGGAGGGTATCGGGCTTTCCGACGGAGTCAGGGAGGCGATCCGCTATGCCAGGGATAATGGGGCTGATATCTGCAATTTGAGTATGGGGGCAAGGGATTATGATGCGGAGATGGACCGGTTAATCCGAGAATCCCCAATGCTGTTTATCGTGTCAGCCGGGAACGGGGATGAACAGGGGATGGGGTATGACATTGACGCATCCCCGGTGTATCCGGCTGCCTGTTCCGGGGAAAATATTATTACGGTTGCCAATATGATGTTTGACGGAAACCTAGACGTGACTTCTAATTACGGGGCGTCAGGCGTGGATATTGCTGCCCCGGGGACCTATATATTAAGCACCATACCTGGTGGCTATGGTTTCCTCACCGGAACCTCCATGGCAGCGCCAATGGTTACGGGGGCGGCTGCGCTGGTTTGGTCCTGCCATCCGGAATGGGGGCCGGCCGATGTCAGGCGCAGGATCCTGGATTCGGCTGCCAGGAGGGAGAGTCTGGAGGGGAAATGTGTTACTGGCGGGATGCTAAATGTGCAGGGAGCGATTTTACCAGAATAAGAGAGAAAACATATTGACAAAATCTGGATTCCCTTTTATACTTTTATCAGTGTGTTACTGATAAAGAAGTTCTATCAGGCATAAACTACCCATAACGCGGCAGATTGCTGTGGGAAGGAGGCTTATGCCTTTTTTGCCGTCTGTGGGTAGTTGATGCCGCAAAATCTAAGAGAAGGTGGATACAGAAATGAAAGACAAGATTTTTGGTGTATTACAGAGGGTGGGACGTTCCTTTATGCTT
Source organism: uncultured Lachnospiraceae bacterium (assembly GCA_910588875.1). Classification (GTDB taxonomy): domain Bacteria; phylum Bacillota; class Clostridia; order Lachnospirales; family Lachnospiraceae; genus Brotaphodocola. Next base: position 18,567 of record CAJURT010000041.1, read on the forward strand.
CCGATTGCCATCCTCCCGGTAGCCGGGCTTCTGCTGGGAATCGGCGGTTCCTTTACCAATGCCACGATGATCAATGCCTATCATCTGGAAGCAATCCTGGGGCCGGGCACATTATTGAACGGATTTTTGAACATCTTAAACAGCTGCGGCAATGTGGTATTTGAGAACCTGCCCCTGCTGTTTGCCATCGGCGTGGCAGTAGGCATGGCAAAGCAGGAGAAGGAAGTGGCAGCATTAGCCAGCGTGATTGCCTTTTTCATCATGCACACGGCGATCCATGCATTGCTGGTGCTTTCCGGGCGGCTGGTGACTGCGCCGGAGGTATTGGACGGGGCGGGAAATGCCCTGGCAGGCATGGTGGGCTCCGTGGAGCAGACCGTGGGGATGCTGGACGGTTCAGTGACCAAGGTTCTGGGCATCTCTTCCCTGCAGATGGGAGTATTCGGCGGCGTGATCGTGGGGCTGGGTGTTGCGGCCCTGCACAATAAATATTATAAGATCCAGCTTCCCCAGGTGCTGTCCTTTTTCGGAGGAACCCGGTTTGTGCCCATTGTCTGCAGTGTGGCCTATATCTTTGTGGGGATTCTGATGTATTTTGTGTGGCCGGTGATCCAGACCGGGATCTATGGCCTGGGAGCCCTGGTGAACAGTTCCGGCTATGTGGGAACCTGGATTTACGGAATCATTGAGAGAGCATTGATTCCCTTCGGCCTTCATCATGTGTTCTATATGCCCTTCTGGCAGACGGCAGTGGGCGGTCAGCTGGAGGTAGGGGGGCAGATGATCTACGGCGCCCAGAATATCTTCTTTGCCCAGCTGGCCCATGTGGGGGAGATTGCCCATTTCAGCGTCAATCCGGGAACCCGTTTTATGACAGGGAAATTCCCCTTTATGATCTTCGGTCTTCCGGGAGCCGCCCTGGCCATGTATCAGGTGGCGAAGCCGGAAAAGAAGCAGGCAGCAGGAGGGCTTTTGGTATCTGCGGCTCTGACAGCCATGCTGACAGGTATTACCGAACCTTTGGAGTTTACCTTTATTTTCGTGGCTCCCTTCTTGTATGCGGTGCACAGTGTGCTGGCAGGCGCCGCCTATATGCTGATGCATATCCTGAATGTGGGTGTGGGCATGACCTTTTCCGGCGGTATCATTGACCTGGTACTTTTTGGCATTCTTCCCGGTGCGGGAAAGACCAGCTGGTACTGGATCCCTGTAGTGGGTGTGGCCTACTTTGCCGTATATTTCTTCCTGTTTAAATTCCTGATTTTGAAGTTTGACTTAAAGACACCGGGCCGGGATGACAGTGAGGAGGTTAAGCTGTACCGGAGAAGCGACGTGGATGCAAGAAAGAATTCCCCGGAGGGCCGGGCAGCAGTGGATGAGCGTTCCCAGATGATCCTCAATGGCCTTGGAGGGCGGAAAAACGTAGTGGATGTGGATTGCTGCATCACCCGCCTGCGCTGCACGGTCAATAAGCCGGAACTGGTGAATGAGGCACTCCTGAAAAAGACAGGAGCCGCCGGGGTGATCAAAAAAGGACAGGGCGTCCAGGTGATTTATGGGCCGACGGTGCCTAACATTAAGGCAGATCTGGTGGCCTATATGCCTTCGGCTCCGGATGTGGAGTATCAGGAGGAAGAGGGCACAGCCGGAAATGGGGCAGGGTCTCAGGCATCAGGAGGTCAGAAAACAGATATGGCAGGGAATCCGGATGCCGGAAACAAAGCAGCCGGCAGCGGGGCAGAAAAGGCGGACAAAAAAGCACCGGCAGGGAAAAAGGTTGCTCTTTACAGCCCCTTTACCGGAAAAGTGGAGCCCATTGAGCATGCTCCGGATGTGACCTTTGCCCAGAAGATGATCGGTGACGGATTTATGGTAATGCCTGCAAGCGGAGAGGTACTGGCGCCCTGTGACCTGGATGTGGCATTTGTATTCCCCACCGGGCACGCCATGGGATTAAAGACTGCAGAGGGTACGGAGTTTATGCTGCATATCGGTGTGGATACGGTAAAGCTGGAGGGCAAAGGATTTGAACCCCAGGTTAAGGAAGGGGATCACGTAAAAAGGGGAGAATGCCTCCTGAAGTTTGATCTGGAGTATGTAAAGAATAATGCAGTATCCGATGCCTGCATGGTGATCTACACCGCATTGCCGGAGGGAGCCGCCATTGTGGTGCCGGAAGAGAGGGAACTGAAGGCACTGGATTATGCTGCGGATCTGACAGGGGTATAAGGCATTAAAAGTTTTACAGGACAAATGCGGGGAGATATGTTACTATAGATTATGGCTCAGCTATGCGGCGTTTTCAGGCAGGAAGCCGTATGGCTGAGCCATGGCTTTATATTGTATCATAGGAAAGTGCGTCCTGTGATACAAAAAGGCTCCGCGAGGTTGCTGAGCCTCAGAGGCACTCCTTTGGCAAAGACCGAAGCGGAACACAGACCGCAGCACGGTGTGGGCTGGTTCACTAAGTTCATTGTATTTGCTGAGGAAGCCAATGCCTGCGGCGGAAAGGAATTATGTTGCTGAGGCGACCCGCCGCAGGCAAAGAATTCTGCGGGGCAGGATTCTTATTTATTTTATGCAGGGAAAAGAAAGCAGCAGGCAGGGGGAATAGCAGGGTGTATCGTGTGATCAAGGTGTTGAACAATAACGGAGTACTGGTTTACGATATCAAGCGGGAGGAGGAGGCAATCCTGCTGGGCAATGGCATTGGGTTCGGGAAGCGGGTCAACGAGCGCTTTGAGCGGGATGAGAACACAAAGCGCTATACGATTGTGGACAGGGAAGAGAAAAAGAGAACCGGCCGTCAGGTCTTAAGCGGTATGGATCCGGAATTTCTGGAACTGGCGGGAAGGATTGTGGATTTGGCGAAAGCCGAACTGGGGGAGTTAAACCCCAATATCCTGATCCCCCTGGCGGATCACATCGCGGTGGCAGTGGAGCGGATGCAGAACGGGATTCTGCTGAAAAACCCATTTCACGGGGATATCCGGATTTTATACCCGGAGGAATACAAGATCGCATTAAAAAGCCGTGATATGATCCGGGAAGCTTCCGGATGCGAACTATGCCAGGATGAGGTGGGTTATATTGCCCTCCATATTCGAGCCGGAAGGATGGATGAGAAGCTGGAGGAATCTCTCCAGATGGTGACAATCATGCGGACAGTGGCAGGGATGGCGGAAGAATTTCTGGGGCGGAAACTGGATCCCCATTCTTTCATGTTTGAGCGGTTTATGGCACATCTGCGCTATCTGATAGTAAGGATCCGGGATGGGGAGCCTATCACCCTGGATATGGACGAGTATGCAAGGACCCAGTTCCCCCAGTCATATGAACTGGCAGAGAGGATCTGTACGCGCCTGGGGGAGGAACTTCACAAGCCGGTGCCCCGGGAGGCGGTGGGCCACCTGGGAATCCATATTGAACGGTTGAGGATGTGAGAAAAGCCTAACCCGGGAAAGCGGCAGTTCCTGTGTGCTGAAAACGGGCCGATAAAAACAGAAAGGCGAAAGGTTTATGGATTGTTATTTTGCCCCTATGGAGGGAGTCACCGGATATGTGTACCGCAATGCCCATCATCAGCTATATGGAGGGATCACCCGGTATTATACCCCGTTTATTGCGCCTGGGCAGTCCAGGAAGCTGACATCCAGGGAGATGAATGACATATTGCCGGAGCATAACCGGGGCATACCCCTGGTGCCCCAGGTGCTGACGAACCGTGCCGGGGATTTTCTGTGGGCAGCAGAAAAAATACAGAGCCTGGGTTATGAGGAGGTTAACTTAAACCTGGGCTGCCCTTCCGGGACGGTAGTGTCCAAAAACCGTGGTTCCGGGTTTTTGGCTATGCCAGAGGAACTGAATAGTTTTCTGGAACAGGTAAGCAGGGAACTACAGCAGAGAGGAATGAAATTTTCCATAAAGACCCGCATCGGAAAGAGGGATCCGGGTGAATTCCAGGGGCTTTTAAAGATTTTTAACCAATACCCCCTGGAAAGCCTGATTATCCACCCAAGAACCCAGGCGGATTTTTACCAGAACCATCCTAACAGGGAAGTCTTCAGGCAGGCAGTGGAAGGAAGCAAAAACCCTCTCTGTTATAATGGCGATATTTTTTCCACAGAAGATGCCGCCGCATTAAGGGAATCATTCCCTATGTTACAAGCTATGATGCTGGGGCGAGGGCTTTTAAGGGATCCTGCGCTTGCAGAAAAAATCACCGGGAATGCCAGAAAAGGCGTCGCTGCAGAACCGGCAGAAGGCAGCATCAAAGAAGACTCCGAACGCCAGCGCCTGAAACATTTCCATGACATATTGCTGTCCGGATACCAGGAAGCCATCCCCGGTGAAAGGAACGTGCTCTTCAAGATGAAAGAATTGTGGGCTTATCTGGGAAGCAGCTTTGATAACAGCGGGCGCCCGTTAAAAAAGATAAAGAAAGCGAAAAGGATAGAAGAATACATGGCTGCAGTAGAACAGTTATTTGCAGATGGTAAGCTAATCCTATAGCCAAATTCTTCCCAAGGCATATTCCCTTACCTTTATGGGTGATTTTTATAAGTGAAAATTTCCGCTTCCCTATTTCGGGAATCTGTGTTATACTCACCCATGTACCGGCCAAAGGGTGGCCATAACAAAAAACAAAATAGAAAAAGCAGAGTAGGTCTGTGCGCGTTAAGTGCCGGATGGACGGGGAGTTGCCATCCGGACGAAAAGGGCAGAAAGGATATGCCCTTGCGGTGCATGGCCCGCATCCCGCTGCAAAGAGGGTAATCTATGCATTATCTCCTTTGTGTCGCGAGAGGTCTGCAAAGGAGGTAATTTTTTATGAAAAAATTAGCAACTTTGTTCACCGATTCGTACAACGAATTCAAGAACGTGAGGACACTTACTATGACAGGCATGCTTGGTGCAGTCTCGGTTGTCCTGGGGTATTTTACCCTGGCAATCGGTGATTATATCAAGATCGGTTTTTCCAGCATTGCCAACCAAATGGTACATTATCTGTTCGGGCCGGTGGTCGGTGGTGCATTTGGAGGGGCGTTGGATATCCTCAAGTATATGGTTAAGCCCACCGGCCCATATTTTCCAGGATGGACTTTCGGGGCGATGCTGGCAGGTGTGATCTATGGGATTTTTTATTACAAAAAGCCTGTATCCCTCTGGCGGGTGCTGGTAGCGGAATTTGTGGTATCGGTTCTCTGCAATATGCTGTTAGGTACCTACTGGCTTACCTTGATGTACGGCAACCGCTTTTTTGATCTGTTTTGGCTGCGTGTCCAGAAGAACCTGATTATGTGGCCAATTAATTCCCTGATTTTTTATACGATTGCAAAAAATATGGAGGCAGCAGGAGTATTCCGTATCCTGAAAGGCCCAGGAAAGGCTGTGTCCCGATAAAGGACAAGGAAAGGGCAACCAAACAGGAGGATCCGGGCACAATAGGCAAAATTGGAATGTACGGCCTGAATTTGCATATATTGAGACAAAGAGGTGTGCGGAAGTGATGCCAGATGCAGATTTACGTTGTGAAGGAAGGGGACAATGTAGATAAAATCGCGTCCTCCATGGGGATCCCGGTAGATGCATTGATTTATGATAACCAGATTGAATATCCTTATCGCCTGGCTGTTGGCCAGGCACTTTTTGTTGGGGATTATTTGGGAAGATACACAGGTGACGGGTGTATTCCGCTGAGGGATAGCAGGGAGCACAGAAACCGAAAGCCGTTGTATGTGAGCGGATATGCCTATCCCTACATCCAAAATGAGGTGCTTGAGGAGACACTGCCAGAATTGACGGCAATCTACATATTTTCTTATGGGTTTACAAAAGAGGGGGAATTGGTGCCCCCTTCCCGCAACGAGGACTGGATGATTGAGGCGGCGCGGCAGCAGAATGTGCGTCCCGTGCTGACCTTGACGCCGTTAAGCAGTGACGGGCGCTTTAACAACCAGCTGGTGACGGTTCTGGTGCAGGACCGCGCCCTGCAGCAAAAGCTTTTGTGGGCCATAGGGAGTGTTATGCAGCAGAAGGGCTACGGGGGATTGGATATTGATTTTGAATATGTGCAGGCACAGGACAGGGAGGCGTTTGCAGCTTTTGTGGAATTTGCCACCCAGGTGATGAATCTGTTTGGCTATCCGGTCAGCGTTGCTCTGGCGCCAAAGACCTCCCGGAACCAGCGGGGTATCTTGTATGAAGGGATGGATTACCGGCTGCTGGGGGCTGCGGCAAACCGGGTGATGCTGATGACGTATGAGTGGGGGTATACATACGGCCCACCCATGGCAGTTGCGCCCCTCAACATGGTCCGCAGGGTAGTGGATTATGCGGTGTCAGAGATTCCCGCCGATAAGATCAGCCTGGGAATTCCCAATTATGGGTATGACTGGCCGCTTCCTTATGTGCAGGGCACCACCAAGGCAACGACGATAGGAACCCTGGAGGCAATCCGCCTGGCCATTGACCATGGGGTGGAGATCCGCTTTGACGAGACGGCCATGTCCCCATATTTCCGGTATTGGCAGTATGGGATCCAGCATGAGGTATGGTTTGAGGATGTGAGGAGTTTGCAGGCAAAATTCAGGTTAGTGAAGGAATATGGGCTGAGCGGGGTGGGGTACTGGCAGCTGATGAGGTATTTCCGTGCAAACTGGCTGCTGCTGGAAGAGATGTTTTTGACGGAACGCGGGTATCCGTAAATATGTGCAGGGTTTCAGCCATGCATCAGCACGGCCCGGGATTATATCAGGGGAAGAGATGGCTTAAAAGTTTCAGGTACATGCTGCAGCCGGCAGTTATGGCTGCAGAACCTGCACAGGTTGGGAAGAGGCAGATGAAAAAAGCCATTAGCATTTCCGAAATAGTGAGTGTACCGCCGTTTTCCTGGAGGGCCTGGAACAGGGCATCATCATAGACCGGGGGACGCCGGAAGCATTGGTGCCGGATCAGCAGTTCACGCAGATGGCGCCAGTAGAGTTTGTCCCCAAGGAACCCCCAGGCTATGGCCAGCAGGAGCCGGTAGGCCAGGGCCAGCAGTGCGGCAGTTCCCGGATGGTTCATGGCCAACTGTGAAAAGCCCAGGGGGAAGCCGCTGAGAAAACACAGGGTGGAGAGAAATATGTGATAGGAGAAGGTGGCAAAGGTGAGAATCCCATAGGCAAACAGCCAGGTTTTCCACATTTTCCGATAAAGAAGCCAATCCAGTCCAAAGAATGCGCTGCACCAATTGAAGGTACACTTCTTATGGCGTCTTTTGGAGAACCGTTCCATATAGTTCTGGAACTGGCTGCCGATGCAGATTTCAAGGTCAGTCAGCAGATATCCCCGGAAAGTCTCAGAGGGAATCGGCACAGGGTCTGGGGAGGGAACCGATGTGTGGGGATTGCGGGCAGATGAGGCACCGGTTTGGGAGGAGGGAAAAAGAGTGCCGCATTTAGGGCAGAACCGGGAAGAAAGGGGGATTGCGGCATTGCATTGGGGGCATATTTTTGTATAGATATCCATAGATTTTCTCCATCTGTGCATTTGAGGTTCCTGGGTGCAAAGGTTTTATTTATTTTATCATAGCCGGAGGGGAAAATAAAGGAACAGATACCCAAAATCAGGGAATTTGTGGAAATAAATATTGACGCTCCCAGGGGGATAAAGTATAATAAGGTAGAAAACAGGCAGCCGCCGGGCGTCAGATTACCCCCCGGCTGTTGTTTTGTGAAAAACAATATATACATAGTGAAGAGGGGATGCTATGAGACAGTTCTTTGGTATGAGCAGGAATGGGGATCTGCGGGAGGCCGTAAGCGGGCTTGTTGGGCCACAGCTGATCCTTTTGATGTCTAATGAACGGCAGTTTGAGAAGCATGTGGAGGAACTGGAGAAGTTGTTCCCGGGAGTGCCCAGCATCGGATGCATCGGGATGAGTTATGATACCCAGGTGGTGGAGAGCGGCGTTGGGGTGGCGGCTTTTCTGGATGGGGTCTGTGCTGCGGCGAATGTGCTGGAACAGGTGTCCGTGATGCCGGTCAGGTATATTGACCGCCTGGAAAAGGATGTAAGCCAGGTCAATGCTTCTGCAAAAGATACGGTCTGCATTGATTTTTGTTCCGGGAATGATGCCTGTGTACTGACTACGATGCACAGTGTGTTAAAACAGAGGGGCATATCCCTAGTAGGCGGAACCGGTGACGGAGGCAAGGTTTCCGCCAATGGAAAGGTTTATCCCGACGGGGTGGCTTATGCATTAGTCCGTAATGAGAACGGAAAGGTAAAAGCATACAAGGAGAACATTTACCATACAAAAGGGGATTACCGTTTTATTGCATCCCGGACGGATAAAGCCAGATATATCCTTGGGGCGCTCAATGGCATGCCGGCTAAGCAGGTATATCAGAAGATTCTGAAGGTTAGTGAACAGGAGATCCCAACCCAGACCTTCAAGAATCCCTTTGGCAAGATCAATGGGAATGACATCTGCATCATTTCCATCAAGGAAGTAAATGGGGATTCATTGGCCTGCTTCCGCCAGGTGAACGACTCGGATGTTCTGGTATTGCTGGAACTTGGAGACTACCGTGGGGTTGTGAAGGAGACGATCAGCACGATCCGCAGGGAATTCCCCAGGATTTCTGCAGTGTTTTCCGTAAACTGCCTGTTCCGCTATAAGCTTTTCAGCCAGAATGGCTATATGCAGGAATACCTGCAGGATATGAGCGCTCTGGGCAGCCACTGCGGCCTGGTGGGATATGGGGAGCATTACAACAACCGTTTTGTCAACCAGTCCATGACCTGCGTGGTATTTGAGTAAGGGGGGATAAACTATGTCATTTTGGAAAAAATCCCGGAATGGGGCAGGCAAAAGCCAAGGCACGAAGCGGGGGCTTTATCCGGTTTTGTTTGTGATGGATACCTTAAAGGATTACCGCAATGAACTTGTACAAAAAGAGGTGGATTCCCTCCAGGAACTTGCCCTGGTAAGGAGTTCTTTTAATAAGGTTATGATGGAGGCGGGGAATTTCCAGGATAAGCTGCAGGACTTTGGGCAGAACTTTTTCAATATCGAACAGGTGTCCGGTGAGTTTGAGGCGGTCAGGAATAAGATTAATGAATCCGTTGTGCAGGCCCAGGGGGAGGTGTCGCAGCTGAAGGACAGTTCCATGCAGGTGGAAGAGCATTTCGTGGAGATGAACAGCACGTTTGAAGATCTCCAGGGGGCTGTGGAGAAGATCAAGAGTTGCATGAGCGAGATTGTTTCCATTGCAAACCAGACGAATATCCTGGCGCTGAATGCTTCCATAGAGGCAGCGCGGGCAGGTGCCCAGGGAAAGGGGTTTGCCGTGGTAGCCTCCGAGGTGAAAAAGCTGGCAGATGAGATTAAGGATCTGACGGCACTGGTAGATTCCAGCATTAATGACGTGGAGCAGGGGACAGATAAGCTGAATACCAGCATCCACACATCAAAGCAGGCATTAGGGCATAGCATGGAAAAAGTGAATGAAACCTACGAGATGTTTGACAAGATCACGCAGGCAGCGGAAGGGGCGGCTTCTGTCCAGTCCCAGATTTCCGGGGTGATCGGAGATTCAAGATCAGCCCTGCAGATCCTGTGCGGTTTCTTTGACAAAATCAAGGATCAGTACCAGGAGGTGGTAAAACACATCAACCATGCAAGCTATCTTGGCAGCACAAAAAGTGCCATGTTTGAGGATATTGATAATATGATGTCACAGATCCCGCCGATTATCCATGAGGACGGGGAAGGATGAAGAAGAGGCGCTGCTTTGGGCAGCGCCTCTTGCTGTTACAGGGAAAGCAGCCGGTCCGTGGCTTCGTCCATCCAGTTTTCATCCAGATACTCAATGGTCCCTGCATCCACATGTCCGGCAATGGCCGGGGCAATAGGCAGCTTGGCAAGGACAGGGAGTCCGAATTCCCCTGCAATCTCGTCAATATGGCTTTCCCCAAAGACGGAGATTTTCTTTCCGCAGTCCGGGCATTCCAGGTAACTCATGTTTTCCACCAGGCCGATGATCGGGATATCCATCTTCTTTGCCATATTGACGGCCTTGGACACGATCATGGACACCAGTTCCTGGGGTGAGGTTACGATAATAATCCCATCCACCGGCAGGGACTGGAACACGGTGAGGGGCACATCGCCGGTTCCGGGGGGCATATCTACAAACATATAGTCCACATTCTCCCACAGCGCCTCCTGCCAGAATTGTTTGACAGCACCCGCAATGACTGGCCCCCGCCAGATAACAGGGTCTGTGTCATGGTCTAAAAGCAGGTTGGCAGACATGATGTCAATGCCGGTTGCAGTGGTGGCGGGAACCATCAGCCCGTCAGGGGTGACGCTGATGCCATCCGTGCCAAGGCCGAAGGACTTGGGGATGGAAGGGCCGGTGATATCCGCATCTAAAATTGCGGTATGCTTGCCTCTGGCATTCATCCTGACGGCCAGAAGGGAAGTTACCAGGGATTTCCCGACGCCTCCCTTGCCGCTGACGATACCAATGACTTTACCTACCGAACTGGCCGGGTTTAACGGTTCAAGAAAGCTGGTGCGGTCCGCGGTGCGGCTGCTGCAGTTTTCCCCACAGGAACTGCAGTCATGGGTACAATTTGCACTTGCTTCACTCATGTGAAATACCTCCTATTCGTGACACATTGCATTTATGGCCTTGCAATGCCATACAAAACAGAATACCACATTTACCAGAAAAGGAAAAGCCCTTCTGACAGATTTTTTACTTGCATCCGGCCGGAGAAAGCGGTATCATGGAAGGGAGAAAAAGTAAAAAGAAAGAGAATTTTGACAGATGGAAAAGAAAAAATTAAACCGTGTGGTGTTACTGCGTGCTATGCTGGTGGTCTGTGTGGCAGTGTTTTTGGTTAGTGGGTTTATGCTGATCCGGGATTATATACAGACAAGCAGGCAGCAGGAAACATTTGACCAATTAAGCAGCAGGTTCGCTCTGGAGGCCAAGGAGGCGGCTGCCGGGCAGGATCCGGAGGGACAGAACGGGGAAGAGGGGCAGCAGGAGCAGAAGCAGCGAATGTCACCCCAGGAGTGGAGCAGGCAGTGGGAACGCCTGGCACAGGAACGCTTTGAGGTCTATCGGTCAATGAAGGCGGAGAATCCCGATATGGTCGGCTGGATCCGAATCCAGGGGACTGCCATTGATTATCCGGTGATGCAGACCCCTGACCGGGTGGATTTTTATCTGCACCGGGATTTTTATAAGAATAAGAGCAGCTACGGCACGCCCTATATGTCAGAGGTATGCCGCTATGAGGAGCCGAGGACCAGCCTGATGATCAATGGGCATCATATGAGGAACGGTTCCATGTTTGCAGCGCTCCAAAATTACACGGAGCAGGAATATTTTACCGAACATCCCTATGTACAGTTTGATACTATGGAGGAGGCCGGAAGTTATGAGGTGGCTGCCGTAATCAAACTGAGCGCTTCCGGAGACCAGACCATCTGGCAGCAGCTTTTGTTCGTAAAATGAAATTTTAAATTCTACTTCTTCAATGGGGAGTGGAGTTTACCCC
>CAJURT010000042.1 GCA_910588875.1 uncultured Lachnospiraceae bacterium
CACGTATCCAGCTTGGAAGGCTGGTGTTCTACCATTGAACTACACCCGCATAATACTATTCAATTCTGTCTGACTTCAATCGGGGTGACAGGATTCGAACCTGCGACTTCCTGGTCCCAAACCAGGCGCTCTAGCCAAACTGAGCCACACCCCGAAATATGGAATGCTGCCATCCTGCATCACCAACGATTGTTGACCAACGCAAAGAGTATTATATAACAGCCACTCCATTTTGTCAACCAATTTTTACAAACTCTCAATTTATTTTTCCCGCTTGGAGCCCAAGGCTTTTTTCAGCCTGCGGACAGCCTTTTGTCCCAATTTGAGCAGTTCATTGTCTATCCTGTTGCCACCGGCAAGGCACATGTCCGGAGCATCCCAATCCCCGTCCTCCAGTTCCAGATCCTCCAGTTCCCACATGCCCTGCCGGCCGCTAGGACAAGAAATTGCGTTCAAAACGCACACTTCCGTCCTCCTCCATATACATAATCATATACGACGGCTTGCGCCCTTCCTGCCTCGGATAGGAAAGGCTTCCCGGATTTAGTATTGTCACGCCATGGTATCGGTCCAGGAACGGCCTGTGGGTATGGCCATACATGGCGATGTCGCAGTCCCTGTCCACGGCTTCCTGGTAGAGACCCTCAATCCCCAAAGAGACATTATAATAGTGTCCGTGGGTCAGCAGGATCCTGTGGGGCCCCAGTTCCAGTTCAATCTCCCGTTCCAGGGAAGAGAAAAAGTCATTGTTGCCCATGACCATCTGCAGCTGGCACCCTTCATTGACCCACTCCCCAATCAAATTCTCGCTCCCCTCCGCATCTCCCAGATGAATCAGCATATCAAGAGGCGCCTGCTCCTGAATCACCTGCTTCAGATTGTCATCCTTTCGGTGGGTATCACTCACAATCAGTATTTTCATCAGGATTCCTCCCCCAGAATTCGTTTCAGTTCACCCTTCATCGCCTCCAACGCCTTCCCCCGATGGCTGATACGGTTTTTTTGCTCAATGGTAAGTTCTGCAGAAGTAACCCCATACTCCGGGATCATCAGGATCGGATCATAGCCAAACCCTCCTTCCCCCGCCGGCTCATCGGCAATCTCCCCCTCCATGGTTGCCTCCGTGTGCACCACATGTCCGTCCGGCAGCACTGCAGCGATATTGCACACAAAACGTGCACTGCGCTGGCTGCCTTTGGCTTCCCTTAACCGGTGGATGATATTCCTGTTTTTAACCTCATAGGAAGTCTCTTCCCCCATATACCGAGCAGAATAGATCCCTGGCTCCCCGCCAATGTAATCCACCACCAGCCCGGAATCATCCGCCAGCACAATATCCCCGGTGCATTCCCAGACTGCCCGGGCCTTAATCTCAGCATTCTCCCCAAAAGTATTGCCATCCTCCACAATCTCCGGATCTGCCCCTGCCTCCTTCATAGAAAGGATCTCACAGCCAAGATCCCCCAGAATCAGGCGGATCTCCCGCATCTTTCCGGCATTCCCTGTTGCAAAAATTATTCTATGCTTCATCGTCATCCTCCGTACATCATCCCTCAGCCCTGAGGGAATGGCTTCACGCCATAAAACCCATGTATCCTTTACCTGGCACATGTATATGCCTTCAGGCAGATATTGCAGTTTTGTTTCTCTTCCACCCTTTCCCAACGCATCCCCTCAAAACTGATATACCCTTCCCCATCACTTAAGTCCACCTGGCATTTCCCGTCCCCTGCGTCATATTCCACTGCAATCGGATGAACCGCCCCGGGCGTGCGCAGGCAAACCATCACCGCAAACCGCTCTCCCTTGCCCACGGGAACCCTTTCTCTCAAAGGGATAGTATAATACCCCGCCTGCTTCAGCACCCCTTCCGCCAAAAGAAGCCTCTGCCGGGCCAGTGCTCCCCTCGGGTCCTCCGGCAAGCCACGCAGCAGATACACCTGATACTCCGTGCCCTCTCCCGTGGCATAAAACCCTGCTGCCGCCACCTCTTCTTCCTCCCGGGCCATATATACATTGGCTGCCCAGGCCGTTTCCTCCCCATAGCCCAGCTGCCCTACCCAGCCGCACAAATCACTTTGATATAGGGAGCCATAATTATCCGGTTCCTCCACACAGGTATAGGCAATATTGGTCTTCCCCAGATTGCCGTCATAATAGGATACATAGAAAAAACCACCGTCTCCGAATTCGGTGCCCCAGCTGTTTTCACACAGGAATGCCCCGTCTCCCTCCACATCGGCCTTAAATGCATCTCCCGGGAAATTATCATCCCATCCAACAATCACCACATCATGGTTGGGCGCTGTGGAATAGGGGTAGCAATAAGCCATGGCTTCCGGATTGTAATGCTCGGAGCGGCTCCGGCTATTCTGCAGTGTGGTATATAAGGAACTTTGCACCCCTCCGCAGGCCAATACCGCCCGCTTGATCATCTCCCGGTCATTCTCCGGCAGAATACGGATCTCCTGCACATGCTTTACCGGGGCCAGGCCCTCCGGAGATACGCCATCGCCATAAGGATCCTGTTCCTCCGTCACCGGCCCCCGCCAAGATAAAAGATAGGCCATGGACATGGTGTACTCCCCCCCGTTTTCCTGCCCAAGAATAAAATTAGGGTTATGGGACATATGATCCTCCGAAAAATCCCACCTCTCCTGAGGGAGCAATGTATTTTCCAATGCCGTCAAGGAGGAAAATGCCCAACAGGTTCCCAGATCCTTCTGGTCCTCTACTGGTGCTGTCCTCCCCATCTCCCGGGCATCATATCGGGCCGGCAGGACAATCTCTTCCTCTAAGATGCGGCGGATCTGTTCCTGCCTCAGCCACCGTTCTCTCTGCTTCAGGACCCTGGATACCTCACCCGCCAGCCGGGGCAGCCGTTCCCTCCACCCCTCCCAGGCTTTCCAGACATCCCTTCCTTTGGGAGTTTCCTTCTCTTCCTGTCCCATAACAGACCCCTCCGCCTCAACATTGCTGCTTTCCGGAGAGTCCTCTCTTTCCACGCCATCCGGCAGGGCATCCTTCCGCGAAAGGCTGCAACCGCACAGCAAAAAAATCATCACTGCCCCCAGTACGGCCCGGCGCCAGGCCTCCCTAACCATCCCCTGCACTGCCCGCATTCCGCTTAGGAGGCTTAGGCCCCAGGAATTGATAATAGTAGGTCTTCATCATCCCATTATATATCTTACGGTTCTTATCCGCCTTCCGTCCCATGTATTTCTCCACATCCTCATAGGCCGTAATGATGTAGGCAGACCATGCATCCAGCATGCGGTAACGTTCTCCCAGCTGTGCATAAAGGGCCGGCAGATTGCCCTTTTCTTCAATCCGCTCCCCATAAGGCGGATTCGTAATAAGAAATCCATATTTTTTGGGATGGCTGAGTTCAGACACAGGGCGTCTTTGAAAATGGATCAGATGGCCTACCCCCGCCGCCTCCGCGTTAGCCCGCGCCGAGCGGATAATATCCCCGTCCGCATCGTACCCCTGGATGTCCACTGATACCGTGTTATCCACCAGTTCCGACGCCTCATCCATAGCCGCATACCAGCATTTGCGCGGGATAAGTTCCTTCCAGTCCTCAGACAGGAAGGAGCGGTTCATTCCCGGCGCTATATTCGCCGCCATCATTGCCGCCTCAATCGGAAATGTCCCGCTGCCGCAAAACGGATCCACCAGAATACGGTCTTTCTTCCATGGTGTCAGCATAATCAGCGCCGCCGCAAGAGTCTCCTCTATCGGCGCTTTGCTGGTCAGCTTGCGGTACCCCCGCTTATGCAGGGACTCCCCGGTTGTATCTAAACCCACGGTTACCTGGTCTTTATACAGGAAAACCCTCAGGGGATAGCTGCTTCCGGACTCCGGTATCACCTCCCTGCGGTAAGCCAGCTTCATCCGTTCCACCATCGCCTTTTTCATCACTGACTGAATATCAGTAGGGCTAAAAAGCTTGCTCTTCACGGATCCTGCCTTTTTCACCCAGAACTTTCCCTCCGGAGGGATAAAATCCTCCCAGGCGATTGCCTTTGTCCCCTGGAACAGTTCTTCAAAGCTGGTTGCCCGGAAACTCCCTGCCTTAATCAGGATCCTCTCGGTTGTCCGAAGGAAAATATTCCCCCGGCAGACTGCCTCGGCATCCCCCAAAAATGTCACACGGCCATCTTCCACCTGGGTAACCTCATATCCCAGATCTATAATTTCCCTCTTTAATACCGCTTCCATGCCAAAATGGCAGGGCGCCATCAGTTCATAAATTCTGTCTGCCATATGCCACCTTTCTTATCTAAGTGCAAGACTTATCTCCTTTATGGTATTCCCTTCAAAATCCAAAATCCGGAAATGTTTATCCTCCAAAATGCCATAGGTTGCCGGATACCCCCCTTTGGGGATGGACACGGATCCCGGATTCAGAACATAGACAGAGCCAACCTGCTCCGCCTTCAGCAAATGGGTATGCCCATGCACCAATATATCCCCCTTTTTCATCGGGGGTAAATGCTCCTGGTTATATATATGGCCATGGGTCGCATAAAAGGTCAGTCCATTCAGCACCAGCAACGCATAATCTGCCATCACCGGAAATTCCAGCACCATCTGATCCACCTCGGCTTCGCAATTCCCCCGGACTGCATATATCTCATCCTTCACAGCATTCAGCAGGGCAATCACTTCTTTCGGGGCATACTCCTTTGGCAGGTCATTGCGTGGGCCGTGGTACAAAATATCCCCCAGCAAAATCAGCCGGCCTGCACCAGACCGGCGATATTCTTCCAAAAGCCTTCGGCAATACCACCCGGAACCGTGGATATCCGACGCAAACATATACTTCATCCCGCTTCTCTCCTTATCCCTTGTGCGGTTATTTTAATATTTCTATTTTATAGCCTGGATATACGGTTGTCAACGGAAAAATCCCCTCTCACCTCACCAGATATTTTCCCCTGTACGCCTCAATCCCCCCACAAATGTCCGCCACCTGATATCCATAACGTGCCAGCTGCCTTGCGGCAATCATGCTCCTTGGCCCGCGGTAGCAGTACAGAATGATGAAACGGTCCATCGGCAGTTCCCCTACCCGCCCCCAGAATTCCTCATCCGGTATATTGACTGCCCCCCGGATATGGGATCTGGCATAGGAGGCAGGGTCCCTCATATCCACCAGGTAAATCCACCGGTTTTCATCCAGATACTGTTCCAGCTGTGCTGCACTGATCATATACCACATTATTATCCGCCTGTTTATTGGTTTTGCTATTAATATATGAAGAAAAGCCGTCCCTTGTCCCAGGACGGCTCTCTGTCTTTCTCGTGTTCGGTTTTGAATGCATCCCGCTGCCAGGTACATCCCCAGATAATCCTTCTGGTTAGCGGTTATTGTTCTGGCTGTTGTTCTGATTGCAATTGCGGCTGCTATTCTGGTTGTTGTTCTGATTGTTGTTCTGGCTGTTGTTCTGGTTGTTGTTCTGGCTGCTGTTGCGATTGCTGTTGCGGCTGCTGTTCTTGCTGTTATCCATGTCATTGTAATTGTCTTTCATGACTGATACCTCCTGGTTTATTCATTGGATTTGTTACAGGAGTAGTATGGCTTTTCCTAAATGAATTATGCATCGCCCGGGCTTTTTTTAACCATTTCTTAAAACAACCATGATTTAATAAAATTTCCATTTGTTTTTTTTGAAGGTTACTGCTGCATTCAAGTTTCTTTTCTATCTCAAATTCTCCCCATTTGCCTCTATCACTTCCCGGTACCACATAAAGGATTTCTTCCGCACACGTTCCTGGGTGCCGTTCCCCCTATCATCCTTATCCACATAAATAAGGCCATATCTCTTGGACATCTCCCCTGTGGTGGCGCTGATCAGATCCACGCACCCCCAGGGCGTATATCCGAGCAAATCCACCCCGTCCTCATCTGCCGCATCCATCATGGCCCGGATGTGAGCCCTCAGATAATCAATCCGGTAGTCATCCTCAATTCTTCCCTTCTTATCCGGTTCATCCCTGGCTCCCAAACCGTTTTCTACAATAAACAGTGGTTTTTGATAACGGTCATAAAGATCATTCAGCGTGATGCGGAGACCCAGCGGATCAATCGGCCATCCCCACTGGCTGCATTCCAGATAGGGATTTTTAGCCGAAGCAAATACATTCCCCCCCGATGCCTCCCCCTGGCCGTCAGCCCGGACGCAGCGGCTGTTGTAGTAAGACAGAGAAATAAAGTCCACGGTGTGTTCCTTCAATATTTTGGTATCCCAGGGTCCCATTTCCAAACGGATGCCCTCCTGCTCCAGCAGCTTCCTCGCATAGGCCGGATAGGTTCCCCTGGCCTGGATATCAATAAAGAAATAATTCTCCCGGTCCCGTTTCCTGCTCTCCCACACATCCTCCGGCCGGCAGCTGTAAGGATACACGCTTCCTGCCGCCAGCATACAGCCCACCTGGCATTCAGGATCAATCTCATGAGCCAGCTTTACGGCATAAGCGGACGCCACAAGTTCATTGTGGGCTGCCTGGTACTTAACCTCAGTCTCATTCTCCCCTTTTGAAAATCGGATTCCGGCGCCCATAAAGGGCAGATGCATCAGCATATTGATTTCATTAAAGGTAATCCAGTACCTTACCTTGCCCTTAAAATAACGGAAAAGAGCCTCACAGTAGTTGAGATAAAAATCAATGACCTTCCGGTTCCTCCAGGAGCCGTATTTATCCACAAGGTTCAGGGGAATATCAAAATGGCAGATCGTTACTATCGGCTCAATGCCATATCGCAACAGTTCATTAATCAGCGCCTCATAAAATTTAAGCCCCTCTTCATTGGGCTCCGTTTCCTCCCCTGTCGGGAAAATACGTGACCAGGAAATGGAAAAACGATAACATTTAAACCCCATTTCCGCAAAGAGAGCAATATCTTCCTTGTAATGCCCGTACAGATCAACAGCCTCTCTTCCCGGATAAACGGAATCCGCCGGCAACTCCCGATAGTCCATACGCCCTTCCATCACAGGCATCCGGTTTTTCCCGTAAGGAATCACGTCTGCAAGACCCAAACCCCGGCCGCCTTCCTGCCAGCCGCCTTCACACTGATTGGCAGCCGTAGCGCCGCCCCACAAAAAATCCTTCCGCATATTACTGCGCCTCCTTTTCCCGTTACCAGCACATGAAGCCGGAAATCCGTTTGTATACATTGCAGGATATTGCTGTTTCCCCATTACCTAATGCGCAGCAGCAAATCTCCCGCCTGTACGTTCTTTGCTTCTGTGGGCTCCACCCGCTCAAATTCGCCGAAATTCGCCACCAGCACAGGTGTTACCAGAGAATACCCTGCATCGTTAATAAGCTTCCTGTCAAACTCCAGGAGTTTCTGCCCCTGCTTCACCTCTTCCCCCGGCTCCACAAAGGCCTTGAACCCCTTCCCGCCAAGCTGCACCGTGTCCATTCCCACATGCATCAAGAGTTCCAGTCCGGTTGTTGTCGTGAGGCCAATGGCATGCCCCGTAGGAAATAATGCGGAAATTGTTCCGTCCGCCGGCGCATAGAGCACCCCTTCCTCCGGTTCAATGGCTGCCCCCAGCCCCAAGACCCCTGAGGAAAATGCCTCGTCTTTCACCTCTGACAGCTTCATAACCTTCCCTTTCAGAGGACTTGCAAGCAGAATTTCTCCCTTCTTCGTATTTGCCGCTGTAACCTCTGTATTTGCCGCTGTAACCTCTGTATTTGTCGTTTCAGCCGTCTGCTTCACTTCCGCAGGGGCTTCATCCTTATAAAACAGCATTGTAAGAAGAAATCCCACTGCCATGGAAATGGCAATTCCTATAAAAGCCACAATGATATTTCCCATAGTCCCGTCCGGGTTCATCATATTGGGCAGTTCAAAAATTCCCATACCGCCCAGAATAAATTTCCGGAAATTGCATTGGCCATAAAAAGCGCCGCCGATACCGCCTGCAATACAGCTAATAATAAACGGCTTCTTAAGAGGCAGCAAAATGCCGTAAATAGCCGGCTCTGTCACTCCGAAAATACCGGAGATAAAATTGGGGATTGCCATTTCTTTAAGCTTTTTATCCTTTGTCTTAAAGAAAATCGCCAGCACTACCGCAGAAGTCGCAAAAGTACATGCAAAGAACGGCATCATCACATTGTCATACCCCAGCGTCATCACATTGTTGATGTAAACGGGGATAAAGCCCCAGTGCATACCGAAGATAACAAGTATCTGCCAAGTAAAGCCTACAATCCCTCCTGCAAGCAGCGGGCTGAAACTGCGGATCATCAGTGTAAATTCCGAAATCAATGTAGAACCGAAGGTTGCAACCGGCCCTAAAAAAATCACGGATACAGGCAGGGTAACGAGCAGGGTCAGCATAGGTACAAAAAAGAACTTTACCAAATCCGGAATGATCTTATTAAAAAGCTTTTCACATTTGGATGCAAACCACACCGCCAGAATAACAGGAATCACTGTTCCCGTATAATCCACGGAAATGACCGGGATACCGAAAAAGTCTATATAAACCGGAGACGCAAACATGGTTCCCGCCAGCAAGCTGTACAACGGCTCCATTCCTGCTGACAGGGTTCCCGCCTGGATGCCCGGATAGCACATGGCACCGCCGACGGCCAGGCCAAGCATGGGCTTTAAACCGAATTTCTTTGCCGCCGTATAGCCCAGGAACAGGGGCAGGAAGGTGAAAAGAGCGTCGCCGGCCGCGTTGATAATCAGATAGCCGCCGCACTCGGCGCCATACAGCCCAAGAGCCACAAACAGCGTATTCAGGCCTTTTAGCATACCGCAGGCTGCCATAATGCCAAGAATGGGCTGAAAAATACCGGATACCGCATCAATCGCCCTGTCAAGAAGCCTTCCGGATTTTTGTTTTGCTGCCGGGGCGCTTCCCTCCTTTAAATCAATCAGTTCCATTACATCCTCAAACACCTCCGGCACATGGTTGCCGATCACTACCTGGTACTGTCCGCCGCTTTTCATTACGGTGACAACACCCTCCATGTCTTTAAGCACATCATCCTTTGCAATCTTCTCATCCCTCAGTGTAAAGCGAAGACGTGTAATGCAGTGGACAAGCCCTGAAATATTTTCTTTAACACCAACATTTTTTACAATCTCCTTTGCCAGTTCATGGTATTTTCCCATAAGTATTCCCTCCTGATTTTAGTTACGCAATATCCCTTCCGACAGACACTCTGGTATACAATCAATTTCCGGCCTCTTAAATTGTGCCTGGAAATTGATTTGGGCGTCCTGTGAAACAAAAACGTTCCTTTTGTTAAATCGAATATAGCATAAGCGTCCTTTTCCGGCAACGAATGCAAAGGAGATAGTTTCATCGTTTCAGAAATCATCAAAAAGAACCTCTGTCATTGTAACAGAGGTCCAAAATTTAAAAGTTTTCCCTTGTTTGCCTTTTCGTCATTCATCAACAATATTTTCCGTTTTGTCCAAAAGCAAATCCATGTGAGTCAGCATTTCCAGAGAGGATTTTGCATGCTCCTCATAACAGCTTGCCAAAAGAAGGGAAAAGAAAATATCCAGCACATAAGTGGCGGCAGAAAAAGAGGTAATCACATCCAGGCTCAGAAGGGAATCCCGGTTGGGAAGTTCCACCACTTCATGGCACCATCTGCGGATTATCTGGTTATGAGGGCCCAGCAGACCCACCACATAATTGTTCGTTCCCTCCCGGAGATATTTTGCCATCTGAATGACAGTACGGTTGGCTCCGGTAAAACTGATTAAAAAGGCGATGGTCTTTTTATTCTTCCGGGCTGCCAGATAGTGGCCGTTAATGCTCTCATAGGCCGAGCACTCCAATCCCAAGGTGGCAAATTTAAATACCGCCGACTGCGCCAGGATGTAGCTGATGCCTGTACCATAGAGGTCGATGCACTCCGCCCTCTGAAGCACATTGTTGATCCGGTTCATGGCATTTTTGTCCAAGGCAAGCCGTGTGTTAGTCACCGCCTTGTCATAGATGGCAGGAAGAGTGTGAATGATGTCCGTATAGGTGCTTTGGTCCGTAATCGGCTCCCCCTCCAGCAGCTTGGAAAGACGATTTTTCTGATTGATTTCCTCCACAAGCTTCAGCTTGAATTCCTGATAACCAGCAAGGCCCAGCTTCTGGCTTAAACGCACTACAGTGGCCTTGCTGGTAAAGGAGGCCCGGGCCAGTTCTCCGCTTGACATGCCCGGAATCTCATTCAGATGTTCCAGAATGTATCCGGCAACCTCTTTTTCGTGGTTTGTAAAACCGGCCTGTTCCTTTAACTTCTCCAAAAGCATAGGGCATACTCCTTTCCGATATCCGCTGTAAAAGAAAGCCACAGCCGCCCCTCCATTTCGCCCGTGTGCCGGTTTACCGGACAGACGATAAAACTCCCTGTTAAGCAATAGCTGCCGTGGGCTTCCATGAATACAGTATAGCATACGGCAAAAATATTTCAATGTTTCTGACAGGAACCGATTACATATTCCATAAAATACAAAGAAACCGCTGCCGCCCGGTAAGCGCAAGAGACACAACGATTTTATTTTCTATTTTCTATAATGATTTCCATTTGCTTTTTGTGTACAGATTTAGTATAATCAAATAGAAGAAACTGATTTCCCTTAAATCAATTTCTTCAGCCTTATTAATTATTTATACTCCCCTCAAAAAGCCAGGCAGCTCCCCTGCCTGGCTTTTTCTACATTTTATTCTGTTTCATCTGGCTTTACTTCTTTCTTATTCCCTGGCTGCCTTACCCAAACATACTGACAATCTTAACCGGGGCACGGTAATTCCAGTCAGAAATCTTGATTCCTGTCCGGTAAGTAGAGGCATGTACAATCTGGCCATTGCCAATATACATTGCCACATGGTTGATATGGGAACCGCTGCCATAAAAGATCAGATCCCCTGGCTGCATCTGGTTCGCACTGATTGCCCTGCCCTGGGTTGCCTGGGTTACGGAAGAACGGTTCATGCCAATGCCAGCCCCGTTCTGCATCACATATTTCACAAATCCGGAGCAGTCCACGCCGGTGTGGGGATCATTCCCGCCTGCCCGGTACGGGCCTCCCACAAACTGCAATGCATAGCTTACCACATTCTTCCTCGCCTCTGCGGCCTGGGCTGCCGCATCCCGGGCGGCTTGGGCCTCCGCCTCTGCCTGGGCCTTTGCCTTCGCCCGCTCCTGCACTTCCAGGTCCGGGCCGGAATCCGCCAAACCATCCTCCTCTGAAGCAGCCTCCATCACCGGGGAACTGCCTGCCCCCTCATTGTCCTTTGTATCTTCTATCTCTTCTTCCTCAACTTCATTCGCTTCCACCGCGATTGGCTCCGCATAGGAAAGAATCGGCGTTTTCCACATCATCACCCCAGCAGTCATCATCAACGCAGTTAGATATAATCCGGCTTTTCTCATCCTTTTTCTCCAATCCTCGACATCTGTTTTTTAATAATTGATTTCCAAATGTTACACAAATGTTAAATTTGTTACACTTGCATTATACAATTAAAACATTTCCACGTCAACCCAATTGAAGAAAAATTTACAATTTCTTAAAAATTGCTTTCAAAAAAGAATCCTGCTCTATATAAAATCAGGGCAGCAGCCACGCTACCGCCCTGATCCGCCTCGTATCAGCCACATAACCAGTACCACCACCCCAATCACCGGGAGCAGGGGAATCACTATGCTCAAGATCCCTCCCACCACCATCAATACCAGGGTGACTACCATAATCACAATAACAATCCCCAAGAGTTTCCAGTACCATTTATTTAAGTCGTAATAGCGGATGCCGCCGCCCTGCCGGTAGTTCCCACCTGCCCGGCCATTTCCGGAGAAACCGTCCCGGGATACATTCCCCTGTTCAGAATAGCCGTTAGAGTAGGAATCATATGCCTCGTCCCCGGCGCCCGGCGTTGTGTCTATAATCGTTCGGGCAATCAGCCGGGGGCTTCCCAATTCCTCCATAATATCACTCTCTGAACGGCCTTTTCCCATCTCAGTGCGGATATATTCCTCATAATACCTGAGATTTTCCCGTATGGCTTCCGGCGGCACCTTACCGGAAAGGGCTTTTGTAAGCCCCTGTAAAAATTCCTCTTTATTCATCCTTATCTCCTCATGTCCCCTACCGCTGTTCCTTTATATCCCCGCGGCGGTAGGCTGCCACCAATTCCTTCAGATCCTCAATCCGGCTCCTCAATTCCACCCCCCGGTCTGTATCTGCCACCATCACACGTTTTTTCGTCTTTTCTACAATTGACACTTTGGGGGTGCTCTCCTTTTTAGGATCAAAGGGCTTGTGCTCTGCCAGCGCCAGATGGTGGGAATTGTAAATCAAGGTGTAGCCCGCAATCCCGGTATGCTTCTGATAGGCCTTGGAAAGCCCGCCGTCTATAATAAACAGCCTCCCCCCTGCCTTTACCGGAGTCTCCCCGTCTTTAATCTTCACCGGCACATGCCCGTTGATAATATGGGTTCCTTCCCCGGAAAGCCCGAACTCAGCCAGGATGCGCTCACAGACTTCCGCTTTCTGGCTTAGCTGATAATAGGGATTCATCCGTTCCCGGTGGGTTGCCTTATCCTCCACGAAATAATGCTCAAAGGTAGTCATCTTCTCCTTGCCAAACACAGGCGACTTGGCTCCGCACCACAGATACCACATCAGATCCATGGCATCCCTTTTCTCCGGATCCTCCTCTTTTAAGAAGTATGCCTTATGCACCTCCTCCGCGATGTAATCCATCAACGCCTTTCCGCTTAAATATTCCCCGTCACAATTCATCGCTTCAAAGTTCCCGTCTATCTTCATCGGGATGCACCCGTGATACAAAAGGTTTCCATTATAGCATTTGTAAAGGGCGCCATTGGAATACAGGAAACGGATATGCTTGTGCAGAAGGCTGCTGTGCTTAAAAGAAAGAACCAGCGTGTGCAAAAGTTCCTGTTCCTCCCTTGTCAGCTTCAGCGGATCCGCCGGGTCAACGGTTGGGAAATCCATATCCAGCATCGGATATTCCTTTCCCGCCACCATTACTGTCCCGTTCTTGAAATCCACGCTTTCCAGAAGAAGCCTGTCTTCCATCTCATATTCCGGATGACGCTTGATGATCTGCCCTTCCACCTTGAACTGGATAACCGCAATCGCCTTGTGCATCTTTGCCACCAGCCCCGGATCCACCACATCATAGATATTCTCATCAAGGATCTTCGGCGTAAAACGGGTACAGGGATCATCCTTGTAAACCCGTGCCGCAAACATGGAAAGCGGCCGCAGGTTAATCCCATAGCCGTCCTCCAGCACATCAAAGCTGTTATAGCTGATGGCAATCCGCAGCACATTGCAGACACAGGCCTCGTTGCCGGTGGCTGCCCCCATCCAGGATACATCATGGTTTCCCCATTGGATATCCACATCATGGAAATCCATCAGTTCCTCCATAATAATGTCTGCCCGGGGCCCCCGGTCAAAAATATCCCCGATAATGTGCAGGCTGTCAATGGTCAGGTTCTGAATCAGGTTGCACAACGCCACAATAAATGCCTCCGCCACCTGTGTATCGATCACACTGCGGATAATCTCATTGTAATACACCCGCTTATTGTCATCATTATAATCCACATGAAGGAGTTCATCTATAATATAGGCAAACTCCTTCGGCATCTTCTTACGCACCTTGGAACGGGTATATTTGGAGGAAACCTCTTTACATATCTGTACCAGCCGGTATATTGTGATCCGCTGCCAGTCCTCCGTGGCCTTCCCCGCCTGCTTAAACTTCGCCAGGTTCCGCTCCGGATAGTAGATCAGGTTAGCCAGTTCCACCTCTTCCTCCTCCTGGATAATATACCCAAAAGTATCCCTGATCTTCTCCCGGATAATCCCGGAAGCACTGCGGAGCAGATGGATAAATGCCTCATATTCCCCATGCAGGTCACTGAAAAAATACTCTGTCCCCTTTGGCAGGCCGCAAATCGCCACCAGGTTGATAATCTCACTTGAAGCTGCCTTCACACTGGGATAATCCCTGCTCAATAATTGCAAATAAGCCAAATCTCTCATCTTATCCTCCCATACATTCTGCCGGCCCTTCTCCCGCCGGCATTCATTCCTTTTTGAACATAAAACTATAGTACCATACTTTGCCGCGATTTCACACTAAAATTTTTTTAACGTTTAAACTTTAAACTTTATCTATAAAAACCCTTGCCAAATACCGCCTTTTCGCTTATAATATTGGCCATGGAGATATAGCTCAGCTGGGAGAGCATCTGCTTGACGTGTAGAGGGTCGTAGGTTCGAGTCCTATTGTCTCCATCCATCCGGTAAAATGTGCTTTTATTATGTGCATTTTATCGGATTTTTAAATATTTCCGGGAGGTTACCTGCTATGGAACAGCTATATGTATTCGGCACCGGCAATGCCGCCGTCACCCATTGCTACAACACCTGTTTTGCCATCCGCGACAATTCCGGCAATTTTTTTATGGTGGATGCCGGGGGAGGAAACGGCATCCTGCGGATTCTCGAGGACATGCAGGTGCCTTTTGAGAAGATCCATCACATCTTTGTCACCCATGAGCACACTGACCATCTCCTTGGCATCATTTGGATGGTTCGGTTTATTGCCACCCGCATCCGCACCGGCTCCTATAAGGGGGATTTAAATATCTACTGCCATGAACAGCTTATCCCCACCATAGACACCTTCTGCAGGCTAACGCTCCAGGGCAAATTGTACCAGACTATCGGCGACCGTATCCACCTGATTGCCATCCATGACGGTGAGACCCGCCATATTCTGGATTATGATGTGACTTTTTTTGATATCCACTCAACCAAAGCCCAACAATATGGTTTTACAACTGTATTGGCAAACGGCCGCCGCTTAACCTGTGCCGGAGATGAGCCGTATAACCCCATCTGCCGCCCTTATGTAGAGCATAGCAGCTGGCTCCTCCATGAGGCATTTTGCCTGTACGGGGAACGGGAACGCTTTCAGCCTTATGAAAAGCATCACAGCACTGTCAAAGATGCCTGCGAACTGGCCACCCGGCTTTCCATCCCAAACCTGGTCCTTTGGCATACGGAGGACAAATCCATCCTGCACCGCAAGGAACTTTATCTGGCGGAGGGCCGCCAGTATTACAGCGGGAATCTTCTTGTCCCGGATGACAGGGAAATCATCGATTTATAAGAACCATGGCTTTATTTTCTGAAAAATATTTCGGGGAAACCCATATGAATAACAAAAACAGACTGTGGGCTCCCTTCTAAGGAGCCCACATTTCTGAATATATCTTACTGGTTCACAGACAGCGGACAGGGGAGCACTCCCGCTTGCCCACCGAAGATACTTTTGCCGATTATCAAAATCTTTGACGCTGCCGCCCGCACTTCTCTTCCCCGGTCAGCCCCTGGCTAACCATCCTTTTCACTCCTCCGCCACCTTCCGGACAGCCGCCTCAGCCTTTCACTCCCCCGCCAGTTCCCGGACAGCCGCCGTCAGTTTCTCCAGTTTTTCTTCTGCCTCTTCCCGGCTCCTGCCCTTAACCCCCATATAAAACTTCACCTTGGGTTCCGTCCCTGAGGGGCGGATACAGCACCAGTTATCCCCCTCCAGGTCAAAATACAGCACATTGGATTTTGGCAGTCCGGAAGGCGTCTCCTCCCCGGAAGCATAATCCTGTATAATCTCTTTGTCATAATCCCGAAGCCTTTCCACCCGATACCCACCGATCCTGTCCGGCGGCTCCTTCCGGATTCTTTCCAGAAGTTCACGGATTTTCTGCGCTCCTTCCTGCCCCTTCCTGGTAATGGTGCAGAGTCCCTCCTGAAAGTATCCGTATTTTTCATACAGGCGCTCCATCTGCTGACACAGAGTCAGCCCCTGAGACCGGTAGTACGCAGCCGCCTCGCACAGAGCCATCACGGCCACCACGGCATCCTTGTCCCGGGCATGGGTTCCCACCAGGCATCCATAACTCTCCTCATATCCGAATAGAAACTCATGGCTGTGATCCTGTTCAAAGAACTTAATCTGTTCCCCGATATACTTAAAGCCTGTCAGAGTCTCGATTCTCTCCACCCCATAGGCCCCGGCAATCCCGCAGGACATTTTCCCGGAAACAATCGTCGTCACCACAGCCCCGTTCACCGGTATGGCCTTAAGCGCCTGCTTCTGAGAAAGGATATACTCCAGAATGATCATTCCCGACATATTCCCGGTAAATGCCTCATACTCCCCGGTTTCCCGGTTCTTTGCATAAATGCCCAGCCGGTCTGCGTCCGGATCTGTGGCAAGCACTATATCCGCGTCCACCTGTCCGGCCAGCTTTAATGCCAGGGCAAACGCATTCTTATCCTCCGGATTGGGATAACTGACGGTGGGAAAATCCCCGTCCGGCAGTTCCTGTTCCGGCACCACACAGACGTGCGCAAATCCCAGTTCCCGCAAAATACGCCGCACCGGAAGATTTCCCGTCCCATGCAAAGGCGTATAGACGATTCTCATATCCCTGCCCTGTTCCCGGATCATCTCCGGATGAATCACCAGCTTTTTCAGTTCCTCCATATAGGCATCGTCGATCTCTGTGCCGACCACCCGGTACAGCCCTCCGGCCTGCGCCTCTTCCTGGTCCATGGTACGCGTCTGGCCAAAATCCGTAATGGCATTAACCTCCCCGATGATCTCCTTATCCCTGGGCGCCGTGATCTGGGCTCCATCCTCCCAGTAAACCTTGTAGCCGTTATATTCCGGCGGATTATGGCTGGCTGTCACCACAATCCCTGCAATACATTTCAGATAACGCAGGGCAAAGGACAGCATGGGAGTCGGACGCAGCGACTCAAAAATGTAAGCACGGATTCCGTTCGCCGCCAGGCACAGCGCCGCCTCCTTTGCAAATTCCGGCGACATCCGGCGGGAATCAAAGGCAATGGCAACGCCCCGCTCCTCCCCCTGATTCTTTCTGATATAATTGGCAAGACCCTGGGTGGCCTTCCTCACCGTATACACATTCATCCGGTTTGTGCCCGCTCCCAACACACCCCGCAGCCCGCCGGTCCCGAATTCCAGTTCCCGGTAAAACCGGTCTGTAAGTTCTGCTTCATTCCCCTCCAGAGCCCGCAGTTCTGCCTTTGTCCCTTCATCAAATACCGGCGACTCCAGCCACAACCGGTAGCGCTCTGCCACCTGCTTCTTCATCTCCGCCATATGAATAACCTCCTGTTTTTCTCCCGCAATTCTCCTACAATTCTCCTACAACCTGTCTCCTGCTGTTTTACCGTTGTCATACACAGACTGGAGCATCCGCTTTTCAGTGCTTTCCCTGACCTCACGCCATCCGGCTTTCCTTCCATCCGGCCTTCTTTCCATCTGGCCTTTCTTCCATCCGGTCTTCCTTCCATCTGGCTTTCCTTCCATCCGGCCTTCCCCAGTCCGTTTCCTGCCTTATTCCTGCCTTATTCCTGCTCTTCCAGCAGTTCCCGGTTCTTCCGGATCAGTTCCACCCGCTGCCGCACACAATCCGCGCTTCTCCCCGGATCCCGCGGCGTTTCAAACACATAGTCCACCAGCTTCTTCAGTGTCGTTTCTGCCACATGCATCCGCGTATCCGACGACGCATAATAGATCAGCACCTGCCCATTCTCCCGGACAACGGCACCGTTGGTAAACACCACATTTGACACATCCCCCACCCGCTCCCAGCCTCTGGGCGCAATCAAAAACCCCGACGGCTCCGCGATCACCTGCTCCGGATGGTCCAAATCCGTGGCAAAAGCATAGATCACGTACCGCAGGCCAGCCGCCGTATTGCGGACACCATGGGCAATATGAATCCATCCCCTTTCTGTCCGAATCGGCACCGCACCGGCGCCGTTTTTCGACTCTGTAATCGTATGATATTTGCGCAGGCTGGTCATGATCTCCTCATCAATCACCGCATGTGTGATATCTTCACACAGCCCAAAGCCCACACCGCCGCCGCTTCCCGTATCAATAAAATCATCCATAGGCCGGGTATAAAAAGCATACTTTCCATTCACAAACTCCGGGTGCAGCACCACATTCCGCTGCTGAGGCGAGCGCAATGTCACCAGGTTGGGGAACCGTTCCCAGTTCTTCAAATCCTTTGTCCGCACAATCCCCGCCGCTGCCACCGCCGCTGACAGATCTTTCACTGAAGTATCCTTGCTCTCCGAGCAGAACACCCCATAAATATATCCGTCCTCATGCTTTGTCAGCCGCATATCATACACATTGGTCTCCTCCGGGCAGGTATCCGGCAGCACTACCGGTTCCTCCCAAAAGCGAAAACCATCCACCCCGCTCTCGCTCTCCGCCACGGCAAAGAAGGACTTCCTGTCATTCCCCTCCACCCGCACCACCAGGCAGATCTTCCCGTCCAGTTCCACCGCGCCGGAATTCATCACCGCATTCACTCCCAGCCGCTCCATAAAATACGGGTTCGTTGCCTCATCCAGATCATACCGCCACTCCACCGGAATATGCTCCCTGGTCAGCACCGGGTCCACATACCGGTCATAAATCCCGTTATAAAAATCCGCCTTCTGATTCTTTCTGGCAATCAGCCTCTCCAGCTTATCCTTCTCTGCCTGATATCTCTCATGAACCATCTCTGCACCTCATTCTTTCTTCCTGCTTATCCTACGGCTTCCTTTTCCCCAATCACGATTCTGAAAATTCTTCCGTTCCTCGCATTCAAAAACATCTGCGTCAGATCCCTTTCCCGGGTATACCCGAAAACGTCTCATTCCTTTTTTATGTCACGTCCAAAAAAATTCTCATTTTCTCTTTCCCTGGCACCTCCGGAAATTTCTCATTTCTTCTTTCCCAAACACCTCCAAAAATTTCTCATTTCTTCATCCTCCGGATTACCTCCATGCACATTCTTCCGTTATGGTAAGGACATTTCCAGGGCTCCACAATCGGCTCTCCCTCAACCGGCCTGCCGATCTCATCCACCCGCCAGTACCACTCCGAGCCTTCTCTCTTGTCAACCATCACCTGATCAATATACTCCCAGATGTCCCGGGCCGCCTCCAAAAAATACTCTCTTTCCGGCCACTTCTCCCATGCATTCAGAAATCCCACAACCGCCTCTGCCTGCACCCACCAGATTCGATCCGTATTGTCCACGCCGTTTTCACACTCATTCATCACACTGTGGTCCCGATACGCCCGCTCACAGATCTCCTCCGCCAGAGCCAGAATCACCGGCTCCAGCTTCCTCGTATAGCGCTCATCCTCCAGCACCCGGCAGCCCCGGTCCAAAAGCCACGACGACTCAATATCATGTCCATAGGAATGAAGGTCAATCAGCGAATTCCATTTCCCGTCAAAAAACACCTCCTGCCGTCTTTTCTCCGGATTATAGACCTTATCTGCAAACACATCCAGAATCTCCCGAAGCTTCTGCGCCACATCCGCCCGACGATCCACCCGGTAAAGTTCTGTATAAGCCTCAAACACATGAAGCAGCGTATTCATGGTCCGCGCCGCCATCACCCCGTTCTCCGAAAGCTTCTCATTGGAAACCGGCACAAAATCCCGGCTAAATGCCTCCCCATATCCCCCCTCGTCTCTGCATCGGGTCTCAATCAACTCATACAGGTCATAAGCCAGCTTCAGCGCCTCTTTATTTTTGCTGGCTGCATAGTAGGAGGACAATGCATACACCGCAAACGCCTGATTGTAGGTATGCTTGGTGTCATCCTCCGCCTTCCCGTCGCATCCCAGAGACCAGTATACCCCTCCGAAATCTCTGTCCACACAAAAATCCCGCAAAAACAAATAGGCATGCTCCCCGTATTTCAGCAATTCCGGATCCTTCAATGTCAGATAAGCATTAGAAAAAAACCATAAAATACGGCTGTTTAAGATAACCCCCTTCACCGCTTCCCTGTCCAGTTCCAGGTTATAGCCCACATACCCATAGAACCCTCCTCTGTGCCAGTCCGCCAGCCCCTCCCAAAAGGGAATCAGCTTTTTCCTCAAATGCTCCTCAATCTGCTGTACCATCCTTCTCTCCTCCTTTTCCTCTGTCGGCTCCCATCCGCCTCAATCCTCCCACACGGGAATATCCAGCCGGTTGATATAATCCGTCAGTTCCCCGGCCATCTGCTCTGCCTCTGGAATCCGGATATGTCCTGGCGTTCCGCATCCGTTTTTCCTATACAGAAAATGCCGGATCCGGTTATCCTTAAGTTCCCTGCACACAGCCTCAATCGCCTCATCCCACTCCCGGCTGTGTTCCATGATAGTGGTTGTCAAAAGAATCACTGCCCCGGGGTATCTTCCCCGAAGTTCCTGAAGCCAGCACCTGTATCGATATTTCCAATAAGCAGCACGAACCCCCTCGGGATCCGTTTTCATATAATCATCCGGATGGCTGTCATTCTGCCCCACCGCTACGATCACCACATGAGGAATATAGCAGGAGAAATCCCAGGCAGAAGGCTCTCCCAACATTGGATGATAATGCATCTTGTCCCACATAAACTCCATCCCCGGATAGACCGGCGGCTCCACCCAGCCATTTCCATTTAAAAGAGGGATGCCGCCCTGGGAAATGCTGTGAAGTTCCGCCCCCAGCCTCCGCGCTGCAATCCATCCATAGGAATACCAGCTGTTAGAGTATTCCCCATTATGTTCCGGATCCGGCTGCCCCACATAAGCAACCGCCTCGGAAACCTCCCCGGCTGACACCGAGTCCCCATAGATCTCGATTCTTCTGCCAGGCCTCTTTGGCTGTTCCAGAAGCCGGCTGCCCTCTGACAGTTCCAGCCCCTTTATCACAAATTCATGGCAGCTGTCCTGACGCTTAAAAAACAACACCTCATGCTCCCGCTCCTCATCCTCCTCCAGAATAACCAGCCGGGTCTCTCCCCGGGCCTCCAGCTTCCACTTTTTTTGCTCACCGTCAACAATCGCCCCCACATAATTATCCCAGTATACTCTCCGGTTTTCCAACACTATTTCGGCTCTTTTTCCCCAAAAACGAAATCCCAGCGAGGATGCCGGAAATATAAACTCCGGCCTCTCCGGATTCCTCCTGTCAATCCGCCCTGTGTAACGCAGGCGGATATCCCCTGGCGATATCCTCATTCCTGTCCTCCTTCCCCCTTTTTCTGCCAGTCCCGCATCTTGACCGAAAACCATTCAGACAGGCAGAACCGCCATGAAACATGGCTTCTTTCCATCATTTATACGGATTGGTTTGATTTAAATAAATCACGTATTTAAATTAATTTAATTATATATCTTTTATTAAATTTAATCAAGTATTTTTTTATAAATTTTTATTAATATATTCATTAACAAGACTGTCTTTCCGGCCATCCCCGGCCGCACATAAAAAAGAATCCTGCTCCGCAGGATTCTCCGCCTGCGGCGGGTCGCTTCAGCGACATGATTCCTTTCCGCCGCAGGCATTGGCTCACTTAGCGAATGCAATGAGCTTAGTGAACAAGCCCACACCGTGTTGCGATCCTCGCGGAGCGTTTTTGTATCATAGGACGCACTTTCCTATGATATAAAAAAGGCCATCAATCCTGAGACTGATAGCCCTTCTTACCTTCACAATCTGACGGTTTATCACACCCGCCTCTTCACACTTTCCCTTTCAATCAGCTGGCCGGTCACAATCTGAATTCCCTTTACATACGGCTCATTTTTAATCTTTTTAATCAAAGAGCGCACACAGATTCCCGCCATGCGCATCAAATCCACCTCGTAAGTGGTAATTCTGTCTGATTCCATTCCCAGCGGAAGAAAATTGTCAAAGCCCACTACTGACACATCCTCCGGCACCCGGCATCCTTTATCCTCCAGGCTTCGGATCATAACCTGTGCCGTCACGTCACAGTTGCACACATAGGCGTCACAGTTCCCGATATCCACCGGCAGCTTATCATAAGTCGCCCCCCGCATATCCCGGTCCGGAATCTCCCAATCCTCCTCAAACCGGATATTGTTCTCCCGCAGCGCCCGCCTGTAGCCCCAGAACCGGTCTGTAATGCTGCTGGTGGCATCCACACTGCCCACAAAGCCGATCCTTTTATGGCCTGTCTCAATCAGATAATCCGTGAGTTGGTAGGTTCCGTAATATCCGTCAGAAATCACCGTATCAAACCGGGCTGACGGAATATAGGCATCCAGGAAAAATACCGGGCAC
This sequence comes from uncultured Lachnospiraceae bacterium, assembly GCA_910588875.1. Classification (GTDB taxonomy): domain Bacteria; phylum Bacillota; class Clostridia; order Lachnospirales; family Lachnospiraceae; genus Brotaphodocola. The sequence goes on from CAJURT010000042.1 coordinate 22,213, forward strand.
CTGGTCTGGCGAACCATCTTTGAAATGTAGGACTCGTCCATCTGCCCCAAAAAGATCAGGCCATCCACCTTTCCGTCCTGCACCATCTTTGGCAGATTGCCTGCTTTTTCATCCTCCTCCGTCAGCAGTTCTAAAATGCCGTAATATTCATTATCATAAAGCGCCCTTACCACCCGCTCATACAACTGACCATAAAATGTGATCGAATACCCATAATACCGCTCCCGGACCACTACCCCGATATTGCCCGTGCCTGTCACCGCAGGCTTTACCGAAACGCTGGGTACATATCCCATCTGCGCGGCGGCTTCCTTAATCCGGCTTCTTAGTTCTTCACTTACCCCTGGCTTTCCGGACAACGCCTTTGACACAGCAACCGCACTCACTCCGATCTGTGCCGCAATATCCGCCAATGTTACATCCTTCGCCATCTCAACTCTCCTAATCCCGACCTGTTCCTGATCTGTCCTCTGAGAATTAATTTTATCATTACTTTTTTCTTCGGTCAACTGTTAATCGCCTCCTTTCTCATATATTAATTTATTTTTATCATTTAATAGCAATTTTTTAATCAATTTTAATCATTTGTTTAACAGAGAAAGGCCGGATTGGGACTTTCTCGCTTCCGGCCTTTTCCTTTTTACGTGCTTTTCAGGATTCTCACCTGATTGTCACATCTGTTTTATCTTCTGTTATTTTATCTTCTGTTGTTCTGTTCTCTGCCGTTCTGTTTTCTGCTGTTTCCCTTCTCTGCCATTTTGTCTTCTGCCATTTCAGTTCTGGCTCTCCGTCTCCTCCTCCCGTTTTTCGGTGGCCGTGTTCACCTCCGTTGCCGTCTCTTTTTCAGGAAGCTTTTGTGCTTTTTCTTTTGCAGGACTCCCTGTTTCCTCCTCCTTTTCTTCCTTCTTTGTCTGGTATCCTGCCTCCGTCAAGGTTTCCTCTCCGGATTCCGGCGCACTGTCCGCCGCTGACTCCCGGCCGCCTTCCGCGTCCGCCGCACTCTCCGCCGCTGACTCCCGGCCGCCTTCCGCGTCCGCTGTACTCTCCGGCTCTGCTTCCTCCGATCCTGCGGTTGTATCCTCCTCCTTCGTCTCCGTAGCTTTTTCTGTCACCCACAGCTTTTTATCTTCCTGTTCCTCACCTTGTACTTTTTCTTCTTTCCCTGGCTCGTTTTCCGATAACTCTTCCGGAAGTTTCTCCGGTTTTGCTTCCGGCGCCTTCTCCGCTTTTTCCACATAACTGACATCAACAGAGGTCACTGCCACATAAGTTCCCTCCATCCCGGTAATGCAGATCTCAAAGCTGTCTCCCTTCGGACTGCCGATAAACTCCACCACATAATCCTCATCCTGAATCTCAGCGCCCTCAAACTTCACCTTATCGCTTCCGCTCTTGCTGACGTTCTTTCCGCTTTCGTTCTCCCAAACATCATCCTTCTCCTCCTGGTCCCCGGCAGAAGCATCCGTTTTGCCGGGCAAGGCATTCGATGGGGTAGCCGTTACCGGTGACAGATCCGCCTGTATATATCCTTCATAACTGCTGTCAGAATCCAAAGTCACACAGATGCATATCACATCCCCCTGTCCTCCCATAAAATCGGACAGATAGTCCTCAATCGCAAACTCACAGGACCAGGGCCCGGAATCCTCCTCATCCTCTTTCTGGAACATGTGCTCGCTGCTCATATCCGAAAGCACTGAATTCAGGCTATAGGAAGTCACCTGCTCTGCTGTCACCGACAAAAGCCCCGCTTTACCGTCGACAGAATCAAGTCCTCCCACCTGGACGATCAGATTATCATCCACTGGCTGTATTCCCGTAAAGGTATGAGTCATGGATGCAGTATAATTTTCACCAGAATTCCCATAATCCTTCCAGCTTCCATTCTCCGTTCCGGCTATCTTCACCTGAACCGCCTTGTCAAAGGTCAGGGTCACCCTTGTCTCCACGCCACTGGCAAATGAGCCTGATTCCATATATTCACTTAAGGTGGAGGTGTATTGACTGTTCTTCCCTGCCTCTCCCCACTCGCCATCAAAGGTATAGATGGGTTCTGCTGCCGTACTCTCCTGCCTGATTTCTATTGACAAAAGTTCTGCCTTCTCATTCCCCTTCAGATCACTCAGAGAAACATTCAGATATTCATCACTGGGAACAAATCTTCTGGTAAATGACGTCCCCTCCTGTTCCTCCCCTGCATCCCAGGAACCGCCTACATTCCCGCCGATATATCCCTTCACGCTCTTGTCAAAGGTTACCGTTACGCTTGTCTCTGTACCGGCCTGGAACTCACTGCCCTCCGGCTCCATATAAGAAGCAAAATCCCTAAGTTCAAATGCCGGCCCGCTGTCCCAGGTTCCCCGGAAGGTATGAATCCCTGCAGCCGTTGCTTCCTCCACCCGGATCTCCCGAATCCGGACATCATCGCTTCCGCCAAGCCCTTCCGTCTCCAGCTTCACCATCCCGTCAGCCGGCTTTAAAACAGCCGTCACCTCCGCTCCGGTGACAAAGGCTCCCTGGCTTCCATTTCCGTCCGCCGCGGTCAGCCTTCCGCTCACTGCCTTGCTGAGTTTTACAGTCACCTGAATATCCTGCCCGGCCTGGTAATCCTTCTTGTAGTCCCCTGCATTGAAGGTATAGGAAGGATTGCCGCCTGTCAGCGCCGGAACCTTCGTCACCCGGACATCCTTCACCTTCACCTCAGATCCGGTCATGCCATCCCTGTACACGGAGATCATAAAATTATCATACATAGGGGTTGCTAGAAAACGGAAGGTCTCCTCACCGCCTGTTCCTCCATAGGAGCAGGAATACCAGTGATCTTCCTTTTCCACAAAAGAATCCCCGATACCAAAATCCCAAAAATAATTTCCGTCAGAATCCAGTGTCACCTCCACCAGAACCGTGTCCGTGCCGATTCTCACCGGAGCCGTCAGATGATCGGTCAGGGCGTAGGAATGGCTCACCCATCCCTGCGACTGTTCCAGTTCTTCTTTGGCAAACCGGTCAATGTAATCCTGCGCCGGCGCTTCCCCTGACCTTGACACCGTAAATCCCAGAATCGTAAAGATATCCCCGGAACTGTCCTGATTTTTTGTGATCCGCACCGTATGGCTTCCCGCCGTCCCGGAGGTGAGCAGCAGCTTATACTCTGCGTGGCTTCCCCAGCTTCCATAGAAATTTGTGTCAATGGTGCTCACGTACCTTCCGTCCAGATACACGTCAAAGGTACCGTACTTTGCCTCCATGCCTCCATAGTAGATCAGAGCGATGTTGGTGGCGTCCCCGATGGTAAAGACCATATCCTGCCCGGTAGTGGTCTGCCACCCGTAGGGGAACTGGGCCTCGGAAATATTCACCTTTTCCACCTGCTGCCCCGCCACTTGGATTCCGCTTCCGGAACGGTTGTCCAGCAATATCCCGTTCTCATACCGGGAAGGTGTCACGGGATCCTGTTTCATCTGCCAGGCGCTGTAATCCCCATAGGTTTTTCCTGTGTCCACAAGAACCTGGCCGAAGAAATACGTCATACAGCGGGAAATGATCTTATGTCCCGCATTGTTGGGATGGGTCAGGTCGTCTGCCGGCCCGATCTTGGTCCACTCCAGAGAACCATCCTCCAGCCTGGGCTTCACCACATCCCGATAGCTTACCACCGGAATATCATAATAGGCGGCAATCTCCCCATGCTGCTCGCTCCAGTCAGAACAGACCCGTCCTTCAAAATGTGTCAGGAACAGCCCTACCACCGCAGGCTCCGTCCGATACTGGAAAATCCGGCGGAGCAGGCTTTCATAGCTTTCCTGGTTGTGGCTGCGGCTGTCATTGACGCAGAACTCCACCACCACCAGATCCGGATCCTCTGCCAGCACATCGGATGCCACCCGGTGAACTCCCAGATAGGAATCCGTGGCGCCGATACCAGCATTCACATAGTTGATCTTTGTCTGGGGGAATTTCTCCTTCCACCACTCCGTAGTCAGATAGGCATAGCAGTTTTTCTCCTTGGGCACGGCCGAGGAACCGTTGGTGATGGAACCTCCCAGATAGGCGATGGTGATCTCTTCCCCACGTTTCGCCTTCTCCATCACCCGGTTTAACCGGTTCAGATTACCGGTCCGAAGCACGCCTCTCTCCCGGATCTCCTCATCGGTCACAATCTCCACCGAATGAATAATGTATTCCGAAAACCGGTCGGTCTCAATGGTCACGGTATAGGGATTGTCATCCAGATCCTCCAGCCAGCCGTCAAACTTTCCGTTGTGGATTCTGGCCACCACAAAACTCTTGGTGGTATCAGCCCCCTCCGGCACTGCCAAGGTAAAACGAATCTTATCTGTGGTGCCGGTCACTGACTCCTCCGTGCCATCTGCACTCACCTTCATCATGGAGATATCCACCACTGCCAGGGCTTCCGGCTCTCCGCCTCCCGATGGCTTCGGCGCGTTTTCAAGCGCCTTCTCAATCTCTTCTGTCATTTCCTGTTTCTCCACGGTCACTACCAGGGTAGCGCCTTCCTGAATTTCCTCCGCTGTCACTCCGGCAGCCTCTGTGAGCCCTTTCTGATCTGTCACCACCACGGCAAGGTCTCTCGGAGCCTCCACAATCACCGCCGCGTCATAATTCACCTGTCCGGCCACATCCACGCGAACCTCCTTTATCACCACATGAGACGCCCCGTTAAAATCACTGACGGAGATGTAGACATCACTGCTGTCCGGTCTCAAGGTTCTGGTAAAGCTGGTTCCCGAAAGTTCGCTTCCCGAATCCCACACTCCGCCGATGTTGGTGCCGATATTTCCCTTCACCGCCTTATCCAGTGTCACGGTAACTGTCACCGTGTCTCCTTTTTTGTAGGCAGCATTATAATCTGTCAAATCCAGCTTGTGCTGTCCGTACTGTTCCGACAACACCAGGCTGTCATCCGTTGCCAGCTGGAGATCTTTATCCGAAACCACCGCTGTCCACAGGATATCCAGGGTTCCCTCCCCCGACGCTGCCAGGGACAAGGACAAGATATCGGAGGGAACCACACATTTCTTAAAGCGTGTTGCCACCGACTCATAGGTAAAGATCGCATACTCCCCGTTGCTCCACACGGCAGCTACCGGGCGATAGTTATCCCCCTCAGGGTAGATGCCATCCTTTGGTTTGGGATACAGAGCCGGCACCGTATTTTTATCTGTGGCATGATACTTTACCACAATATAGCTGCCCGGCCGCAAAAGAGTCGCCGCCTCCTGGCTGTCCCGGTCCGAATCCAGCTGTCCCCAGCCGGGTATGGCGCCTGACAGACCGTCAAAGCGTTTTACCTTCCGGCTGTCTCCAGCCTCTGCCGCATTGATCAGCTTCCTGTAAACAGAAAGATTGGGGGACACATAATCCGGCTTTCTTCTTCCGCCTCCCCCGCTGCTGCTTCCGCCGCTGGGCCCGTCATAGGCGATGGAAGGCTGCTTCCCCTCATCCACACTCAGCCGCAGAATCCGGCCTCCGTTGTATACCGACAAGCCTAAGTACTCTACCTTGGCATCCTCCCGCATTCCCATCATCCTGCGAAATTCGCTGGCCGTCCAGCTATCCTGTACCTCATAGCGGGCCGGTTTGGCCGCGTTGTATTTAGGGCCGCTGATCCATTGCCCGTCCACCTTTGCCCCCCAACTCATGATCTCCCACTGACTGTGCCCCACCTCATCACAGGTGGCCGACAGATTGATGATGGCATTGTCCGGAAGATCCCGGATATATTCAATGTCCGGGCAGTCCCAACTCTGGTTCATGGCAGCATTTTCCACCAGCACCGGGTTGCGGGGAATGGTTCCGCCCTGAGTCAGTGTCATGCTCAGCAGGCGTCCTCCGTTCCACCCTCCCAGGCTGACACGTTCCACCCGGTTTCCCGCCTTAATGCCGAAATTCCTGCGCAGTGCCTTGATAGAGATCATCTTCTTTACCCGCACTCTCGGATCTGGCGCCTCTGCATTGTAGGAAGGTCCATCCTTCCACTGCCCGTCCACCGTGGCTCCCCAGCCCATGATCCCCCAGCCTGCCTTCTCCGGATCATCGCAGGTATACTCCAGTGTCACATAATCCGTGGGAGCGCTGTCCGTCAGCCAGGCCACATCCCCGGATTCATATTTATCACCGCTTCCTTCTTTAAAAAGTTCGGTGACAATAATCGGCTGCTCTGTTGCTAGTTCCTGGGCCTTTGCCTTCCCCGGATCCACATAACCGGGCCCAAGACGCATAATCTCCGGATCCAGAGACTCTTGTCCGGCTTTTCCCTGGCTGTCCTCTCCCTCCATCTCAACCGGGCCTCCTCATAGCGCCTGTCGTAGTCTTTCAGCCAGTCCTCGCTGGTGACCGTCACTCCCATCTCCCCAAGGCCCTGCCAGACAGAAATATTCTCCCTGCTGTTCACATCCCCGGAACCAATACCCCCCTTGACCGTCTTTCCCGCCCCGCCTCCGAACAGGGCCACCGGCACAGAAGGGGAAAAAGGAAGCAGGCCTTCATTTTTCAACAGCACCATCCCTTCTGCTGCCAGACGCCTGGCCAGCCTGCCCTGTTCCCGCTCCCGCTCTGAAACCTGCGGCTCCCTGGAGCCGCTGCAGCCCTGCTTTCTTATTCCCCCATTGATCTCTTTAACCATTCCATTTCTCCTTTCCTGACCTTTAAAAATCTTATTTCCCCTTCTCATTCAAGTTTATAAATTTTAGATATTTAGAATAATTTATTTTATTACTAAATTTAATTAATTTCAATCCTGAAGTTTATTGATTACCCGATAATCAGCCGATAAACAAAAAGATCTGCTAAAACTGATTTTTCAGGAATCCCTTGATATAACCATCCCACCCAGTTAAAATATCAATATGCAAAAGAATCCGGAGAGGGCGTTGACCGTCTGTTCCGGGAGATGGAGGCTGCCATGCTATACGACAAAGATATCCGGGAACCATTGTTTGACTTTCTGGAAGAACGATACGGAAAAACCCGCATCATAGAAGAAAAACAGGTAGGCAGATCCCGCGCCGACGTGATTCTGGTGCGGCCCTCTGACCTTTCGGGAATCGAGATTAAAAGCGACGCTGATACCTACGCACGCTTAGAAAGACAGATCAAAGATTACGACCAGTATTTTGACTATAACTATGTGGCCGCAGGCTCCCGCCATGGAATCCATATTGCCGAACATGTACCGCCATGGTGGGGCATTATCACCATCGAGCAGGAAGAAACCGGGGTGGATTTTTACCTGCTGCGGGAGGCCACCCTGAATCCCAACCGCCGTCTCCGGGCCAAGCTGAGCCTTTTGTGGAGGCCGGAACTTGCCCATATTCAGGAAATCAATCAAATGCCCAAATACCGGGAAAAAAGCAAAGTCTTTGTCATCGATAAGATTTTGTCAAAGGTTCCCGAGCCTCTTCTCCATGAGCAGATCAGCCAGGAACTGTTTGAGCGGGACTATACCACCATTGAGGAAACCATCCGGCAATACCGGAAAAGACGGCTGTAAAAATATGATTACGGTTCCCTGGCAATGTCAGTTAGCTAAGCCGTTCCAAAAGGTACGCCAGGGAAACGAGAAGAGACACAATCGGAAAGAGTCTGCTGCTTTTTCCAGTTTCGAGATCAAGAATTCCTAAAATTTCCGATTTTTGCTCACGATAAAATGCGT
>CAJURT010000043.1 GCA_910588875.1 uncultured Lachnospiraceae bacterium
CGACACCCTCTGTCTGGCTATTTTCATGTATGGAGGATAACTGCCTATGGCAAATAATAAGATGAATATAGAAGGAAAAAATTACTCGGATATTCCGGTGTGGCGTAGATATACGCTTACCATTGAGGAAGCAGCCAGATATTATCATATCGGCGAAGGAAAATTGAGAACGCTTATTGACACACATCCCAATGAGGATTTTTATGTGATGAACGGCAATCGTGCCCTCATTAAGCGTGAGAAATTTGAGAGGTATCTGGATCAGGCTACGGCTGTGTAAACAGAGCTGACAGATTTACCAATTTCACATGATATAACTATGCGGAGAGCCGGATTTGTGCTATGATAAGAGTGCAAGTCTGGCTCTCTTTTTTTGAAAGGAGAGTTCACGATGAGTGAGAAAAGACGAGATAACCGTAATCGGATTTTGCGAGAGGGCGAGTACCAGCGTAAGGATGGGAGGTATCGGTTCCGCTATATTGATGAGGACGGAAAAGAGAAAAATGTATACAGTTGGCGTTTGGACAAGAATGACCCAATGCCAAAAGGGAAGAAGCGGGAGCCTTCCCTGCGTGAGAAAGAAAAACAGATTGAAGCGGATTTGTTTGACCGTATCGTAACCAACGGTGGCAACTATACTGTTTTGGAACTGGTAGAAAAGTACATTTCATTGAAAACAGGAGTTCGTCACAATACGGTTGCCGGATATAAAACGGTCATCAATATGCTGAAAAAAGAGAGTTTTGGGAATCTGCGAATTGATAAGGTGCGTTTGTCAGATGCAAAGGCATGGTTAATTAAGCTCCAGCAGATTGATGGACGGGGATACAGTTCCATTCATTCTATCAGGGGAGTTCTCAGACCGGCATTTCAGATGGCAGTAGATGATGACCTGCTCCGTAAAAATCCATTTGAATTTGAACTTGCATCCGTCATTGTCAATGATTCTGTTACCAGAGAAGCGATTACCCGAAAGCAGCAGAGAGATTTACTGAAGTTTATTCAGGAAGATAAACATTTCAGCAGATACTATGATGCAATCTATATTCTTTTTCACACAGGGCTTCGTATCTCAGAGTTCTGTGGGCTGACGGTTTCAGAAATCGAGTTTGGAGAAATGCGTATCAAGGTAGACCATCAGTTACAGCGTACTGCACAGATGCAGTATGTAATTGAAGACCCAAAAACAGATAAAGGCATCCGCTATGTGCCGATGACGGAAGCTGTCGCAGCGTGTTTTCGCAGAATCATTGCCAACCGCAAGACACCAAAAGTTGAACCGATGGTGGAAGGATATGCAGGATTCTTGTTTCTGGATAAAAACGATATGCCGATGGTTGCCCTTCACTGGGAAAAGTATCTGGAGCATATTATTCAGAAATACAATAAAATTTACCGTATCCAGATGCCGAAAGTTACCCCTCATGTATGCAGGCACACCTTTTGCTCTAATATGGCAAAATCCGGGATGAATCCGAAAACCTTGCAGTATATCATGGGTCACGCAGACATCAGTGTAACCTTGAACACTTACACCCATGTGAATTTTGATGATGCAAAGGAAGAAGTATATCGGATAGCGAATAGTTAAAAAAGCCCGTTGGTAAGGACGTTTGCTTTACCAACGGATTTACCAAGATTGCAGGAAAAAACACAAGAAAATACGAGAAGATTTGAGAAGATACCTTGAAAAGAAAGGAAAACTCAAAAGTCGGAAAACCCTGAAATATCAAGCGTTTGAGAAGAAATACAAGACTTAAATGGAGATATAAAAAGATGATTAAAGTATTATTCATTTGCCACGGCAATATCTGCCGCAGCCCCATGGCCGAGTTTGTCCTAAAAGACATGGTGCAAAAAGCAGGTCTTTCCGACCGATTTGAAATCGCCTCCGCTGCCACCAGTACAGAGGAGATCGGCAATCCGGTTCACCGGGGGACGAGAGAGAAATTAAGACAGGTCGGAATCAGCACAGCCGGCAAGACAGCAGTTCAGCTGAAAAAATCAGATTACGGAAAGTATGATTATCTGATCGGCATGGACACCTGGAATATCCGCAACATGCAGCGGATGCTGGGCGGGGATCCGGAAGGGAAGATCTATAAGCTTTTGTCCTTTGCGGACAGTGACCGGGATGTGGCGGATCCCTGGTATACCGGGGATTTTGAGGCAACTTACCGGGATGTGGTAGCCGGGTGCAGCGGGCTTTTGCGGTTTCTGGGATTTTCCTGTTGATTTTCAGGCAGAGCCGGCAAGCAGCGGTGTGGGAGCCGATAATGGAAAGGAAACGAGAGATTTGTATATGGGCGAAGTGATTCAAAGCAATAAAAAGAAAGGGCAGGCTGCAGGGAAAAATGTCCTGTTAATCAATGATCTTCCGGGATACGGGAAGGTTGCCCTGGCAGCAATGGTGCCGATTTTGTCCCGTATGGGACACTATACGTTCCAGCTTCCGACGGCAGTGGTTTCTAATACTTTGGATTATGGAAAGTTTTGTATCCAGGATATGACAGGATATATGCGGGATACCCTTGGAGTGTGGAAGGAGTTAGGGTTTGAGCCGGATTGCATTTGCACCGGATTTGTTGTATCAGAGGGGCAGGCGGATTTAATCGGGGAATATATCCGGAACCTGAAAGGGGAACCTGGGAGGAGGCAGGGAACGCTTCCCGTGGTTATCGTGGATCCGATTATGGCGGACGGGGGGAAGCTGTATAATGGGATTGGGGAGGAACGGATCCTTGCAATGAAGAAGCTGGCGGCTTATGCAGATGTGATGATGCCGAATATAACGGAGGCCTCCTTTTTGACGGGAATCCGTCCGGGACAGGAGAGCGGAACCTGGGAGGAACTCCGGGAGTTGACAGACGGCCTGAGAAAGATTTCGGGCAAATCAGTAGTGATTACCAGTGCGGTTGAGAGAGGCAAGGGGGAAGACGCCGCAGCAAGAGATACTGTAGCAGGAGATAGGATTGCAGGAGACGGCATGGCAGGAGGTAGTATAGCAGATATAAATGCTGCTATGGGATGGGAAAGGCATCTGGTATATGGCTATGACCATTGGAGGCAGGAATATTTCCAGGTGCCTTATGAGTATCTGCCTGTAAGGGTGGCAGGAAGCGGGGATATCTTCTCCGCGGTGGTAACCGGAGGTCTGTTGGCAGGGAAGCCTTTGAAGGCGGCTGTTGAGAAGGCAGTACAGGCGTTGTCAAGGCTGATCCTGGAGAATAAAGGGCATCTGCAGGGATATAAAGGGATTTTGGTGGAACGGTATTGGGAGGCGCTGGAGGCAGATAGCTAATTCGCTGCTTTTATAAACTCTGCAAATATATTTTTCGCTGCCGTGTCCTGTTCCCACAGGTATTCAGGATGCCATTGGACGCCCAGGAAGAAGGTGGGGTAACCGGGCATTTCGACGCATTCGATTAAGCCGTGGGGGGCGTGGCCTGTGGCTTTTAAACCTGGGGCAAGGCGGCGGACAGCCTGGTGGTGCATACTGTTGACATGGATTTTCCCGGCGCCGGTGATCCGGGCCAGGAGGGTTTCAGGTACCACGGTGACAGTGTGGGAGGGGATTTCATAGGCAAAGGGCTGGGTATGGGCGATGGGGAAATCCTCCTCAAACTGGCTGGGAATATCCTGGTAGATATCACCCCCCAAGCCGATATTAATCAGCTGAATGCCACGGCAAATGCCAAGGAGCGGTTTCTTTGCTTTTATGACTTGCTTTAAGAGAGCCAGTTCCAGGCGGTCCCTTTTGGGGGATACGTTGCCGCAGTGGCGCTGGGTGTCCTCGCCAAAATGGAAGGGATGGAGATCCGGGCCGCCGGTGAAGAGGAAGGCGTCAAACATTGCGGCAAAGCGCTGCAGTTCTGCCTCCTCCAGATCCAGGGGGAGGATGACAGGGGTGCCGCCCGCCGCCTGGATGGCTTTTAAGTAGGCGGGACGCATATAGGGTTCGTCTTTCTCTGTGTTGTGGCAGGGGGTCAGGGCAACCAGGGGTTTTTGGTCAGACATGGGGGATTCCTCCTTGTGGTTTTGGATGTGGTTTGTTTCATAATAAATGCCTCTTTCACATAATGATGAAAGAGGCATTTATGTAGTCATCAAAAATCAATCATCAACCCTCGTTGATAGCGCCGGTCGGGCAAACACCTGCACAGGTACCGCAGTCGATGCAGCTGTCAGCATCAATCACATACTGTCCGTCTCCCTGGGAGATAGCGCCTACCGGGCACTCGGACTCACAAGTTCCGCAGCTTACACATGCGTCAGAAATAACATATGCCATGATAAAATCCTCCTTGAATATTCGATAGCATTTCCTGCTCCTGACATCATTCTATACCATTTGTGAGAAATATTCAAGTGGAAATCACTGCACAATTGGATAAAAAAATAAACAAGAGCAGGTGTTTTGGAGGGAGGAGGCGGGCTTCTATGGGGAATATTGGATTTTAGCATCGGTTTCCGGTGTTTTTTGCCGTTCATCGCGGATCCCGGAAAGGATAATCTGGCGGGCTGCCCGGGCCTCATCCTCCCCCAGAGGTTTTACCTTTTCCAGAGGGTAGGGGATTCCCAGGCTTTTGTATTTGGGCTTTCCCATGTCGTGGTATGGCAATACATCCAGGGCTTTTACATTGCGGAGGGTTCCCACGAAACGTCCCAGGCGGTATAACAGATCCTGTTTGTACGTGATGCCGGGAACCACCACATGGCGGATCCAGACGGGGATGTTTTTTTCGTCCAGATAACGGGCGAAGGCCAGGACAGAATCCAATTTCTGCCCGGTCAGGCTAATGTGGGAATCCGGGTCGATGTGTTTGATGTCCAGCAAAACCAAGTCAGTCACAGCCGCCAGCCGGTCAAACTGGCGGATGCTTTCCGGGGAATCCGGGCGGAAGGTGATACCGGAGGTATCCAGGCAGGTGTGTATCCCATGTGCTTTTGCCGCTTCAAAAAGTTCTGTCACGAAAAGGATCTGAACCAGCGGATCCCCACCGGTGACCGTAATGCCGCCTTTTTCGTAAAAGGCTTGGTTTTTTTCGTATTGTGCCAGAATTTCCTCTACAGACATTTCCGTACCGCCATTCATTTTCCAGGTGTCCGGGTTGTGGCAGTAAAGGCAGCGCATAGGGCAGCCTTGCAAAAACACAACCAGGCGGACGCCGGGGCCGTCGACTGTGCCGAAGCTTTCGATAGAATGGATTCGTCCTGTCATATGGATACCTCCGGAAAAATCATGTTATTGTGAAAAGGGATTCCGAGTGGCTTTCCTGAATAAGGTCATCCTATCGCCCCATGGAAGGTGCGGGAGATTACCTCATCCTGCTGTTCTTTTGTCAGCTTGTTAAAGTTGACGGCATAGCCGGAGACCCGGACAGTCAGCTGCGGATATTTTTCCGGGTGTGCCTGGGCATCCAGCAGGGTTTCTTTAGAAAACACGTTTACATTCAGATGGTGGCCTCCTTTTTCGGCGTAGCCGTCCAGCAAGGTCACCAGATTGTCAACCTGAGATTCGTTTGCATGAGTCATAATGATATCCTCCTGTTATGAGAAAAATTCGTATTTTCCATTAGTGTCGTTATTCCCGGTCCAGCCCGCCCATTAGGTTAGGGATGGCACAGGCCTTGTTGGAACCGCATTCCAGTTCCAGGCCTTCCTCAAGGCTCAGGTTCAGGTCAAGGTCGCCCATGAAAAGCTGGTTTTCTTTTCCCAGCGCTCCCGGGATGATGGAGAAGGTGTTGGATATTCCATCCTGCGCATCCATAAAGGGAAGCTTTGCCACGGAGGCAAGGGAAGAGACGGCGCCGTGGGAATCCCTGGTGTGCATGGGATTGGCTCCCGGGGCAAATGCCTGCCCGGCTTTTCTTCCGTCAGGTGTGGAGCCGGTAGCCTTACCATACACTACATTTGAGGTGATGGTCAAGATGGAGGTTGTTGGAATCCCGCCGCGGTAGCAGTGGTTTTGCTTGATATAATTCATGAAGGTGTGGACTACCTCCACAGCAATCTGGTCTACCCGGTCATCGTCATTGCCATATTTTGGGAAATCCCCTTCAATCTCATAGTTTACGGCGATCCCGTTTTCATCCCGTATGGCGCGTACCTTTGCGTATTTGATGGCAGAGAGGGAATCCGCAACCACGGAGAGACCTGCAATGCCGGTGGCGAACCATCGTGTCACGTTCATGTCATGGAGAGCCATCTGAAGCCGTTCATAGCAGTATTTGTCATGCATATAGTGGATGATGTTGAGGGTGTTCACATATACGCCGGCCAGCCATTTCATCATATCATGGTAACGGTCCATGACCTCGTCGTAGTCCAGGTATTCGGAGGTGACGGGGCGGTATTTGGGGCCGACTTGCTTTTTGCTGATCTCGTCCACGCCGCCGTTGATGGCATATAACAGGCATTTGGCAAGGTTTGCCCTGGCGCCAAAAAACTGCATTTCTTTCCCGATCCGCATGGAGGATACGCAGCAGGCAATGGCATAATCGTCGCCATGGGTTTCCCTCATCAGGTCGTCATTTTCATACTGGATGGAAGAGGACTCGATAGAGGTGCGGGCGCAGAAGCGTTTGAAGTTTTCCGGCAGGCGTACCGACCATAGCACGGACAGGTTGGGTTCCGGGGCAGTGCCTAGGTTTTTCAGGGTATGCAGGTAGCGGAAAGACATTTTGGTTACCAGATGGCGCCCGTCAATGCCCACGCCTCCGATGGATTCCGTCACCCAGGTGGGGTCACCAGAGAAGAGGGCATTGTATTCCGGGGTACGGGCAAACTTGACCAGCCGCAGTTTCATGATAAAGTGGTCCACGAATTCCTGGATCTGCTCTTCCGTGAACCGGCCGCTTTTTAAATCCCGCTCTGCATAGATATCCAGGAAGGTGGAGGTGCGCCCTAAAGACATAGCGGCGCCGTTTTGTTCCTTGACGGCTGCCAGGTAGGCAAAGTAGGTCCATTGGATTGCCTCCTGTACATCGCCAGCAGGGCGGGAGATGTCAAAGCCGTATATTTCCCCCAGCTTTTTCAGTTCCTTCAGGGCGCGGATCTGCTCGGACAGTTCTTCCCGGGCACGGATAATGTGGGAGTACATGGTGCTGCGGGTGGTCATTTTCTGCTCTTCCTTGTCCTCAATAAGGCGGTCTACGCCGTAGAGGGCAACCCTGCGGTAATCTCCGATGATCCGCCCCCGGCCATAGGCATCCGGCAGGCCGGTGATGATATGGCTGGAACGGCAGGCCCGCATTTCCGGAGTGTAGGCATCGAATACGCCTGCATTGTGGGTTTTCCTGTGGTTGGTAAAAAACTCGCTGATTTCCGGATCCACCTGGTAGCCATTGTCCGAACAGGCTTTTTCTGCCATCCGGATGCCGCCATAGGGCTGCAGGGAGCGTTTGAAGGGTTTGTCCGTCTGAAAACCCACAATGGTTTCTTTTTCCTTATCCAGATAGCCGGGGCCATGGGAGGTGATGGTGGAAATGATTTTAGTATCCATATCCAGCACACCGCCTGCCGCCTGTTCCTGCCGGGACAAATCCATGACCTGCTCCCAGAGATCCGAGGTGTTTTTGGTCGGGCCTGCCAGGAAAGATTCGTCACCGTCATAAGGGGTATAGTTTTTTTGGATAAAGCTGCGGACATTGACCTCACGCTCCCAGGCGCCGGGCCGAAAGAATTTCCACTCTTGCTTCATAGTTCCTCCTTCTCATTCATGTTTTGGGGCTGCTTTTGATCGGTTGCCACCAAAATTATAGGAGCAAGGAAAAAAAGTTTCAAGGGGGGCTGATGAGAATGTTTTTTAACAAGGGATAACTGAGAAAAAAAGCCAGGAATGCAGGAAATGTACGTGGATAAGCAGATTTTTATGGCTTGTCAACCAGGGAAAAATATATTATAGTAAACATAAACGCATTTGCGGGATGGTTACATTTTCATTGGCAAATTCCGGAATGTGTCCTGTGTTTGGCCGTGCCTTCCATGGGGCCGGCCACCCACACGCTATAGGAAAAGCAAAACGTATGTACGAGAAGGAGGAACTTTTATATGCAGATCAGTAAGGATATGTTGATTGGGGAACTGGTTCAGGCTCATGAGTTGATCGCACCGATGCTGATGCGCGCCGGGATGCATTGCCTTGGCTGCCCGTCCGCACAGGGGGAGACCTTAGAGGAAGCTTGCATGGTTCATGGGATTGACTGTGATACCCTGGTGTCCGGAATCAATGAAGTGCTGGCGGAGAGGGCCTGAGTAAAGCAGCAAGAGGCATAGGGGCAAAACAAAGGAGGGCATCTTTTTAGGGAGGCCCTCCTTTGCTGCATCATACCAGCATCAGCTTCTGCAGGGCTTGCTGGTAGACAATTACTTCATAGTGCTCCTTGTAGTAGGCTTCGGAGGCAGGCTGATGGCGGATCTTCTCGCCGTATTCTGCCAGGATGTTGCAGACCCGGCTAAACACCAGGGGCTCCGTATCCGCGCTTGACAGAACCAGGTAATATTGGGCAGAGCCAGGCTTCTTGTAAAGGGTGTTGGCTCCCTGGTAGACATGTCCGGCCACTTTGGAGGCAGACACCACCTGGTCAAGGCTGTCAAAGCGGTAGATCCGGGTCTGGATCTCCTGGGCTTTGGAGCCGTCCTCCGTCTGCGGTGTCGCAGGGGCGGAATCCCCCTCCTGGCTGGAGAGGCCAAGCAGATTCTGCTTTAGGAGTTCCATCAGGCCGTCCGCACCTTCCAGGAATTCGTTGGCAATACCGCCGAAAATACTGTCCGTATCCTCATCCGCCATCTGGGAAAATTTGGAAAAACGGGTATCCAACTCCTCAGGGTCTTCTATTTTGGTGATGACCAGCATGACGCTTTCGTTGGAAAGCGGTATGGCTTCCACCATCAGCGGGATATCCTCCGCATCAAATCCTACTTCATTGGAGGCCTTCTGAATCATTTCACGAAACAGATTGCGGGCTTTCTCGCTTCCGTAGGCAAGTTCGCCCAGATTCAGATTGCGGACGCTCAGATCAAAACTGCTTAATGTGCATCGTATCTGGTTTTCATTAATCCGTTCTATCTTCATTAGATCACTCCCTTACTTATGTTATCGTTTGTAGAAACTGAAAAAGAACGTAATATCCTAATTTAATTATAGTATATGATATAGAGAAAAGGCAATTCCTATGTGAAAAAATTTAGGAAAATTTAAGGTTTTTATGGGTACATGCGAAGGAAGGACAGATTTCTTGAGTTTTTCGGCGGATTGTGATATAGTTTGATTACTTGCAGCAGACAACCGGGGGTTCCTTTGTCCGCTGAGGGAGAATGGATTCAGAATAAGGAAAAGTCAGGAGGGATTGTCCCATGTGTCAGGAAAAAAATTGTAATTGTAAAAAGCCCTATTATATCACAACAGCCATTGCTTATACATCCGGGAAACCCCATATCGGCAATACCTATGAGATTGTGCTGGCGGACAGTATTGCACGGTTTAAGCGGGAGCAGGGGTATGATGTGCGGTTTCAGACAGGAACCGATGAGCACGGGCAGAAGATTGAGTTAAAGGCCCAGGAGGCGGGGGTTACGCCTCAGGAGTTTGTGGATGGGGTGGCATCCCAGATCCGGGGGATTTGGGATTTGATGAACACCTCATACGATAAGTTTATCCGTACCACGGATAAGGACCATGAGGCCATGGTGCAGAAGATTTTTAAGAAGCTGTATGACCAGGGGGATATCTATAAAGGTTACTACGAGGGGCTGTACTGTACACCATGTGAATCCTTCTTTACGGAGTCCCAGCTGGTGGACGGCAAGTGCCCGGACTGCGGGCGGGAGGTACAGCCGGCGAAGGAAGAAGCCTACTTCTTTAAAATGAGCAAGTATGCAGACCGGCTCATTGAGCATATCAATACCCATCCGGAGTTTATCCAGCCGGTGGCACGCAAGAATGAGATGATGAATAATTTCCTGCTTCCGGGACTCCAGGATTTGTGCGTGTCCCGCACCTCCTTTACCTGGGGGATCCCGGTCAGCTTTGACCCGAAGCATGTGACCTATGTGTGGCTGGATGCCCTGACCAACTATATAACGGGACTGGGATATAGCTGTGACGGCAGCCACGGGGAATTGTACCAGAAATACTGGCCTGCAGACCTGCATCTGATTGGGAAGGATATTATCCGCTTCCATACGATTTACTGGCCGATCTTTCTGATGGCGCTGGATGTCCCGCTGCCGAAGCAGGTGTTTGGCCATCCCTGGCTGCTGCAGAGCGGCGGAAAGATGAGCAAATCCAAGGGGAATGTACTGTATGCGGACACCCTGGCACAGTTGTTCGGCGTGGATGCGGTCCGCTATTTTGTCCTCCATGAGATGCCCTTTGACAATGACGGCGTGATTTCCTGGGAATTGATGGTAGAGCGCCTGAACTCGGATCTGGCCAATATATTGGGGAACCTGGTCAACCGGACAGTATCCATGTCAAATAAGTATTTTGGCGGTGAGGTGCGCGACGGCGGCGCCGGTGCGGCAGAAGATGAAGACCTGAAGGCAGTGGTGCTGGAGGCAGTAAAGAAGGCGGAAGCGAAGATGGAGGGGCTGCGGGTGGCAGACGCGATTGGTGAGATCTTTAATATTTTCCGCCGCTGCAATAAGTATATCGATGAGACGATGCCCTGGTCATTGGCCAAGGAGGAGGCAAAGAAAGACCGCCTTGCCACCGTGCTCTATAACCTGGTGGAGGCGATCACTATCGGAGCTTCCCTGCTGGAATCCTTTATGCCGGAGACATCGGCCAAGATCCTGGCACAGCTGAATGCGTCCAAGAGGCCTCTCTGTGAGATGGGTGAGTTTGGAAAGTATCCCTCCGGGGGAAGGGTGACGGAGAAGCCGGAGATTCTGTTTGCCCGCATGGATGTGGAAAAGATCCTGGAGCAGGTGGAAGCCATGCAGCCTGCAGAGGAAAAGGCAGACGGCGGTGACGGGAAAGGGACAGAAGAAAAAGGGAACGGGGACAATTCTGAGGGAGAAAATGATGCGGTGATTGATATAGAGGCAAAGCCGGAGATCACCTATGATGATTTTGCCCGCCTGCAGTTCCAGGTGGGGGAGGTTGTGGCCTGCGAGGCAGTGGCGAAGTCCCGGAAGCTTCTTTGCTCCCAGGTAAAAATCGGAAGCCAGGTAAGGCAGATTGTCAGCGGGATTAAGGCACACTATACTCCGGAGGAGATGGTGGGCAAGAAGGTAATGGTGGTGGTGAACCTTAAACCGGCAAAGTTGGCAGGGTTACTCTCTGAGGGTATGCTTCTGTGCGCGGAGGATGCGGAGGGCAATTTAAGCCTGATGGTGCCGGAGAAGGAGATGCCGGCCGGAGCAGAGATCTGCTGATGGAGATGGGAAGGCTCCGGGGCATGATCACTGGCTGCGGTTTAAAGATGGTTGCCATGGCCGCCATGCTGATTGACCATACGGCATATCTGTTGCTGGGATGCGGGATCCTGCGGGCGCTTCCAGGGGAGGCTCCCGGGTATGCCGGATATTATCAGATGTATCAGGTGATGCGCTGTGTGGGGAGGGCGGCATTCCCCATCTATGCCTTCCTCCTGACGGAAGGCATTGCGCATACCAGGGATTGGAAAAGGTATGGGCTGCGCCTGGGGATGTTTGCCCTTATTTCGGAGATTCCGTTTGACCTGCTCTGCTTCCAGCAGCCGGTATGCCTGGACGGGCAAAATGTATTTTTTACCTTGCTGCTAGGCCTTTTGGCGGTGAAGGGGGCGGAATGGGCCGCCGGCCGGGCATCAAGGGCACAGCATTATCCCGGTGAGAAGAGCAGCCTGGCCTGGGTTGTGGCTGCCGGGTTAGGCTGCCAGGCAGCGGTTTTTCTGAGGACAGATTATGATGCCAGCGGGGTTTTGCTGGTTGTCCTTTTGTATCTGCTCCGCAAAACCCCCTTAAAACAATGCATCGCGGGCTTTTTCTGGCTTTTGGTGACGGAGGGGAGATGGCATTATGCCCCGGGGCTGGCAGCGGCGTTTCTGTTGATTGGGCTGTATAACGGGGAATGTGGGAGCAAAAGGGGGAAATACGCTTTTTATGCCTTTTACCCGCTTCACCTGGCGGCCTTGTACCTGATTTACCGGTACATGGATGCCACGTATTGGGCAGTTTATTTCTTTAGGCAATAATCAAAACTTTGGATCCGGGGGCATTGCCCCCGGATCCCTTATTTATGCGCAGGCCCGCATATGGAAGTTTGCTGCTGGTGCAGCATACAGGCCCCGCGACGAGCAGGGGAAAAAGCCTCCCCTGCCTGATTCTATGGTTTGTAAATATTATGATTTTCTGAAATCCCGGAAATATTCTTTCATAAAATCCCGGAAAATGACGGCGGCAGAGGGAAGGTACCCCTCATTCCGCCAGGAAAGCTGAATATACCGTTTGCACTGTGGGAAGTGGATGGGCATCAGCGCCAGGTTTTTGGTTTCCATGCCCCGCCAGGTGATGGAGGGGATGAAGGAGATGCCAATGCCGGCGTGGATCAGTTCCCGGACGATCTCAGGGCTGTCGCTTTCCAGCACCACCGAGGGCTCGAACCCGGCAATCTGGCAGTAGGTGTCTGTGATTTTGCGGAGGCTTTTGCCCTTGTGGAGGCAGATGAACTTTTCATGGGCAACTTCACCCAAATCCACATAAGGGCGGCTGGCAAGGGGGCTGGAGTCCGGCAATGCCAGAAGGATGTCCTCCGAAAACAAAGTGATGGTGTTGGAGGCGCTTAGGGGATAGATGGAGGAGGAGAGGGTCAGGTCGCATTCTTCCGAGACATCCGGAGCAGGGTTTTCCTGGCTGACTTTCAGGCGGATGGCAGGATATTTTTGTTTGAAGGCCGTGACCATCTGGGGGAAGAGTTTGGAGGCGGCATACAAGGACAATGAGACCAGCTGATGGGACTGGTCGGAGTAATCGGCAAGTTCACGTTCAATGTCCAGAAGTTCCTGAAGAATCCGGTTGGTGTGCCGGAGCACGATCTCCCCATGGGGGTTTAAGGTGACGTTCCGGCCGGAGCGGTCAAAAAGCCGGAATCCCAGAGAATGTTCCAGCCGGGAGATGGTACGGCTTAAGGAAGGCTGTGCCACCCGCAGTTCTTCGGCGGCCAGGGTAAAATGCTGCAGCTCGGCAACTTTCTTAAAATAGGTCAGGGAGTTTAAATCGATCATAAGGTACCTCCTGATAAATAGGATTATGGGCTGTTTTGCGCCATCGGCAAAGCCGTGAGAATGCATTGGGGCGGTGAAAATCTCCTTTGAAATCCTTGGCTTTATTAATAACAAATATGATATAGATATATTACTTATTATATATTGGACGTTATGACATGTCAAGATTATAATATAGGCTAAGAAGTGAGAAACATGACAAAGGTATAAAGGGGATAATAGAACATGAGTGGTCAAAATGCAAGAAGAAAGTCTGCTGTTTGTGTTAAGAAATAGTGAATTTTTTTCTGTCGCTCTTGTTAAAAAAATAACATTAGTGAAGTCTGCCTTTTTACCCGAATCAGTCCGTAGCTTTGGAAAATTATTACATACGAAACGGAGGTGATCACATGTTAGCAGGACAGGCGATTAATCTTGGGGATGCGGTTGTGATTTCCATTACAGGAATGGCAATCGTTATGCTGGAATTAGCGATCCTGGCCGTATTCATCCAGGTGATGTCTAAAATCCTGGCAACGATTGTGAAGGGGAAAGAAGAACCAGGGAAAGCCAAGGCAGCAGCGCCGACGGCTGCACCCGCACCGGCAGCGCCAAAAACGGCACCGGCGCCTGCACCGGCAATACAGCCGGCTGCCCAGTTGCCTGCGGGATCAGAAGAGGAGGATGATCTGGCAGTAATAATGGCAGTGGTTCTGGAAGAGACAGGGCTGCCGATGGAACAGGTGGTGTTCCAGTCAGTTGTGAGGGTGCAGTAATTCCATGCCGCATTTGCGGCAGCGCCAGGAAGGGGACAGGTTTCCCGCAAAGGAACCCGGAGAATAAAAGCAGGAGAAATAAAAAGAAAACGAAAATAAAAGGTGGAGGAAATTGAGATGAAGTATATTGTGCGTATGAACCAGAAGGTTTATGAGGTGGATGTTGAGAAGGCAGGAGCCATGGGCCAGGGGATGATGATGAACCAGGGGATGCCCATGATGGCAGCCCCGGCCCCCATGGCACCTCAGATGCCCCAGATGGCAGCGGCTCCCATGGCGGCCCCGATGGCAGCAGCCCCGATGCAGGCGGCTCCTGTTCCCATGGCAGCCCCGGCCCCCATGGCAGCTCCCGCTCCGGCAGCGGCACCGGCAGGAGGAGCAGACGTGCAGGTAGAGTGCCCGATGCCCGGGAAGGTGCTTTCCATTACTTCTTCTGTGGGGCAGAGCGTGAATGCAGGGGATTGTCTGCTGGTGGTGGAAGCCATGAAGATGGAAAATGAGATCGTGGCGCCTCAGGCAGGCGTGGTGAAACAGATTCTGGTGTCCCAGGGTACCACAGTAGATACGGGGGATGTGCTGGTGGTTTTGAACTAACGAAGGCTGATTGAAGGAGGAGACTTACTATGAATATTGTTGAAGTATTGACAAACACAATACAAAGCTCCGGATTTGCCGCCATCACCGCCAGACAGGCGATCATGCTGATTGTGTCTTTTGTACTGCTTTACATGGCGATTGTGAAAAAGTTTGAGCCGCTTTTGCTGCTTCCCATCTCCTTTGGGATGATGTTGGCCAATCTGCCTTTGGCAGGGCTTATGTATGATGCCCAGGAAGCTGCCCATGCCGGCTTAAGCGCAGCAGTGGCAAGCGGCTCCCAGGGGGAGATCCAGACAGCCCTCACGGAACTTGCCAGCACCCACTGGTATGATTCCGGTGTGCTGAGGATCATATATATGGGCGTGAAAAGTTCTATTTTCCCCTGCCTGATTTTCATGGCAGTAGGGGCGATGACAGATTTTGGCCCCCTGCTTGCCAACCCCATCAGCCTGCTGTTAGGGGCAGCGGCACAGTTTGGTATCTATGTGGCATTTATGATTGCTATCGGTATTGGGATCTTCTCCCCGGAGCAGGCGGCTTCCATAGCCATCATCGGCGGGGCGGACGGCCCAACGGCAATCTTTCTGACCAGTAAGCTGGCGCCGGAACTGTTAGGCCCCATTGCTGTTGCCGCCTATTCCTACATGGCCCTGATTCCTTTAATCCAGCCGCCGATTATGCGCCTTTTGACCACGGAGAAGGAACGCAAGGTAAAGATGAGCCAGCTGCGCCAGGTATCCAAATCGGAAAAGATCGTGTTCCCCATTGCCTGTACCGTGTTCTGCGTACTGATGCTGCCCTCTGTGGCGCCCCTGATTGGTATGCTGATGTTAGGGAACCTGTTCCGTGAGAGCGGGGTTACGGAGCGTCTGAGCGATACGGCCCAGAATGCACTGAGCAATATTGTTACCATCATGATCGGGACTACCGTTGGCGCTACTGCTAACGGGGAGCAGTTTCTGCAGGTGCAGACCCTGGCGATTGTGGGCCTTGGCCTTACTGCCTTTGCTTTCTCCACGGCCGGCGGCGTGCTGTTAGGGAAGCTTATGTATCTGATCACCGGCGGGAAGATCAATCCGCTGATCGGTTCCGCAGGCGTGTCTGCCGTGCCGATGGCAGCCCGCGTATCCCAGGTGGAGGGAAGGAAAGCCAACCCCACCAACTTCCTGTTGATGCATGCCATGGGCCCGAACGTGGCCGGAGTTATTGGTTCTGCCGTAGCAGCAGGGTTTCTGCTGATGTTGTTCCAGTAGGAGGAGGAAACTGATGGAAGGAAACAGAAAAAGATGGGATTCGCTGAAACGTGACCGGATAGAGCGGATCCGGGAAGCGATTCCCCTGGTGAAAATGGGAAAGATTGTGGAGGCCTCCAATGCGGTGAAATTGCTGGAGACCGTGATCAAGCCTTACGATAAGGTGACGATTGAGGGGGACAACCAGAAGCAGGCAGATTTCCTGGCAGAATGCCTGTGCAAGGTGGATAAAGAGCAGGTTCATCATCTACATATGATCCAGTCGGCCATCTCCCTGCCGAGTCATCTGGATGTATTTGAGAAAAAGATTGCCAGCAGGGTGGATTTCTCTTATGCAGGTTCCCAGGCCAACCGCCTTGCCCAGTTTGTGAAGGAAGGTAAGATTGAGATTGGCGCCATCCATACCTACCTGGAACTGTTTGGCCGTTATTTCATCGACCTGACTCCCCGGGTAGCCCTGACCGTGGCCGTTTCCGCAGACAGGGAAGGCAACCTTTATACCGGGTTTAACACAGAGGACACCCCGGTGGTGATCGAGGCCACCAAGTTCAAGCAGGGGATTGTCATCGCCCAGGTCAATGAGATCGTGGATAAGGTTCCCCGGGTGGATATCCCCGGGGACTGGGTGGATTTCGTGATCCAGGCCCCTCAGCCCTTCTATGTGGAGCCGCTGTTTACCAGGGATCCGGCCAACATCACCGATTCCCAGGTGCTGCGTGCCATGATGGTAATCAAAGGCATCTATGCGGAGTACGGGATCCAGAGCCTGAACCATGGTGTTGGGTTTGACACGGCGGCCATTGAACTTTTGCTTCCCACCTATGGGGAGGAGTTGGGGCTGAAGGGGAAGATTTGCAAATATTTTTCATTGAATCCCCACCCCACCTTGATTCCTGCCATTGAGAGCGGATGGGTGGAATCCATCCACAGCTTCGGCGGGGAGTCGGGAATGGCGGATTATGTGGCTGCCCGTTCCGATGTGTTCTTTGTAGGGCCGGATGATACGCTCCGCTCCAACCGTACCTATTGCCAGGCTGCCGGCCATTACGGAATCGATCTGTTTATCGGAGGCACCCTGCAGATCGACAAGTACGGAAACAGCAGCACGGCAACGGCTTCCCGCATCGCAGGTTTTGGCGGTGCGCCCAACATGGGCTGTGACCCCAAGGGAAGGCGTCATTCCTCCGGAGCGTGGCTGAAATGTGGCCAGGAGGATGGGATCCAGCGTTCCCTGATCGGTGACCTTCCCAGAGGCAGGAGGCTGGTGGTGCAGCTTCAGGAAACCTTCAGGGAAAAGATGGCTCCAGGCTTTGTGGATAAGCTGGATGCCTGGAAACTGGCGGAGGCGGCCGGCCTTGCTATCCCGCCGGTAATGATTTATGGGGATGACCTGACCCATATCGTCACTGAGGAAGGCATTGCCTACCTTCATAAATGTAGTTCCCTGGAAGAACGCATGGCAGCGATCCGTGCTGTGGCAGGCTTTACCGAGGTGGGCCTGGAAGAGAAACCGGAAGAGACAAGGGAACTTCGGAAAAAGGGAATTGTAAAGACGCCAGAGGATTTGGGGATCGATATATCCCGCGCAAACCGCAGCCTGCTGGCAGCGAAAAATGTCCGTGACCTGGTAGAGTGGTCTGGCGGGCTATATCATCCGCCGGCAAAATTCCGCAGTTGGTAAACAGACTATCCTAAAAGAAGGATATGCCGGACATAACCGGGGCAAAACGTCATGAGGAAAACTTTATGGCGTTCCCCTTTGTTTTACAGGGCAGGTGAGTACAAGAAAAGTCATAAACAGCCTAGGCATATTCTCATAAGAACAGCAGATAATAAAGATGCAGAAAATCGGGAGAGGAGAAAAACCATGGCATTACAGGAATTGAATTTCTCATTTAAGCCGGAAAAAAATTATACATCCTTTGCCCCGGAATGGTTCCACAGCGGGGTGGTTGGTTCCGGTGATATGGAAGTTTTGATGGAACACAAGAAGCAGGACGGAAGAGTGACGGTAAAGGTGGTGACGCCGGTAACCGGCTTTGACCAGGTGTGGGAAAAAGTGCTGGCAAAGTTTGTGGCAGAGACAAAGATTGGAAATCTCCATATGGAGATCAACGATAATAATGCGACGCCGTTTATTGTCCATATGCGGTTAAAGCAGGCATTATTTGAGGCGAAAGGAGACGTGGAATCGTGAGAAAATGGGAGGAGATGCAGGAAAGAAGCTTTTATGAGTCCACGGCCAGAGAGCGAGCAGTAAACCTGGTGGATAAGGGCACCTTCACGGAACTTTTGGCTCCTATTGATAAGATGACCAGCCCCCATCTGCCGATTTTAGGAGAGGCGGTTTCTTTTGATGACGGTGTTGTGACCGGCGTGGGGAAGATCGGAAGCCGGCCGGTGTTCGTGATCTCCCAGGAGGGACGCTTTATCGGCGGGGCCGTAGGGGAGGTTCATGGTGCCAAGATGGTGGCGGCATTCCGCCTTGCCCAGCAGAGTTATGAAAAAATCAAGGAGAAACACCCCAATGACTATGAGAACCGCGTGCCTGCAGTGGTGATCTCCTTTGAGACCGGGGGTGTGCGGCTCCATGAGGCCAATGCAGGGCTCTTGGCCCATGCGGAGGTTATGGAACAGATCCAGCATTGCCGCGGCAAGATTCCGGTAATCGGCCTGGTGGGCAGCAAGGTGGGCTGCTTCGGAGGCATGGGCTTTGTGGTGGTAGCCACGGATATGGTGATTATGAGTGACCGGGGAAGGATCGGGTTAACCGGCCCGGAGGTCATTGAGGAAGCCATGGGCAAGAAAGAATTTGATGCGTCAGATAAAAGCCTGATCTACCGGATCACCGGAGGAAAGCATAAATATATTATGCGGGATGCGGCTTATCTGGTGCAGGATAGCATCGGCGCCTTCCACAAGCAGGTGGCGGAAGCACTGAAAATGTCTTATGACGAGGTTCAGGGCCATCGCTGCATCGGCAGCCTGAAGCTGGTGGAAGAACAGCTGGAATTGGTGAAGATAGCTGCGGAGAATAATTTTAAGGATGCAACGGATGTGTGGTCCTATTTCGGAAACAAAAAGAGCGACCAGATCCAGGATCAGTTCTACGATGAGTTTATCCGCGAAGCAAAAAGAAGGCCAAGGAGGTAAAGAATATGGGGATGACAATGCTGGGAAAAGGCAGAAAAGCCATTTCCATGATTTTAGACGAAGGGTCCTTTGTGGAGGGGAAGATCGACGAGTATACATTGCCGGATATCGGTCCGGGGGCAGTGATCGGTACCGGTTCTTTAAAAGGCCGAAAGGTAGCAGTGATTGCCAATGATGCCATGGTAAGGAACCCCCGGTTCCCGGTTGTGTATTCCGGGGTCATCGGTATGGAGGAGGCCTATAAGATGGCAACCACCGTATACAAGATGATTGAACTGGATAAGGATAAGCCCCAGGGGGAGAAGCGTCCTCTGGTTCTGATTGTGGACACCCCCGGCAACGGCCCGGGCAAGGTGGAGGAACTTTTTGGCATGAACAAGGCCACCGGCGCTTATCAGCTGTCCCTGGCGGAGGCCAGGCAGCACGGGCATCCGATTGTTGCCATGATTATCGGGAGAGCCATCAGCGGGGCATTTTTGTGCCACGGGCTGCAGGCCGACCACATCCTGTCCCTGTCCGAGGAATTCCAGACCATGATCCATGTTATGCCTTTGGCAGGAATTTCCCGCATCACCAAGAGGGACATTGAATCCCTGACCGAACTGTCCAAGACCAACCCGGTGTTTGCTTCGGGAGCCGGATTCTTTTATAAGCTGGGCGGTCTGGAGGAACTGGTACATAACGTGGATGATATGAAGGACACTATTGACCGCCATATCACAGAGATCTACAAGTGCAACGCGGAGGGCAATTCGGAGAAATGCGGCCCATGGGGGCGGGGCATTTTAGGGAAAGAAAGGGGCGGGAGAGAGACCCGCGATAAGGTTATCCACATGATGTATGACGAGTTTGCCAGGGTGGAGGCTCAGTATATCGGATAGCGGGGCTGCCAGTGCTTGGAACCATGATTGCCTGACGCCAGAGATAACAGGAAGGAGAAGCGCATGGATAAGGTCAGTGAACTGAGGACATTTGTGGAAGAGTTTGGGACAGCCCCAACTCTGGAAGAGATGGAGCGGCGGAGCCTGAAGGCAAAGGGGATCGACGGCCCCACAGGGGCCCATGTGATTGAAGAAATCCACACGCCTTTTAACTTTGCGTATATTACCACTACCACAGGAACCATGGCGTTTCAGAACCTGGTTGGGGTCACTCACAATGAGATAGGAGGCAGGATTGAGGCTGCCAGGGAAATGTTTTCCCTGGCAGGCATTCAGAAAGGGTGCCGGATGCTGATCAGTTATCCTCCCCTGGTCAGTGTGTTTTCCAAGGCAGCCCTAAATGACCTGGAGGTAAAAACGGAGTTCCTCTACCGTTCGGAGCGGGATGCGTTTATCCTGGCAATGTGTGAAAAACAGCCTCAGGTTGTGGCAGGGGAATCCTCCTTTATGAAAAAGGCCATAGAGGATGCCAGGGGAATGGGCGTGCTGGGGAATTTCCCCAGGGGCTGCGTGTTTTTGGCAGCCGGGACGCCCCTGGATATGGATCTTCTGGAAGCAGTGAAGGCAGTGGAGGGGAAAGTCCATGACCTTTACGGCTGCCAGGAGTTTGGGTTTCTGGCTCTGGACGGGGTGCCTCTCAGGAAGGATCTGACCCTGATCCCCCGTGAGGAGGAATATCAGGACTTGTTTGTGGGCGGGCTTTCCACCGGAGACTGTTTTGCTATTTCCGAGAAGGGGCATGTGTGTAATCCGGAGGGCAAAATCCTTACTTATTCCAGAAAACGCCATAATACAGAGTGTGAGACCATATTGAAGAAAACAACTGCCAATGGCCTTCCCACAGCCAGGTGCCTTGCCAGGACAATCCTCCGGCTAAAGGCCAAGTTTATCTCCCTGGATAAAGACCTGGAGTTTGGGGCAGAGGCAACCCAGCTTCTGATCCGCAACCAGAGTGGAGAGGAATGGGTGGTGGAGGGGCCGGTGAAGACCCAGCTGTTTGATGAACTGATGCAGGCACAGATCGATTATCAGTCCAGGGGGAAGGCGGATCCTGTTTGGCTGAAGGAGAGGTAAGTGATTTTTCTCTCGTGTTTGTTAAAAAAATAACGAATAGAAGGAGGGAGATATGGAAAAGGGGAGGGAGGGGGAAGGCAGTAATACCTGGAACCGCCATACACTGATCTGGATCACGCCTGAGGGCAGGCAATATGCTGCCGCGCATATCGTTCCCTGGCAGTGGGAAGAGGAGGATCCTGAGGATATGGCCTGGAAACGCCTCCTGGTACAGGATGAAAAGGTGCCTGGCATCATCTGCCGCCAGCCCGGCCAGAGTGAGGGCTTTTGGCTGGCTGGGTTTTCCCACTGGGAATACCGGAACGGGAACAGGCTGCGGATGCAGGCCTATGTGCCGGAGGAAATGGTGTGGAAGAGTTGTTCGCCCTTTGAATTGTGTGCGGAGGGGGAAAGGGACCGGCTGTGTGGGAAGTATCCGGAATTGGAGCCGGTTTTTGAGGCTGCCGGAGATTTCGGCGTGGAACTGGGGCTTTATGGTTCTACCGCCCTGGAGTGGGTGACAAAGTGCCCCTACCGGAACCAGGGTTCAGATTTTGACCTTTATATCCGGGCAGGGAAGGCCGGGAACCTGGAGGGCTTTGGCCGGGAACTGCAGAGGCTGGAGAAACGCCAGGGGATACGGTTTGACGTTGAGGTGGAGATACAGGGCTTTGGTGTGAAACTCAGGGAATTTCTGGAAAGAAGAAAGACAATTCTCGGAAAGGGCCTGTATGAGGTAAAGCTGCTGGAGACAAAAAACATGACAGAAACCTGAGGTTTTGGAGAAGCAAAAGAGTGAGGCTTTGTCCGCTTTTATATCAGCAGCAACAATTTAATTTGGCTGCTGCTTGCATGGGGACTGGCCACAGGCACGATGGGCTGCGGCAGGAACAGGGAGGCAGCAGCCGTGTGTTTTCTTGTAGGAATAGTGAGAAGGGTTTGAAGTGCAGCACAAGATGATATATGTGACGAGATAAGGAGGCTTAGCATGGAGATTTTTGGATTGGGGATTATTGGGGCATGTATGTTTATCGGCTCCTTTATCGGGCGCCTTTTGGGGGCAGCCCTGGGGCTGGACAGCGACGTGGGCGGAGTGGGCTTTGCCATGGTTCTGATTGTGGCTCTTTGTGCTTACCTGGAGAAGACAGGAAAGGGATTGAACAAAAAGACAGAGGCTGGTATCCAGTTTTTAAGTGCCCTTTATATTCCGGTGGTAGTAGCCATGTCCATGAATCAGAATGTGTATTCTGCAGTTACGGAGGGGGTTATCCCGATTGTGGCAGGCGTGGTGGCTACAGTGGGTTCGCTGCTGCTGATCCCGCTGTTATCTAAGCTGGCAAAGGATACAGATCAAAAACAGAACGCATAACGGGGGGAGAACATCATGAAAATATTTGTATCAATGGCCACATCCTATGGCCTGGTAGGCGCTTTTATCCTGGTGGCAATTATCATGTGGGTCAGCTATACTTTTGCCGGCCTGATTAAACAAAAGAGGATGGGATCTGCCATCGCAATCATGGTGGCATTGGTGGTTGCCTTTATTGGAGGGAAGATAACAGGCGGTGAGAAGGGAATTTCGGATATTGCCATGTTTGGCGGTGTAGGACTTTTGGGAGGCGGCATGATGCGTGACTATACCATCGTTTCCACTGCCTATGGGGTGAAGGTTGAGAACCTGAAGAAGGCCGGGCTTGCGGGTACGGTTGCCCTGCTTTTCGGGATTGTGTTCTCTTTTGTGATCGGGGTGGCCGTGGCATGGCTTATGGGCTACCGGGATCCGGCAGAATTAGCCACTATCGGCGGGGGCGTTGAGACCTTTGTGGTCGGCCCGGTGACAGGAGCGGCACTGGGAGTCAGTTCGGACGTGATCGCCCTTTCTATTGCTGCAGGTGTGGTAAAATCGGTGGTTGCCATGATCCTGACTCCTCTTGTGGCGGACAAGCTGAAGATCAATAATCCGACAGGAGCCATGATCTTTGGAGGGCTGATCGGTTCCACCAGCGGGGTTGCCGGCGGGCTGGCGGCTACGGATGCCTCCCTGGTTCCTTACGGCGCCATGGTTGCCACCTTCTATACGGGGCTCGGATGCCTGCTGACTCCCACGGTTTTGTCCTTGGTCACCAATATGATCTTCTAATTTGGCCCGGAGGTTGCCGGGGAAAGGTTCCCCGGCAGTTTCTATACATACTTTCTTCTATACAAATGGTTTAAGGGATGCCTTTGCGGCATCCCTTAAATTATGTGTTGGAGCATTTACCCTCCGTGGATAAGGGGGGAGTGAAATGCGGGAGAACCTGAAAAGAAAAGGCGGGATCTTGTAAGTAAGGCAAAAAGCAGTTATACTAAGGAAACAAGCTGCTTTCAGCAATCCTTAGGAGGCACAGACATGAAAATATTCGACACACATGCTCATTATAATAACGAGGCTTTTGACGCAGACCGGGATGAACTTCTGTCCGGCTTAGATGCCCACGGCATTGGAACCATTGTCAATGTAGGAGCCAGCATCCAAAGCACCCGGGAAACCCTTGAACTTACGAAGCGCTACCCCTTTCTCTACGGCGCTGCCGGTGTCCATCCCAATGAGACGGGAGAACTGGATGAACATTGGATGGAGTGGCTGGGGCAGGCTGCCAGGGAGGAAAAAATCCTTGCCGTCGGTGAGATCGGTCTGGATTATCACTGGGACGAACCGGCCCCCGAGGTACAGAAATACTGGTTTGTCCGTCAGCTGGCACTGGCACGTGAGGTAAAGCTTCCCGTGATTATCCACAGCCGGGACGCCGCAAAGGACACACTGGATATCATAAAATCAGAGCAGGCAAAAGAAATGGGGGGTGTGATCCACTGCTTTTCCTATGGGACAGATTTGGCGAGGGAATATCTGAAGATGGGATTTTATCTCGGCATCGGAGGGGTGGTGACCTTTGGCAATGCAAAGAAATTAAAAGAAGTAGTAAAATATGCCCCTCTCGACCAGCTGGTACTGGAAACGGACTGCCCTTATCTGTCACCGGAACCAAACCGGGGAAAACGCAATTCCTCCCTCAATCTGCCTTATGTGGCTGAACATATCGCACAGCTAAAGGGCATCTCCACAGAAGAAGTGATATCCGTTACCAGCCGGAATGCACAAAGGCTGTATCATTTATGCTTTTAACCGGGGAGAGAAGGGGCAGGGTTTGGCGACTTCTATAAAAAATCCCCCCAGGCCATCATCCTTGCCTGAGGGGGATTCCTCTATTATTTTATTTGGTTAATACAGAAACGCCGGTATCCTGTACGGCACCGCCCAGGGAC
Organism: uncultured Lachnospiraceae bacterium; assembly: GCA_910588875.1. Taxonomy (GTDB): domain Bacteria; phylum Bacillota; class Clostridia; order Lachnospirales; family Lachnospiraceae; genus Brotaphodocola. The sequence continues at coordinate 24,267 of CAJURT010000043.1, forward strand.
TCGCCCTCCAGCGCCTTGACAGCAGCCTTCACGCCTTCCTCACCCATAACATCCGGGTTCTGCGCCATGGTGCAAAGCAGGAAGCCGTCATTGATCAGGTTCATGATGGCATCGGATTTGTCAAAGCCCACGCCGATGATGCTGGAGTTGCCGGAAGCCTTGATGGCATTGCCGGTACCGGTGGTGGAACCTTCGTTGCATCCGAAGATGCCTACCACACCCTGTGTGATATAGTTCTCAGCGATGGTCTGGGACTTAGCGGCATCGCCTTCGCCGTACTGGGTCTCCATCAGTTCATAGCCCTTGCCTTCGAAAGCGGAACGGAAGCCGTTCTCTCTCTTGACCGTGGAGTCGGTGGCAGCGTTTACATTGACGATACCGATCTTGCCGGAGGTAACGCCTGCTGTTTCCAGAGCCTTTATCATCTCTTCCCCGGCAGTCTTGCCGGCTGCTTCGTTGTCGGTGGAGAAGGTGGCCTCGGCATCCACGTTAGCCGGGGAGTCCACATAGACGATCTTCACGCCGGAGGAAGCAGCTTCCTTCAGTGCGGAGGAGATGGCGTCAGGGCCGTTGGCAGCAACGATGATAGCCTGGTAGCCGCCGGCTACAGCATTGTTGACGCATTCAATCTGCTGAGCATCGTCCTTGGTGTTCGGGGACATGAAGGTAACGGACACACCGAGTTCTGCGGCGGCCTTCTGGGCCCCGTCATTTAAAGTAACCCAGTGCTGGTCAATGGAATCCATGGTGATCAGGGCAATCTTCCACTCTTGGCTGGCCTTGACGGCGGTATCGCCAGAGGCAGCTGCTGCGGAAGAACCGCCGGCGCTGATTACAGATACGCCAGTGTCAGTGACTTTGCCGCCCAAGGATTCACCGTTCAGGGCAGCAACAGCAGCCTTCACGCCTTCCTCACCCATAACATCCGGGTTCTGCGCCATGGTGCAAAGCAGGAAGCCGTCATTGATCAGGTTCATGATGGCATCGGATTTGTCAAAGCCCACGCCGATGATGCTGGAGTTGCCGGAAGCCTTGATGGCATTGCCGGTACCGGTGGTGGAACCTTCGTTGCATCCGAAGATGCCTACCACACCCTGTGTGATATAGTTCTCAGCGATGGTCTGGGACTTAGCGGCATCGCCTTCGCCGTACTGGGTCTCCATCAGTTCATAGCCCTTGCCTTCGAAAGCGGAACGGAAGCCGTTCTCTCTCTTGACCGTGGAGTCGGTGGCAGCGTTTACATTGACGATACCGATCTTGCCGGAGGTAACGCCTGCTGTTTCCAGAGCCTTTATCATCTCTTCCCCGGCAGTCTTGCCGGCTGCTTCGTTGTCGGTGGAGAAGGTGGCCTCGGCATCCACGTTAGCCGGGGAGTCCACATAGACGATCTTCACGCCGGAGGAAGCAGCTTCCTTCAGTGCGGAGGAGATGGCGTCAGGGCCGTTGGCAGCAACGATGATAGCCTGGTAGCCGCCGGCTACAGCATTGTTGACGCATTCAATCTGCTGAGCATCGTCCTTGGTGTTCGGGGACATGAAGGTAACGGACACACCGAGTTCTGCGGCGGCCTTCTGAGCGCCTTCATTTAAGGTAACCCAGTGCTGGTCAATGGAATCCATGGTGATCAGGGCAATCTTTACATCCCCTGTTGCTGCCGGGGCAGCAGCACTTGCGCTTTCAGCAGGAGCCTCGCTTCCTGCCGGGGCAGCGGCGCTTTCCGCTGGCTTGGAACTACTACAGCCAGTGATGGATGCAGCCAGAAGAGCCGCACAGCTGAACAGAGCCAATAACTTTTTCTTCATAAAACATCCTCCTTTTAGATAATTGAAAGATCTTATAGTTAACCGTATGGAAAACGGTTAAATATCAGTTTGATTTCTTCCCGAAATTCCCGGAACGCACCACAACGTCGAGAAGGACAGAGAAGACTACGATGATACCGATGACCAGGCGCTGGATACCTACCTGGGCGCCGATCATGTTCAGGCCGTTTTCAAGGGTCTGCCAAACCGCAGCGCCGGCGAAGGTTCCCAGCAGCAGGCCGGTTCCGCCAAGGGGTGAAATTCCGCCGATTACACCGGCAGCGACGCCGTACATCTCATACATATTGCCGGCTTCCATGTTGCCCATGCCTGCCTGGGCACAGAGGATCAGCCCTACCACACAGGCACATACGGAACTGACAAGATAAGCCTTGATGGTTGTGTTGACCACGTTGACTCCGGACAGCTTGGCAGCGTCCACATTCGAACCGACCGCATAAATATGCCTGCCTGTCCGGGTTTTGGACAGTAAAAAGAAGAATACCAAAAACAGTACCAGCGCAATCCAGAAGGTATTGAAGATGCCCAGGGTCTTTCCATAGTAGAAGAAGTTCTGGAAACGGTCCCCGGCCTCTTTGCCGATACCGGTGGCAATTGCGTCCGTGTTGCGGTTATTGTTAACCATATAGGCTACCCCGCGGGATACAAACATGGTTCCCAGGGTGGCAATGAAGGGCGGCAGCTTAAACTTACCGACCAGGATGCCATTGATTACGCCACAGCACAGGCAGCAGGCGAGAGCGACAAGGATCGCTATCATAGGGTTGATGCCCATGGTCATCAGGGTGGCGGAGACCATGGCGCTCATGCCCACCATGGAACCGATAGAAAGGTCAATGTTGCCGGTGATAAGCAGATAGCTTTGCCCGACGCCGATGAGCAGGTACTTGGACATGGAACGGAGCAGGTTCATCACGTTCTGCCCGGAAAACACATTGCGGTCAATGATACCGAAAGCAATATAGATAATTATCAGCCCGGCGAAGGCAGTGATGACTGCCCCCATTCCCCGGGTCCCCAAAAGCCGTTTGACGGCGCTTTGCTTATTTTCCTTCATTGTTCTATCCTCCCTTTAGCTTGCCTGCTGTTTCTTCTCGAATTCCGTAGCATATTTGAGCACTTCATTCTGGGTGGCCTCCCGTGCCATCACTTCACCGGTGATGCGCCCGTCACACATGACGATTACCCGGTCGGCGATGCCTAAAACCTCTGGCATTTCCGAGGAAACGAACATGACGGCAATACCTTCTTGCTTTAATTTGTTCATCAGGTTATAAATCTCCACCTTGGCGCCCACATCGATGCCCCTGGTAGGTTCGTCGAAAATCACCACCCGGGAATTGCGGGCGAGCCATTTGCCCACCACGACCTTCTGCTGGTTGCCTCCGGAAAGGTTGGCAGCGTTGATTTCCACAGAAGGGGTTTTGATAAGCAGGTTCCGGACGGCTTCCTCACAAAGCCGGTCTTCCTTGCTGCCGCTGATCACTCCCATGGCGTTGCAGAGAAGGTCAAGGTTGGGGAGCGCCAGGTTATGGCGTATGCTCAGCTTGGTGCAGAGCCCATCCTTTTTCCGGTCTTCCGGCGCCAGTACGATGCCGGCTTTGATCGCATCCATGGGGCATTGGATCTGAATTTCTCTGCCATCCAGGAAAATCTGACCGCTTGACTTGGGATCCACCCCAAAGATTGCCCGCGTGGTCTCCGTGCGCCCGGCTCCCATCAAACCGGCAAAGCCCACGATCTCACCTTCATAGAGGGAAAAACTGATGTCGCGGACCAGCTTCCCGGCATTTAAGTTCCGCACCTCAAAGATTTTTTCACCCTTGGGGCAGGAGATGCGGGGGAACTGTTCCTTGATCTCCCGGCCCACCATATTGGCAATGATCTGGTCCATGGTCATGGAATGAAATTCACCTGCAGTGATATACTGTCCGTCCCGCATGATGGTTACCCGGTCAACGATGGCCTGGAGTTCTTCTAAGCGGTGTGAGATATATACGATGCCACAGCCGTCGGCCTTTAGCTTGCGGATAATCCGGAACAATTCATCGATTTCCTTAGCAGTCAGGGAGGATGTGGGTTCGTCCATAATCAGGATTTTCGCGTGGATGGAGAGGGCTTTTGCAATCTCAACCATCTGCTGTTTGGAGACCGGGAGGTCTCCTACGGTCTGGCGCGGATCGATATCGATTTTAAGCTGCCCAAGGATTTCTGCCGCTTCCGCCTCCATCTCGCTGTTTTTGAGGACCAGGCCATTGGATTTTTCCCGTCCCAGGAACATGTTTTCCGTCACCGAGAGATGGCGGCACATATTCAGTTCCTGGTGGATGATGGCCACTCCGGCAGCCTGTGCCTGCTTGGGGGTCAGCGAGTCATATCCCTTGCCAAAGATTTCCATGGTTCCGCCGTCTTTGGTATACACGCCGCTTAAAATCTTCATCAAGGTGGACTTGCCGGCACCGTTCTCGCCCAGGAGTGCCATGACTTCCCCGGAACGCAGTTCAAAGTTTACATTGTCAAGAGCTTTCACCCCAGGGAAATTCTTGACGATGTTTTTCATAGATACAATTACTTCTCCCATCTGTTTCCCCGCTTTCTTT
>CAJURT010000044.1 GCA_910588875.1 uncultured Lachnospiraceae bacterium
AGCTGAAACAATACTTGAGAGAGGAGTGAGCAGGGTGGAGCAGGATTTCGATTGGTTACAACTGAATACCAGACAGATTGAACAGCATCTGAAGTCGGCTGTGGATACCCTCACTCCGAATATATTAGATCGGATTGATCTTTCTGATCCTCAGGAGCTGATACCCGAGGAAGCAAACCATGCGGTGATTCTGCGCCTTCAGCGGCGCATACGGAGAATTGCGATGACGGCCGCTGCCTGTGTGTGTCTGACTCTGATAGGAGGAGGCGCGTTCCATTATCATCTGGAAAACCGGAAGATAGAGTCCGTGATCGACATTGACGTGAATCCCAGCATTGAACTTTCCATCAACCGGAAGGAAGTAGTTCTGGAGGCCAGGGCACTGAATGCGGATGCGGAGAACATCATCCATGACATGGATCTGAAGGGCGTGGATCTGAACGTGGCAGTCAATGCCGTCGTAGGCTCCATGGTAACCCAGGGGTATCTGGATGATCTGGAGAATGCGATTTTGGTGACAGTCAGCAATGACAGCGTCCGGAAGGCCAGAGAGCTGCGTTCCAGCGTAGTCGGGGATATTGAAAGGACGCTGAAGGAGAATCAGGTGGAGGCAGTCGTCTATGACCAACAGGTGATAGAGGATGAGGAGATGGAGGAGCTGGCTAAGCGGTACGGCATTTCCTATGGCAAGGCATATTTTCTCAAGGAATTGATTGATCAGAACGAGGCCCTGAATATAGAAGATATGGAAGAGCTGTCTTCCATGACCATGGAGGAGATTGCCCGGAAGATTACAGAAAGTTCTTATGAACTGGGAGAGCTGGCAGATCGGGTGAAGGAGACAGAATCAGCGGCAGAGACGACCAGGGCACCGGAGACGACTGCAAGCGAACCCTCTGCCGAGGGGAGCAGCACCGAAGAGGAGACGACAGAAGTATCCCCAACAGAGGCGGAGACAACCCAGGCGCCGGAGACGACAAAGGAGACGGTTACCGAGCCGGAAACAGAAGAAGACACGGTTGAGATTGATTACGTGGACTATGAGGACGGCATGGTCTATGTATATTTTGCAGACCGGGTGAAATGGAATAATCCTTCAGTTGTTGTGCGCGATGAGGAAGGGAATTCTTACGCTGCTATGATGGATGAAACTTCCCGCAACGAATGTTCTTTTGAGGTGAGTGGCCTGGAGGGCGGAAAGAGCTATGTTTTTGTCTTGGGAGGATTGGCGGCAAAAAACAGCGATGTTTCGACCACTGTGAAAGGATATTTTGATAAGCCCGAGGTTGCGGATGAGGCAGATGATGAATTTAAAAAGGATCCGGACGAAGAGGAAACCGATGAAAGTAAAGGCGAAGGTCAGGATGCTTCCATAGAGGAGACGGAGGGGACAAATGCTCCGGCGGAATCTTTGACAGAGTCAGAATCGACTGCGGAGGAAAAGACGGAAGAGCAAGACGAGGCAGACGACGAAAGAGCAGAGGGTGAGCCGGAGGATGGAAAGGCAGAGAGTGAGCCGGAGGATTTGACAGAACAGTAACTGTTTGGTAACAGTTCAAGTGTTATCTGAACCGTTATACCAACCGAATTGAAAATATGCTGAAATATCGCTAAAATAAAAAAAGTACTTGACGGAACAGAGCCTTTCATGTATAATAGACTTCGTTGCAGCAATGGGCTATCGCCAAATGGTAAGGCAACGGACTCTGACTCCGTCATTTCAAGGTTCGAATCCTTGTAGCCCAGCGCAGGAAAAGAGCATTAAAACTTGATTTTATCAGGTTTTGAGGCTCTTTTTGTTTTGTTCAAAAGAAGGAAATCATCGAAAATTGCAGGGGCAAATTCGGTAAGTGTTCCAATTTTTATTACAGGGGAATTCCCAACTCTTTACAAATTCTGATTCTGTGGTATAATCATTAAGAAGAGTAAATGATTTTTTAATATTTTTGTAAAGAATTTGTGTGTGGGATTGTTGGATATACAAGATATGGTTGTGACAGGAACGGTATTTGGACTGCTACATAAGATGTTAGATCAAAGAGCGGCTGAGGTGTGATATGAATCGGTATATTATGAAGGGCGGCAACCCCCTGGTAGGGGAAGTGCAGATTAGCGGTGCGAAGAATGCTGCATTGGGAATTTTGGCAGCATCGATAATGACGGACGAGAATGTTGTGATAGACAACCTGCCGGATGTGCGGGATATCAATGTGATGCTGGAGGCGATCCAGGAGATCGGGGCACGGGTTGACCGGCTCGACCGGCACACGGTGCGGATTAATGCTTCCACAGTACATGCAGTATCCGTGGATGATGAATATATCCGCCGGATCCGTGCTTCCTATTATTTCATAGGGGCATTGCTGGGCAAATATAAGAGTGCGGAGGTTCCGCTTCCCGGTGGATGCAATATCGGGAGCAGGCCCATTGACCAGCATCTGAAGGGGTTCCGCGCCCTGGGTGCCAGGATAGAGATTGAGCGGGGGGCTGTGATGGCCCATGCAATTGACTTGGTAGGCGGGCATATTTATCTGGATGTGGTTTCTGTGGGAGCGACCATCAACATCATGATGGCAGCGGCCCTGGCGGAGGGGCAGACGATCCTTGAAAATGCCGCCAAGGAACCCCATGTGGTGGATGTGGCCAACTTCCTGAACAGCATGGGGGCGAATATTAAGGGAGCCGGGACGGATATCATCCGTATCCGGGGAGTCCGCAAGTTCCATGGGACAGAGTATTCGATCATTCCGGATCAGATTGAGGCAGGCACTTTTATGTGCGGCGCCGCAGTCACCCGGGGGGATGTGACGGTGAAGAACGTGATTCCCAAACATCTGGAGGCCATATCAGCAAAGCTGTTGGAGATCGGCTGTGAGGTGATCGAGGGAGATGACGAGGTGCGGGTGGTCGGGAAGCCGAGGCAGCATTCCACGAACATCAAGACCCTGCCTTATCCTGGGTTCCCCACGGACATGCAGCCGCAGATGGCAGTGACCCTTGCCCTGACGGAAGGCACCAGCATGATTACGGAGAGTATCTTTGAGAACCGCTTCAAATATGTGGATGAACTGACGCGGATGGGCGGAAGCATCAAGGTGGAAGGCAATGTGGCGGTGATTGACGGTGTCAGGGGATTCACCGGTGCACAGCTGGAGAGCCCGGATCTGCGTGCCGGTGCGGCATTGGTGCTGGCAGGGCTGGCGGCGGAGGGGTATACCATGGTGGATGAGATCGGATATATCCAGAGAGGGTATGAATGCTTTGAGGAGAAGCTGCAGAAGCTGGGGGCAGCCATAGAGATTGTGGATTCCGAAAAGATGGCCAACAAATTCCGCTTGAAGACCGGTTGATCAGAGAATATTACTATTTTATGACGGCAGTAAGGGATTTGTAGGGTTTTTGACTGGTAATCGTTACTTTTTTTTCACAATTTGTACACTTCCTCCAGATATTATGGTAGTATACACAATTCATGTCATAAAAAGTATCGGGGAGAGAAAAGGAGGAAGAATTATGAAGGCATGGAAGAGAGGTTCCCTGTTGGCAATCTCCAGCCTGATGGCAGTGGTGCTGGCAGGCAATGTGTGGGCGGCAGAGGAGCGCACAAAGATCAGTTCCGTTACGCTGACCGTGGAGTCTACGATTGAAGCAGGAGGCGAGGACGGAGACGTATCCGTCACCGTGGATTCCGACAATTATAGCGTGGATGACGTGGCTATCGTCAATGACGACGGCGAGTGGAGCAGTGGGGATGAGCCGCGGGTACAGGTGACCCTGGAGGCTGACGATGACCACTATTTTGATACCATGAGCAAGTCCAAGGTAAAAATCAAAGGAGCGGATGCCACCTATGTGACATCAAGCCGTAAAAACGATAAGTCGACGATGGTGATAACCATCCGCCTGGATGAACTGGAAGGCACCATGGAGATTGAAGGCGTAGCATGGCGCGGGGAGAACACCCCGGTGGCCGAGTGGGAAGCAGCGGACGGTGCAAAGAGTTACCAGGTTCGCCTGTATCGCGAAAGTAGTTCTGTGGGTTCGTCTGTGACCACCACCAATGATTACTATGATTTCAGCAGCAGCATCACGAGGGAAGGCGATTATCATTTCCGGGTGCGCGCAGTCAATAAGAGCAACAAGAAGGGCGAGTGGTACGAGTCGGATTCCTTCTATGTAGACGAGAATATGCTCAGGGATATCAAGAACGGCGTATATGCGATAGGAAATGGAAGCAGCACATCCAGCACCCCAAGTTCCGGATCCAATGAAGGAAGCTGGAAGCGCAACAATGTGGGTTGGTGGTATGAGTATCCCAACGGCACCTATCCCAGCAACGGATGGCTGGCGATCAAGAATGTATGGTACTGCTTCGATGCATCCGGCTACATGAGGACGGGATGGATCCAGGCAGGGGATGGCAAGTGGTATTACTGCGACCCCAGGGAAGGAACCGGCCAGGGTGCAATGATGACAAATACCACGACTCCGGACGGATACCGGGTAGATGCCAACGGTGTATGGATCCAGTAGAGGGGTCTGTTTTGATAATATGTAATGGAATGGCGGAGAAGGATGACTTCTCCGCTTTTTTTGCATGGGGGTCAGGGGAGGGGAGTGTCAGGAGGAAACCGTATCAGGAGGGAGTTGCCGGAGAAGGGGTTGACAATGCAGGTCTATTGTAGTAGACTTATAGTGGGTCTATTAGGATAGACTGATTGGCCGGACTTAAATAAATAGACTTGTAATGGAGAGGCTTGTATTAGGAGAGGATTGGCTGGTGAGGATAGAAGAGGGAAGGGGAGAGGATAGGAATGAAGAGGCTGTTTGACAGTGAGTACCGTTTTATGGAGATTGTGTGGGAGAACGAGCCGGTGAGGTCGATGGAATTGGCACGGCTGTGCCTGGAACTTCTGGGATGGAAGAAGTCAACTTGCTTTACAGTCCTTAAGAAACTTTCGGACAGAGGGTTTGTGAGGAATGAAAAGGCAGTGGTGACAGCGATGGTGACGAAGGATCAGGTGAGGAGGCAGGAGAGCAAGGCAGTGGTGGACAAAAGCTTTGACGGTTCCCTGCCGGCTTTTGTGACGGCGTTTTTGTCTGACCGGAAGCTGACGAAGGAGGAGGCAGAGGAGATCCGGGGGATGATTGAGAAGGCGGTGGAGTGATGGAAGGATGGATGATCCGGCTTTTGAATATGAGTTTTGCGGCGGGATGCACAGTGGTGATCGTGATGGTTTTAAGGCTGCTTCTGAGAAGGCTTCCCAAAGGGTATTGCTATGGCCTTTGGCTGGTGGTGCTGTTCCGGTTCCTTTGCCCGGTGGTAATCACCTCACCTTATTCCCTGTTTCCTCTGGATCCCGAGCCGGTGGCAAGGGAGATTGTGTATGAGATAAGGCCGGGAGTTGAGACTGGGGTGTCCTGGATTGACCAGACAGTGAACCGGGGGCTCGGGGAGTGGCTTGGGGCGGAGGATTTGTCCCGGTCTGTCAATCCGGTCCAGATTTGGCTGGCAGTGGCTTTACTGGTATGGATTGTGGGAGTGTTTTTGTTTGCGGGATACCATATCTGGCAGTGGGCAGCCTTGCGGCGGCGGGTGGCCGGGGCAGTGCCGGTAAAATGGGGGGAGGAACCCGGGCTTGTGTGGGAATCGGAAGGGGTGGACGGGGCATTTGTCCTGGGGGTGCTGCATCCCTTGGTTTATCTTCCTGCCGGGCTGAAGGAGGAGAGCAGGGGGTACATTCTGTGCCATGAACGGATGCATATCCGGAGGAGAGACTACCTGGTGAGGCTGCTGGGGCTGATGGCAGTGGGCATTCATTGGTTCAATCCCCTGGCATGGGCCGGGTTTTGGATGATGTGCATGGATATGGAGATGTCCTGCGATGAAGCGGTTTTGAAGGGCATGGATGAGGCGGGGAGAAAAGGATATATGCGCACGCTTTTGGAACAGGCTGAGAGGCAGAGCGGGCTTTTGGGGCCGGCCTTTGGGAAAAGCCCGGTTTACCGGAGAATCCGCAATATCTTAGGTTACCGGAAGCCAGGGAAGGTTTTGGGTATATTGGCGGCAGGAGGGCTGGCAGTTGCGGGGATAGGCCTGGTGACCAGCCCGGAGAGTGCGGCAAAGTCTGTCGCCATTATCGGAGGGGCGGACGGGCCTACCAGTATTTTCCTGGCAGGAAAGACAGGCAGCGGCACGGAGGACGGCCTGGAGAAGCTGGAGGAATTTTATGGAAAGCTGGACAGGAATATCTACTATGCGGACGGGTACCTTTACTATGAAGGGGAGAGGGAGGATGGGGGATTTCCGGTTCCCCTTATGCGGATGGCCCCTGATTTTGAGAATGAGGAGATGGTTGGAGAACTGCCGGGAAGCCTTGTCTGTGTCCGGGACGGAGGAGCCTGCCTGTGGATGGATTGGGAGAGGAAACGGATTATGGCCGGGGCGGTTGACCGGTTGGGAGAGCCTGGGTACGGGCCCTACACATATCTGGCAAACGGAGAGCAAGGGAGAAGGGAAAGCTGTACTATGGAGAAAACAGGCACTGGATGGCTGCGGATTGTGCTTACGGATCTGGAGGAGCCATCCAGGCAGGAGGAGTATTTGCTCCAAATCCCGGAGGGAATGCAGGATGAGGAGTTTTGAGGGAAGGATTACACTTCATCAGCCAACAGCCTTTCCACATCCAGCATTCCCCAGCCCTGCTGGTTCTTGGGAAGGCCAATATCCACAGCCCGCTCGCGCAGAAGCAGTTTGACATCGCGGTTGCTCATTTCCGGGTGTTTTTCCAGCAGCAGTGCAATGGCGCCGGAGACCAGGGGGGTGGCCATGGAGGTTCCGCTTTTACAGGTATATCCGCCCGGCTTGTTGGCGCAGCTGATGATGGCGGCTCCGGGGGCCACAATGTCTGGCTTGCAGATGCAGGCGCTGGTGGGGCCACGGCCGGAATAATCGATCATGCGGCTGCCCATGACATTGACTTCCTTGTGGTCATCAGAACAGCCCACGGTGATTACCTTGCGGCTGATGCCCGGGGTGGTGATGGTTCCGCTGGCCGGCCCCATGTTGCCGGCAGCCACCACCACCACCAGGCCGCTGTCCCAGGCAGAGTTGACGCTGCGCACCAGAGCCGAGTTCTCGCCCATGTTGCGCCGGGAGAAGGAACCCACAGAGATATTGACAATACGGATGTTTAAACGTTCCTGGTTTTCCCGTATCCACCGCAGCCCTGCAATCACATCAGAGGAGTAGCCGTTGCCCCGGCGGTCAAGGACTTTTACGGGGATAAGGTGGCAGCCTGGGGCTATGCCGCGGTAAAGCCCATTCTTTGCTTTTCCGCTTCCGCCGATGATCCCGCATACATGGGTTCCGTGGCCATTGTCGTCATAGGCACAGGGGCGCTTCTGCATCAGGTCCAGAAACCCTGCAATTCTATATTCCAAATCTTCATGGGGGAAGCAGCCGGTATCTAATACGGCCACACCGACTCCCCGTCCGTCGAATCCAATATCATCATTTCCATGAATTTCGATTTTCGCCTGGTTCACGAGAAAATACCTGCAGTATTTTTGTATTTAATACTAAAGTATTCAAGAAAACCTGTCGATGTTTCTATCATAACGGCAGGAGATTTCTGCCGGAAAAATGAACAGTAAGAAGGGAAGTAAAAGCTTTTACAAAGTGGAAAAATCATTTATTACATAAAAAATAAAATGATTTTTTAGAAAAGCATTGACGGGACTGGAAAAATATGTTACTGTATTTCCATGAAAAAGAGGAAAATAAAAGAAAAGTAACCGAGAATCCTCTTGTTTGTAACAAGTTCCCTGGTTTCACATCTTCAAAAATTCATAGCTTCAACAGCGTCAAAGATTTCATTGCTTTATAGCTTCAACGTATGTGTTTTAAAAGTAAGTTGATTCACAGAACTCCCAGTTTTATCCATTTATTCTTAAATCATAAGGATTTGCCGTCCTGTCATCATGGACGGAAAAGGTTGTTAAAAGAGAAGGCAGTATTTTAGTATGCGGCTATAGCGTATTTTGTGCTGTTTTTTGCTGTTGGCAGAGACCCGGTTGAGACAGCTGCACCTACGGAAGAGGTGGAGTCTGCTTCTGGTGCCGGTGAGGCAGAGGGAACGGCTGGAGCAGAGGAAACGGACAGGGAGACTGACCAGGCGGAGGAAAGCAACCCCTCAGAGGAAAGCAGTTCGGAGGAGGAGAGCGGCTCAGCAGAGGAAAGCAACCCGGAAGAAGCAACGGCTCCGAGTGAGGGAGAGACTGCGGCTCCTGCAGAATCCGACAGCCAGCCGGGGGAAGAGACAGAGGCTCCGGGGGAGAGCACTGCAGAAAATAAGAAAAAAGAAGAGGGCCAGGTGCTGGAAGGGGAAAACCTTGAACATCTTGGTGCGTTGGAAGGCAGGGATCTGCCTACAGTGACTGTCCTGGATCATGTGAATGCACGGGCATTCCAGGCAGATGTGGATGATATTTTTGCAATTGTGGCGAATGCAGAGGAAGACCGGTTGGAGGAATATGATTTTGTGCTTCCCTTGTCTATGCCGGATCCGGAGAATGAAGAGAGTGAGGAGTTTGTTCCGTTTGCAAAGCCCCTTGGCGCAGAGATGCTGGAATTAAAGGGCGTGGTTCCGGAGACGAAGGGTGCCTGGAGGTCCAGTGATCCGGAGATCCTGAGCATCGATGAGACCGGGTTTGTGGAGACCCATACCCTGGGTGAGGTTGAGGTTAGCTTTACTTATGAGGCCTTTGCAGGTGAAGCGGACAGTGCAGATGCTGAGGGCGCCGAGGAGGACAATGGCTCGGAGGTTACGCTGACCTGGAAGATGTTGGTGTATGATGAGCAGTATAATATGCTGGATGGTTCCTATCAGATCTATACAATAAATGTTCCTCGGAATGTATGGTTTGAAGATGAATGCGTAGATATAAATGGTAAAACTTCTGGAGAAGGGTATTTAGGGCCTAAAAACGAAGAAAATAAACAAATTAAACAACAATGGTCAATGCCTAAAGACACAATGAATTTTAATGGGTGGGAAAGGAAAAATCATTATAATAATTACAAGAGCGGTAGCTACACGAATAAAGTTGCTACAGGTACTACTCTTCATATAGTTGGAGGTTATTCGGGACCAGTTGCATATTGCATTGAGCCAGGTGTTACAATTGGTAATACACAATCAGGCTTTACGGAAACACCAGGAAACCAGATTGAATTTGATGAGAGTTTTACAGAAAAGAAACTAGAACAGATAAGAAGAATTATTAAATTTGGCTATCATGGTAATATAAGTACTTTTAGTAATGGATATGACAAAAAAGTAGCATATGTGATAGCTACACAGCTTTTAGTTTGGGAAGTTGTTGTGGGAGAAAGAGATGGTGATTTCAATCACCAGTCACATGCGGGAGATTGTTTGTGGGATTCAATAAATCCAAATCATCCAAAATATAACGAAATCAAAAATTATTATGACGATATTGTAACAAAAGTGAAATCTCAATATGGTTCCCCCAACTTTGGTGACTCTAATAAACTGGTATGGAATGGAGCGGAATATTCAATAACATTGACGGATTCCAACAAAGTTCTTTCTGAATATGATGTGGTGGTAAGTAAGGGAAATGCAAGTATAGAAATTAAAGAGAACCAACTAACAATTAATTCAAATAGTAAAGAGGGAGATATTGAGATTACTGCAACACAGAAAGAGAATTCACATATTACCCTTTTAAGATATGGAGATGGTAAATACGGACCAAATAAGCCAGGTAATATACAGGATGTTGTGACTTATGGGAGTGAAGTGAATTTTCCGAAGGTGAGTATAACCTATTCATTTACAGTAGAACCTACAGCAGATATTGTTATTAAAAAAATTGATAGTGAAACCTCAAAAGGGTTGAATGGAGTAATATTTACATTAAGTTCGCCAGATAACAATTATAGGACATCTGAGCATACAACATCCTCACAAGACGGTGAAGAAGGTGTTATTAAAATAGACCATCTTAGGCCTGGCACCTACACATTAACTGAGGTAAAGTCGCCAGATGGCTATATGGTTCCGGATAATAATGCAAAAAGCGTGGTCTTTAGAGTGACGAATGAAGGGATTGTGGAATGCTCAGGGTCGTCGTTGGCAGACAAAACAATAACGGTAAAGAATACTCAGAAAGTTACAATTACAGTAGTTAAAGTTGATCAAAATGAGGGGCAAAAACGGCTTAAAGGAGCAAAATTTAAATTAAGTCCAGAAGTGGAAGGCGGCCCGAAAGGCTCTATTTATACAACTGGGGAAGATGGAACCGTTTTAGTAGGCAAGCTTGATAAAGGGACATATACTTTAACAGAAGTAGAGGCACCTGAAGGATATATGGTACCTGAAGAAAAAGAAGCTACGATAACTTTTACTGTAGTTGTTAACAAACAGGGGATAGGAACGGTTGTCTGGGATTCTAAAAATAAAGGGAAGCTGGTAAATGAACCTGAATCGAAAAGTGTAACGTTCAACAACATTAAAAAGGTGAATGTTGATATCCAAAAGCTTGATGGAAATAGTGTTGGAGTAAATGCGCTGTCAGGTGCGGAGTTTGACTTACGCCAAGTCGGTTCAGACAAAATTTTGGGACATTATACAACAAGTAATGGTGCTGATGGCGGTGTTAAAGGACGAATAACAATACCAGCTCTCGAAAGGGGAGATTATACTTTAACAGAGACAAAGGCTCCGGAAGGGTATTATTTGCCATATGATGCGTCTGCTTCTGATCGAAGAATTGCTTTTAGGGTGAATGACAATAGAACAGTGGTATTGCTTAGTGGTATTTCAGGAGCAACAGGGGATGCCCAAATAAGTCAGGCAGAGGAAAACACCAATGCAACGATAACCATTAAAAATACCAGAGCAGTTGACCTTAAGGTTATAAAAACGGTTAACCAGAAGGATGTCGAAAAGAGTGAGCCTATTAATAAAGATACATTTGACATTGAAGTAAGGCTGGGGACGGGAACAGAAGAGTGGGTAACTGATGTTGGCTCTGAAGAAGGATCTAAGATCAGTTCTTACCAAGGTGATGGGATATATAAATATAGATTACGAAGATCTATAGTAGATGAAAACGGAAATATTATTGAAGATAATTCCGTTACCATCACAGGCATTCCTACTGGTAAGGAATATACTATCACCGAGGTACTTACGGATGTTGAGGATGCAGAGGGAAATAAACTGGATGTGATTGTAACCGATAAGCCGTCACAAAACACTAATTTCGATAAAGAAAATTGGGATGGCCAAAGGAAAGAGATCAAAGGTGTTCTGACTGACAAGGTAGAAGCTGAAGATGAGGTGGGGCTGGGATATCGGATAGAAACCGTCACCATAAAAAATGACTACTTCAATTCAAAAACCAGGGATATCAAAGTCACGAAGTCATGGAAAGATGAGGCTGGTGAGGAGTTGGAGGAAAATCTGAGGCCAGCGGAAATTAAGGTTCAGCTGATGTACGCAATAGCCGAGAAGGATAGCGAAGGGAATCTTCAGTATGGTGAACCGAAGGTGTTTGATCTTAGCTATGTCGAAGACAACATAGTAAAAAATGATTATATAACAGAAGTTTCTCTGAAGGCTTCTGAGGATCCGGAAAAAGACTGGGCAGCAACCTTTAAAAACCTCCCCCTATACGACTGGGACGGCAATGAGTACCAGTACAGTGTGGTGGAAAAAGAGATTACCCCCAATGAGAAGTGGGGAGAACTGGGATGGAGTGTGGAGGGAACCCCGGCACCGACTCAAATAGAAGGCAGCAATATTTTCAGGGTTTACGGGGCTGACAAGGTTATGAAGCAGAACACGGAGACAAATGAATGGGAGGAGACAGGAGACTATGAGGTCCGGGGTGTCTTTGCGGCAGCATCGGATGCGGTAACGCTCCCGGCAACAGAAGAAGGAGAAAACCTGGAAGAGCCTGTTCAGTATCCCATCACAAACACTTGGATCCCTGCAGAAAAACTCGGCACAGGATTTACCATCAAGAAGATTGATTCCGAGACAGGGGAACCATTGCAGAATGCAGTATTTGCAATGAAGTTTTATCAGGAACCGGAATCCGGGGAGGCATTATCGGATATCGGGGATCCGGAGGACAGGGAAGAGGAAAACGGGGAAACAAAAGAGCCGGAAACCATTTTTGAAGTGAAGACGAATGAAGATGGCTTTGCCACCTTCCCGGAACTCCCGGTAGGACGTTATGTCTTGTGGGAGAAGACGGCTCCGGAAGGGTATCTCCCGATTCCGGAAGAGATGAAGCTGATTGTGAATATCAGAAAGGATCTGGTAGAGGTTTTCTCAGAAGATGAGGAACAGAAGGTCTGGAAGAATCGTTATCAGTGGTCAAATGAAGTGGTTCATGCGGCGGATGTGATGAAGGATCTGACGAATGACTTAAGTGATTTAGATTTAGGCGGCATCCTTACCATAGCCAATGACCCGATCAAAGGACGGATCAGCCTTTCTAAGCATATCCGCTTGAATGGAAGCATAGAGAAATGGCTGAATGAGTTCTCCTTCGGTATCTATGACAGTGAAGGCAAGCTGGTTGATACGATTGTAGTGAAGGCGAATGATGAGGTTAAGACTTCCAGAGAGTTAAGGTACGGCAAATATACCGTTGCGGAGATTGTAGACGGAAGCATCGTAGGCGGCTATACCTGGACAGGTGCAGAGTTTGAACTCAACGACGGAGACAACAAGATAGGGATCAATTTGGACAGTAACAGGTTCCAGTTCGATATTAAGGAAGATGGAGAGATTGTCCGTGTTGAGGCTACCAATGATTACGTCCGCCAGCCTGGCGGAGGTGGCGGAGGTGGTGGCGGCGGTGGAAGCCGTTCCGGCGGCGGAGGCGGCGGTACTACCATGATCACTGACCCGGCGGTGCCGTTGGCGAACCTTCCGGAGGAATTGGTTACCTTGCCTGAGGAGGATGTGCCGTTGGCAGGACTCCTTCCGCAGACCGGAGATGCCCGCAATATTGCCATGTGGCTGCTGCTCTTTGGCGGAGCCGGGATCGGTATGTTGCTGGCAGCCATGGGGCTGAAGAAAAAGAAGGAGGAGGAATAAAAAGGGCAGAAAATTCCCCTTTGCTGAATTAAGAATTTCTTCATAATCTATTTAAACATTTTACAAACATTCTGGAAAATACTGTGATATACTAAATGCATACAAAACGAAAGCTTAGTTAAATCCTCAATCCTTTTTGAATCCTGGATTTATAAGAAAAGAGCACAGCCTCTGTGTTGCCCATCACGGCACAGAGGCTGCTTTTCTTGTGTGGTAATGATACTCTTTTTTGGCATCTATAGGCAAATGTGCCGGAATGGGATTCTGTCCGGGGATTTTGGTCAGGCGGGGGAAAGAGGAGCCGCCAGAAACATCGTGACCGTGGCGGAGACGATCTACCGCCCTTCTTCTGTGATGGCACTGACCTGGATGACAACGGTGCGGCGCCCTTTGTGAATGGCGTTGCCTTCCACATACAAGGTGCCGGTCTGGAAGGCACGGAGAAAGCTGATGCTGGCTTGCTGGGTCACATTGGCAAACTCATAGGCATAGGTGGCCATTCCAGACACCATATCACACAAAGAGAAGAGAAAGCCGCCATGCAGGTTGCCATACAAATTCAATGCATCCTCTTTCACATCGATTCTGATGCGGGCATGTCCCGGTGCGATTTCCAGCAGTTCTGCCTTGTCTAAACCTCCTAATGGCATAATATGTTTTAGGATCCCTTCCATAATTTCTGATTTTATCTCATGGCTTGTACTCATAAAAATACCTCCCTATGCAAAATGAACATATGATTGCTGAAAAGCGATAATACTATAGCATAATTTGATGGCAGACTCAACGAAAAATCATGATACATCCGTAAAAACTATCAATTATAAATGAATGGATTGGAAGGAACGATTGGAAATTTGCACTTATTAACGATATAATAAGCAACATAAGGAAACGTTAAAAATAAAACGTTATATAAAGAAGGAGGAACACACACATGAGCAAGTTGACGAAGGAGCAATTCCAGGCTTACTTAAAGCAGATCCGTGAATTGGCAGAGGGTCCGTTGGAGGAGATCCAGAAGGAAGTTGAAGTTACCAACAAATTCCCGCAGGAATTCTACGATCTGGCCATCAAGAATGATCTGTATCGCTGCTCCCTTCCGGAAGAGTACGGCGGCTGGGGTTTAAGCGAGCTTGAGATTCTGCAGGTACAGGAAGAGTTCTCCAGAGGCCCGGGCGGAATGCGTATGCATCTCCATTATGCAATGGATCTGAACTGGAGAATCCTGGATGACTACGGCAGCAAGGAACTGAAGGATGAGTACATGAGCAAGTTCCAGGATAAGTCCGTATTCACCTGCTTTGCACTGACCGAGGCTACCGGCGGAACCGGCGCTGACTTACATACCACCGCAGTAAAAGACGGCGACTCCTATGTGCTGAACGGCGAGAAGACCCTTATTTCTCATACCGACTGCTGCGAGTTCGCTTATGTAATCGCAGTGACCAATCCGGAGTCCCACAAGGATGACAGACTGTCTGCATTCTTCGTACCCATGGATGCTCCTGGATTTGAAGTAATCAACATGCCTCACATGATGGGCTGCCGCGGCGCTGGTCATGGCGAGTTGAAATTCACCAACTGCAAGATTGACAAGAAGTATCTGTTGGGAAGAGAAGGCCAGGGCCTTGAGATCGCTATGCACTCCCTGTCCGTATCCCGCGCCCATATCGCAGCCAGCAACTTGGGAATGGCTCAGAGAATGTTAGAGTTGTCTCTGCAGTATGCTGCTGACCGTGTAACCTTTGGCAAGCCCATCGGAACCCGTCAGGCTATCCGCTGCAAGATTGCTGATATGTCCATGATGGTACACGCTCTGCGCTGCATGGTTTATGACTTTGCAAAATCCTATGAGGAAGATCCGACCGGCGAGTACATCGAGGAGAAGGCAGCTATGTGTAAGCTGTACAGCATCGACACCACCAGAAAAGTCAGCGACGAGATGCTGGAGATCTTCGGCGGCGTAGGCTACTTCGAAGACTGCAAGTACGGCCCGGTAGAGCGTCTGTACCGCGACTGCCGCGCAATGTGGCTTGAAGAAGGCGCCCCGACCGTACAAAGAATCACCATCTCCAGAAACACCATCAAACACGGAGCTAAGATGGAATACGTTCTGTAACTGAGCAGTGCAAAACTGAATCCGGAAGCAGTTCCGTTGGGAGCTTGCTCACAAAAGGAACTGCTTTTGGATTCAGTTTTATAGGGCGAAGCCCGACGCCGAGATGGAGCGAAGCGGAATCGAGGTGTGCACTGCGGAGTAGCCTCTCATCCCAACGAATTTTGGGAACTCCGTTCCCAAAAGAGTCCAGGAAGGTTCACTCCCCCAACGAATTTTGGGAACCCCGTTCCCAAAAGAGTCCAAGAAGGCTCACTCCTTCAACCGAATTTTGGGAACCCCGTTCCCAAAAGAGTCCAAGAAGGCTCACCCCCCTCAACCGAACTTTGGGAACCCCGTTCCCAAAAGAGTCCAAGAAGGTTCACCCCCCTTCAACCAAATTTTGGGAACCCCGTTCCCAAAAGAGCCCAATGGAGCCTTCTATCTCAACTACATAATTCTTTGTGAAAATAACAAGGTCATCAGGTTCGGACCGGACCTGGTGACTTTTTTACTGTTTTAACCCATGGGGCAACAGCGGAACCCCGTTCCCAAGCCCCTCAACCCAGCCCAACAAAATCAAATGGAGGAATAGACCGTGAAACCATTACAAGGAGTAAAAGTAGTAGATTTAACCACCTATCTGGCAGCCCCTACCACCGGCCGAGTACTCGGAGAATGGGGCGCTGACGTTGTAAAGATCGAGTCCGCCAAGGGCGATCCGGCCAGAACCCAGGGCGCCGTATTCAACATGCCCTTCACCGACGATGAGAACCTGGCATTCGACGTGGCCAACATGAACAAAAAGTTCATCACCCTGAACTTAAAAGACCCCAAAGGTCTTGAAATTGCCTACAAGCTGCTGGCAGAGGCAGACGTATTCTTAACCAACACCAGAACCAAGTCCCTGACCAAGCTGGGCCTGGACTATGATACCCTGAAAGAGAAATTCCCCAGGCTGATCTTCGCCCAGGTGCTGGGCTACGGAGAGAAGGGGCCGGAGAAGGATACCGCAGGCTTTGACGTAACCTGCTACATGGCAAGAGGCGGCGTGTTCGGAACCACGGTAAACCGCGGCGACGCACCCATGATTCCCACCAACGGCTTTGGCGATTTCCAGGTATCTCTGGCATTGGCTTCCGGTATCTGCGCTTCCCTGTATGCCCGTGAGAAGAGCGGCCAGGGCGACAAGATCACCATCAGCCTGCACCATTCTGCGGTATATGCCCTGAGCACAGGCCTGATCTCCGCTCAGTACGGCAACCAGTATCCGAAGAACAGAAAAGAAGTTCCCAATCCTTTCAACAATGTATTCCGCACCAAGGACGGCAAGTGGCTGGTGCTGTGCTGTCCGGAATATGACCGGGATTATGAAAAGATTATGACACTGCTGGGCAGAGAGGATATGATCGGCAACGAAAAATACATCCACTGTGCAGAGGTCAACAACAATAACCTGAATTCCGAGGTGACAGATATTCTGGATGCAGCCATGGCGAACTTCACAAGAGATGAACTGATGGCAAAATTCAAAGCCAATGATCTGGCCTGTGAGGCTGCTTACGAGCCCGTTGATATCTACAAGGACGAACAGGCTCATGCCAACAACGTACTGGCCAGGATTCCCTATCCCTCCGGAGAGAAATTCATGCCTACCAACCCGGTGAATTTCGCTTCCATGGGCAATCCGGAGTATGTGATCGGCGGTTCCCAGGGCGCCCACACCGTTGAACTGATGAAGCATCTGGGCTATTCCGACGCTGAGATCGAGGAGGCGCTGGCCACCGGCGCTGCCACCGGCGAGACCAAGCTGAGAAAGCTGTAACCCATTACTCATAACAATTCCCGCCCGGGAATTGTTGACATAATTCGGCAAGCAGCAGCAATTCCGGCAGATTCCCTTTGAAAAAGAAACACCCCGTAATGGCCGGATTGCTGCTGTACTCCAATGAAAATTTTAAGGAAAGGTGAGACGATATGAGTTTACTTTACACCGACGAGCAAAAAGAACTGCTCGCCATGGTTCGCGAGATGGCGGAGAACGAAATCAAGCCTTATGTTCAGGAAGCAGATGAAAAAGGCGAGTGCCCGAGGGAGTTGTTTGACTGGGGCTTCAAGATGGGGCTCCATATGCTGGAGATCCCGGAGGAGTACGGCGGAACCGGTCTTAGCTATGAGACCACAGCCATGATTTTTGAGGAACTGGCCAAGGTGGATGCAGGCTATGCCATCAGCTTTGTTACCTCCTTCGTTGCTTTGAGAAACGTTATCCTGGCCGGTACTCCGGAGCAGGGCAAGTACTTTGCCGATGTGGTAAAGCCTGGCAGATTCGCCGCCTTTGCACTGACGGAGCCCAATGCCGGATCCGATCCGGGAGCCATGCGTGCCACTGCCGTAAAGGACGGCGACGATTATATTCTGAACGGCAATAAGACCTTTATCACCAACGGAGCCCTGGCTTCCATTATGGTGGGCTTCTTTAAGACCAGCCCGGAGAAAGGCAACCGGGGAATTTCCGCATTTATTGTGGATGCCGATGCGCCGGGGATCACCATTGGCAAGCATGAGAACAAGATGGGCCTGCGCCTTTCCAATACCACAGACGTTACCTTTGAGAATGTCCGGGTAAAAGCCTCCGCTATGCTGGGGGAAGAAGGCAGCGGCTTCAAGCTGGCTTTGAATGCCCTGAACCTGTCCCGTGCCTTCGTGGCAACCATGGCAGTGGGCATCATGCAGCGTGCCCTGGATGAGTCCGTGAAATATGCCAAGGAAAGAAAACAGTTCGGACAGCCGATCATCAACTTCCAGATGGTTCAGCAGATGCTGGCCGATATGGCGATTAAGATCGAAGCTTCCCGCTGCCTGGTGAATAATACCATGCGGATGATGGATAACGGCAGCCTGGTGCGGAAAGAGGGTTCCATCACCAAGACCTTTGTATCCGACTGCGCCCAGGAGGTTACCTCCAACGCGGTGCAGATCTTCGGCGGATACGGCTACAGCAAGGAGTATCCGGTGGAGAAGCTGATGCGTGACTGCAAGGTGTTCCAGATCTTCGAGGGAGCCAACCAGGTGCAGAGAATGACCATTGCCGGAGAACTTAACCGGGAATATAAATAAAACCATATGATACGAGGAGGAAGCAAGATGAACATTGTCGTTTGTATCAAGCAGGTTCCGGATACGACAGAGATCAAGATCGATCCGGTAAAGAATACATTGATCCGTCAGGGTGTTCCCAGCATTATGAACCCCTTTGACAAGAATGCCTTAGAGACTGCCCTGCAGTTAAAGGATGCCTACGGCGGCAAGGTAGTGGCGATTGCCATGGGACCCCAGCAGGCAAAGGCTGTGCTGCGCGAAGCCATTTCCATGGGGGCGGATGAAGGCTATCTGGTAACCGACCGTGCTTTCGGCGGTTCCGATACCTATGCCACCAGCTATATCCTTTCCCAGGCGATTGAGAAATTAGGGCCGTTTGACGTTATTATGGGCGGGAAACAGGCCATTGACGGAGATACCGGCCAGACGGCTCCCAGTATTGCCGAGCATCTGGGCGCAACCCGCCTGACCTATGTGCTGGATCTGAAGGCGGAGGGGGATAAGGTGATCGCCCGCCGTCAGGTAGAGGAAGGCATTGAAGTGATTGAGACGAAATTCCCGGTGCTGTGCACGGCTACCAAGGAGAGCAACAAGCCGCGTTACGCTACGGTAAGCCGCAAGCTGTACTCTCTGCGCTGCGATATTCCGGAGTTGACTATTGCCGATTTCCCGGACATCGATACCACCAAGATCGGCCTCAAGGGTTCTCCCACCAAGGTAAAAGCAACCTTTACCCCGAAGAGAACTGCAACCGGCGTCAACATCGAGGGCAACAGTCCGGCAGAGATGGCTGGCTCCCTGATCGACAAACTGGCAGAAGCCAAAGTACTGTAAGGAGGTTAAGACCATGAGCTTTGAGACATGTAAAGATGTATGGGTATTTATCGAATGCTTCCAGGGCGAGCCAAAGAGTGTAGGGCTGGAGTTGCTGGGACAGGGAAGAAAGCTGGCCGACGGCTTAAAACAGCAGCTTTGCGCTGTTGTTATCGGAAAAGATGTGGATGCTGCCGTGAAGGCTGCCGCAGAGTACGGCGCCGAGAAGGTTTATGTGGTGAAGGGCGACGAGTATGAGAACTACAGTGCAGATGCCTATGGCCACGCGTTTTTAAAGCTGTGTGAGAAATACGACCCCAATACCATTCTGGTGGGCGCTACGGTCAACGGCCGTGACTTAGGTTCCAAGCTGGCAGTCAGCCTGCACACCGGCCTGACCGCCGACTGTACCGCACTGAGTGTGGAAGAGGAGAGCGGAAATGTGGTGTGGGAGCGTCCTGCTTTCGGCGGCAACCTGTATGCCCAGATCCTGTGCAGCGAGACCCGTCCCCAGATGGGAACCTGCCGTCCCGGCGCTTTCAAGAAGGGACAGCCGAACCCGGACAATAAACCGGAGGTGATCGAGGAGAATATCCATACTCCGGCAGAGCAGATCCGCACCAAGGTGGTTGAATTTATCAAAGCCGCCGAAGATCAGGGGATGCGTCTGGACGAGGCGGATGTGATTGTGTCCGGCGGCCGTGCCATGAAGAACGCGGAGAACTTTGCCGTGCTCCAGGAACTGGCAGACGTGCTGGGCGGGACCGTCGGCTGCTCCCGTGCGGCGGTGGATGCGGGCTGGATGCCCCAGTCCCGTCAGGTCGGACAGACCGGGTCCACGGTTTCCCCGAAGATTTATTTTGCCTGCGGAATCTCCGGCGCTGTCCAGCATGTGGCCGGCATGAGCGAATCCGGAACAATCGTAGCAATTAATAAAGACGAGACGGCTCCCATCTTTGAGGTGGCGGATTATGGTATCGTAGGCGATCTGTTTGAGGTAGTTCCGGCGCTGGTGAAGGAATTAAAGGCCAGACAGCAGGCATAAAGGAATGGCCATGACCGTTCCGCCAGACAGTACAGACTTCTCTGGCGGAGCGGTGGTGGCAGGAGATCGATTATGTTCGAAGAAAGAAAGATTAATGAAAAACATCGGGAGCAGTACCGCAGGCTGGGGTACTGGAACGACCAGACGCTTTTAGACTGCTGGGAAGCCACGGTAGAGAAATTTCCGGATCGGGAGTATGTTGTGGATGACCGGGGTTTCCGCTATACTTATAAGCAGATGGATGAGGCGGCCGCAAGGGTAGCGGCATTCCTTGTAGAGACCGGGGTTCGTCCCCGGGATACCGTGTCCTATCAGCTGCCGATCTGGAGTGAGTTTGCCATGCTGACCATAGCCTGCTTTAAGGCAGGGGCAGTGGCCCATCCCATAGCCATGTCCTATGAGGAAAAGGAATTGATCCGGAGCATGAACGTGACGGAATCCAAGGTGTACTTCGGAACCACCTTTTTCTACAAAACGGACTATGAGAAGCGGATTCTGGCAGTGAAGGATCAGATTCCCACCCTGAAAAAGATAGTCCTTCTGGATTATACCAGGGAACGGGAGCATGATTTGCCGGTGCTGAGGGAAATCCTGGAAAGCTATGAGCCTTTTAAAAAGGAAGAATGTGTCCACACCCTGACCGGGGAGGACATAGCAGTGATCTTGTGTACCTCGGGAACCACCGGGGGCACAAAGGGAGTCATGCTGAGTCATGATAATGTCCGCTACAGCGAGGATACCTTTAACAAGGAACTGAAGCTGACCGAGGAAGACATCATGTTCATGCCCGCCCCCCTTCACCATGCAACAGGATTTCACCATGCGGTGATTGCCACCATGCTCCACGGAGCGAAGATGGTATTGCAGCAGAAATATCACTGCCGGGCAGCCATTGACCTGATGAATCAGGAAAAATGCACTTATTCCATGGGCGCCACCCCCTTTATCTATGATATCCTGCGGGAATTGGATACCAACGGAGGAGCCCTGCCCCACTTGAAGTTTTATCTGTGCGGAGGAGCCCCGGTGCCTGGGTACATGGTACAGCGGGCGTGGAAGTTCGGGATTTTGCTCTGTGAGGTGTATGGTTCCACGGAAAGCGTGCCCCATGTGTTTGTCCGCCCGGAGGAGGCTCTGGCACTAAACGGCACAACCTCGGGAAGAGCCATGGCCGGGGTGGAGGTCAAGGTAGTGGATGACGAGGGCAACGAGGTGCCCCGGGGGACACCGGGAGAGGAACTGTCCCGGGGGCCCAGCGTGTTTGTGGGATATCTGAAGGCCCGGGAGATCACCGACGGAGTGCTGGACGACGAGGGCTGGTTCCACAGCGGGGATCTGTGCGTGATGGACGAGGCCGGCAATATCCACATCATCGGCAGGAAGAAGGACATGATTGTCCGGGGGGGAGAGAACCTCAATTCCAACGAAATCAACGATATGCTGGAGGGCTGCCCGGGAATGGGAGACCACACCATCATCGGCATGCCGGATGACAGGCTGGGAGAGCGGATCTGCGCCTTTGCAGTGCCTTTGCCGGGAAGTGAGAAGCTTTGCCTGGAGGACGTGATTGCCTATCTGAAGGGAAAGAATGTGCCGAAGCGTTTCTGGCCGGAGCGCCTGGAACTGATCGACAGGATTCCCCATACCGGCAGCGGGAAGGTGAAGAAGTACTTACTGCAGGAGGAACTGAAGAAAAGGAATCCGTGAGAAGGCAGGAACTTCGATTGGTGAGAGAAAAAGAAGGAAGGGATGATTGTTCATGATTGAACAGAAATTCGGGCCCAGGAGATGCCGGGACACCAGGAAACCCCTGGCCAGCCAGTGCCCGGAGGTGGCGTTTTACCGTTGCATGGAGTGCGGGGCGCTGTTTCCGGTGACCGGGGGCAAAGGCGCTGAGGAGAAGGAGATTGTCTGCTGCGGCCAGAAGGCCAGGCGGCTGGAGCCGGTGGATAGCGAGACGGCCGGCAGCCAGATCCAGGTGACCTACCAGATTACCGGCGGATACAATGACAACGCTGTCCGGGTGTCCTGGAAATGCCCTTCCCCCAAAGATCATCCGGAGTGGATTTATCTGAAAACATTTACCGGCGGGTATCTGAAATATGTGTCCTCAGAAAAACGCCCGCCGATGGTGTTTGCACTGGCGGACACGGATGCCTTCGCCTACTGCGACGAGGATCCCTGCCTGGAGTGCGTATTCCGGTGCAAGAGGGGATTTATCATTTACGTTTATGACAGCAGGGCGGGGCTGATTGAGGTTCCCTTGGACAAAATGAATGCCCAGTGGCAGTCAGGAGCGAAAAAGGAAGGGTGAAAAGGCGTTTTTTTACCTTTGATTGTTAAGAAAATGACGAAAAGTATAGAAAAAATCTATTAATTTGGGAAATACCAGAGAGGGGTAAGTGAAATGGAGAATTCAGCAACAAATCCGGCCAATCGGGTCGATTGGAGAACCGTGCTCGTGTTTGTATCGATTGCTTTCAGTTCTCAATGTGGCGGAGGTTTTGCATCAGGTTCCACCCCATGGACATATTTCTTCCGGAATACGGGCTTTTACGGGATGCTTCCCGTGGTAACGCAGCCGTATTTCTGCCTGTTTATGCCCTTTGCTGTGGCGGCTATCAACTGTTTTACGATTTATTTCTTTATGAAGTTTGCTATGGATTTCAGAACCTTTGACTATAGCAATTTCCTGGCGAAGTACGGTTCCCGTTTCTGTGGCGGGATCTTTGCCAAGCCGATGCAGTACATTTATGAGTTTAATTTCAACTGGCTGCTGATTGTGTGTATGGCTTTGGCCTATTCCACATCCGGCTCGGCGCTGCAGGAACTGACAGGGATTCCGTATCTGGCGTCCACGCTGATCATCGGAGTGATTATGTTCGTCCTCTGCATGAAAGGAACGGATCTGGTCCGTAAAAACGCCGTGTTTATGAGCGCCGTGATTTTTATCGCGCTGGTTGCCGTCCATATTCCCAATATTATTTTTAATGTAACCTCAGGAAGGCTGAGCACGGAGATGGGAGTGATGTCTCAGCTGATTCATGATGATATCGCGGCAGGTGTGGGAAGCTTTGTGAAATATCTGCTGGTGGCTTTCTGCTGGGCTTATATTTTCTCCGGGCAGAACCTGGCAGGCTTTGGCGCTTATGTAAACCATGCGCAGCTGTTTACCAACAAAAAGACCCTGCGCTGGGCAGTGGTATTGTCTGTGATCGCCAACTGGGCGTTTCTGGAGATGAACGTAATCAACCTGGCGTCCAATTATTCGGCTGTGTATGACGGCTGGGCCAACGGAAGGGCAGTTTACACCATCCTGGTGGTTCAGAACGGATTCGGTTCCGGCGCCATTAAGGCTGTGCTTCTGACCTTGATTACCATCGCTATCTTTTTTGCCACGATTTCTACGGCAATCAATTATGCCCAGGGCTTCAATGACCGTATTCTGAACTGGTATCAGAAGATGAAGAATGAGGATCCGAAGGTTTCCGCAGAAAAGAGAAATAAACGGGGCGCTGTTTTGACTCTGCTCTATGTGATCCTGACCTGGGCGGTGTCTCAGATGGGACTTACCGCGCTGGTATCCAAGGGCCTGACCTTTGCTTCGATTATCACTCTGTTTACGTTGATTATTCCGACAATTCTCAATGTGATAATCAAGTGGCCGGATGCGGATTATGCGAATCTGAAGAAAGAGAAATAAAAGCTGTTGTTTTTTCCCGTGTGCTTTGCGGGATTGGGAAATGGCTGTAAGGCACACGGAAAAATATAAATTTCATTACAGGAGGATATAATATGTTATCGGGAATTGGTTTGATTATTGCCGTGGCCCTGCTGATTTTTATGATCGTCAAGGGTGTTGACATGATCACGGCGTCCGTAATTACGGCGTCCATCATTCTTGTCACCAGCGGACTGAATTTCTGGGAGGGACTTCTGACTACCTTTTCAGAGGGCGCAGGAAGCTTCTGTACCCAGTGGTTTCTGATTCTGGCACTGGGCGGTATCTTTGGTGAACTGGTAAATCAGACCGGTCTGGCCACCAAGATTGCCAAGTCTCTCTCGGATGCTCTGGGAGCAAAGAGAGTGGGTCTGGTCATGATGATCTGTACCTTCTTTATCACTATGCTGGGCATCAACGGCTACATCATGGTATTCGTGCTGTATCCCATCGCTGATAATCTGCTGCGTCAAAATAAGATGGACCGCAGATTGCTGCCGTTTCTGATGATCTGTGGCGGAGCCAATGCAAACAGCTTTGCTTTCTCCATGGATATCTGTAATGTGCTTCCCAGCAACTTCCTGGGGACCTCTCTGGGCGTTGCACCGGGACTGGCTGTGGTGTTCTCTGTGATTACCTGTACCTGGTATGTGCTGTATTTCAACTATGCGCAGAAGAAGAGCATGGCAAAGCACACCGAGCAGGAACTTCTGGATATGTACAAGACCGAGAATACTGTCATGAAGGATGAGGAACTTCCGGGACTGCTTGTGTCTCTTCTTCCCTTCGTTCTGGTTCTGGCTACTGTTGTGGCAACCACCAGCATGGGAACCTCCACCAGCCTGACTGCTGCATTGTTAGCAGGTGTGATAGTAATCATTGTTACTCAGTTTAAGAAGATCAAGAATCTGAAGACCTCCATTAAGAGCGGCTCTACCTCCGGTCTGAGCACCATGCTTACCGTGGCTGCCGTTATCGGACTTTCCCGTGTACTGACCCAGGCTCCGGCATTCCACACCGTACAGGAAGTTGTGCTGGGTATCAGCCTTCCGATTTATCTGAAGACCTGGCTGGGCACCATGATCTGCGGCGCACTGACCGGTTCAGCCATTACAGCTGAGACTCTGTTCCTGGAGAGTTTTGGCCAGGCATTCCTGGACATGGGAGCCAATATCAATGCTCTGCACAGAATCGTTGCAGAGGCTGGTATTACCCTGAACAAGCTTCCCAATGCTTCACCGGTGGTTATGGAGACCTCGGTTTGTGAGTGTACTCTGGCAGAGAGTTATAAGCACGTGGTGCTGGGTTCTACGATTCCGTGTGTTATCGGCGGATTTATTATTTCTATGATGGCAACAATGGGAATTATATTCTAATATTGCTAACTGCTGCGCGTTACAGGCTTTTGGATTCTCCGAAGGCCTGTTTAGCGTAGTGCCGGAATTTAACGGAGGAAAAATATGAACTTATCACAGCTTTATTATTTTAAAAAGCTGGCTGAGTTACAACATTATACGAAAGCGGCAAAGGAACTGTATATCAGTCAGCCCAGCCTGAGCGATTCCATGTCTTCTCTGGAAAAGGAGCTGGGAGTGACATTGTTCCAGAAAGAAGGACGGACCACCAGGCTGACAAAATATGGAAGTGAATTTTATGAACATGTGACGGCGGCGCTAAGGGAGTTAGAGCACGGGATCGCTGTTGTCAAGCGTCATTCCGGGCAGATTGGCGGAACTGTGGATATCGGCTGTATTCCCACATTGCTGGGAGATTATCTGGCAGGCGCTATCAACAATTACTCTACCTTTCATAATCCGATGACGAAGTTTTCCGTGTATCAGGGGGTGACATTGGATATCATTCCCAGGGTGAAGTCGGGACAGTATGATCTGGGATTTTGCTCAAAGGTGGAGAATGAGCCGGATCTGGTCTTTGTGCCGATTACAACCCAGGAATTAATTGTTGTGGTGAACAAGGAACATCCCCTGGCCAGGCAGAAGGGGGTGTATTTGCAGGAACTGAAGCCTTACATGGTTACTACCTACCGGCTGGATATTCCTATCGGGCAGGTGGTGCAGAGGTGGCTGAAGCCCAAACAGATCGAGGCTTCTTATCTCTATGACAGTGAGATCACCATATGCGGGTTGGTGTCCCGCAAATCCATGGTGGGCCTGGTGGCAAGAACACCTTACCAGAGGCAGTTTGACAATCTGGTGGAACTGGAACTTCTGGATGTGCCAAAGGATGCCAGGCTTGTCTATATGGTGTACAGCAAGAAGAATTTCATTACTTCAGCGGTAGAGGCATTTGCGGATTATATGGTGGCGTATGAGTTGGATCTGCCGTAAAAAGCTTGCATGGGTTCCCGGTGGTGTGGTATGATTCCGGCAGGGCCT
Source organism: uncultured Lachnospiraceae bacterium (assembly GCA_910588875.1). Taxonomy (GTDB): domain Bacteria; phylum Bacillota; class Clostridia; order Lachnospirales; family Lachnospiraceae; genus Brotaphodocola. The sequence continues at coordinate 26,321 of CAJURT010000044.1, forward strand.
AACCTGGGCCGGGGTCCGGCTGACGTCTGGCTCCCTCCAAAGGGCAGGCGCAGAAAAATCCGGCCCAATCGGGGCTTTTTGGCTGTTGGCCGGCGAGATTTTGGCATGGGGCGGGAATCGTGAGTATAGGAGCAAAAGGAAACAGATACGATGACAGGATTAAGGAGGATATGACAATGGAAATCAGTGGACGCACAAGATTATTTTGCCTGATCGGCAGCCCGGTGGGACATTCCGGTTCTCCGGCGATGCAGAATTATAGCTGTGACAGAATGGGTGTGGATGGAGCCTACCTGGCATTTGACATCAAGGAGGAACAGACGAAGGAGGCATTTGACGCGCTGCGCTTATTGAATGTGCAGGGTTTTAATGTGACGATGCCTTGTAAGACGGCGGCAGCGGCCTGCTGTGACGAACTGTCAAAGGCGGCGGAACTGATTGGCGCAGTCAATACGGTAGTCAACGAGAACGGCAAGATGGTGGGCCATATTACGGACGGCCAGGGCTGGGTGCGCAACTGCCGGGAGAACGGTGTGGAGATCACGGGCAGGAAGATGACGATTGTGGGCTCTGGCGGCGCGGCCACGGCGATTGAGATCACGGCGGCGCTGGAGGGGGTCCGCGAACTTTCTATTTTTGCGATGAAGGATTCCTTTTTTGCCAATGCGGAGGCCACGGTGGAAAAGATCCGTGCCAATGTGCCGGGGTGTGTGGTGAATCTTTATGACCTGGCTGACAAAGAGAAATTTTATCAGGAGATCGCAGACAGCGATATCTTTACCAACGCTACCCGGGTGGGGATGAAACCGATGGATGATGCCACCCTGATTGAGGACAGGAGTGCATTCCGCAAAGATCTGGTGGTGACGGATGTGGTTTATAATCCCCGTGAGACGCGGATGATCCGGGAGGCTAAGGAGGCGGGCTGCAAGGTGGTCCCTGGTATCGGAATGCTGGTATGGCAGGGAGCCGAGGGCTTTAAGCTGTTTACCGGCAAAGAGATGCCGGTGGATGAGGTGATGGAGAAGTATTTTAAAGATTGACAGATGAGAGAAGGAGGCTGCTTTGGGGCAGCCTCCTTCCTCTTTTCCAGAGCTGATACCTGCGGCTGTCTTTTTGTTCCAAGGCGTACCATTTGGAACCTCACCCCTGTGACCGGTAACTATATTTTGCGATTTGATGAAAAAAGAGAAAAAGCTATTGCATTATACCTGGAATTATGGTATGATTATGGCCATAAAGGAGGTGTAAACATGCCACAGATTATTCCGATCAAAGAATTGAAAAACACCTCGGAGATATCCGAACTATGCCATAAGACGGAGGGAC
>CAJURT010000045.1 GCA_910588875.1 uncultured Lachnospiraceae bacterium
TTTACTGGTGCTCTGGTACTGTGTTGCCTTTTTTTACGTTTTTCTTTCAACCTATGTATCCCGTTAGAAAAGGTATGGGTATCATCCGTGATGATATATTTTCCCAGCATCCCATTACTGGCATCCAGGATATATACCGCTTTTCCGGATATGCAGTCCCAGTTCCCCAGACATTCTAAGGAGCATGTATTTTCACTCCGCTTCAGTTTCCCCTTTGCTTCCTGGTCCGTATCCTTGTCTTTTTCCTTTTTATAGGTTTCCTGTAAGATGCCGTAAACCAGATCTTCATCATTTTGCACATTGCCGGTAACATTCCCGTTATCATCCAGGATCAGGATCCGGTTGACCATGTTCTCAATGCTGCTGGTGTATTTTATATTCAGCAGGTTGCCCTCTCCGGATATCACAGCTGCCACCTCGCTGCCCTCTGTCCCTACCGATACAGCAGCCCCGTCTGCATAGATATAATAGCCGCTTCCGTATGCCTCGGAAATCACCTGGTGGATGGTTTTCTCCCCGGTGCTGATGACGGTCTTTTCTCCCGGAACTACCGGATATCCCCCGACAGCAATATTAAAATCCCCGCAGACACCTTTTAAAATTGCATCTGCAGTCCCCTGGTACACTTTCGCAACCTTGTTTCGTCCCAGATACCATAAAATATCTGCCGCATTTACTTTGACGGTTACGCCTGACAGGCTGCTCTCCACCCGGGTTACCACACCGACAAACCGCTGTTTATTTCCGCTATCATACAGGGCAATGGTATCCCCCTTCTGCACCTGGACTTCCGGGATCCCGCTTCCTTTTTTATACAGATAAGAAGCAGAAAGGCTCCTTGCCCTCTGCTTCTTATCCCCCGCCCACTGTACGCTTTGGTACAGCTGAGACAGATCCTTATCATTCACAATCAGTTTCATGGTATTGTTAAGACCATCCCTTCCTGCAGCTTTTTGGGGTCTATGTTTCCGTTTGCTGCTGAGATTTTTGTCCATTGGTTCCCGTCCCCGTAGTATTTTACCGCCAGAGCCCAGAGGGTTGTCTTGGAATTTACGATTTCCGTCCCGCCGACAGACGGCGCCGCTTCTTCTGTCCGGGGAAGCAGCACCGGATCCGATACGTTTATTAATCCCTGAATGGATTCCACCGTGGGAACTGACAGTGATTTATACTCTGTAAATTTCCAGCTGATATAAATATCCTTCTGCCCTTCCTTTAATGTCATGGAATCGGAATCAATCATAGCCTTAAAATTGACTTTTGGGTCGGATATGATAATCCTCACTTTGGTTGCTTTCTTTTTCCAACGCTCGATCAGTTTTAAAGCGCTTTTGATTGTTTCCCCGTCATAAAATGGCGATCCCCGGTCCGGGAGGAACGTGGAAATGGTAACCTCTTTTAACCCCCGTTTCCCGGGAATATTGACCTGCCCCATCTGGTCAACATTTTCCCGGATATGCTCTACCGGGTCGGTAATGGTACATTCAGCCGGGTTTACGGTCAGTTCAATTCTTTTCCGTCCATTCTCCTTAATCAGGATTGTCCTTGTCTTTGCCATGGATCCCCTCCTTCTTTTATGGGGCCGCTCCTTTACCGGTCCACCTTATCCAGTTCCTCTACAATCGCTTCTGCAATCTTTTGGATATCGGCTTCTTCCCGTACCGTAACATTCTGGATTTCGACTTTCAACTCCCGCCACCGGTTTAAGATGTTGTTGGTCTGGGAGTTCGAATACACTTTCGATCCGGCCGGCAGATCCACCACCTCCGGGCCATGCTCGGCAATCGTCGTATAGCCTCCCCTCCAGTAGCTTGTGCCATTGGCATTGGATCCCACACTGCTTGCTCCGGATGCCTTGCCTGTCACCGAAGATGCCGCTACCTTGGACGCACTGGAGCTCACATCTGCCGCGCTTCCGCCAATCGCTGCCGCTGCCCGTTTAAACACTCCGGCCACAGCCTCAATCCCGGCTCCAATAGCAGAAATCACTGGCTCTATCACGCTCCACACCGATGAGATCACGCCCTGGATATAGGGGAATACATACCCCACCACGGATGCCATCAGGTTAAAACCTTCAATTGCCAGGTCCAGCATCGGGCCACATATGGCCCAGGCTGCCGACAGCACTCCGCTGATGGCCGGGCCTGCTGCCTCTGTGATCGCCTGGAATGTGCCGGTATGATTTCCTACCACCTCAAACGCACGGGAGGCCTTTTCTGACATGCTTTCCACAATGCTGCCGATTGTGGGAAGGACTGCCTGTGCTACGGATCCCAGGGAATTGAAAATGCCCGATACTACCGGCAATGCTGCCTGGATTGCCCCGGATACACTCTCAATGGTATTTCCTACGGATGGTCCCAGGTTATCCAGTGCCGGCTTCCAACTGTCCCACAAAACACCTACTGCAGATCCTGCTGCGGAAAAAAACGGTTCCACAGCACTTAAAGCCCCGGATACTGCCTGCTCAAACTGAGGCATATACTCGGATACTTTTTTAAGCCCGGATTCCAAATAGGGAAGCGCCTTTTCCCCCATGGACATCAGCATCACAAGACCATGGTTTTTAATCCGGGATGCCATCTCCTTTACAGAGGATGTCTGCCGCTTAAACGCCTCATCGGCCGCCCCGGTTGCAGATTTCATGGCTTCCGTTTTGGATGCAAAATTCTCTGCCTGGGTTCCCGCCAGGGCCAGCACCGCATTTTTGGCCTCAACGCTGGAAAACATGGAGGCAAACGCCACTTCATCCCCGTTTACGGATTCCTTGAGTTTACCCAGGACACTGCCCAGGCTTTCGCTCTCCAGGGCCGCGGCCCCGGAGGAATAGCCCATCTTTTCCAGGGCGGACGCCATCTCCTTTGACGGGGACATAAATCCCTGCATGACGGCTTTTAACTGGGTTGTCACCTCGGCTGTCCCGCCCGTTACGCCGGTCAGGGTTGCCATGGCGCCAAACAGTTCCTCCTGGCTCACCTTCATGGTGGCCGCCAGAGGAACCACCTGCCCCATGCTGGATGCCAACTCCGGAAACGATGTCTGTCCCAGCTTTACCGTTACAAATGCCAGATCCGATGCCTTTTGGACTGCTGCGGCAGATGTATCTCCGTATCCTTTTGTAATAGCTGCCAGCATTTTCACGGAATCGGCGGTCTCCGCGTTTCCTGCTTTTGCCGCCTTTGCCGCAATCTCCAGCTGTTTGGAGGAATCTGCAGATTCCCCGAACGCGGATACCACCTCATATAATCCGGAAGAAAGGTTGTGGGCCGAAATCCCGGTATCCACGGAGATCTTTTTTACTTCGGCCCCCATGGAAGTAATCTTTGCCTTGACATCCCCATCCAGCAATGTGGAGACATTTGCCATTTCCGACTGGAAGTTTACTGCCTGCGTAACGGCCACCCCGCTGGCGGCTGCGGCAGCGGTAAAGGCGGCTGCAGTTCCGACCAGGGCAACCTTTCCGGCTGCCTCGGCCACACCGGCCGCTCCTTTTGCCACAAAGTTAATTACCTTGTTTTCCTTAACAGCCGCCAGGGCACTCTTTACCTTCCGAATCTTCTCCATGGCCAGTTCTTCCCTGGCCTTCAGCTGCACTACCTTATCTTTTAATGGCTTCAGCTGCTTTTTTACCCCTTCGATGGCCTGATAGGCTTGGGAATTTTTGATCCGGATCTCTTTTTGCTTTATCTTTTGCTTCTCTAAGGCTATCAGGCTGCTTTTTGCTTTTTTTACTTCTGAAGAAAAGGATTTGGACGCCGCAGCCGCCTGCTTTAACACACCGGAGACATTATCCTGTATCCGGATAATCCCGCCAAATACCTCGGTAGCCGCCACGCCCTCACCTCCCTAGATGGCTGTAAAAGTCAGTAAGGGCCTCCAAAAATGCCCGTTTCATGATCTCGGTCTGTTTTTCCTCATTCAGCTGCGCCAGCGCCAGATAAACCAGCATTTCCTCCCGGCTCAGCCGGTCAAGTTCCTCCGGCCGGTAGCCCCGGTCCAGATAATACCCGTAAAGATAGCCCCTGCGGGTATTTTTAATTACTTTTTTACCTCATCCAGTTCCTTTACCGTGCTTTCTCCCAGTGCTCCTGACAAAGTCAGGATTTCACTGACAATCTTGTTCCGGTCCACCTTGCTGATACTGTCGCATACCTCCAGATGGTTCTCGATCATCCCTTCCTGTTTCATGTACTTCGCCAGTTCCTGCAGGGTGGGAGAGGCATAATACATGGTGTATTTGTCATTAATATAATCATCATCGCTGTATTCATAGCAGTCACTGATCTCCTGATCGGTAAGGGCACGGATCTCAATGGTCTCTTCCAAATCCCCGATGTAGAGAGATTTCCATTTCATCTTCTTTTTTGCTTCAATCTTTTGGGCCGCCTTTTTAGCAAATGCCTGAAAATTGATTACCTTTTCTCTATCCATCTCTTTTCTCCTTATTGCTTGATTTCATCCAGATTAATCATATCGGTAGGGGTAAATCCAAAGGGGATCTCGCTTTTTACCGCAGCACCCTTTTCATATTCCAGGGGAAACTCATTTAAGGCCACGTTGCCGATCTGGTACCGCTCCAGCTGCCCGCCAGCGGCATCCTTATCTTCCAGCTTTGTGACAATCGTTCCTCTGGGGTCCCTGCCCGCAACAATCTCCCTGCGGACCTCCTCGAAGGCACTGTAGCAGCGGGTCACGGAAATGGTTCCTTCCCCTTTTAATCCTACAATCTTAGTATCCACATCCGGTCCGGTCTGGATTTCCTCCCGGTTTACCGTGATTTTAATACTGATTTTCGTACATCCTAAAATCTTGAGCCCGTTATAATAGACTTCTGCCGCCGATCCGGATAAATACCGGTTGCCTGGTACATCTCCCATCTTCCTCTCCCTCCTTTACATGCTAACACCCATGTGGAAATCCTCCATGGCATCCAAAAACTTCCATTTCCCGGCAATGGCAAAATACGATCCGGTATTGAATTTATGAATCTCCAAATCCGTCATTTCCGATGTATCCTTTCCCCTGCCTTCCAGATATGCCTTTGTCGCTGCTGTATCCAGACCGACCTCATACCCCTCATCCTTGTCAATCAGCACATCCTCCAGGGTCTTTAAATACGTCATCACCGCGCCAATAAACGCCTGCTTGTTGTCATAAGTGTTATTCCGTTTTCCCTGGTAATCCTCCCGAAAGGTTGTAAGGATATCCGTCCGCACGATATCCGCGGCTTCCTGGATTTTAATTTTCCGAAAATCCTCCGGCATCTCCTCGAATACCGTGGTCAGGCTGGTCACTCCCCGCCCGATCTTAAATTTCTCCCCGTCATACACTAAGATCAGCTTACCGGAATTGATTTCCTCATCCGGATCCTCGTGCTGGGCAATATCCACCACCTCATCCAGGATGTATGAGGTACTGGACTGGGTGAGGGATATCCCAGCCAGGATCCCGGCGACCCGGGCCGTATACCCGGCTGTGGTTACCTCTTCCACGCCGGAATCCGCATCCCACACAATTGAGATTCCGGACGTGGCAAAATTTACCACAGCTGCGGAATCTGCCGCCGCATTTGGAAGGACCGCTTTCCACTTCCGGTATTTCGTCTTTTTCTCCTGATCAAAAAAGCTTCCCAGGGCTGTGGCGTCTGCCGCGGTACACTCCGGGAAGGCAAACCAGTCAAATTCCAGGCAGGAAAAGAGTTTTTTTGAGGCGGATACATCCACCGCACCACCATCCTCCTTTTCAATCCCCCGGACGGCCAGTACCTTGGACGGCTTTCCCTTAAACGCATATTTTAAATATTTATAATTTTCTCCGGTCCAGTCTCCCGGATCCACATCCAGCAGGCTGGTATATAACGTCACTGCCTGCTCCTTGGTGGCGTCATGGAGCAGTAGCACTACCACTCCCCTGGAACTCCGTTCAATCACGGTTGATGCCTTCTGGGTAAACGTCATGACCAGATCCGGCAATCCTATTTTCATCTCTCATCCTCCTTTTACATCCTGATTTCCAGTTCCCCGAATAAATCCATGGTTTCTCCCGTCTGGGGGATCCCGTCATTAAAGGCAACCGGGAACATGACATGCAGCAGGTCATCCACTATGCTTCCACTGACCGATTCCACATGCAGATACCGGTCTCCGCAGAAAAAGCCTCCCCCTATAGCCAGTTCCAGCCGCTCCTGGACATCATACAGGGTCTGGTTGCTGGATTTCGATTCCTCCATGTAAGTGATATCAATGAGTACCGTTTTGTCCCTCGTATCGGCCCCCATTGCCAGTTCACTTCCCTGAAGTTCCAGCTGGATGTGGAGCAGAGGGAATGCACTCCCGTTTTCTGTTTCCACCTGGCGGATGTCTTCTGTAAAAATATGGCACTTCGGAAATGCCTGGCTAAAGAGCCGGGCCAGGTTCTTTTTGATTTCATTCAAGGTTACCATTAGAATTCCCTCCGCAGCCGACCCAGCATGGCATCGATATCTGCTCGGAGCATCTTCCTTTTATATTGGTACAGGCCATTTTCCAGCATATGAACCCCTCTGGTCTTGCCAACCGTCTTGTTCCCGATTACGATCCGGTGCCCATAGTTGACCGCCGGGCCGTAATGGGTATTGTTTACCACCCAGATGATAACGGCGCCGCTTTCCGGATCCACCCGTGCATGCCAGCGTCGCCGCAGGGTCCCGGTATCTACCGGTGTCAGTGCTTTTACCTGTCCGGCTGCATTTAACCCGATCTTTTTGGCCTCCTGGATAAAAATCCGGTTTTGCCAGGCATCCAGCCCTTTCTCAAATGCTTGTCCCAAATCCTCAAAAGATTTCATCCGGAATCTCCTACACAGATTTTTCTATCTTGACTGGCGTTTCCCCATGGTTAAGGACCACGTAGGTCCGCCCGCTCCGGCCCTCATAGACCGGGCCGGAAGCGGTCCTGATTACCACCACATCATTCTCCTGCAGCTGGATCCCCGGGTCGGCAAACAGGGTATACTTACTTGTGGAAGAATCCGTGATAGTTCCCTCCTCTGGGGCATCATTTCCCGACAGGCTGAGGGCACACCTCCGGTTTTCATAGATCTGGACCCGTTCCTGGCGGGTTTCCTCACTGTCAGCGTCCTTCACCAGCCGGTACCGGTATCCGTCCATCCGGTCATAATAAATCTTTTCCAAGATCCGTTTTTCCCGTTCCAGGTCTCTTAACATCTGCTTCCTCCTTGGTTCCCCCAGGATTCCGTTTCCTCTCCTGGGGCTTCTTCTGTTTCAGGTTCCGGTGCAGGTACTGCATCCGTTGTCTGGTATCCATCCCACTTCCCCTTTCCATTTTTCCGTTGTGGAACCCCGTTCCACAAGAATTCCTCCTCACATCATCCGTACCAGCCGGTACCGGCACATGGCATCCCGCTGGCGGGGGGTAAACTGCTCCTTCGTGATCGTGTTCTGGTACTGGATCTGGGTATCCCCCCGCTTCACGCTGGCTATGCTGTCCCCGTTCTCCAGCCGGTAATGGTCCAGAACAATCTCCCGAACAACATAAGCAAGTTCCGGCGGGCATTCCTTCCGGTTGCAGTAATCCCGGACGGCAGCCGATGCATCTGCAATCATCAGCTGCAGCACACCGTCCTGGTCATTGGTCACAATTCCCGCCAGCTGCTTGATCGCTTTTAATATTTCCATCAATTACGGGGTTCCTCCGCCCTTGCCCTCTTCCTGATTTTCGTCTACGCTGCCCCAGGACGGCTCTTTCCCATAATGGGGCAGGATGGCTTTGATCCGGCTGTCCTTTACCCAAACATCATGGTACTTCCGGTACCCGATAAACCAGGCATCCGCCTTTTGGTTGGTATCCGGGTCAATGATCTTGCCCTTATCCTGTTTGCAGACGGCGATTGCCGCCGCTACTGGCAGGATAATCCAATCCGCCATCTCCGCCCCTTCCGCCTTCTCAAACCCACTCTCGGCAAGGTTCTCTAAGTTCCCCTTCTTAAAGATATATTGATGGTACATCCGGTCGGACGGGACGCTCAGGATGGGGACCCCGTTCACGACACGGACCTTCGTGGTGATCTCCCCCCGTTTAAATTCCGTTACTTCAATGTTCTTGCTAAATTCCGTGGACGCATTTAAAAATCCCTTTGCCGTTCCGGACATGCAGCAGACCAACGGGGTGGATTCTCCGACAATGTCCTGCACTGCAGAGATATCCTTGATCAACAGCTTATAAACGTTTGCTTCTGTAACCGCGGCAATCACTGCATTTTCCTTTGCCAGATCCTGCACTGTGGAATACCGGTAGGCATCCACCTCCGGGATCACCTTTGTTCGCTGGAATTCCCCCAGGACGTTCCCTGCCGTTGCAACAAAGTTGCTCTCATCCACATCCATGGCACCGATCTGGAAGGAGGTCCCCCGGTCCATCTTCATCGTCCGGGTTTCATACTCTAAGGTAATGCTGCCGCTGGGATATCCATCCCCCCGGCTGTAGTCCTTCAGCCCAGTCAGGGACATTTTGGGGATCTTGATTTCGGATCCCCCGTTGTAAATCACCCGCCCGGCATTGGTATCCATGAAGCTGGAGGTCAGCCCTTCCATCATCTGCTTATCCAATTCCTTCTGGAATACCTGCCGGGTCTCAATCGTATTGATTGGCATCTTTTTTTCCTCCTATCCTCTGAGTGCGGATGCAAAAACATCCGAAATTGTCTGATCCCCTTTTGTTACCCGCCCGGCTGGCTGAGGCGGCGTTTTTCCCACCAGCCGTTCATCCAGCCGCGCCTTCAGTTCTGCGTCTGCAGCAGCCTTATAGGCTGTAATGCATTTCTCGGTCTCCTCCTTGTCTTCCCGGATCAGGAAGGGGAGCATGGACTCCGAAATCCCTTTTTCCTTTAAGATTGCCTTGGTATCCAGCTCCAACTCCCGCCTGGCCAGGTTTTCCTCCCGCTTCCGGATCTCCTCCTCCCGGGATTCCGGATCCTGCCCTATCTGAGCCGCCTTTGCTGTATGGGGATCCTCTCTTCCTGCTTCCCCCTCCGGATCCTGACTTTCTTCCTGGGATGTTTCCTTTTCCTGGCTGCCAGTTAAGCCTCCTGCTGGGCCTTCCCCCTTTTCCTGGGTTCCTGCTGCCGGGTTCTCCCCGGCCTTTCCTGCTTCCTGTCCCGCAGCTTCCTCACTGCTGTCCCGCCCGGCTGCATTCTCTGCCTGTTCCTCCCCGGCCATGCTTTCCTTGGTAGTGTTTTCCATCTCGTCCATTGTCTCCTCCTTGTTTTTCCAATTAAAAAAGACTGCATCTTCATGCAATCTCTTTTCGCCACTATGGTTCCCTTTTATTCGATTTCTGTGACACTCTCAATCTCGTCTTCCGGGAGCAGGCGCATCCGTTCCCCTGGCAGCTGCCTCACTGCCATGATCTCACTGTCATCGTCATCATAAACCAGGCTGTCCGGGATACAGTCGAACTCTTCCCCGTTTTTCATCCGGACGTGGGCCCGCTTATCCAAACAACAAAGCAAATTCAATTCGTAGGTCCAGTACATATCACTTCTCCTTTACCGGGAATACATGGGTTCCCTTTCTTTCATGGTACATAATACAGATCCGGCAGCTTTCCCGATACCGCCTAATGCCTATATCATACCATCTACCAACAGGCTTTTCAACTGTAACCCACTCCTGAACGGTTCCAGATTTCATATGGTAGGTAACCATCCCTTTCCCTGCATACTGATCCACAAGGGCCTGGGCATCCACATGCCGGTACAAATAAGATTGTGGGGTTTTCTTTTTTTCCCTGGGAAGTGTAAGATCCCGCTGGCTTTCCAATGCCTGCTTCATCCGGTTCCTCAGGCTTTTGGTACCCTGGGTATGTTCCAGCTGCTTCGCCTTCTGGATCCGGGTATTCACCTTCCCCTCTGCCAAGCGCTGCTTAAACTGGTTAATATAGTTTGTCTCATGGTACTGCTGTTTCAGCCGTTCATACCTCTCCGGGTCTTCATACTTCTTTGTCACAAAATCCCGGAAGGTGCCGGCTGCCGCACCCAGCACCTTTTTGTAATGCCCATGCTGTTCCTGGTCCACCTTTTTATTCCGGTCCTGCCGGTTTTGCAGGGCCATCTTCCCTTTTTCCGTCTCCGACAGCCCATTGTACCATTCCTGGTAGGTCATGTTGCTGGGGACTTTGTAATACTTCCCGGATGCCGTCCTTGTCGCCCGTTCCGTTACTTCCTGCCGGAATGGGATTACCGTGCTCCTGCAGTTCGGATGCATAGGTGGATAGTTTTTTCCTGCCTGGGCTTCCTCCAAGGCAAAATCCTTTCCATCCATCTCCTGGCAGATTTTGCTGGTCCTCCGGTCTAAGGTTGCCAAAAACCGGTACCGGGTGATCCCGCACTCCGCAAATGCATCCCGGGTCGCTTTCTCGTGGATGTAGGCGCTTTCCGTGCGTACCAGGCGCCTGGCATAGCTGGCCGATACCTCTATCCGTCGGGTCAGGCGTTTTGTCATCTCCTCCACGCCTTCTCCCCGGATCAGGCCGATAGTCAGGTTTTTCTTAAGCTCCTGGCTCAGCTTTTTCGCCCCTCCCCAGATCCGGTCAGAAAAATGATCTTTTGCCCAACTCTGCATTACCGCCTTTTTCACGGCAGCCGGATCCGGGGAAACAAAATCCTTCCCAAATCCCAGCCATTGCTGTTCATGAAAGATTCCCCGGAAATATCCGTCCCGGTATTCCTTATCCAGCAGCTGGTACAGGTTCACCTGCTGTTCATTGCCTACCTCCAGTGCGGTCCGCTCGATCTGTGCCTGCATCAGTTCCAAATGGGTAAGATATCCCTTCCTTGATAATTCCTTTAAACTCTGCTCCTGCTCCCGGAGCCTTCTCTCTATAGCCGCGGCCAGATCATCCGGAATCCCCTCTGCTTTCAGCTGCTTCCGTTCCTTTGCTGTCTCCTGGATCATCCTGTCAAAATCTATTTCTTTAAAATCCGCTTTTGACAGCCGTTTTTTTGCTTCCAGAAGGGTGATTCCTTCCTGATTGGCAAAGGACTGGTATAAATTTTCTATTTCCGCCTGGATTTCCTTTATGGCCGCCTGGTACATCCGTCTGACCTGCCGGTTGATATTCTTTTCCGCCCGGTTGATACTCTGCCGTTTATCCGCCAGGCGGCGCTTTTCCCAGTACCGGGCTTCCTTCTCCCGCGCCGTCATGCCTCATCCTCCGGAATCTCCTCTTCCCCTTCCGGCTCCCCATACGCCAGTTCCTCCTTCCTCTTTTCCTCCTGGATCCGCGCCAGTTCCTTTTGGGTATCCGGCACCACGCTGGAAGGCAGCATGGACAGCTGGGTCTCCTTGCTCACCATCCCCTCTGCCTTTGCGGCATTTTCGATCTTCTCCGTGTCATTGTCAATAAAATTCCGCTCATAAATCTGCTGTACCAGGGCCGGGTCATAATTGGTGGAATGCTTCAGGTTGATCCAGTCCGTCACCAGCTTGATCTTCTTCTGCACGGCTAGCCGGAACTTGTTTTCCTTCATGATGGCCAGCTGCTCCAGCCCGATCAGCTTGTAGCGGATGGCAATCCCGGACAAATCACCGGAAAAACTCTCATCTGTCATGGCAGGGACCTGGCTGATAAAAAAGATATCCCGGAAAATCCGGTCCTTGTAGGCCTCATCCTGGCTCCCGTCCGCCTGTTTGACCAGAAACTTGGCATCCCCGTTATCATCGAAAAACATCACCCGGCTGTTGCGCAGGTTCCGTTCTGCCTCACTCTGGGGGATTTCGTTCCCTTCGTCATCGGTAAATCCCCCGCCGGCGCCCTTGATGATCAGGTAGGCATCGGTAAAATAATCCTTATCGTTGGCCGTGTTGGACTGGGCTTTATCATAGGCGTCAATCTCCGGGATCACGCATTCATAGTCCCCGGCCTGCTCCTCATTATTCCAGTATACGATCACCGGCACATCTGACAGGTAATGGGGGCTGACTTCACAAAGTTCATACAGGGCCGCTTTATTCTTCTTGCAAAAGCGCCAGATATCCGTTTTGTCATACACATCCGCCCCGTCTAGCAGCAGGTTCCCGTCCAGATCCCTTGTCTCCCATAAATGGATGGCACATTCCAAAAATTCATCCGCCTTTGGCGAATAGACCGGCAGGATCTCCTGTGCCTCATACTTCCGGCTCCTGAGCTCGCTTTTCTCATTGACATACAAAAGTTCAAAGGCGATCCCCTTCTTACTGGCTGCCTTGCTGATTTCGTAATTATAGTTGTAGGTGTCTTTTAAATAATCCTGGATAGCCTCATGGTATTCCTCATCCTCCACCTGGTACCGGATGGGCTTGCCCATGAAATAGCTGGTGGCCATGTTGGCGATATAACGGGAAAACCCGTGGAGGATCTTATTGTTCGGCTTGCCGGGCTTCATGCTCCGGAGCCGGATTCCGTCATTTTTCGAAGCGTAATAGCGGTCCAGCCGGTCATACTCCGGGATTTCCCTGGCCCGGAACTTTTCTACCAGACGTGTTAAAAACCGCTCATTTAACACCTGTTCCAGATCAAATTTGTACATCGTTCCCCCTGCCTACATCCCCAGCCGGTCTTTTTTTCCCAGCCGGGCTTTTTTCCTGCCCTTCACTTCCCCATTAATCATTTCTACTACACCGGTCAGGCAGTCCTCCGCGTCATCGTGGTCGTTCTTCCCCTTCCGCTGGTATTTTTTTACATGTTTGGCAAATTCCGGCCATTTCTTTTCCCAGCCTTCCGGCATAATAACCTGCTCCATCACGTTGGTGGCATTGACCAGGATCCGGGTCCGTTTGTTCTTGCTCTGGGTAAACCAGGTTACCATACAGCGGTAGCATTTCAGCTTCTTTTTCAGGATCCGGATCACATTCCGCGCAAACCCGCGGCCGCCGTTGTTGCTTTCAATCAGCGCCTCCCGCACCCCGGAAAGCTGCAGGCGCCTGGCTGTCTCCGGCTCCGTCTCTTCCATGGCTGCATCCGTATAGTACACATCCTTCACATAGCCGTATCCGGCGATCACATCCGCGGATATGCTGCACAGATAATCCGTCCCCTCGTCCGCGGTATCCGTATAATTAATGACCCGTTCCACTTTATCCGGATCAATAACATCATAGGTCTTAAAGGTCCCGTACAGGGCCCCCTTTTTGTCCACCGGCACCTGCTCATAGTTGGCCAGCCAGATATGCTCATCCAGGGTCGCCTTTTTCATCCGTAAGTCTTCCGTGGAATACAGATCTTCACAGATACTCCGGCACTCCCCATCCACAGCGGACAGCTTCAGTTCATAGCACCGCTCCGGGAACTCCGCCAGGAGGCGGCCTGCCAGGTCGTCGGTTGCCCACCGGGTCTGGATCACAATCACCAGGGCCCCGGACAGCATCCGGGACTGGAAGGTGTTCTTGTAAAAGTTCCAGATTTCCTCCTTCCGGTTGTCATTGACCGCCTCTTTATCATTCTTGATCGGGTCATCAATGATCCCGATATGGCCCCGCATACCCGTAATGGAACCGTCAAAGGAGGTTGCCAGGTAGTTCATGTAGGAGCCTTCCAGGCTCCACCGCTCCATGGCCCCGTCCCCGTACTTGATTTTCACCCCCGGAAAAAAACTCCCCACGGTAAAGTAATCCGGATCTCCCTCGATCTCCTTATCGTTAATGGCCTCCCGGATGGTTTTGCTGAAAGTGAGGGATAAGGTCTGGTTATAGGAGACACTGATCACCTGGGTCTTCGGATCCTGGCCATATACCCAGGTAATAAAGGTGCTGGCCGTGTAGGATTTCCCGAAACCGGGCGGTTCATTAATAATCAGGATGTCATAGGGCCTGCCGGTGTTTTCATTGATTAACCGCTTTTCATAAGCGGCCTGCATAGTCCGGCAGATGTCATCCTGGTAGGCCCGTTCCGGCCGGAAAAACTCCGGGTTGCGCAGGTTACAGTAGGCCCGGAAATCCTTCCGGCCCGCTTCGATCTTCCGCCTCCGGATGGATTCCGGGGAGTCCTCCTGTCCTTGGAACCCGGCATCCCGCATCCGGTATTCCCGGGCAAACTCTGCCAGCCCTCCCATCTAATGGTACCTCTCCCGGGAAAGCTCGATGGCGGCCAGGTCATGCTCCCGGCGCAGCGTCTCCCCGGTCACGGCCCCGGCCGAAAAAGGCCGGTGCTGCCGGTCCCATTCCCGTTTATACTCCCTCCGGCGGTCTGCATGCTCCCGCTTGCGCTTCTCCCGTTCCTTTTGGTATCCGGGGCAGCCCCGCAGGAACCCGGAAAGGGATTTGCGGGATACCTGCAGTTCCTTTTCGATCTCCCCAATGCTTTTCCCTCCATCAAAAAAAAGGCTCCTCGCCTCCTCCCTCCATTCGGGGGTCATCTCCTTCACCTGCTTCCCATTTTTGTCGGGTTCCGTCCGGGCATGAACACAGACGGCACACCTTTGGGTGTACCTCTTCCCTATGCCGTTAAAAACCCGTTTAACTGGCTTAAATCGCCGTTTAAAACCTTCCGGTGCCACCATTCCCCACAGGCAGGGAAAACCGCCTGTATCCGCCTTTTAGGGATTCCGTTCCATTTCCCGCTCCGTCTGCTCCGCCAGCTCGATCAGGACCTGCGCCACATCCGGATGGCTCTGGGCAATCTCCAAAAACACCTTGTCTTTTAACAGGTTCATGGCCGTATGGACCGCTCCGGCTTCCTTCCGGGACTCCGTCTTCAGCCTCTCGTTCTGGACCTGCGCCCGCTGCAGGGTGGCCACTGCATTGGCCGCTTTGCCCAGCCCTGCCGCATCCAATTCCTCATCCATCAGCGTCTCCATGATGATCTGGTTGAGGATCAGGTTGTTGGCCTCGTGGATCTCCGTGGGCGGGCGCTCGATATTGTCCTCTGCCAGCAGGCGGGCAAACTGCTGGGCCACCCGCACCGATTCAAACTTTTTCAGATAACGCCTGCCGTATCGCCCCACACTGCTCGCATGGATGTCATAGCCCTGCTCTTTTAAATCCCCGGAGATCGATTCATAGGTCCGCCCCTCCATCAGCTGCTGTTCCACATCCTCCCGGACCTTTGCCGGAAGGCCGTCAATCTTCCCATGCGCCCGGTTCTTATCCATCCCCGACTCCGATCCCCGGCTCCTCCCGGGTCCCTTCCAGGACATCGATCCCGTCCGGGGTCAGGAGATAAACATCCATGGCAATCCCCAGCGCCTGGTTTTTGCATTCTACCTTCCGGATGAGCCTCTTTCCTTCCAGGTAAAACAGCTGCTCTTTAATCCGCTCCGGCTCCGCCCGGCTCCCGGCCTTTTTCATGGCCATCCGGATCACCTTCTCACTGGCCCCGCCCGGCCCTGCCTGCTGCAGCAGTTCCAAAAGCTGGTTCCGGATCACCTGGTTTTCCATTGCATTCATGAGATCAGCCATCCATCATCACCCCCACATCCTCCAGATCCCCTTCGGCCAGGTTCACGCCCCGCGGCGTCAACCAGATCAGGGAATCCATGTAATCGTTTTTGTTCAGTTCCAGGTGGACATATTCCTTTTCCTTCCCGCCCAGGTAATAGATTGCGGATTTCAGCCTGGCATCGGTCAGGAGCCCGGACAGCATCAGGGAGGATTTTAACACTGACAGGCTGACGTCCTCTCCGTAATAGCGGTACAGGGCCTCCAGGATATTCCCCCGCAGCTGCTTCGTCTTAATGATTTCCAGTGCCGACCGGCTCATCTCCGCTCCCATGCCCTATCCTTTCAGTGCCATCTTTTCCTCCAGGCGCTCCATCCGTCCCAGCATCCCCTCAATCGTCCGGTTGATCCCATCCATAGAGCGGTTGATCCCGTCCATGGAGCGGCTGATCTCCTTCATGGTACCGCTGGTGCTGTTTAACTGGGACATCAAAGCATTCTCCCGTTTCCCGGCTTCTTCCTTCAATAACTGTTCCCGCTTATCCGATTCCCGCCGGATCAGTTCCTCCCGCTTGGCATTTTCGGACATCAGGAGGGCCTCCTTGTCCCGGAACTGGGATTTCACATGCTCCAGTTCCCGGCTGATCTCCTCCTTCTGCTTTTTTGCCTCCTCTCGATTTTTGCATTTCTCCTCCACCAGGGATTCCTCCCGGTCCTTGTCCCGTTTTAAAAAATAGGCTACGAACAGGATCAGGAGTGCCGGCTGCAGGCCGACCTGCAGTGCCATTTCCACGATCTCGCGCATCCCGACCATCCTTTTACCCCTCCTCTCCCTCCGGGAGGGCGGTAAGGCTTCCTGCTGTGCATGCCAGGGCCTCCCTTGCCGGGATCCCAACCAGCTGTGCCTGCAAAGGCTGCTTGATCCCAATCAGGTATGCCTCAATCTGGTCCGCGATATAAGCGTCCAGATCCGTGATATACATTTCCAGCGTATGGGTGATATCCGGCGTCAGCTGCGCCTTTACGCCGTACAATACATCTTTGGCCAGGATGGTCAGCGCACTCTTATCTTCCAGCCCTGCCTTCACCCGTTCCCGGATCTCCCTGGCTTTGGTCTGCTCCATCGCTGCCACTGCGTTATAGGTAATCCCGCTTAACAGCTGGCTGGCCGTCTCAAACATCCGAGCCGTAATCTCCTTATCTTCATTTTCTGCCTCATCCCGCATCTTGTCCAGCCAGTTTCCCGCCACAACCTGGACATTCCGGCATAAGAGACAAAAACCTACCGTAAATGCCGCCATTGCGGTGGTGGTTGCCACATCCATCAACAGTTCCTTCATCATCCTTTCCACCTTCCTTTTTACACTTAAAAAGATTCCCTCCCAGGCTGTCTTCCTGCCTGTAAGGGAATCTTACCATAAAAGTTCTGTCAAGTACGTTGTCTGTGACAATTTTTTTGACAATCGATAAAACCCTGAAAAAAGATGCTTGACAAGGGGTTAAAGATACTCGGAAAGGCTGTACTGCCCGGGGATCTGACGGGAGGCTGCCTTTACGATCTGGTCCCGCACCAGCCGGTAAACCGTGGATTCCGACACCTGGTATTTCTTTGCCAGCTGCTTGATGTTGGTGCCGTCAAATTCCTCGGAGATGGCTTTATATTTCCGGTTTTTCAGCAGTTCCTCCGGTTTCGGGATGTAGATCTGAGTCCCCCCGTACATCTTTGCCAGTTCCAGAAGCTTATCAATCCCGATAATCTCCGCATAGTTCCGGTGCTGCTCCTGCAGGTCCTCCAAGGAAATGCCCTCCTGCTCCATATGCCATCCCCCTTTCCTTTCCCTGTTTCCTATTTGTCGTTCCAGAACACGGTCAATGCCCCGTCCCCGTCCGTCCCCATCAGGGCGCCTTCATCGGCTCCCGGCCCTTCATGTAAATAGTAGGGCTTCCCGTCCTTAACCTGCAGGCCCTTAAGCATATACCCAGCCCGGTCAAACAGGTACCAGCGGCCACCGATTTCCTGCCAGCCGTCTGCCGGGTATTTCCCATCCGCATCCAAGTACCACCATCCGGTTTCATCCCGCTGCCATCCCGGTTCCGCCGGTGGCTGGGGGACGTCCCCTGCTCCTTTATCTTTCCGGATCCCAAACCCGTCCATGATTCCGTCCGCCACCGCCCGGGCTACCTCCTGCTTGTGGGCGTTGTACCACGCCATGTCATCCAGGTCATCGATAAAGGCCGTCTCCAGCAAGGCATAGTCCACACCTGCTCGGTAGGCCACGTTACAGTTTAACAGGCCGGAGGTATAAAAAATCCCGTCCCCCCACTGTTTAAATCCCAAAGAAACCACATTCCTTAAGATCCGTTGCTCCACAGATACGCCTCGGATCCCGGTGTGGAGGTAAAACCCGATACCCGTGAATTTCCCGTCCATCATCCCGTCCCCATGCACCTTGGCATTGAAATGGACCTCAAAGATATAATCATAGGCTTTGAAATTGGGGCCGGTGCCCGCCTTATTCTGCTTATAGCAGTTTTTGGACTGGTCGTAGACGGTGATTTCCGCATCCGCCCCGCCAAAGCATCCCGCCAGCAGGTTTACCAGTTCCCTGGTGTAGAGGTACTCCTGGTATTGCACCCCGTTCATGGTGCTGCAGGCGCCCGGGTCTCCCTGGCCGTGGCCTGCGATTAATAAAATTTTCTTTCTCATGGGTTCATTCCTCCTTCTTTCCTGGTTCTTCCGGGTCTTCTGTGATCCGGTTATAATACTTCCGGTCCCCGCTTAAATAAGCCTCTCGCTTCCGCTGGTTCCCCAGAAGCTGGCTTAAGCCGTTCAGGGCCTTCCGGTGTGCCGGCTCGTTTAAGTACTGGACGGCAAACTCCAGTTCCAGCACCCGGTCTTTGCCCTTCCTCCTGCGGATCCGGCTTTCCTGCAGCTGGGACGCCGCCTGAAAAAGTTCTTCCTTCCCTTCTGCAAACTCCACCGCATGGAGGAAGTCCTGCAGGCGGGCGTCTTCCTGCCTGACGGCCTGCTGGGCTTCCTGGCTTTCCTGACGGCACTTTTTCATCAGTTCCAGGATCCCCTCGATCTCCCCGGACAAAAGTCTCTCCTTTTCCTGCATCTTCTCACCCCCTTTCCGCCATGGCCTTCATCGCCTCAATTACCCTGCATGCTTTGGCCCGGGTCAGGCCAGTCCAGTACAGGACCCCCTGCTGGCTCCGGCAGAACCCGTTTAAACGCCCTTCATCCAGCTGCCCCGCTTCATCTACCCATCCCAGCCGCTTTGCCAGATGCACAAGATACCCTTTCTGGGCCTGGGACATGGCTTCCCTTTGGGGGCAGGGGGAGCGGGTCCCCTTTCCGGACAGCCCATCGATCACCTGGATGGCTTCCCGGATGGTAAGCTTAGACAGGCTTTCTTTTTTTACCAAGGCACAGACATAGGCGTGAAGCAGTTCCTGGTCCATACCCTGTTCTTTCGCTAGAACAAAAATTTTCCGTTTCTGTGCTGCAGATGCCGAGTTCATCCTTCCACCTCCTTCATCCAGCCCGTAGGCCGATCTTGACCGTCTCATCCACCAGGATGCACCGCTTAATCGATTCCGCCGTCTCCTCAAAGGTAGCCTCCTCAAAAAATGCCGTGATCAGCTTCCAGTTCTGGATCTGGTAGATCAGGTACAGCTCCTCGTCGATGTTGATTTCATTCTCCTGCATGTTCAGGGCGTCTAAGACGGATTTTTTGTCCTTCTTATAATCCCCTTTCAGCTTTTTTAAGAGGGACGCTTTTTTCTTCGGGTCCTCCACACACCAGCCGGATTTTTCCACGACCTCCGGGATGGTCATCCCCCGTTCATAGTCATCCAGGATAACGGCAGTTAATGCCCGTTTAAAGGCGTCGTCAACGTCATATTTCACCTCGGCAGGCTTCACCCGCACCTTTTCCGCTACCAGTTCCGCGCCTAACAGTTCCTTGAGTTTGTAAAAATTTAAGATGTCAAATTTCTGTGCCACGGCCACAGACGCCAGTGCTTTCCCGCTCCCGGCCCACTCCGTAAACTTGATGTGCCGGTCCTCCTGGAATGCCACCGCCCGGTTCTGGATCTCCGCGTTCACCACATCCAACTCCGCCTTTACAAAATCCAGCCGGGTCTTTTTGGCTGCCGCCAGGTCCACCAGTTCCTCCACCGGCAGTTCCTTCAGGTTCATGGCAGCCACCGGCCGGTCCTTCAGTTCCTGCCTTGCTTTCAATCCCTGGGCATCCCCCATCAGTCCCCGCCTCCTTCCCACAGTGCCAGGGCCTTGCGGCTGCAGCCCCGGCAGATCCGTTTTCCGGCTACCTGAACGGTGTCCCCTTCCCCGCCGCAGAGGATACACCGCGGCACATGCGGCTGCAGCAGGATCCGCCCCTGCCCGTCCACTTCCAGGTCCATGGCATCCCGTTCCCGAATCCCCAACTCCCGGCGGACCGCCACCGGGATGCTCACCGAGCCATGGCTGGTGATGCGTTTGGTATGCTTCATCAGCGCTCCCTCCTGTCTTTTTTCCTCCGTCTGCATTTTCACGGGCTTCGGACCGTCCTTGGCTGCATTACGGCGGGGATGGCGCCATCCCCCTAAAAAATCTGTTCCCGCTTCCAGGCTGGCCCGGTGAAGGTATACACCTGCATGGCCGGCCGCCTGCCGTCCCTCCGGGCCATCTCCTTCCGGATCTGCCTTAACTCCGCCAGGCACCGTTGCTCCCGGGCCTCCAAAGGCTCCCTCCCCTCCTGCTCCTTCTGGTTCTTCCACAGCCGGAACAAGTTACGGTTCAAGAAATAGTCATAGAATTCCTCTGCATCCGCCAGGAGGCACCAGGCCAGGTACAGGATGCTGCCAGCCAATACCAGAAGCAGGAGCGCCAGCCCGGCCATAAAAATCCAATCCACCAATAAGCCTTTCATCCCCTTTTCCTCCTTATCCGATATTCATTTCCCGGGCCACCCGGACAATGGCGCTGGAATCCACCTTGCCAAACAGGGCGGCAGCTGCCACGTAGGTATTGACCGCACCCCGGATCCCGTAACGGGTCTTGGCAATCTTGTATAAAAAATCTATGGCCTCCTCATCCAGCCCGGCCCCAAAAAAGATTTTCTCTAAGTCAACCCGTTTGATACTTCCCAGCAGCACCGGCCTGCGGATGGCGATCCGGGAAAAAATCTGGGCAAAGTCCGCCTTCCCGCTCCCCTTTAAGCGGCTGTACACCTCCTCATTGCCCACAAAGCAGATCCCCACACCGGTCTCATCGGAGATGCTCCTGAGGTGCTCCAGGGTCTTTTTCGTTAGGTGCTGGGCCTCGTCAATGATAATCACCCGCCCGGAACCTTTCAGCCGGTTTACCATTTCCAGGTAAATCCTCCGGGCATTCTTTTCCCGGATGCCGATCTGTTCCGACAAAAGGTCATTGACCCCGCTCATGGTGGCAAAAGCCGGGGATACGGTGATCAGGACTGCCATGGGGTTGTTTTCACAGTACTTACGGATCCCCATGGTCTTTCCAATCCCGGCATCCCCGTAGATCACCCCGATTTTCCCCTGCAGGTGGCAGTATTCAATGGCATCCATCACCTGCCTGCTCACCGTTGTCTCCGCAAACGGCGGGGCCTTCGGAGCCTGCTTTTTACTCTCGTTTTTCTGCAGCAGCGCCTCAATCTTCGGGATTACCGTGTGAGGCGCTTTATAGGTCCCGCTGATAAATGCGGACAGCTGCCCGGAACTGATCCCCAGTTCTTTGGCGATCTCACTCTGGGACTTTCCGGAATGGTCGCGGTATCCCACAACTGCTTCCCGTGCCTGTTGTTCATTCATGCGCTTGTCCTCCTCTTCCTTTAATCATCCTTGGGATGGCTTGCCATCCGAATCCCCCGTCCGGCTGTGGATCCGGTCGGAAGCAGTTTAATCTCCGTCCTGCTGGCTCTGAAAGGCCCGGAGCCGCTGGTTGGCAATGGACCAGTCGATGGTGTCCCCGCCTACGGCCTGCTGGATGGCCTGCATGTTTTCCCCAAACTCCGGGGATCGGATGATCCGGATAATATCCGGGTCCAGTTCCTCCCGGTTATCCCGCAGGTTCTGCTCCGCCAGCCCCATCACCAGTTCCAGCGCATCCGTAGCCTGGATGCCCTTCTGCTTTTTGTAGGACTTCACCACGCTTTCCAGGCGCCGCTTCTCCTGCATCTTGGCCGCCACCTCCTCCTTGGAGGCAAAGTAGCCGATCTGCGTATCCTGCGGAGCCTCCATCAGGAAGCGCTCCTCCCGGTCGTAAATCCGGACCCGGGAAAGGTCATCCGGGTTATAGCGGACAAATACCTCCTCGCCCAGATGGTCATAAACCAGGCTGTCGGACACAAACCAGAGATCCTTTTCATAAAACCGCAGCTTTACCCCGTCCCGCCTTACCTTCTGCAGGCGTGTGCTCCGCAGTAACATCAGGTTTAACTCTTCCTCCGGCGCCTTCCTCTGCTCCACCAGATACCGGGCAAATGCCGCATCCGGCGTCATCCCCCGCAGCCCCTCCGCGCTGCTGGGCCGTTTGTTGTAGTACCCGGCAATCCAGGTGTCCACGAACCCGGAGAAATCCTCCAGGACTGCCATCTTTCCGGTCTCCTTCATCAGCTTTTTTAAGCGTTCCGGCCGCTCCTGGGTATTGCCCCCGGTGTAGTGGTCAAAGAGTTTTGAAAACTCCTCCTTCACGGTCAGGAAGGTCCGTTCAATGATCTTGGCCCGGGCATTCCGTACCAGGGCGGTGTGGAAGTCAATCCCCAGCCGGGACATGATGGTCTCCGGGTCCAACTCCGTGTTTTTTGCCTTTTTCCGGAACCCGCGGCCTCCCAGGTCGAAGGTTAAAAACTCACGGCCGTTATCGGATAAGATCCGTTTCGGGATCCCGTAGTGCTCGATCCCCCGCCGAAGGGCGTACATGGTGGCGTCCGCAGAGGGGTTTAATGTTACGTGCCAGCCAACCATCTTGCGGCTCCGGACGTCTAAAAAGCCGGTTAAGTACACCCGCAGCGGCTTGCCGTCTTCTAAGACAAACAGGTCAAAGGTGTGGTTATCCGATACCCAGATATCATTGCTGTACAGATCCTCGTAGCTCCGGTGTATGTACGGCAGGCATTTGTCCCGGCAGGCCTTCTCCCCGTAGCGGTAGTACTGCAGCACGGCCGGCGGGATAATCTCCTCCGCCCACCGCAGGAAAGTCCGCTCGGAGGGAATGTCCTGCAAAAGCCCAGTCCTCCCAGTCTTTTTCAGTTCCAGCTTGGCTAACTGGATACAGAGCGTGGCCGCCTTACGGCTTTCGTCCAGGTAGTAATACTCAAACAGGTCATAGACTTCCTGTTTCATCTTTTTGGGGTGGTTCCCATGCCGGCCCCGGCTGTCCACCAAGGCGGCCTCCCCGGACTTCCTGCGGGCCTCGTCCCAGCGGCGGATCGTCCGCAGGCTCATGGGCATGTCCGGGTACTGCAATTGGAGGATCCGCACGTAATTGGCATCCGCCTCCGCCAGGCTTTTGCCCCTGTTCTTTTCCTCGTAACGGTAAGCAATCCAGTCATCCAGGATTTTGTTTTTCCGGTTCAGGTCCTGGCGCTCCCCCGCCGACAGCCGTTCATAGTCCAGCCGGATCGGTGGGGAGTTCTCCGGCTCCGGGGAGGAAGCTGCCTCCTGTCGGCGCTTCTCCTTGTCCAGCTTGCGCAGATAACGTCGGATTTCCTTGTCTGGGAGGCTGGATAGGGGGATACGGTAGGAGATGCCACCTCGGCCACGGGTATTTTCAACAACTTCGTGTTCCAATTTATTCTCATTACACTGTTTACAAATATAACGTTCAGAGCACCCGCGTAGCTGGGCATACTCTTCTACGGTTAATCGAATATTAGCAATCCCTTCCATCAATCCTTATCACCTCCCTACTACTTTTTTGTATCGTAATCCCTCCGCTCCTTCTGACGGCTGCCGGGCTTAATACCGGGCGGAGAAAAATTTCTTGCATTTTTCCGGAATCTACGGTATGATAATCCCAGACGCTTGTCTGACGCCCTCTGTTTACGTGCCTGTTGCGGAGGGCGTTTCTTTTTGTCCCTTTCTTCTGGCTGGTACTTTCCCACGGCTTACCACCACCGATAACCCATCGGCTGCATAGCTTCCGCAGTAATCCTCAAGCAGCACGCACACAGTCCCACACACCGTAAACGGCCGGCTCCTGACGGTAAACACCTTCCCACGGTTCTTCTCCGGCACGTAATAATTGCCATTCATAATTACCTGGTCACCAATCTCCATTCCTTCTCCCTCTAACTTTGTGTTAATGCCCACATCTCCCACAACTCCACTTCACAGATCTGGGCAGCAATCCCTGCCACAAACGGGTCATCAGAATGGACCTTTTTGGAATGTAACCGGAACCTTTCTACTACCTGGGCCAGGAGTTCATTCGTCCTGGCATCATTATTTTTCATAGTCCATTCTCCTTTAGAAAATTTCAGTTTAGTTGTTCTTGTCGCCTGTTCCACTCTTCTTTGACCTTATCCAGATCTCTACCTGTTGGATATCCCTGGCAAAGATATCTACTCCATATTCGCTGATCTCAATACTGCATATCCTTTTCTTCTCTATTTGTTCATCAATAAAATCAACTTCATATACAATATCCCCGATTTTGCAGGGTAATTTTAACAGTTTGTCCTGTTCCTCTAATTCTTCATAGGCTGCAAGGCTATCCGTTGGACTTCCATCACCCAGATCCGGAAGTCTATAAAATGTTTCACCGCATCGATCACACGCATAAGATTGCTTATATACCGCAACCCCTTCATGATTCCTGGTTGTCAGCCGTTTCATTCCAGTCCCTCCAATCTTAATTTCATCTACGCATCTATTAAAACTATCTCTTAATTTAATTGAAACGGGTTACAAAATAATTCTTCCTTGGGATACACTAATTCTCTACAGCGCTCATACAATCCCGGATAGACATGAGGGTTAAAATTAAATCCATACTTTTTGTGAAACTCATCATTACTCATCCGGAACCATTCACACCCAAGTTTTACCATATCGTAGCCCTTAACACTTCCATCCGAATATACAATCTGTAAACTTCCCATAATTGGAATTAATTCACGAATATATTTAGCCTTCACAGTCTCCATTTCCTCCAAATCTTAAGTCAATCTGTCAAGAGGACAGTTGCCTCCTTCCTTAATCCTGCTGCATAAATGCTCCTCATCTGCTGTATCCCTGAATTTGCAATAGTTATTGCAAATATCCTCACATACTTCCTGTAATATCTCTTTTAAGCTTTTCTCCATCATCATTACCTCGATTCGTCTTATCACTCCTCCACGTCATCTATATCCAGACATTGATCCCATAACTCTTTTAGGCTCCTTTT
Organism: uncultured Lachnospiraceae bacterium; assembly: GCA_910588875.1. Classification (GTDB taxonomy): domain Bacteria; phylum Bacillota; class Clostridia; order Lachnospirales; family Lachnospiraceae; genus Brotaphodocola. The sequence continues at coordinate 24,834 of CAJURT010000045.1, forward strand.
GCTTTTCCATGTATGGGCCAGCTTAATCTCTGCCTGAATAAACGGCCTTATCTGGTCTGGATATCTTTGCATGTTCTCAACTGCATGCTGGTCACTCATGAACATGCACGCCATACAAGAACATCTTTCCAGGTATTCATAACAGAAATGCGGTTCTAAATGCAGCTTTCTCCCCATTTCAAACATTTTTCCCTTTTCGTAATCCAGGCAGGGCCGGAACCAGTGACAGGTAAAATCCCCTTTCCTTTTTGTCCATAGTGTTGTACTGTGGTATTCTATCTCTGGCAATTTTGCGCGTCCTTTGCTCTCATCCCGCCGCTCTCCTGATAGGAACAAGCATTTAGTTCCCAGGATATCTCTGTGATTCCGGATCCAATGATCCGTTACACCCGTTTTTAAGTATGCGGTACACCACCGGTTTTTCATATCCGGCCATTTCAATCTTTCTTCCAGCAGCAGGTTAAGGAATCCTTTGGGATGCTGGAGCAATACCGGGGTGATTCCTAAAAAAGCAGCTGTTTTATGGAACATTTTGACGTTCTCCGGATATTCAAACCCGGTATCGCAATACAACAGGAATATCTTTTCTTTTGGAAATTCCTTCAGAGCCCAATACAGCGCCCCTGTGCTGTCAATTCCGTTAGAATAGCTTACAATAATACTGGTATAATCAGTCTGTATTCCCTCCGTTACTATTTTGTTTGTTTTTGCCATGTTGGTCTTGCTTTTCCATCTCCCTTCTTTATTCCAGTCCCTCCAACCCCAGTTCCTTCATAATTAATCTCTTCGTTTCCTTTTTGTTGTTTTTTCCACAGAGCACCTCTGTGATGGTTGCTCCTGTCACCCCGATCCGCGTGGCCAGTTCTTTTGATGTTATATTCTGCTTCACCAATTCAATCTTGATCTGCATCCCAAGCGGCGTCAGCTCCCGGGTCCTTTTCATCCAATTTTTCCTCCTTTCTTCTTGATGTACGCTTTTAACTGGTATATAATTTACTAAAATCTAATTGATACATAATACATTATAGTTGTAAATTTAATACTTGTCAATGTATATAGTATTAAATTTAATACTTTTTCTGGAGGTGACCTATGCCATTGGTAGAAAGAATTAAAACCGCCGCAAATCAAAAAGGGATTTCTATACCAGAAATAGCTAAAGAAATTGGTATCAGTGAAAAATCTATATATCGTTGGGATCAATCTGAACCATCATTTTCTAAAGTTATAGCTGTTGCAAATTTACTACAAGTTTCCCTATCATGGCTTGCTACTGGAATCCATGAAGATAACTCATTCGATCCTGAATTTATACAGCAATATGAAAAATTATCTGATTTAGATAAAGAAAAAATAAAATATTTCATGGAAATAAGTTTAATAAAAACATCGATGCAGATGAAAGAGGAAATGCAGACCATTTATAAAACTCCAGAAGATCACTATTCTATGGTTCGAGAAGCTCCAAGCCATTATCAAACCAAACAAGATGTAATCGCTATTCTTGGATATGTTGCAGCAGGAGAACCTATTGAGGGCATTAGTATACCTTTAGGCTATATTCCAGCTACAGTTAATGCGGACTATGTACTGATAGCAAAAGGAGATAGCATGGAACCAGTGATATTAGACGGTGAATATATTTTTGTTAAAAAAAGTGACTCTCTTGAATATGGTGATATTGGTATCTTCTATATAGATGGGGATGTTACCTGCAAAAAATATCACCCACAGTCCGATTGTTTGATTTTACAGTCTTTAAACCCTGATTTTAAACCGTTTAAATATTCTTTAAATGAGCAATATGATTTTAAAATTCAGGGAAAAGTGATACTTACTAGTATTCAAAAGGGTAGATTTTCATAAGCGTTTATTTTTTTAATGCATTAATCTAATGTATTAGATTAATGTGCTATTTTCTATGAAATGTCTCAAGTTTTTTTGCCACTCTTGATGTCATGTTTTTTCAAAATTCGAGAGTGTCACCTTTGAAAGCCTTGATTTTACTGGATTTATTGGATTAAGGAACCAAATTGTAACACCTATCCATTTAGTTCCTTAATCCTCCATTTTCATCCACATCTTAATTACCATTTCTCCTTAACAAAAAAGTCTCAAATCCCTTGATTTTAAGCGGATTTAAAGACTTTTAAACATAGATAAAAATCAAAATCTTGCTCCATCACAACTCAAATAAACTCTAACAAATTTTATGACATAAAGAATGACAAAAATAAAATCAATCAATCCGTTTTTCCGCGTACTTTCAAGGTTTTTCGGGATTATTCGGGATTATTCACTATCACCCCTTTTTGCCACTCTTCATGTCGGTTCACATCTGTCCATTTTCATTTCACTCCTTTTTTGATCAACATAAACGGAACTGTCTTCTTTTCCCGGAAGCATGTATAAAAATCTCTGGCCCTTTCAAAAAAGTTTGCACTTTCGTCCTTCTGCACAGCTTTGCTGGACGGTGTTGTCAACACCCCAAAAACGCAAAACGCCGGCAACCTATCGGGTTTCCAGCGTCTTGCTTAATCTTATGAAATTGGAGTTACATTCCCATCTGCTTTGCCACTTCCTCAGC